>NZ_PQSR01000076.1 GCF_002920635.1 Streptomyces sp. Ru72 | reverse complement strand
GCGGACGAGTGATGAAACCGTGCTCGACGAGTTCGTCGGTGACCGCTTCCGCGCTGACGCCGTCCGCGAGCGTGATGCCGCCCAGGAAACCGGCCACACGCGTCTCGACGACCGCTGCCCGGGCCGTGAGGCCGTGCAGTTCGCGGGCGAGCAGCTGCTCCAGCTCGTTCACTCGAGGAAGCAGCTTGTCCTCTTCGAGGATGTCGAGGTTGCGCAGAGCGACGGCGGAGGCGGTGGCATGCCCGGCATAGGTGGCACCGTGGCGGAAGACGGGAGTGTCGGAGGAATCACGGTAGAACGGCTCCCAGATGTGGGGCGCGACGAGCACGCCGCCCAGCGGTGCGTATCCGGACGTGACGCCCTTGGCAAAGGTGATCAGGTCGGGTCGCAGGCCGTACCGCTCACTGGCGAACATGTGGCCCGTACGGCCGAAACCGGTGATGACCTCGTCGACGATCAGAAGGATGTCGTTCTCCCGGCAGATGCGCTGCAGGCCCTCCAGGTAGCCGGGGACGGGCGGGTTGACGCCGCCGGTGCCCTGGACGGGTTCGGCCACGATCGCCGCGATGCGCTCCGCGCCGATCTCCTGCACGGTCCGCTCGACGGCGGCGATGTCGTACGTGGAGACGCGGGCGGTCTCCGGCACGAGGGAATCGGTGCCGTAGCCGACGCGGTTGAAGTCCAGGCCGGCGATGCTCGTGCCGTAGGCGTGCAGGCCGTGGTAGGCGAACTCGCGACTGAGGATCACGGTTTTGGTGGTGCGGCCCTCGCGCTGCCAGTGGCGCCGGGCGAGCTTGCAGGCGACGTCGATGGCGTCGGAGCCGCCGCTGTTGAGGATGACCTTGGGGTTCGTGACGGGCGACAGGGCCGCCAGGCGCTCGGCCAGCTCCACAGCGCGGTCGTTCAGGTAGCGGCCGAAGATGTGGTACGTCTCCAGACGCCGCATCTGCTCGTAGGCGGCCTCGGCCAGCTCGGGGCGGGAGTGACCGACGTTCGCGTGCCACAGACCGGCCGTGCCGTCGAACAGACGGCGCCCCTCGGTGGTGAACACATAGCTGCCTTCGGCGCGATCGACCGTCAGTTGGCGTCCTAGAACGGACGGGAGGTGAGCCTGGGCGCTCCAGAGAGCGGGCCCGGTCAGCACGGATGGGTTCTTGTTGGACATGACTGTTCCCCTGGGTATGTGCAAGTCACTGGGCGGTGTAACCGCCGTCGACGGGAAGGGTGATGCCGGTGATGTAGGCGGCGCCGGGTGAGGCCAGGAACGCGATGGCGGCTGCGACGTCCTGCGGGGTGGCCGGCCGGCCGAGCGGAATGCCGTCGGCCACTCTGCGGGCGAGCGCTTCGGGATCCTTGTGGGAGCGCAGCCAGGCCTCGTACAGCGGGGTGCGGGTCATGCCGGGTGCCACGGCGTTGACACGGATGTCGTACGGCGCGAGTTCCACTGCGGCCGCGGCTGTCAGCGCCTTCATCGCACCTTTGCTGGCGCTGTAGACGCTCATCGTGGGGACTCCGACCGTGGCCAGCCGGGAGGTGACGTTGATGATGCTGCCGCCCGACTGCCGCATGGCGCGTCCCGCTGCCTGGAGAACGGCGATCGCGGCGAACGTGTTGATCTCGAAGGTGTCGCGGATCTCCTCGGTCGGGACGTCCAGCAGTTCTCCGGTGTGGTCGGCTGCTGCGTTGTTCACCACCGCATCGACCCTCCCGAACCGGTCGAGGGCACAGTCCAGCAGGCGGTCGGGCTCTCCGTCCCGGGTGAGGTCGGCCGGGACGAAGCAGGCTGCGCCGGAGCCGAGTTCGCGAGCCACTGCCTCACCTCGTTCGCTGCAACGGCCGGTGAGGAGGACAGCGAAACCGTCCTGGTGGAGCCACCGGGCAGCCTCGGCTCCTATCCCGGAGGTCGCACCCGTGACGACAGCCACCCGTTGCGGCATGGGTAGGTGGGTCATGCCCGTTTCTCCATCAGTTCGTCGGGACGTGGGGTCCACAGCCGTGTTGCGACGCTCCTCGGCTCGGAACGGCCCAGAGGTTTGCGGCCGTGGCGCCGCCGTGCGTCGGACCGCGGCGAGGGCGCCGCACGGTGGGCGGTGAGGCAGACGGTTTCCGCTGCGGGTGATCGTCAGCGACGTGCACCGGTTCGCTGCACGTAGTGCACGATCAGGTAGGTGAGGAGGATGACCGCCAGGCTGAGGACGCTGAGATAGAGCTGCGAGCGGGCGTCCGGAACCAGCAGCATGGAGCTCACTACGACCAGGATGCCGGCCAGGGTGATCCAACTGAGGTACGGATAGCCCCACATGCGCAGCTTGAGCCGCTCGGGGGCCTCCCGCTCGAGCTGCCGCCGCATGCGCAGCTGTGATCCGGCGATGATCGCGTAGACGAACAGGCCCACGGCGCCCGCTGAGTTGATGATGAAGTCGAAAACGGTGTCCGGCGCAACGTAGCTCATGATGACGGCCACATAGCCGGCGGACGTACAGGCCAGAATGGCCTTCCAGGGCGTTCCCTTCCGGCTGCGGTCGGCAACCCATCTCGGTGCCCAGTTGTTGCGCTGGAGCGCGAACAGCATCCTCGAAGCTGTGTACAGGCCGGAGTTCAGGACGGACAGCACCGAGGTGAGGACGACCACACTGATGATGGTGCTCGCGGCGGGAATGCCCATCTTGCCGAAGGCGGCCGCATACGGGCTGGTCTGGGTCGGGATCCGGTCCCACGGGGTGATCATCACCAGCAGCGTCACCGAGCCGACGTAGAAGATGATCACACGCCAGACCGTGGAGGAGGTCGCCTTGACCACCGATGTCACCGGATCCGCCGACTCCGCCGCCGCGATGGTCACGATCTCCGTGCCGACGTAGGCGAAGATCACCATCACGATGCCGTGGAGGATCGCTGACACGCCGTGGGGAGCGAAGCCGCCCGCGGTGACGTTTCCGACCGACATCTTCGATCCGGGCCAGATCCCGAGAGCGAAGAGGGTGCCGGCGAGGAGGAAGACGACGATCGTGACGATCTTGATGGATGCCAGCCAGAACTCGGTCTCACCGAACGAGCGCGTGGACACGAGGTTCGAGGCGGTGAGCAGCGTCATCAGGATCAGCGAGAAGACCCATTGGGGTACGCCTGGGATCCACAGCATGAGCAGTTTGGCGCCGGCGACCGCCTCGAACGCCACGACGCCCACCCAGAAGTACCAGTACAGCCAGCCGATCGTGTAGCCGGCCCAGCCGCCGAGCGATGCGCGGGCGTATTCCATGAACGACCCGAGCGCAGGCGAGGCGGTGGCCATTTCCCCCAGCATCCGCATGACGAGGATGACCAGGAGCCCGCCCAGAGCGTAGGAGAGGATGCTGGCCGGTCCCACGGCGTGGATGACGGCTCCGCTGCCGACGAAGAGGCTGGCTCCGACGATGCCACCGAGGGCGATCATCCGGACGTGTCGCTGTCTGAGAGTTCTTGGCGCGTCGG
The DNA here is from genome assembly GCF_002920635.1 of Streptomyces sp. Ru72. GTDB lineage: Bacteria > Actinomycetota > Actinomycetes > Streptomycetales > Streptomycetaceae > Streptomyces. Next base: position 33,196 of record NZ_PQSR01000076.1, on the reverse strand, counting down.
GCTGGGTGAGCTCTGGGGCGAGTTCGGGAGTCGTTTGCACGTGTCTGAGCCTTTCTGCGGCGTCGTTGCCGGTGGGTCGCGGATGCGACGTTCAGTGAGGGGTCGCATGCGCGGGAGTGGCGCCGTTGTGTTCGTGTGCGATGCGCGGTATGTGCGTGTGTGGGGCGCCCAGCGGGTTCACCTGAGCGGGAGACGACACATGCGCCGCTGTGACCGTTGCCGAGAGGCCGTCCCGGGCATCCTTTTCGAGTGAACGGAAGGCCGCCGCGGGCCAAACTGTAGAACAGTTCTACTGTTGAGCGCTAGGGGTGCAGCTCGGTACCATGCCCTCATGACAGCACTCGACGGATTGGTGGCCCGCAGGACGACGACCGCCCAGCAGGTGGCCGACGGGCTTTCGGAGCGGATTCTCGCGGGCGCCTTTCGCCCTGGTGAGCGCCTGCGCGAGAGCGCGATCGCCACCGAACTGGGCATCGCACGGAACACTGTCCGTGAGGCCGTCCGTCTGCTGGAACACGGCGGTCTGGTGCGGTTCGAGGTGAACCGCGGCGCCGTGATCATCTCTCCGACGCCTGAGACGGTCGAGGAGCTCTACACGGCCCGGAAGCGCTTGGAGACGGCGGCGGTGGCAGCACCGCTCACCAGCGAGCAGCTCGAGGCCGTCGAGGCGGCCTACGCCGACTTGGGCGCGGCCACCACGTCACATGAACGCGCTGACATCGTCGCCGCAGACCTGGCTTTTCACGCGGCGATCGTGGCAGCCCTCGGCAGTAGTCGCATCAACGCGTTCTACGCGGGGCTCACCCGGGAACTGCGCTTCTACCTCATGGCGCTGTCCGCCCACGAGCGCGAGTACGAGAACCCGGGCAAGGTGGTCGGTGAGCATGAGCCGCTCATGGAAGCCCTTCGGACCGGCGATGCGCAGCGCGCACAGCGAGAGGTGAGTCACCACATCGCGACCAACGCCGAGAGAGTGCAGCGGATTCTGGCCGCCGGCAACGGCAGTTGATGCGGTGAGGCCCGGAGTTGCGGCGTCAACGGCGGGCGAGCCTCCGCCGCATCGGCCGACCACGAAGGCCATGACGAAGTCATGACGACATCCGGGACCACCGGCGGGAGCGGGCCGGCCAAGGCACGCGGCAAGCCGCGAGGTGCAGACGAAGCCCAGCGGCCTCATGCCGCATCAGTTCGCGCCGGGACCGCCCAACAGCGCGGCGACTTGTGAGTGCACGGCTTCCTCGGCGGCGGGTGAAAGGTCACCGACCGCCGTCGAACTCAGCGCGTGCAGTGTCTCGTCGACGTCCGAACCGCACGAGACGCCGGCGCTGAGCACTTCATAGCCGTCACGTACGGCAATCCGCAAGCGGTGGCCGACGTCGCCGGCGTGCACCGCCGAAGCGACGACGAGGGGCGGCGGACCGCCCGCCTCGCCCGGCAGTTTGCGGTACGCAGAGGCGATCGGCTCACGCCAGTGCAGACTGAGCAGGACGGGACGCTTGGCCACCAGCTCGGCCAGGTCAGTCTCCTGCACTCCGTCGGGCCCCAGCACCACTGCCCGGGCGTCCAGCACGAGGGCCGCAGGCAGCAGGCAGCGCAGCGCGCTGCCTACGAGGTTGCCACCGACGGTCGCCGTCCGCCGCACTGCGCCGGTGCCCACCGAGGCGGCAGCCAGGCGCAGCACGTCCGGCACCCGCTCGTCCATCCGGTGCAGGACGACTGCGCCACCGACGGTCTCCCGCCCGAGCACGTTGGCCTCGGGCAAGTCCCGCAAGGACATGGCCAGTTCGGGAAAACCGTCGCGCTGCCAGGCGGCCCAGACGAGTGTCGCCCCGCCGACGGGGACCGCCCCTTCTGCCAAGCATGCCTGCGCATCGGACACCGACGTGGGCAGACGCAACAACACAGCAGCCTTCCTTCCTGAGAGATGACGCGAAGGCGAGGGGTCATGTTCTGGCCACCTCTCGACCCTGCCAGCGCAGTCTTCTCGTCAGGGCGGGGGCGCGTACAGGGCTCACACGAGCACGCCATCGAGGAACGCGTCGACCAGGCGGTATGCGTTCTCCCGTGCCGTCGGCTCCATGGCGCGGCTGCGTGCGACCAGCTCTTCCGCATCGATGCCGAGCCGCGCGCACTGCTCCGCCCCGCCGAAGTCGACTCAGCGCCGCACGACGGCCGGGATCACCTCGGGGTGGAACTGGACCCCGAGCGAGTTCCCCACCCGGAACGCCTGCGTGCACACGGCGTTGCGGGCCATTTCCTCGGCGCCGGGCGGCGGGACGCAGCGGTCGTAGTGCCACTGCATCCAGGGGCCGGGCGGTATCAGGGCGGGGTCGTTCGTGTCGATGGGGACCCAGCCGATCTCGGGACGGCCCGCTCCCACCCATGCCTGAAGGCCACTGGGCCGAGTGACCGCGGGATACATTTGGCCGCAAACGAACGTGCCGGCGGCCCCCGCGTCGCCCCGACGCGGAGGAGGAGCCCGTGCCCGGCCCCCGCCGATCCATCACCGAGACCGAGCAGGCCGTACAGCAGCGGCTGGGCGGCCTGACGCTGCAGCGCGAGGCCATGGCCGCCGTGAGCAACATCCACCGGGCCGCCGCGGCCGTCCGCAGCCATCTGGAGAACTCTGTGCTGCGTCCGCACGAGCTGACGTGGACCAGCTTCGTCGTGCTGTGGGTCCTGTGGATCTGGGGCGAGGCCGAGACCTGGTCGGTCGCCGAGGAGGCGGGCATCTCCAAGGGGACACTGACCGGCATCGCGCGCACTCTCGAGCCACGCGGCCTCGTGGCCCGCTCCCCCCACCCCGAGGACCGTCGCCGGGTCCTGCTCTCCCTGACCCCCGAGGGGGAGAAACTCATGGAGGAACTGTTCCCGGCCTTCAACGCGGAGGAGGCGTTCGTCTCCGCCCCGCTGAGCCCCGAGCAGTGCCTCCAGCTCGCCGACAGCCTGCGTGCCGTTGTCAGCCGGCTCGAGGAGCACGGCGAGCAGCGGCGGCGGGAACTGCTCGCCGACGAGGACCTGGCCCCGCGGCGCTCGGGCCGTCGCGCGCGGCCGTGATCACACCCTCGGGGCCACACCCCCGCTCGCCCGTCTCCGGACGCCGCACCCATCGCCGGATGCGGCGCCCTCCGGACCGCCGGAGTCCACCGCCATGGCCGGAGCGAGGGATCTCCAGATCAAGCGTTTGGTGCCAAATAACTTCGCCGGAAGCCCTTGACACCCTCCATGCTCCGACTGTCTATTTGGGGCCAAATAAATTGGAGGTGGGGACATGACCCGCGGGCCCCAAGCAGCTGTCCTCGCAGGGGTGACCGATGACAACGTCGTTCAGCAGCAGGCGCTCCTCTGCCGCATGCTGCTGGACGGTGCCGCCGTCCAGGTCAGTGTCGACGGGGACGGGGACGGGGATGGAGACGAGCTGGTCGCCGGGGACGGCCGCCGCGTCAAGACCGACGAGGCGCAGACCTGCCGACGGTCGTCCCATCCAAGATCATCGCCGTCCACCTCCACCATCGCAGCCGCGTGGACGAGTTCGGGATCGATCTGCCCGGCACGCCGACCTACTTCGACAAGCCGACCTCATCACTCACCTTCCCCATGGGCGCCATCGTCGGCCCCGAGGGCTGCAAGTGGCTGAACCGGCTCACCAACCACATCGCCACCGGCCCCACCCCCATCCGCACCGACGTCGGCGCCCAGGCCACCGAGTCCGAGGAAGTGCTGTCCTCCGCACTGGGCGGCGACTGCGAGTTCCGCGGCATCCGCCCGCCAAGCGCTGAGCGCGGACCACGTCAACACGGAGATCACACAGGAGTGACCAGATGGATCTGAACAAGTGGCTGGCCGCGGCGGTCGCGTCGAACGCCGAGTGGGCGAAGACCTTCGGCCCCTTCGCCCCGCACCCGGCGTCGGCCGTCGAGGACGACCGGTTCGCCGCCGCGTTCGGTGTCTTCACCGAGCGGCTGAAGGACAACTACCCCTTCTTCCACCCCCGCTACGCGGGGCAGATGCTCAAGCCGCCGCACCCGGCTGCCGTGGTCGGCTACCTGACCGCGATGCTGATCAACCCCAACAACCACGCCCTGGACGGCGGGCCGGCCACCGCCGCGATGGAGCGTGAGGTCGTCCAGCAGCTGGCCAGGATGTTCGGCTACGACACCCACTTGGGGCACCTGACCACCAGCGGCACCATCGCCAACCTCGAAGCCCTCTTCGTGGCCCGCGAACTGCACCCCGGCAAGGGTGTCGCCTACAGCACCGAGGCCCACTACACACACGGCCGGATGTGCGGAGTCCTGGGGATGGAGGGCTTCCCCGTCCCCACCGACGACCTCGGCCGCATGGACCTCGACGCGCTGGAGGAGCTACTGCGCGGCGGACGGGTCGGCACGGTCGTGCTCACCACCGGTACCACCGGGCTCGGCGCGATCGAGCCGGTCCACGAGGCGCTGGCGCTGCGCGAGCGGTACGGCGTGCGCATCCACGTCGACGCCGCCTACGGCGGATTCTTCACGCTGCTGGCCGGCGCGGACGGCCCCGAGGGCCTGCCGGCCGAGCCCTGGCAGGCCGTCGCCCAGGCCGACTCCATCGTGGTGGACCCGCACAAGCACGGCCTGCAGCCCTACGGCTGCGGCGCCGTCCTCTTCCGCGATCCCTCGGTCGGCCGGTTCTACCTGCACGACTCGCCGTACACGTACTTCACCTCCGACGAACTGCACCTGGGCGAGATCAGCCTGGAGTGCTCCCGTGCGGGCGCGGCGGCCGCCGCGCTGTGGCTCACCTTCCAGCTGTTGCCGCCCACCCGCGAAGGGCTGGGCCAGGTGCTGGCGGCCGGCCGGCGCGCGGCGCTTCGCTGGGCGGACCTCATCGAGGGCTCCGAGCACCTGGAGCTCTACCAGCCCCCGCAGCTCGACATCGTCAGCTACTTCCCGGTCACCGCACGCAACACCCTCTCGGAGATCGACGCGGCCAGCAACCGGATCCTGCAGGAAGGGATGACCGACAGCCAGGACCCGGTCTTCCTCAGCACCCTCCGCGTCGGCGCCGAGCGCTTCACCGCCCGTCACCCGAAGGTCACCGCGGATGCCGACGGTGCACGGATCCTGCGCAGCGTGCTGATGAAGCCCGAATCCGAGACCTACGTCGAGCACCTGCACCAGCGTCTGGAGCAGCTCGCCCGCTCATGACCGCCCGTGTGTCACCGGCTCACCACAGCCCGACGGGCATTGAGCCGGGCGCCCGACTTCCCGACTTGCTGTCCTGCAGCTTCGGGGACGGGTTACAGCGCTGATCGCAGCCAGGCCGGGTTGGTGGGGCGTGACCGATCGTCGGCCCCCAGATCAGTCGAGCGAGCCACCCAGTTGCGGCAGGTGTGCGCGGCGACAGGCCGGCGATGCCGCTGCCGGTGCTGAGGTGGTACCCGCGCACCATCGATGGGCGGGTTGCCGTCGTTGCGGTCATCCTTCGATGAACTGGTAGTCGCCGACGATGCGGCCGTCGGGGCCGAGCATGAGGATCTCCAGCCCGACGCCGGCAACCTCACCACCGTCCCGGGCCACCATCTCCCAGTTGTACTTGACGACATCGTGAAGCCTGTCGGTGTTGCCGCGCGACCGGAAGACAAAGGTGCCTGGCGCGACGAACTCCTCGTAGGCGCGTCACTCGGAACTCCAATGCGTGGTGCCCGCGCGGGCCCTGCCGGAGCAGGCCGCCGAGCAGCCGTCGCAGTGGAACTCGCTCGACCTTGTCACCTCCTTGAGGGGATCCTTGGGCATGGAGTTCCTCTGCCACCACCGCGACCGGCCCGACTCCCTCCCACTGCGCTACGAGCTGCGGGAAGAGCACTGGTCCTACATGGACCAGTACGCGAAGGAGATGATCGCCCGGGGCCCGACCCTCACCGACGACGGCGGCACACCCACCGGCAGCCTGCACATCGTCGACCTGCCCGACCCCGCCGCTGCCCGCGCGTTCGCCTTCGACGAGCCGAACTACCAGGCCGGCGTCTACCGGGACGTGCTGCTACGACGGTGGCGCAACACGCTGGGGCGCACGATGTGGGACTTCCCTGGCGGCCGGACCGGCGGCAACCGGTACCTCGTGCTCGGCCTCGGCGCAGGGCAGGCCACCGACCTCGCTGCGCCGCCCGAGTGGAACGAGCTGATCGCCTACGGGCCGCTGCTCTCCGACGACGGCGCCACCTGGCTGGGTACAGCGGCGCTGGTCCAAGCTCCGGACCCTGACACCGCACGCGCCATCCTGACCCAGGACCGGTATGCCGACATCGAGGTGCACAACTGGCAGTTCGGCGGGCGTCCGTCATAGCCGGGGTGTCCGCCGCACCGGCAGGTTGGTGGGCGAGGAACCGCTCGCCGCGCCGTGGAGGCGGCGGAGCGCCTGGCCGGGCACGTCGGCATCCACGACGCCTCGTGTGCTCCTGGCGCCGTTCGTCGGGCACATGAAGACCCGCGCACAGTTGTTCCGCCGGTGCTGATCTTCGAAGCTCCCGCCCCCGCGCCACGCTTCAGACCCGGGAACCACGAGACGACTGATCGAGGCTCATCCACGATCGCCCAGAAAAATCGGACGGCGATGTCGAGAACCGTCGTCCGGCTCCGTCCCCGGGTTGAACGCGACCACAATGGGTCGCACCAGCACCGAGGAGAACCACGATGGCCAAGTACCTGCTGCTGAAGCACTACCGCGGCGCCCCGGCTCCGGTCAACGACGTGCCGATGGACCAGTGGACGCCGGAGGAGATCTCGGCCCACATGCAGTACATGCACGACTTCGCGGCCCGGCTCGAAAAGACCGGCGAGTTCGTCGACGGTCAGGCGCTCGCGCCCGAGGGAGCGTGGGTCCGCTACGACGGTGAGGGGCGCCCGCCGGTCACCGACGGTCCGTTCGCCGAGACCAAGGACCTCATCGCCGGCTGGATGGTGATCGACGTCGACACCTACGAGCGCGCCGTCGAGCTGGCCGGGGAGCTGTCGGCGGCACCCGGGGCCGGCGGCAGGCCGATCCACGAGTGGCTGGAGGTACGTCCGTTCCTGGCCGCGCAGCCGACCATCGCGGAGTGATCTCACCGATGGACGAGGCGCTGCTCAGGAGCCTCATGCCGAGCGTGCTCGCCGTCCTCATCCGCCGCGGAGCAGACTTCGCGGCAGCTGAGGACGCCGTGCAGGACGCTCTGACCGAGGCGGTGCGCGTGTGGCCGGCCGATCCACCCCGGGATGCCAAGGCCTGGCTGGTCACCGTGGCCTGGCGGAAGTTCCTCGACCAGGTCCGGGCCGACAGCGCGCGCCGTCGGCGGGAGGATCTCGTCGACGAGCAGCCGCCGCCCGGAACCGCGCCCTCGGTGGACGACACGCTCCAGCTCTACTTCCTGTGCGCCCACCCGTCCCTGACGCCCTCGTCCGCCGTCGCGCTCACCCTGCGCGCCGTCGGCGGGCTGACCACCCGCCAGATCGCCCAGGCCTACCTGGTGCCCGAGGCGACCATGGCCCAGCGCATCAGCCGGGCCAAGCGCACGGTCTCCGGCGTGCGCTTCGACCAGCCCGGCGACGTCGCCACTGTGCTGCGCGTCCTCTACCTGGTCTTCAACGAGGGCTACTCCGGCGACGTCGACCTCGCCTCCGAGGCCATCCGGCTCACCCGGCAGCTCGCGGCCGCCATCGACCACCCCGAGGCGGCGGGGCTGCTCGCCCTCATGCTGCTCCACCACGCCCGGCGCGCCGCCCGGACCGCGCCCGACGGCAGCCTGGTACCGCTCGCCGACCAGGACCGCGGCCGGTGGGACACAGCGTTGATCGCCGAGGGCGTCGGGATCCTCCAGGCGGCCCTCGCCCGCGACCGGCTCGGCGAGTTCCAGGCCCAGGCCGCCATCGCGGCACTCCACGCCGACGCGCCCACCGCCGAGGAGACCGACTGGGTGCAGATCGTCGAGTGGTACGACGAGCTCGCGCGCCTGACCGACAGCCCGGTCGTCCGGCTCAACCGCGCGGTCGCCGTCGGGGAGGCCGACGGACCGCGCGCCGGCCTGGCGGCGCTCGCGGCGCTGGACGCCTCCCTGCCCCGCCATGCCGCGGTGGCGGCGTACCTCCACGAGCGCGACGGTGACCTGGCGACGGCGGCCCGGCTGTACGCCGAGGCGGCGCACAAGGCACCCAACCTCGCCGAGCGTGACCACCTGACGCGCCAGGCCGCCCGGCTCAACGCCCGCCGATGCCGCTGACGGGTCGCGCTCGGACTTCCCCGCGGAGTTCTTCGGCTGGCGCGAAGGAGGCAGGGGCCGAAGCCGCGGAGGTGACGGCATACTCAAGCAACGCAGACGCCATCCGGTTCTACGAGCGCAACGGCTTCACGCGCCAGTCGCTGACCTTGCGGACGTTTCTGCAGTCGGGAACTGGAGGGCTTGCGCGCCGCGTCGAGCCGGCTCAAGCGGCTGACAGAGCCGATTCCGGTGCAGGCAGCGGCAGCCACGTTGCACATCCGGGCCAGGACCCGTCGCGATCGGTTCTCCGAAACGGCCGCCACGGAACCGTCCTTGGAACCGAAGTGGCGGTACAACGTCTGCTGGTACTTGAGGACAAGGTCATGCCGAGAAGGGATCGGACACCGTGCCGCACATGCTGAACCTGTGGCGTCAGCAGCTGAAAGAGGTACCCGAGTCGATCTGGCAGCGCACCGAACTGCAGGTGCTGATCCTCGCGGACAACGAACTCACGGAACTCCCGCGCGCGATCGGGCAGCTGGTCCGCCTGACCACCCTGGACCTCGGCCACAACCACCTCTCCTCGGTACCCGACGAGCTGGGTGACCTGGTCGCTCTCGACGGCTGCCTCTACCTGCACGACAACCGTTTGACCTCGATACCCCACGCGTTGGGAAGGCTGACGCGGCTGCGATACCTCAACGTCGGCGAGAACGGCCTCACCGCCCTGCCCGAGACCGTCGGCCGGATGAGCGGCCTGATCGAACTCCGTGCACAGCACAACCGGCTGCAGACGCTGCCCGACGGCATCGGCCGCCTCCGTAACCTACGGGAGCTGTGGCTCCGGGGGAATGCCGTCGAAACTCTGCCCGCATCCGTCGCCGGGCTCCACGAACTGCGCCATCTGGATCTGAGGGAGAACGCTCTGACCGAGCTGCCGGAGTCGTTGGCTCTGCTTCCCAGACTGCGTCAGCTCGACGTGCGGAGCAATCGCCTCACCCACGTGCCGGACTGGGTGGTCGGCATGCCTGCCTTGGAGAAGCTGGACCTGCGCTGGAATGCCTGCGAGCCTTCTGCACCGCTGTTGTCGGAGCTGGAACGACGGGGGTGCGTCGTACTCATCTGACAGCGGCGGCTGCTGGACGGCCCGCCGTGCCGCCGCGAAGACCAGGCCCGCTGCTGATCGACGGCTGAGCGGTCCTTGCACGTGAGCATCACCGGGCGGGGGCCGAACAACGACAACGTGACAGGGGGGACGGCCTGTTCGGCGAGGCATGAGACGTGACGGCACGACAGGAGCCGACCGGCCGGGTGGACGCAGGCCGGCCTTGGTCAGGCGGTCGGAAGCTTGGCGGCCAGGACGTCATGCGCGCGGATGTCCGGGTTCCCGGCCAGCAGCCGCGGGCCCTCGGCACGGAGGACGGCTGCGATCTTCCCCTCCATGTGGGCACGGCGGTCCTGGTCGTCACCGAAGGCGTCGAAGATGCCGAAGGTGGTGGGACCGAGGCGCAGCGCGAACCACACTGTGGTCCCGGTCTCTTCCCGAGCCAAGGAGAGGGCGTTGGTGAGCAGTTCCTCGAGTTCCTGCGCATGCTCCGGCTTGGCCTCGAGGCGGACGAGCAGTCCGACGCGAGCGTTCGCGGGAATGGTGATCTTCTGCCGGGCCATGTCTTCTCCTGAGGGTTCGGTCGGTGTCATCACCGTAGGAGCCGCGTGCACACCTCTCCCAGTGGCGGATCCGACGCATCCCTTACCGTTTCCGACATGAAGATCTCGGTGCTGGTTGTCGACGGTGTCTTCGACTCCGGGCTTTCCTCGGTGCTCGACGTGCTGCGAACGGCCAACGCACTGCGCGGGGAGCTCCCGGAACCCCCGCCGCCGTGGCAGGTCCGGTGTGTCAGCCCTCGCGGCCCGGTGCGGACGGGAGCCGGTCATCTCGTGGACGCCGTCAGGCCGGGGGACGTCGCCGCGCCGGACGCCCTGGTAGTGCCCGGTGTCTGGCACAAGCAGCCGACGCCGCTCACCGCGTGGGTGGCCTCACCCGAGCAGCTGCCCGTTCGCCGAACCATCCAGGGCGCCCGTGCGGCCGGGGTGCCCCTGGCGGCGGCCTGTACCGGGACCTTTCTGCTCGCGGAGAGCGGCGTGCTGGACGGAGAGCCCGCGACGACCAGTTGGTGGCTCGCCGCGGAGTTCCGGCGGCGCTACCCCCAAGTGGCTCTGGACGAAACGCAGATGGTCAGCCGCGGGTCGGATGTCACCACGGCCGGAGCCGCCATGGCTCACCTCGATCTGGCGCTCTGCCTCGTGCGGGACAGCAGTCCCGCCCTGGCCGACCTCACCGCGCGCTACCTGGTCGTCGACGCCCGCCCCACACAGGCCAGTTACTCCATTCCCGGCCACCTCGCCCGCACCGACCCGATCGTCAGCGCCTTCGAACGATGGGTCCGCCAACACCTGACCCAGCCCTTGCGCATCGCGGACGCGGCCCGCGCCGTCGGCACCAGCGAGCGCACGCTGCAGCGGGCGCTGGATCGAGTGGCGGGCGTCTCGCCGCTGCGCTTCGCCCAGCAGATCCGGCTCGAACAGGCGGTGCACCTGCTACGCACCACCGACCTGCCGACCACCGCGGTGGCCCGCAAGGTCGGCTACGAAAACGCCACCACGCTCACGTCCCTGTTGCGCAAACGCCTCGGTACCACGCCTGGGCAGGTGCGGCGTCAGGTATCGGATCGAGCCCGAACATGAACTCTTCGCCGTAGTCGAGCCGGAGCGCAGGATACGTGCTCGGTCCTCGGTCACCAGCTCGGCCTGGTGCGGGTACCGATCGGCCGGGAACCGGGTCTCGGCAAGACCTGCGCCATCTCCGGGTGCGTCTAGTGCCAGTTGCTGATCTTGACGTCGTACGGTGCCGGCTCGCCCTTGCCGGTTTCGACGAGTCTCTTGAGGCTCATCAGGAAGGTCGCCCACTTCGTGCTGCAGTGGTACATGAACTCCACCGGCTCCTTCCAGCCTTCGTGCCGGAACAACACGATCGTGAAGCCGTCCTCCTGCTTGAGCTCGAAGCGGATCTGCGTGCCGATCCACTCCTCGGGGCCGTCCACGACCTCCCAGACCACCCGCTCGGCGGGCTGAGCTTCCAGGACCTTCATGTCGAACCCGCCGGGCTCGAAGCGGAACCGGATCACTCCCCCGACATCGGCGTCACCGCTCGTCTCCTCCGTCCACCAGCTCGCCAGCCCCTCGCTCGTGGTCAAGGCCGCGTAGACAGCGTCGGGAGATGACGTGACTCCGATCCTGTGCAGGATGTCCACCATCTCGATGCCTCCTTCTCCTGCAGGCGCCCGCAATCAGGCGCGTTCACCAGCACCGCATTGGATGCGGCAACGTGCGTTGGTGAGGCCTCAGCCCTCTTGGCCGCGCTGGATTGCCTCGGCGATCCGCTTGATGCGCTGCAGCCGGGCGTCCCAGGCGGCCCCGACCGACGACAGTTGCGCAACGGCTCGGGCGAACTGGGCCTCGTCCACCTCGTAGCGGCGCTCGCGTCCGGACGGCTTCACGTGGACCAGCCCGACCCGGTGCAGTACGCCGAGGTGTTTGGCGACCGCCTGCCGCGTGACCGGCAGCTGATCGCTCAGCGTGGTCGCCGTCCCGCCGCCGTCGGTCAACAGCAGGTCCAGCATCCGGCGCCGGGTCGGATCCCCCACGGCCGACCAGAGCTCGTCGTCGATGGTGACGCTCACGGCGCCGACACCAGCCGTTCGGCATACGCGACGAGGCGGGGCAGGAAGTGGTCCCAGCCGGTGACGTGCTGGCGGTACTGCTCTTCGAGCACGGCCGCCTCCCAGCCCTTCTCCCGGAACCCCGTCTCTGTGAAACGGAGCAGGGTGCCGGCACCCGACGGGATCAGGTCGAACGTCACCAGGAGTGAGTTGGTCGGCGTCGCGGCCTCCCCCTCGTCGTACACCCACCGGAAGCAGAACCGCCGGGGCGGGTCGGCCTCGATCACCGTGAGCGACACGACCTTCGCCTCCGGGGAGGTCGTGTCGCCGAACGTGATGACCCCGGTGGCACCGGGCACCGGCTCGAGTTCTGCTTCGTCCGGCCACCACTCCCGCAGGTGCTCGGGTCTGCTGATGACCTCGTAGACCACCTCGGGTCTGGCGTCGATGCGGATCTCCCGCTCGATGCTGCCGTATTCCATCCCGCTCACCCAGCCTCTCGCAACCTTTGGTTGCATATCACTGTACAGCCGTCCTCCGGCCATGTGCAACCTTTGGTTGCTCTAAGCAGGGGGTTGCGTCATGCTGTCATCCACCGTGAAGATCATGCTGCGCACCGCGGCCAGCTCCTGGAGACGGGCGGCGTCGCCGGCGGCGGCGCGGCCCTCCGGTGAGCCGAAGGCAGCCCTCAGGTCGTCCATCGTTTCCCATTCCAGCTCGGCGACCAGGTAGTACGGTGCGCCGCCACGCACGCCCGCGACGTCACGGCTGACGGTGTACCGGCGCAGGCCCGGGAGCCGGCGCCCGAGTGGAATGTGGACCTGGCGGTAATGCCGGTCGAAGGCCTCGGGGTCGGCCGGCGTCTCGTACAGGGCGAGGAAGCGAACCGTCATCGTGCCGCCCTCCGGTACCGGACGAGAACGGCGGCACCGGCGCGCTCGGCCGACCGGCACTCCAGGTCGACTCGCGGGCCGCCGTCGGGAAACAGCCGTTGGCCGGTGCCGAGGACGGTGGGGAACGTCAGCAGCCGGTACTCATCGATCAGTTCCCCGGCCATCAGCGCCCGTACGACGCTCACGCTGCCGGCGATGATCACGTCGCGCTCCTCGCGCTTGACAGCGTCGATGAGACTGCCGTCGACGACCCGGGAGTTCTCCCACGCCGAAGTGCTGGTCAGGGAACGGGAGACGACCAGCTTCGGCACGGCGTTCATCCGCCGGGCGAACGGGTCGTCACGCCCCGGCCAGATGCGCGAGAACAACTGCCAGGTCGTACGGCCCAGCAGCAGGACACCGTCGTCGAGCGCGCTGCCGAGCCGGAACTTGTCCCCGGCGACCGTCCCGGGACCATGCCGGAACGCCCAGCCGCCGCCCGGTGTGCCACCCGAGCCGTCCGGATCGGACACGATCCCGTCCAGGCTGACGAACTCAATGACGATGACGCTCACGATGGGGTTCCCTTCGGTCGATGCTCACCGGTACGTACCGGCGGCATCGGGGCCACTCATCGTTCCTGGCGAAACCCGTCGGAAGAAATCTGCCGGGGCAGGTCGAACGCCTCGAACACGTGCCGATCGGCGAACACGACATTGCGCGCGACCCGGCCGCGGGTGACGGTGAAGACCTGCAGGGTGTGCAGCCGGTGCGTGCCGCCGGGCTCCGGCGCGTAGGCGGCGAGCGCGGGCTGCCCGTTGGCGGTGAGGGGCGTCATCCCCCAGCCCGTCCCACGCATCGCGAAGATCCGCGACATGAACAGACCGTAGTGGCGGCTGCCCCGGTACCACAGCGGGACCGGCGGCATCTCCAGGATCGCATCGTCCGTGAGCAGCCGCACGAGCGCGGGGACGTCCGCCGCCTCGAACGCCCGCACATAGCGCTGAATCACCGCCCGTGTCTCGGGCTCGTCCGGCTCGGTGACCTCCTCCACGCCGCCCACGTCAGCCAGAGCGGCACGGGCCCGCTGCAACGCGCTGTTGACGGCCGCAGTGGTGGTCCCCAACTGCTCGGCGACCTCGGCAGCGGTGAACTCCAGTACCTCGCGAAGCACCAACACGGCCCGCTGCCGCGGCGACAGGACCTGCATCGCCGCGACCAGCGCCAGCCGCGTGTCGGCCCGGACCTCCGCGTCGAAGCGCGCATCGGGGAAAGGCTGCAGCCAGGGGATGTCGAACGCCGGAGTGAGCGGCGCCCCAGGGTCCTCACTCGGCGCGCCCAGTCCCGACGGCAGCGGCCGTCGCGCCCGCCCTTCCAGCGTGGTCAGGCATGCGTTGGTCGCGATCCGGTACAGCCAGGTCCGCACCGACGCGCGCGTGCGGTCGTACCGGTCGCGGGCCTTCCAGGCACGCAGCATCGTCTCCTGCACCAGGTCCTCAGCCTCGTGGAACGAGCCCAGCATCCGGTAGCAGTACGCCAACAGCTCACCCCGGTACGGCTCGAAGTCCACGGGCCCATGATGGCCCACGTGGGCACGCTGGTCGCCGCGTACGGGGGAACCAACCTACCCTGCGCCGAACGCGCCGCTGTTCGGGGTGCCGAAGTCCGCCGCTGACCGACCCCTCGTCATCTTCCTCGCGGTCTTGCAACAGGGCCGCCGACTTCCGGGACCGGCATGATTGCTCCCCCTGTGGAACGGATGACCTGGGGGCCGGGTCACCGGGCCCGAGAGGCGCCGTCGGAGACGCTGACGAGAGGTCCGACTACCACCTGGCCTGGCACAACGCCCGGCCGACCGCGGGCGCCCTCGGCCCCACCCGATCACTCGGTCCACATTTTGAACAAGGATTCCAACATATGGACGCATCGGCCGCGACGATCTTGATCCGGGCAAGATACCTCGCATGACTGAGGAGATACGCAAGGCATACCTGCTGGGCGCCGAGCGGGCTGTGCACCTGCTGGCCACGGAAGAGGTGGCGCGTCGCTGGGACGAGGAGTCAGTGCTGCCGGGGATGACGGTGGGTGGACTGGCTGGTCACCTTGCACGCAGCGTCCTGCAGGTCGAATGGTTTCTCGACGGCGAGACGGTCGGCACGGAGCCGGTATCGCCAGTGCGCTACTACGCGCGGCTCGTCGGCACGTCTGCCCCGGACTCCGCACTCAACGTCGGTGTGCGCGCGCGGAGCGAGGAGACGGCAGCCGCCGGCCCCGCCGCCGTGGCTGAGCAGGCGCGCGCTGCATGGCAAAGGTTGGCACAACGGCTGGGCCAGGAGCCAGCCGATCGGCGAGTGGCCATCCTCCACCGGCCTGGAGAGGAAATGCTGCTGGACGGCTACCTCCAGACCCGATGCGTCGAATTGGCGGTGCACCTTGATGATCTGGCTCTGAGCGTGGGCGCTCACTGCCAGACACCCGAAGCCACGCTCGCCATGGCAGTCGATGTCCTTGTGGCAGCCGCCCGTGACCGGCACGGCGATCAGGCCGTGCTACATGCGCTCGCCAGGCGGGAACGTGACGCCGACCAGGCTTTGCGCGTGCTGTAGGAGCCGTAGCCTGCCCTGTCACGGTGAGCACTGGTTCGAGCGCGGCGACTCGGTCGGGCGATCTCCGGTCGAGACGTGCAGGAGGGCAGGGCCTCCTGTCCAGCTCGGGATTGCCGAAGTCCTTCGAGCGTCAGGAGGCCCTGTGCCGCAGTCTTGCGTTTCGGAGCCCTCGTCGTCCAACTCGCCTGCCACGTCGTGTGATTGTCTCGCGCACGTGTACGGCAACGCGGCCGACCGTCCGCTGCACGTGCGACGCCGCCCGTCGGACATGGCCGACGCCGAATGGGCCGGGGTTCGCAACTCGCTGCCGGTGACGGGCCAGAGGGAAGACCGACCCCCAGGCCCTCCTCCGCCTCGCCCGCCACCGCATCAGCGTGCTCTTCGCCATGCTCCGCGACGGCACCTTCCACGAACCACGCCTCCCCAAGCGACGGGTGCATGGACCAGCCCACAGACACGTCGATTCAGATCAACACCTTGTGTCGCCTGTCCAGACGGAGATGTCTGCGGCACCCCGACGGACAGCTTCTTCCGGATCACGGGCGAGCTTCCCGCAGGCCGCCGCGATGTCCGGCGCACCATCCGGTCCCACGAGCGCGTCATGCACCCCTGCCTGCAGCCAATCAGCCCGGTTGTCGTCAGCCTCAGCAACCGCGAGAGCGATGAGCCTTATGGCGGCCACCGTCCCTACCCGGGCCAGGGCCTTGGCCGTCTGTCGAGTCACCGCCGTGTCCTCGGCGTCCAGCAGCAGGCCCACCAGCGCTTCCGCAGCCTCGGGAACATCAGCGAAGGAGGCAAGGTCACGCCCGGCACGAACACGTTGCGTCCAGGAAGGAGACGATGCCTCAGCCAAGGCCCTCTCCAACCCACTCGTCATCTCCGGCACGACCAGACGGTCTCATGCCCCCACGAAGAAGAGCGAATCTCGCACCGAAGTCGCCCACACTTGACGAAGGACATGGAGGCCCCCAGTGACCGCGGCCGAAAGCTCGCCTTCAGGTCACAAAGGCGATTCACGGGGGACACGGAAGAACTGCCGGTACTCCACCAACCGCCAGTCGTCATCGACGCCGACACCCAGTGGCGCCTGGCGGCGCGTGCCGCCGAGGTGTACGTCGCCCAGGACGTGGATGCCGGCCTGCAGCCGGGCGGGACGACGGCTTCAGGCTGTGCCCGCGCGCCCGGCTCCGCCGGCCGCCAACGCGGACTGCGGCAGACGCGGGGCCAGGGCGAGCATTCCGGGAACCGTCACAAGGGCGAGCACGGCGAGGGCGGCCCACGGAGCCGCGCTCGACATGTCGAACAACAGCGAGAACAGCAGGGGAGCGACGACCGTGGCGATCGCGAAGGAGTACTGGAAGACCGCGATGTAACGACCTCGGATGTCAGAAGGGGCGGCATCGGCGGACAGCGCGTTCGACACTGGAGAATGCACGAGCTGAGCCGCCGAGTAGCACAGCACGGCCACGGCGAGACAGGGGATCCACAGTGCCCTGGGCATCAACAGCGGGCAAGCAGTCAGGCACGCCCACAAGGCCCAGAGAACTCCGGCCAGACACAACGACGTATGACGTGGCAGCCGCCGGATCAGGCGGACGACCGATGACTGAAGGGCGGCCTGGACCACCGTGTTCATGGCCAGCAGCGGACCGACCGCCCAGGTCACGGCCGGCAGCCGACGGTCGACGAACGGCGGGAAGGCGATACTGAGCATGACATTGCACAGCGCGAACGCCGTGTTCAGCCCCACCAGCGCAACGTAGGGACGGTCAGCCCACAGCGTCCGGTAACCGCGGGTGCCTCGTTCCGCCTTCCCCCGCTCCTCGAGATCTGCCCCGGCAGGCAGAGCGGCGTTCCGCGGAACTCCCCATCCGAGCAACAGGGCGGCCGCCATCAGCAGGCAGACGCACGCGCCGATCGCTCCTCGGTACATCAGGCCGGACTTCGCCGACATGGCCACTCCCGCCAGCACGGCGCCGACCCCGTAGCCCGCTGCCCGCAGCGAGCCGATGACACCGAACCACCGCTCGCGAGAGCGCCCACCAGGGTCACGATCGGACAGATTGCTGACGAGGGTGAAAGCGGAGGACCAGAAGGCCCGCTGCCCCAGCGACGCCACCGTCGCGGCCAGAAGGACCACACCGCCGTTCCGAGCCACGAGGTACCCCAGGAAGCCTGCCGCCTGAAGCACCTGCGCCACCAGCACGATGGGCTTTGGCCCAAGCCGGTCGACGAGACGACCGACCCACAGGGGCAAGGGAAGGGACAACAGCCCGGCCACACTCAGCAGGGTCCCCACCCGAACCAGTGACGCGCCAGAACTCGCCGACAGATAGAGCATGGACAACGGGACGAAGAGCCCGTTCACGACGGAGTCGACCATCAGCACAAGGAACACCACGATCCCGGCCGGGTTCCGGCGAGCCCGCACCGGGTGCAGGCCAGGTGTGCCTTCTCGCCGTCCCAGCCGCCGCGATGTCCCGTCCCCCGACCGCATCAAGAATCCCCCTCGCTACTGGGCTCTCGCATGGGACGACCCCATACGTCGCCGCCCACTTGAAGCTGCACCCCAGCCCGGCCTGCCGCAGCATTCTGTATCCACCCCCGTGACCGACGGCCCTTCGCCCCACGGATCTTTGGAAAGCCCTTACTGTTCGGGGGCGCGGAGGCCCCGAGATCTCCTGGCGAATCGATCGGCACTCCGGTTCACGCGAGCTCGCGCATCCGTCGGATCGGGCTCGCCAGGAGGATCGCCGGGCTGACCGTGGAGAGCACGGCCATGAGTGCGAAGGAGGCGCGGGTTCCCCACAGGGCGGCGAAACCTCCCGCCGCCAGCGCGCCGAACGGGACCGCACCCCAGGAGATGAAGCGGACTGTCGCCATCACACGCGGCAGCAGTTCGGGAGGTGTGGCGGTCTGCCGGTACGTGCGGGTCACGATGCTCGTCACCACCACGGCCCCGGCGAAACCGGCGTTCCCCAGGGCGAACAGGCCGAGTGTCACGGAATGGCCGGCCAGCGGGATCAGCGCGGCGAAGCACGGGGAGACCACCGCGGCCCAGCGCAGCGCCCGGCCGCTGCCCAGGCGTGCGACGATCCGGGGCGTCAGCGCCGCACCGACCAGGGTGCCGAGACCATCGGTCGCGATGAGTATCCCGACCAGGGCGGGCGGCGCGTCGAGGGTGCGGACGAGGAAGACCGGGGTGAGCGCCATCAGGCCGCCGCAGACGAAGTTGACCGCGGTCGCGTCCGCCGCGCAGGGGCCGATGACAGGGTGGCGGGTGACGTATCGCCAGCCCTCGCGGATCATCTCGCCCATGCCCCGGCGCGGGCCCTCCTGCGCGGGGTGCGCAACCTGAGGCAGGCTGGCCATCAGCGCGGCCGAGACGAGGTAGCTCACCGCGTCGACCACGATGGACGCCGCCGCGCCGAGCAGCTGGACCAGCACGCCGCCGAGGGACGGGCCACCGAGTTGGGTCGCCGCCCTGGTCCCCGAGGTGAGGCTGTTGCGGGCGGTGAGCTCCTCCTTGCTGACGATGGAGGGCAGGAAGGTCGAGTTGCCGACGTCGAAGACGACGGACGCCAACCCGACCACCAGGGCCACGACGATCAGATGCGGCAGGCTCAGGACGCCGAGCGCGGCAGCCACCGGCACCGAGGCCACCGCGGCGGCCCGGACCAGGTCCATCGCCACCTGCGTCGCGCGCAACGGCAGGCGATGCACGAGGACTCCGGCCGGGAGGCCCACCAGAAGCCATGAGGCGAAGGAGGCGGCCGTGATCAGGCTGACCTCGAACGCCGAGGCGTGCAGTACCAGTACCGCGAGCAACGGCAGGGCCACCGCCGTCACCGCGTCGCCGATACCGCTCACCGTGGACGCGCCCCAGTACCGCCAGAACGCCGCCACGCGCGACGCGCCGTCCGGCTGCTTCTCCTTCTCTCCGCGCCGCTGCACCACCGTCGTCATGCCTGCCCCCTGCGACCGTCGAGTGAGTCTCTTTAGGGAACTGACTATACTCATGGATCATGCGATACACAGAGCTCGGCGACCCGGACTGCGCGATCGCGCAGGCGCTGACGGTGGTCGGGGACCCGTGGACGCTGCTGCTCATCCGCGACGTCGCGGGCGGGACACACCAGTTCGACGCGCTCCGCGACGGACTGGGCATCAGCCGCAAGGTACTGACGGAGCGTCTGAAATCCCTTGTTGCGGACGGGGTGCTGGAGAAGCGTCTGTACAGCCCACATCCTCCCCGGTACGAGTACCACCTGACGCCGGCCGGACGCGGCCTGCTACCGGTCCTCGTCGCGCTCCAGAACTGGGGCGACCGCCACGTCATGGGCGACGGCGTCCTCTCGGCCACCAGCGCGACCGACTCCGCCGAGACCCGACGCGTGCACGCCCTGGTGGGACGTCGGCTTCCCGAACTCCAACTGGCCGGCCCCGAGGGCGTGCCGACCGACCCGGTCGCCGCTGACCGGACCTGGACGGTCCTGTACTGCTTCCCCGGGGCCTACGCGCCCGGCGGGCAGGATTACCCGCCGGGCTGGGACCGCATCCCGGGCACCCTCGGCTGCACGCTGGAGTCGTGCACCTATCGCGACCGGATGACGGCCTTCGCCGAGCGCGACGTGAGGGTGCACGGAGTCAGCACGCAGCGCCCCGATCAGCTCGCCGCCTTCGCGGAGCACGCGCGGATCCCTTTCCCGCTCCTGTCGGACGCCGACCTTCAGCTGGCCGCGGCGCTGCGGCTACCCACCTTCCGCGCAGCGGGTGTCGACCGGCTCAAGCGGCTCACCCTCGTCCTCGACTCCTCCCGCACGGTACGCGGCGTGCTGTACCCGCTCGACGACCCGGCGGGTTCCGTCGACGACGCCCTGGCGCTCGTCGACTCACTGGCCACGGAGTGACAACCCAGCCCGCCGCGTCGACGATCGCCGTCCGGCCGGAAGAGGGCGGTCCGTTGTGCGGGGCGGACGCGATCAGGAAGGGTCGGTGGCAACGCGCCGCCTCAACGTCGGTCGGGGTCAGCACCCGCGCCTCCTGGACGGTGCCGTCCCGGACGAGCAGGACGCCACCTGTTGCGAACCGGGTCAAGAGGACCCGGTGGCGATACGGCCACCCGTGAGGCGTAGAAGGTCGAGCCTGCCCGCGTCACCGCTCCCCATAGCCGCCGCGTAGGTGACCGTGCGCAGGTCCACGCCGGGGACGATGAGGACGTCGCAGTCGAGCAGGATGTCACCGACCTGAGGATCACCGGTCGCGCCACCGGGCCGAGGTGGGCATGCTGGTGTGAGGCCGGGTGCCGAGCTCGCCGCAACCGGAGGGGATCCCCAGCGCCCTGATCGCGCGATCCCCGCGTTCCCTGGTGCCGTGGGTCCACAGTCAAGCGACACCATCAACGTCAGGAGCGACATCCATGAGAACACGTGCCCGAGTGCGCGGAGGTCGCCGCTCAGCAGCCCTGCGCACCGCCGCGCCGGTGGTGACCATGCTGCTGGCCGCGGTCGCCTGCGGCGCCCCGGCCTCGCAGGTGCGCCCGGGGAGCTCATCCCGGTCCGCCACCACCAGCCACGGCGCGGAAACCGCCGACGTCGGGCGTTCAGTGCCCGGCCGCGGCACCGCCACCGACACCACCTCGGCGGCTGTCGGTGCTCCCCCGGTCGCCGCCGGTGTCATCCCCTCGATAGCCGCCGCCTCCTGCCCCGACCGGATCTTCTCCGGCATGACCACGGCTCAACGCGTCGGGCAGCTCTTCATGGGCGGGATCTCCGCGGCCCGTCCCGACCAGGCCCAGTTGCGCGTTCTGCGCGACAACCACGTGGGGTCCGTCATGCTGACCGGGCGCAGCAGCGCCGGTGTCAAGGCGACCAGAAGTGTGGTGGACGGTCTGCGGCGACAGGCGGACCAGGTTGCCGGCCGGCGGGTCGGAATCCTGGTCGCCACCGACCAGGAAGGTGGCCATGTGCAGGTACTCAGCGGTCCCGGCTTCGCGGCCATACCCGAGGCGCTGACCCAGGGAAGCTGGTCGACCGCGACCCTGCGCACCCGGGCCGCCCAGTGGGCCGGTCAGCTCAAGGCCGCCGGAGTCGACCTCGACCTGGCTCCCGTCGCCGACGTCGTCCCGGCCGGCCTGGGCACCCGCAACGGCCCGATCGGCCGCTACTTCCGTGAGTACGGCCACACCCCGGACACGGTGGCCCCGCACAGCGACGCCTTCGCCGCCGGCTTCGCGCAGGCGGGCGTGATGACCACCCTCAAGCACTTCCCCGGGCTGGGTCAGGTGATCGGGAACACCGACACCACGGCCAACGTCGTGGACTCGGTGACGACCGCTTCCAGCGCCAGCCTCACGCCGTTCCGGACCGGGATCAAGGCCGGTTCGCCGTTCGTGATGATCTCCCTGGCCAAATACACCAAAATCGACTCCGCTCATCTGGCGGCCTTCTCGCCGACGGTCATCGGCCGGCTGCTGCGGACCCAACTGGGCTTCAAAGGCGTGGTCATCTCCGACGACCTCGGGCAAGCGGTCGCGGTGCGGTCGTACACGCCGGCGCAGCGGGCGCTGAACTTCCTTACGGCGGGCGGGAACATGATCCTGACCGTGCAGCCGAGCACCATACCGGCGATGACGCAGGCGGTCCTGACCAGAATGCAGCAGGACGCCTCCTTCCGCGCCCAGGTGAACGACAGCGTGCACCGGATCCTCGCCGCCAAACTCCGCGCCGGCCTGCTCGCCTGCCCCTGAGCGAACTCGCGCCGCGACCGGGAACCGCGTCACTTCCTCGACCGCGACGCATGGGCCGTGAGAAGCAGGAGGAGCCCACAGGAGGCGACCAGGAGCCAACCCGGGCGGGATGCCTGTGCGAGCCCTGCGGGGTCGGCATGCGCCACCAGACCGCCGGCGAGGGCGATGCCGAGCGCAGCGCCGAGCTGTCGAGCGGTGGACGTGATCGCTCCGGCCACGCCGGCCCGGGCCGGAGGCAGGCCACTGACCGCGGTGTTGGTGATCGGCGCGTTGGCGAAGCCGAACCCGATACCGATGAGCAGGTAGGCGAACAGCAGCAGGGCCACGCTCGTGTGCCGGTCGATTCCGACCAGGCAGAGCGCGCCCGCAATGATGAAACCACCGGCCAGAACCAGCGGCGGTCGCGGTCCTGTACGACCGACCAGACGACCGGACCAGGGTGCGCAGACTGTCGCTCCGACAGCCATGGGCAGGGTCGCCACACCGGCGGCCAGTGGCGTGACTCCCCTGGCGTGCTGCAGATAGAGGGTGTTGAGCAGCAGCGTCACGTTCAGCGCGACGAAGACCGCAACGGCGCCCAGGACGGCACTGTTGAACAGCGGATTACGAAAAAGCCCCGGATCCATCAGCGGCTCGGGGTGGCGCGACTCGACCGAAAGGAATCCGACCGTCGCCATGGCCGCGACCCCGTAGCCGGCCAGCACCGCAGGCGACGCCCAGCCGATGCGCGGGCCCTCGATGAGAACGCCGACGCAGGCCCCGATGACCACAGTGAGCAGGAGCTGGCCCAGCACGTCGAGCCGCCGCGTCCGCGAGCCCCGGGACTCGGGTACGAACACCGCGCTGAGTACCAGAGCGATCACTACGACCGGAGCGTTGATCCAGAACAGCGACCGCCAGCCGAATCCCGCGACCAGAGCGCCGCCCGTGACCGGGCCCACTGCCATGCTGAGCCCGAAAACCGATGCCCAGACGCCGATCGCCTGCGCTCGCTCCCTCGGATCGGGCATCGCGTCGACCACGATCGCGAGGGCAACGGGACTCAGCATCGAGGCTCCGACGCCCTGAACGGCCCGGGCCGCTATGAGCGCGCCCACCGAAGGCGTCACCGCGCAGACCATCGAGGCCGCACCGAACACCATCAACCCGGACTGGAACACCCGTCGGCGTCCGAAGCGGTCCGCCAGCGCACCCGAGGAGATCAGAAGACTCGCCAGGACGATGGTGTAGGCATCCACGGTCCACTCGAGACCGTGGATTCCGACGCTCAGACCGCGCCCGATGGCGGGTAGGCCCACGTTGACGATGGTGGTGTCCATTCCCACCAGGAACATGCTCAGGCAGCAGACGGCCAGCACCGTCCAGCGCCTGCGCGCGCTCAGAAGGGGCTGAACAGGGTACGTGGTTGTCGTCGTCACGATCGGCCTCTCAGATCCGGAGTACCTGCTCGGCAAGGCTCGGGCAGGCCGACGGCCGACGACCAGCATTTTTGCGGAGACCGCAAACCAGCGCACACCGAAGCGCGTGGACACGGAGCTGGGAAGATCCTCGTGTTCTCCAGGATCTGGTGGTTGCTGAGCCGCGCGGCGGCGAACCGGTGACGCTTTGCTCTGCCTTCCGCCTCGACGTCATCGCCAAGCCCGTACAGACGCGGGCGTGCCGGCCGGCCTGCGCGACCTGTTCGCCACCCATGCCGACCGACTCACCGCGGATCTACGGGAATTCATGACGGAGCCCCGTGAGGGAGCAGACGGCGACGGTGACAGTCGCCGGCCGGCCGTCAGTGATGGAACAACCTCAGTCCGGTGCGTGCCAGCGTGATCCGGTGCTCACGGCAGGCCTGTTCAACCTCGTCGGACCGGATGGATCCTCCCGGCTCGGCAATGTACTGAACGCCGTGGCGGTGGGCGTGGTCGACGTTGTCGCGAAACGGCAGGGCGCCGTCGGATGCGAAGGCGACCTGGTCGAGGCGTTGGATCCATCGAACGCGTGCGTCGGCGGTGAGCTCCCCGGCCGGTGTGGAGAGTGCCTCCGCCAGGCGCTCGGCCTCGTCCGGCGTGAGGTCGCCCTCGATGAAGCGGATCTGCCAGTTGATCCGGTCCTGGCGCCGAACGCCGGGCCGGAAGGACAGCGCGCGGACGCTGGGGTGGCGCCGCAGCCACCAGGTGTCGACCTTGGCGCCGGCCAGACGGGTGCAGTCGACCCGGGACTGCTGACCGGCACCGATTCCCAGCGTCATGCCGTCCCGCAGGTAGCAGACCGAATTGGACTGGGTATGGCGAAGGACGGCCAGCCCCAGCAAGAGGTCTGCCACGGCGGTGTCAGGGAGGACATCGTCCACGACGCCCAGCAGGGTGGAAGACAGCCGTACTTCGTCATGCCGCTGGGTCAGGCGCAGGCCGAACACCTCCCGCGCTTCCTCGTGCGGAGGCACGAAACCGGCGTCTGCCTCCATGATCAGGAAACGGCCGTTCTTCTTCCTGCGCAGCCGTTCGACGGTGCCCGGCTCGTAGCCGGGTGCGACGATGCCGTCGCAGACCATGCCGGTCAGCAGCTCGGCGAGCTCGGTGTCGACCGGACGAGAGACGGCGGCGAAGTCGCCGTAGGAGGATTTCGGATCGGCGTCCCGGGCCCGCAAGTAGGCACTGGCAAGGGCGCCTACCTCATGACCTGCGACGCCGTAGAGCTCTGCGGTGACCTCGTCGACGGCCCCGGAGACCGCCGCGCCCGCAGGCGAGACGTGCTTGAAGGAAGCAGCTGCCGGCCTGCCCAGCGCCTGGCCGGCTTCGTGTACGAGCTGCCATCCGTTGAGCGCGTCCAGCATGTTGATGTACGACGGTTCTCCGTGCAGCAGCCGGACCGGCCACCTGCCGGACGCCACCGGTGTGGCGTGAGCGGCTTGCTGTTGCGGGTTGATTCCGTAGCGCAACTTCACTTCATGGCCTCCTCAGCGGGACATCGCTGACGGAGTCGCCCAGGCGGTCGACGCTCACGTCGGAACGGACACGGCCACTCCCCGGTGGTTGTCCACCCGCGCCAGTCGCGGCCTGCCGCAACTCTAGCGGGGGTTGACCGACGTGTTCGACCCCAAGGTGCTCACGGGCGGCCTCCTCGCCGCTCTCTTCGCCGACCTGGCCCCCGAGCACACCGCACACGTCGCCCTCCGGCTCGCCGAGGCCTTCGGTGGACCGGCCAGCTACTCCGAGGCCCTGGAGCGGCCACTCCTCAGCCGGGTGGCGGTGTGCCGGGACCGAACGCGAAGCCGCCCGCGGAACAGCCGTTGCCGCAGTGGACGTGGGTAGCGGCGCTCCCCTACTCAGCCTGACCGACGAAGGACCGTCGCTCAGCCCTCGAGACGGCCGGGGCTGTCCCGTCACTTCGGGAGTGTCGGTGATAGGCCTTGTTGGCGATGCGCCAGTTTCCGTCGATGTGAACCAGCAGGAAGATGTCGGTGAAGGTGTCCGTGCCGTGTCGGAGGGTCATGGATGCGGTGGCGACGGTGCCGTGCACGTCGACGGCGTCGATACGGCGCGAACGGGCCGGTTCGTCCGGGGCCGGCCGACCGTCGAAGAGAGCGCAGTACTCAGCTAGGCGCCAGGAGACGAATGCACCGTTCCGGATTCCTTCGATGTGGGCAGTGGGCAGGAAGGCGTCGCGGAAGTGGGTGGGATCGCCCGTGGCGTGTCCGCGGATGTAGGCGCGCAGAGGTTCGAGCACGGCGACATCCACGGTGGGGACCGTGGCGGCGACGGCGATGTCGGCCTCAGGTGCGGCGGGAGTGTCGGCGAGGTCGGCTGCGCTGCGCAGGGGGGTGTCCGACGCGGTGGCGAGCAGTGCCATGTCCTTGGCCAGCGCGCCGATCGTGAACTCGGCCGTGCCGGCGGTCGGCGTGTCGGTGAGGAAGGACCTCTTGCGGGCCACGAGCCCGCCGAGCTGGCCGAGTTCGAGGACGCCCAGCACCTGGGCACGGGGCAGGCCCAGAGCGTCGGCTTGCCGCAGCGAGTCGCGCAGTGCGAGGACAGCGCCGGCAAGGCTGCTGTTGGCGATCAGCTTGAGCGCGGCGGCGGTTGCGGCGTCGTCGACGCGCCGCACGGTGCCGAGCACGTCCAGAACCGGTCGGACTCGATCGAGCGCGTCCTGGTCGCCGGCGGCGAGAATCCGCAGGGCGCCGGCGGCGGCAGCCGGCACGGAGCCGAGCACGGGTGCGTGGACGTAACGAGTGCCGAGTTGCCGGGCCAGCCTCGCCGCCTCTTCGGGGGCGATCGTGCTCGTGTTCAACACGATCGTGTCCGTGCGCAGCGAGTCGCGGACCTGGTCGACGACCTGCCGGCAGGCCCGGCCGTCGAACAACGCCAGGAGCACGACGTCGGCCTTCGCCACGGCGTGGTTCGGGTCGTCGGTCGTCTCAAGAGCGCCTGCCGTGCGCCCGGAGCGTGTCCAGCCGACGAGATCCCAGTCGTTGTCGACGAGTCGTGTCGCTATCGCGGTGCCCATGCGGCCCAAGCCGAGGACGGCGATCGAGTGCGGTGTCATGCGTCCCAGCGTGGGGTTCTGCACAGGCCTGCGACAAGCGCAGATCTTGCAGAGCAGGGATGCGGGGTCCGCATACCGACCAGCCATACTCCTGCCATGGCATTGACTTCATGGCGGACGTTCGTGACGGTGTGTCGGCTCGGATCGCTCTCGGCAGCGGCCGTCGAGCTCGGCTACACGCAGTCGGCCGTCTCCCGGCAGATCGCCGGGTTGGAGCGTGAACTCGGGGTGCCGCTGGTGCAGCGGCACGTGCGGGGCGTGCGCACCACACCGGCTGGGGAGGTGTTCCTTCACCACGCCCTGGCCACGCTCAACGAAGCCGATCGCGCCATGCGTGCCGTGCGGGACGTGCGTCACGATGCGCCCAGTCGGCCACTGGCCGTCGGCGCGACGCCGTCCCTGGCCGCCGGGATCGTCCCGACGGCGATCCGCCGCCTGCTGGAGGCGGCCGGGCCCCTCCGGTGGAGCTTGTTGCCCGAGCTGAGCCCGGAGTTGCACGACCGTGTGATCGCCGGCGCTCTCGACGTCGCTGTCGTCACCGACGCGCCACCGGGGCTGCCCGACGACCCGCGTGTCGAACGGCGGTTCCTGGGAATGGACGAGATGGTCGTCGTGCTGCCCGTCGGCCACCCGCACGCCGGGCAGGAACCGGTGCACATGCAGGCGCTGGCCGATGAGACCTGGGTCGAGGACAACGACGGCTCGGCGGCGCTGCTGCGCCGGCACGCCGCCCGCGCCGGAGTCACCGCCCGCATCGACCTCACCGCGGCCGATCTGCTCGGCAAGATGGCCCTGGTCGCAACCGGCCACGCCATCGCGCTGATACCCGGCGTACTGGCGGGCGCGCTGCGGATCGACGTCACCACAGCACCCCTCGTCGATCCTCCGACCCGTGGTATCTACACGATCACGCCACGTCGCGACCCGCACCCATCCACAGCGCCCTTCCTCGACCAGCTTGCGACGGCCTTCGGCTGACCAACGAGCCGGCATGCCCGGCGCCGCGCCGCCCGCAGCCGCTCCGGAGCCACTGGGGCACGGCCGCCCGGCCCCCCGGCCTCCCACACGACCAGTTCCCCGTTTGTGTGAGCCACCGCGCTGCGAGCGCGACCCGGTCACCGTCGCGACGACGCAGGGGACAGCATCGCCGTACCGACAGCGACGCGGTCCGCAACCGCAAAAAGTTCCTGGCCGCCGCCGGCGAGCAGATCACCGCGCACGGCCCTGAGGTAGGCATGGACGAGATCGCCGCAGCGGCGGACGTGGCCGTGGGCACCCTGTACCGGCACTCCCCCACCAAGACGAGATGCTGTTCAAAGTCGCGTACCTCCGCTGTTGCAACTCGTGGACAAAGCCAGACGGCCGCCTACCCGTGCAGGTCACATGACGCCGTCCAGCGCCGTCACCTCCGGCGCGACCGCGCTGCCCCGCCGCGACCTTCGCGAGCCCGGCGACTCGGCGACGGGCCCCCGGGCGATTCCCGGTCGTCGTATCCGGTCAGGAGCCCTGGTCGGTTACCTCGTCGCGGTTCAGCAGTGCCGCGCACCACTGGAAGTGGCCGTCGCTGCCGTCCGGACTGAACAGGTCGTAGGTGGTCAGCGCATACGCCGTCTGGTACAGCGACAGCACCTTCGCGTCGTAGCCCAGTGCCGCCGCGAACAAGCTGGTGAGCTCGGCCGTGTGGTGTTCGGCGTAGGGTCCGTACATGTCCCAGATCGCCGCCGTCACCGCTGCCTCGAACGCCGGGTCGCCGGCCGTGGTGAAGAAGCCGAAGTCCAGGACTGCCACCGGGAGTCCTGCGTCGTCGACGTGGACGTTGGGCGGGACCAGGTCGCCGTGGATGGCGGTGACGGGCGTCGCCGGCAGGGCCCGCAGCGCCTTGGCGGCCCGCTCGACCACCGCGGCCGACCCGGGCACCGCCGTCGCGAGAACATCTCCGTGGCGGCGGGCGGCACGCTCAACCAGGGCTGCGAGAGCATCGGGGAAGCGAGTATGGCCCTCCCACAGCGGGCGGTCGTCGCCCTGGACGGTCAGCCGCCGCATCGCGGGCGAGCCCGGCACGGACGCCAGGCCGCGCAGCACGGTGAGCAGGGCGTCGGTCTCGCGCGCGGGCACGTCCCGGGCCGGGGGCGTGCTCCCGGCGTCACCGCGCAGCGGCGCCCCGGGCAGCTCACGCTCGTAGGTGACGAGCACGCCGTTGCGCTCTTCGACGGCGTGGATCTGTGGGGTGGCGAAAGGCAGCTGGTGTCGCGCAACGTCCGCGTAGACCCGACGGATCAGGCCGAGGCCGACCGGCGGCCGCCCGCTCCACACCTTGGCGACCAGGCCCTCGCCGAGCCGGTAGACCGCACCTTCCACACCCGCGGCCAGCGGCTGTGCGTCTGCGTGGCCCAGCGTGGCGAAGTAGGCGAGCCAGTCGTCTGTGTGCCGCTGGTGGTATTCGACCATGAGGTGTAGTACATCCTGCCGTCCCTGTCCCGTGCACCTCCATTAGGCATGTCAGGTCGCGTTGGCGCGGCCTGGGGCCTATGGAAGCTGGACTCCGGACCAGGCATCGACTTCACACTGTCTGTCGGCATTGTTCCCTGCGGTCACGACTGTGCCGTTGGCACGCAGGCCAAGGGTGTGCGTTGAACCGGCCGCCACGGCGACGATGTCGCGCCAATCACCGACTTCGCACTGTCCGTAGCTGTTGTCTCCCGCTGCGAGAACCCGCCCTGACGCTGTGACCCCGACGGTGTGGTAGCTGCCCGCGCCGAGCGCCACCACGTCTTCCCACTCATCGACCTCGCACGCCCCGGTTGCCCGCTCTCCGGTCGCTACTGCCCGCCCATCGGCTTTGAGGCCGACGGTATGGAGATACCCGGCCGAAATGGCGGCCAGGTCACGCCACCCTTCAACGGCACACTGACCTCGTCGGTTGTTCCCCGTGGCCAGTGCAGAACCGTCCGACCGGATGCCGACCGAGTGCCAGTCACCACACGAGAGGACGACCATCTCGCGCCAGGACTGCACGTCGCACTGTCCTTCTGAACTCCGGCCGACTGCCAGCACGCGGCCATTCGCGAGTAGCCCGAGCGTGCGGCGCCAGCCTGCGGCCACGGCCGTGACGCCTCGCCATCCGGCGACATCACACTGCCCATCGCCATTCCACCCCGTTGCCAGCACCGTGCCGTCCGACCGGAGTCCCACCGTATGAGACCTGCCCGTGTTCGTCGCGGTATGGACGTTGCCGGCTGCCACCGCGACGACGTCCTCCCATCGCTCGACACGACATTCAGCGGCTGCGGTATTGCCCACGGCGAGAACGGTTCCATCCCAGCGCCGTCCGACCGAATGACGCCTTCCGGCCGCCAGCGCCGACGAGGGAGCGAACATTCCGCCTCCTTGTGCTCGGCGCGTTCGCGGCATGGGATGCCACCTTACTTTGGCCTGGAATCAGAGCGGGGTCCTCAGTCGTCGCCAGCAGATGACGGCACAACCGCGACCTCCCACGGCTTGCGCCCACGTACGGCGCCCCATGGACCGCATCACACGTGTCGTCCGAATCCGCGCGTCGGTTCCAGGGGGCTCTCCGTGGTCCAGGACGGGTGTGCCTTGACAGAAGGATCAAGCCAGCGGGTGGAGATGTGCACCCCGTCCCTGAGCCGGCCGCCCGAGGCCCTGACGGCGGACAGGCAGAAACGGACCCACATGTTGAGCTGAGCTTCCTTGGCCAGACGCAGATGCGCGTACAGCAGGTGCACCAAGCGGCTGCTGGACCGCGCCCACAGCTCGATCTCGAACACCAGCAGGTCATCGTCGCTGCGCGCCCGGAACTGGACCTGGCCGGCCTCCATGTGACCGCGCAGAGTCGCAAGGTGCAGGGACTCGGCATCACGGTGTACGACCCGGACGGGTCCGTTCCAGGGGCCCGGCATCTCCACCAGCAACTCGTCCGCGACGTCCAGACCCTGCGCGCGGAGTTCACCCACCCGGATGGTGACCACCTCAGAGGGGATGAAACGCTTGAAGTCCTGGCAGATCAGCTCGATGAGCCGGCCAGCGTCGATCTCGGCCTCGGCGATGCGTACACGAAAAAGGCGGTGGAACAGGGGTCCGCAGCCGTCCTCGACCCGCTGCACCCGACCGTCGACCGTTTCAGGGGGCAGCGCGGGCGGGCGGTCCTGCTCGTCACCCCGACATTCGCCGCCCCGGTACAGGGGAGTCGTTTCCCAGAGATAACGCCAGGTGACCAGCGCCGTTCCCAGGAACCAGCGCGCCAGCACGGCAAGTACCCGAGGACAGTGCGGTCGCGACATCCACACCCCTCCCATATCATCCCAAAATGCAGTAAATAAGAATGAATATGTTAATACCCTGGTATAGCAGTAATGACACAGCCGACACACAGGCGGACGAACCTGGAGGCACACATGGTGCTCCGGCTCCTGCACCGAGCGGGCGCGCGCAGTGATCACCTGCATCTCGCCTCGCTCGGCGCGATCGGTCTGTGTCTGACGCTGTGGGTGCGCGCGAAGACCATCGACCAGGAGCAGCGGGGGAACGCCGAGCGGCGTGCGCTCTTCGTAGGACTGTGGCCGCCGATGCTGTGGCTGATCGGCGAAGCGCTGCGGGAACAGAAGTGATCTCCCTTGGGCGACTTGGCCTTCGCACGCCCCGACGCCGCACGCCTGTGGCGGGAGCTCGCAGACGCACGCGTCAACTACTCGGGTGAAGAGGTACGCCGACCGACCTGGAACATCGACACCTACCGCACCGCGCTGCCGAGGGAGCGACCAGGCGCCCCGGAACCCGGCGGTTGCTGGGAGCACGCCTGCCGCCTGGTGCGCGACTACGAGTTCTCGCCGCCGGAGATCGTCCGAGCGCTGTACGACCCGGCCACGCCACTGCTCGGCCGTGACATGCTGCTCGAGGCCCGTTTCCACGGGATGCACTTCTACTGCGGTGTGCGCGTCACCGAAGTGGTGGACGAGACCCGCGACCACACGGACCGCGTCTGGGGCTGGGCCTACGAGACTCTCGAGGGCCACCTGGAGCGCGGCAAGGCCACCTACGAGGTGGTGAAGAAGCAGGAAACGGGCGAGGTGCAATTCCTGGTCTCATGCCATTCGCAAGGTGCCCCCACCTTGGATCGGATCACGTCCCTCGGCTGGCGGCTGTTCGGCCGACGCACTCAACTGCGGTTCTACCGCAGGTGCAGCGAACGTCTACAGCGCTTCGTCAGCACGGCACTGTCCGGTGAGGACCCCTTGCCCGGCCGCCCGGCCACGGTCGAGCACTTGGTGTACGCGCCCTCCGACGCGAAGGTGCGTCGGCTGGACGCCCTGGCGATCCACCGGGTGGCCCCCGGCTGACTTCGCGCGGACGACACGGAGCGGACGGCACACCTCATGGCGACGCCTCGCACTCGGGCAGCAGCTGAGCAGACACTGCCTCGGACTGGCGAAGAAGGTGCTCGACTGCCGCAAGTATCTCCGTCACCCGAAGACCGAACGAGGCGTCGCAGGGATGCGGCCGGCCGGAACGGGCGGCGGCGCACAGAGCGTCCACCGCCCGGCCGAGGGCCGGAACCACGCCGCCTGAACCCTCCGGCAGCAATGCCACCCCGGCCTCTCCGCGCAGCTCGACGGACGCTCCCGCCGCCGCCGGAGGCGCCGTAAGGCTCAGCGTCGAAGTGCTGGATGCGCCGCCGACATGGTCGAGGACCATGTGGACGGTGTCCGCGGGACCGTGCGCAGCGGCTGCCACCCGCCTCACATCGCCCAGCACCGGCAGCAGCACGGACAGGGCGTGCGGTCCCACGTCCCACAGGGCGCCCTTCTCCCGCCGCCAAGGCGAGGCCGCGAAGGGGCTGTCGCCGGTGAACACCGCGCCCAGCCACTGCGCCTGCGCGGTGAACCAGCCCCCCAGGCCGGCCTGTTCTGCGATCCAGGCCTCCGGCTCGGTCTGGAAGCGGGCCGTGAAGAAGACCACCGAGGCCACGCCCGCCTCCCGTGCAGCGTCGACCACTGCGCGTCCCTGCGCCACCGTCGCGGCCAGGGGCTTGTCGAGCAGCAGGTGACACCCCGCCCGCGCGGCTCGTCGTGCGAGCTCGGCCTGCACGTCAGGAGGCAGGGCCACGGCGACGGCGTCCACGTCGGCGAGCAGCGCGTCCACGTCATCGTAGGCCCGCGCGCCGTGGCGCTCGGCCAGCTCCCTGGCAGCGCTCGCCCGCCGCCCCCACACGCCCACGAAGTCCAGTCCGTCATACCCGCTCAACGCGGGTGCGTGGGCTGCCTGCGCCCAGGGGCCGGTACCGAGCAGTCCAATGCGCATGCCCTTGCCTCTCCACGCTGACGATCAAGGTGGCGGCCGGCGCATGGTGCGTCCGGTCATGGCCGAGCGTGCCACACCTGCCGACAACAACGCGCCCTCCCGTGAGGGAGGAGCGACCAGTGGGCGGCAACGAGCCCCGCGCTGCGGCAGAACGGCTTTCGCAGGAGCTAGCCGTTCGGTTCCGGCTT
>NZ_PQSR01000075.1 GCF_002920635.1 Streptomyces sp. Ru72 | reverse complement strand
ATGGCTCCTTCTGTGGTTCGTGCCGTTCGATGGCGGGGCTCTTCGGCGCCGCCGAGGCTCCGTGACTCCCGGGTGCGCGCCCCCGGGACACGGCCTGATGCGGCCCTACGCGCCCTGCGGCCGGATGACAGGTGCCGGGGCGTTGAGGAGGGCCAGCGCGGCGGCGAATCCCGGCGGGCACGGCACGTCCAGGACCGTCCAGCCGGCCGGGCGGTCCGGGCTCCCTGCGCTGCCGTCGCCCAGGTAGTCGGCGTCCAACGGCCGCCTGAGGCCGGTGCCCAGGCCCTTGAGATAGGCCTCCTTGCGCGCCCAGAGCCGCGCGAAGTACGTCGACTGGTCGGCGGGCGGGCGGGCCAGCAGTTCCCCGCGCTCCGCCGGGTGCAGCCGGCCGCCGCACAGCTCGACCGTCGATGCGCCGGGCAGGCGCTGCACATCCACGCCGATCACCCGGTCGGCGATCCCCAGCAGCGCCACTCCCCCGCTGTGCGAGAGGGAGAAGTGGACGGCGGGCGGGTGGTCGTCCAGCACGGGTCGGCCACCGGCCTCGCGACGCAGCACCACCCGCTCGGGGCGAACGCCGAGGCGTTCCCCGAGGAGATGGCGCAGCGCCACGTGCGCCGCAACATACGGGGCAGCACGCGCCGGTCGGCGGAAGGCGGCGGCACGCCGCCGTTCCGCGGCGTCCAGCACGGCAAGGTCCGCAGAGCCGGGCGGCCCCGAGGGGCGGACCAGCCACAGCTCCGCGTCCGTGCACCCCGGCGCGTGGATCCGCACCACGCTCGGCGCCGCACCGCCAGGCGGCATCGACAGGTGGGATGTCCTGTGCACGATCAGGGTCTCCTTGGGGCGCGGGGGGACACGCCTGATCAGATCGACAGGCCTCCGTCGATCTCCAGGACGGTTCCGGTGACGTACTGCGCCTCCGCGAGGTAGGCGACGGCTTCGGCGACCTCCTCGGGGGTGCCGAAGCGACGCAGGGAGACGCCCTGCACGGCCTTCTCCCGGAAGGAGTCGGACAGTCCGGACACCATGTCGGTGTCGATGAACCCGGGGGCGACCGCGTTCGCGCGGATGCCGTACCGCCCGGTCTCCTTGGACAGGGCCTTGGTGAACCCGATGATTCCGGCCTTGGACGCCGAATAGTTGGTCTGCGTCGCGTTGCCGTGCACACCGGCGACGGAGGAGATGTTGACGATGCAGCCGGACTTCCGCTTCATCATGCCGAACACGGCCGCCCGGGAGACGAGGAAGGTACCGGTGAGGTTGACGTCGATCACGTCACCCCAGTCCTCGTCCTTCATCATGACCAGGGGCGTGTCACGAACGATGCCGGCGGAGTTCACGACCAGGTCCAGCGGCCCGAGCTCCTCCTCGGTGTCCTGGACCCAGGAGCGGACCGCCGCGGCGTCGGTGACGCCGACCTGGCGGGACACCACGGTCGCGCCGAGCTCGGCGGCCTCCTTCTCAAGGCTTTGCACGGCTTCGGACGGGTTCTGGTAGCAGAACGCCACCCGGTATCCGTCGCGCGCGAGCCGCAGGACGACGGCGCGCCCGATGCCCCGCGAGCCACCGCTGACGAGGGCGGTCTTGCGAATTTCCTGGGCCATGTGGCAACTCCCGGAATGGTTCTCTCGTGGAACGAGCAGGAAAAACAAGACGGAAGGCCGCTGCTGGGCAGTGGCCTTCCGTCTTGTGGGGGAGAGAGGCGGTGCCGCACCACCTCCTCGGGTCCCGAGTTTCATGTTTCCCACGGATTCGGAAATGCACTGGCCCGAACCCTGGTAAACAGCTTCTTCACGGCGCCGCTTAAGTTCAATGCGGCACCGACTAAGTTTTCGCTATATGCGGGTCACGCGCCGTCGCGCAGCGGTTTCAGCGCCCGGGACCAGGCGACGACTTCGCCGAGCATGGTGGTGAGCGACTGCGCCTGGTGCGGGCCGGGGGTGAACTCGGCGGGCTCCGCCGGGTTGGTGGTCCTGAAATCGACGAACAGGGAGAGTGAGACCTGGGAGCGGACGGTGGCCACCTTCAGCTCGGACAGGATCAGGCGCAGGTGCTCCACGGCGCGGGCGCCGCCCTGCATCCCGTAGCTCACGAAGCCGGCCGCCTTGTCGTTCCACTCGGTGTAGATGAAGTCCAGCGCGTTCTTCAGCGCGCCGGGAATCGAGCGGTTGTACTCGGGGGTCACGAACACGAAACCGTCATAGCCCTTGATGGCCTCGGACCACGTACGGGTGTGCTCCTTGGTGTAACGGCCGAATGCCGGCGGATGCGGCTCGTCGAAGATCGGAAGGGAGAAGTCGGCGAGGTCGATGATCTCGAACTCGGCGTCCGGGACCTGTTCGGCACCGGCCTTGGCCACCCACTCGGCCACGGCCTGCCCTCTGCGTCCCGGGCGGGTGCTGCCCAGAATGATTCCGATCTTGGTCATGTGGTTCAGCCCTCTTCCACCCTTGACACCGGGGAACAGCGAACGGAAACGGAGTTAGGGTGCATGAATCGCCGCCGCGAATCGGTGACTCTTCTGCGACCCTGACCTCTATCTTCTTCGGTTCGGACGAGTGGCCTCAACCGCCCCTGCCACAGGGTTTCGTCCGCTTTGCAAGCTGCAAGAAACGGACTTCAGGAAAACGTCAGCCGACCTACAGAGGATTGTCAGGAACGGGGCCGGGGACGCAGGGTGAGGGCCGCTGTGAAGACGCCTTCCTGCTGCTGCACACCGCACACGCGCACGCGGACGTGGCCCGTGGCGCCGTCGACCTGGGGGTGCGCCTCGATCCAGCAGGGGCTGTCGAATTCGGCGTAGCGCGTGAAGTCGCTCTTCAGGCCGATCAGCAGGGCGTCGGACAGCCCCGTCGAGGCGAGGGCGGCCTGCCGGGCGGCCTCCAGCAGAACCATGCCCGGTACATGGTCCACCGGGTGGTCGAAGTAGGTCGGGTGGGCGGTGTCGACCCGCAGTTCCCAGCGGTTCCCGGCGCCCGGCTCGGGTCTGGCGAGGACGACGTGCCGGGGGCTGGCGTGGCCCACGAGGGCCGGGTCGATCGCGGGCGGTGCGTCGCGGGTGGCGGTGGTGGGGCGCCCTCCGCGCAGCCGCCGGTACACGCCCGGGTGCGTGCACCGGTAAGCCGCCCCGGCGTTGGCCAGCGCCCGGCCGTCCCGCACCACGGTGACGTCGTAGCGCATTCCCTGGAGCGAGCCGCCCCGGCGGACGATGTCACTGCAGGTCGTGCGCATGGCTATCTCGGTGGGGGCGGTGTCCGCGACGAAGAGTTCGGGTGCGGCCGCGAAGTACATGTCCGACATCAGGAACTGGTGGCCGAACGGCACCCCGAACTCGGCGTGGGCGAGCAGGGATCCGACCTGACGGACGGACTCGATCAGAAGCATGGGGTCCTGGTAACCACCGTCGGGCGCGAACAGCGCGTGGCTGCGCGGCCACTGCGCCCTGACCGCGAAGCCGTCCTGTTCCCCGGAGCCGGCCGAGGCGTCGGCTTCCCAGCCGGTCAACAGAACTTCCGACACTGCGGCTCGGTGGACGTACTCGCGTGGGACCGTGGTGGTGAGTCCGGACATGTGGACCAGATGCGACATACGGGAGATCTCCTGTCAGTTTCTAGGCAGGGGAGCTCAACCGAAGGTCGGCATCCCCCCTGCAGGCCGACGATCTGCCACCACAAGATACAGACAGGTCGGTCCATTTTTACAAGTAAAGATTGAACCAGCATCAGCGACGCCCCAAGGCCTCATCCGAGTGCACAAACCCGCCCATCTGACCCATGCCGCCCCAGAAAAACATGCGGAGCTGCACGATTGAGGACGTATGCGCCAACCGCCGCGCCACCCCTGCACCCCACTCGGTCGACCGGCCAGAGCTTGTCAACCGGCCCTATAACAAGGGAATTTGCAGCTCACAGCCATGCCATCAGGGTGTCGCCGGCACCCCTCCCAGGTGCCTGGAGAGAACGTTGACAATCAGACAAGTCTGTTTGGTATCTTCGATGCATGAGCTTCGAGCAGCCCGATACAAACGTGGCTGCGCCTGAGGAGGGGGAACATGAACCTGCAGGCAGTGGATCTACTGGGACCCAGATCGGAGCGCCATCAGTCGAACCGTCCGGCGGTCGCCCCGGCCCCGCCGACGTTCGCCCCGCAGGCCACGGGCTCGGAAGGTCCCCTGCGCGTCCTGGTCGTCGAGACCGACGCCCGGGCCGCCGACACGCTCCTCAAGGGTCTGGTGAGGCAGGGTTACGGGACCAGGAGCGTGGCCACCGGCGCCGAGGCGCTCCGGGATCACCGCGACTCCGACCTGCTCCTGCTCGACCTCGACCTGCCGGACCTGGACGGCCTTGAGGTGTGCCGGGCCATCAGAGCGGTCAGCGACATCCCGATCATCACCATCACCGCACGCGGCTCCGAGCTGGACCGGGTGCTCGGCCTGCAGGCGGGCTCGGACGACTATCTGGTCAAGCCGTACGGCTTCCGCGAGCTGCTGGCCCGTATCGAGGCGGTTATGCGGCGGGTGCGTTCGCAGCCGGCCGCCGCCCCGCAGGTCATCCACCACGGATCGCTGCGCATCGACGCAGGCGCCCGGATCGCCACGGTGGACGGGGAGCCGGTGGACCTCACCCGCAAGGAGTTCGACCTGCTGCACCTGCTGGCCTCGCAGCCCGGCACCGTCATCCCGCGGCGCCAGATCATGGCCCAGGTCTGGGACGATGCCTGGTCTCCGAACGGCCGCACCGTGGACACTCACGTCAGCACCCTGCGGGGCAAGCTCGGCTCCAGCAAGTGGATCAACACCGTGCGGGGCGTCGGCTTCCGGCTCGGGCACCCATAGGACACCCAGGCGTCCCTGGAACCGCTGCACAAGACCCCGGTACGACCACTGGGCGCAACTGCCGCGCGCCCAGAGGGCTGACGTGCCGCCCCTCGACAGTTAACATACAGACAAGTCTGTTAAGAGTCGAGGTAAGGATCTGTCATGGCTCAACAGGAACGCGGAAAGCGGTCGCGACGGTCGATCCTCGAGGCCGCCGCTCAGGTGTTCGACGAGCGCGGCTATGACGCTGCCAGCACCAACGAGATCCTGGCCCGGACGGGGCTCACCCGCGGCTCGCTGTACCACCACTTCCCCTCCAAGGAGGCCATCGCCGCGGCTCTGCTGGAGGCGCACGGCGAGGCACTGGAGGTGCCGGAGCAACCACTGAGGCTCCAGGCCGTGATCGATCTGACCCTGGGGTTCGCCCAGCGGCTCCAGCACGACTCGGTACTCCGCGCGAGCGTGCGCCTGGCGGTCGAGCAGACCTCGTTGTCCGTCCCGCCGGAAACCGCGTACGAACAGTCCACCAGCACGATCGCCGAACTGCTGAAACAGGGCGTCGAGCGGGGCGAGATCCTGCCGGGCGTGAACGTGCAGGAGGCCGCGGCCACCATCGTGGGTGCCTTCACCGGCCTCCAGATCATGTCCCGCGCCTACACCAAGCGGGAGGACCTACCCGAGCGGGTGGCCGTGTTCTGGCGTTTCCTGCTGCCCGGCCTGGCCACCCCCGGCATGATCAGCCGCCTGCGCACCACCCTGCCGCCGGCCGCCACCACGGCATGAGGCGGGCCTGAGGCCGGCGGCCTCGGGCCCGGCCCCCAGGCGGGCTTCAGGCCCGCCTTTCGCGGGCCGTACGGAACAGCGGACGCAGCAACTCCCACAGCCGCTGCGAGGTCTTGACCTCCCACCAGGCCGGGTCCGCATGCCCCAAGGACTCGATCCCGGCGGCCACCACCACGGTAAGGTCCGCCAGATCCTCCGCGGAGGGGACGACCGCCCCCTCGTGCGCCTCCGCCACCCGCTGATTCACCAGGGTCAGCAGTTCATCGCGCAGGGACGGCCGGCCGTCCGTCCCGTCCGCCGCCAGCTGCATGCCCGCACGAACGGTCTTCTCGGTGCGCATCGCCGCGCCGAGGGCGACGAAGAACCGCTCCGGCGCGTCCGTCGGCGGCCCCTCGAACGCTTCCTCCATCAGCGCCACGACCCGGCTGCGCGCCTGGTCGTAGACGGCGGCCGTCAGTTCCGTCGTCGAGGCGAAGTGGTGGTAGAGAGCTCCCCGGCTCACGCCCGCCCTACGGCAGATATTGACCAGACCCGCGTCGGAGACCCGACCTTCTGCTATCAGCTCGGCCGTCGCGCGGACGAGAACCTGACGGGTCTGTGCGGACCGTGTATACATCGGGCTGCACCGCTCCTTCTTGGCATGAGCACTACACATCACCCCGTTGTGGTGCCGTAGATCACATCGGCTCGATTGAAATCATACAACCACGCCTGTTTCTTTTACACCCAGGGGGCGGAGTCTTGCTTGCAACGGTCCGGCACTCCCGCAACTTCCAGCAAAATCAGTCGACTTATCGGAACATTTGACCCTCGCGGCCAAGCCGAGTGCAGCGGAGGGTGTAGACAATCAGACAGGTCTGTTTGTTATGTTGGGTCGGAGGCATGGCGCAGGCAAAGTGCGGAGGAGCCCGATGAGCAGCACGACTGCCCCCGTGGTGGGCAACGGATTCACCGAAGTCCTGCACGAAGGACTGGTCCGCGCGGCGGCACGGATGTCCCTGCGCTCGCGGCCCGGCACCGGAACCGCCGCCTTCACCGCCCTTCTCCCGGTGGCCTCCCCGACTCTGGGGACCTGGGAGGCCGAGGCCGTCCTGGACCGGTTCGCCGCCCGGCTGCCCGGTGTCCTCGCCCCGGCCGAGGCGGAGGTGCCCGAACTGCACGCGGCGCTACGGAAGTTCGGCCGCGCCGCCCTGGCCCGCGCCTGTGCCCGGGACGGGGCGGGCGGCCCGCGGCCCACCCCGATCACCCCGCCATCGGCCTCGCCGCACCAGGTGGTCGCCGCGGCGGCCCTGCTGTTGGAGTGCACACTTCTGCACGTACTGGAGAACGGCATAGCGCACAACGAGACCGGTCTGCTGCGTGCTGCGGCCGTGGCGCGGCGGCTCGGCGAGTGCCTGCAGGAGACCGCCGAGGAGGTGTGGTCCGGTGACGACGGATGGAACGAGCGCCGTCGAGTGGCCCGGCAGCTGCACGACGAGCTGGGGGGCGCGCTCTCCGACACCCGGCTTCATCTTGACGCCGCGATCCGCGATCCCGGCGGCCGCGACGCCCATCTCACCGCCGCCGCCAGGTCGTTGGCCGAGGCCGAACGGGAGAACCGAGCGCTGATCGGCGGGGCGCGACGCGGGTGCGACCTGCCGCCGCTGCGGGAGGCCCTGGAGGGCTTCCTCTCCGGGCTGCGCGCCCGGGACGGCGTTGCGGGCTCCCGCGTCCGGACCTCCGTCCAGGTCATCGGGGACGAGCGCGTCCTCACCGAACGGTGCCGGGTGGAAATCTACTTCGCGCTGCGTGAGGCACTGCGCGACCGCGTGACACGCTCCGGCGCGCAGCACGTGGCTGCCGTCGTCCGCGTCAACCGGCGCTGGCTGCACGCGAAGGTGACCGACGACGGGCACCGGGCCGCGGCGCACGTGGTCGAGAACCTGCGCTTCCTCACCGAGCGGGTCGAGGACCTCGGCGGCCGCACGGACATCGCCGCCGGTGGCGGGTCCGGCACCGTGGTGGAGATCCACCTCCCGGTGCACAGCCACTGAGCCCCCGGCACACGAGTGGCCGTCAGGATCCCGACGAGAGGCGACCGGTACCCGGCCCGGCCACGCCGGCGCCGCAACCGTACGCCCGTGACGTACGCTCGACCGTCCGGCTCCGGCCCCTCAAGGCCGTCGACGCGGTCGACGCCGCTCGTACCGACAAGGTGACGCCGGGTCGGGTCAGGGCCGTCGCGCGGCCGGGGCGGCACCGCGGAGGACCTGACCGTGCACAGCCGTCCGGCCGCCCCCCGTGGACCGCACCCGCCACGCAGCCGCCCTCGAGCTCCCCGGATTCCGCCGGCTCACGCCCCGTGCCGGCAACCGGCGTCGGGCGGCCGTTGCCCGCGGCCTGGGCCGCCCTGCTCACTGCCGGGCAGGACGCAGCTGCTCCCGGTACCACGGCGCGTACCGCGCGAAGGACTCCGCGAAAGGCGGCCCAGGTACCTCGGCCAGATCCGACCAGAGCTGTTCCCCGTCGAACCAGTGGTCGGAGGTGAGCATGCCGAGCGCGTGCCGGGAGCGCGGGTCGTCGGAGAGCAGGTCGCGCGCCTGACGTATCGTCAGTTCTCGTGGCGGCCATGCCAGCCCAGCACAGTCGGCCACCGCCCGCAGCAGGTCGCGAGCGGTCACCGGCTCCGGATGGGCGCAGTGGTAGACGCTCGCGGTCAGGTTGTGCAGCGGGGCGAGGCTCGCCCCGACCGCCAGGCGCGCCAAGTCGTGCACGGACACCAGCGAGAGCCGTGCGGGCCAGCCCTCGACCGTTCCGGGCAGTGCCTGCAGAACACCGGCCAGCCCCGACACCAGCCAGGTGTCGCCCGGGCCGTGGACGAAGTGCGGGCGGAGCACGATCCCGCCTGCGGCGAGCACGGCGTCCTCGGCCACGGCCCGGGTCGCCGAGGTCGGCGATTCCGGGTTGCGGACCAGGTCCTCCGGGCGGGCCCGGCGGTAATCGCCCCGCCCGTACACGGAGGCCGTGCTGATCTGGACGATACGGGACACCCCGGCCCGGCGGGCTTCGGCGACCAGGGCCTGCGTGCCCCGGGCGTTGACTGTCTCATTGGTCTCGGGGGTGCCACCGATCTGCGCGGCACAGTGCAGCAGCACCTCCACCCCCTCGCACACCCCGCGCAGCGAGGGAGGGTCGGCCAGGTCGGCCCGGACGGACAGGGCGGGCCGGCCG
This sequence comes from Streptomyces sp. Ru72, assembly GCF_002920635.1. Lineage (GTDB taxonomy): Bacteria > Actinomycetota > Actinomycetes > Streptomycetales > Streptomycetaceae > Streptomyces. The sequence continues at coordinate 28,011 of NZ_PQSR01000075.1, read as the reverse complement.
GTCACCGGTGATCGCCCGGCGGTCGCCTCACCGTCGGAGCCGGGCAGCGGCCTGCGATGGGACATCAGCCGGAGGTCCATGCCCTGGCGGGCGGCCTCGCGGGTGACCTGACGGCCGATGAATCCGGCCGCGCCGGTGATCAGAACGGTGGTTGGCACGAGGTTCCCTCTTCGGGCGGTCGGGGTCGGGTCAGCAGGTGCAGCGCAGAGGACCAGGTCTGCCGTGAGGACGGCCTCAGCCTGCTCGATGCCGTGGACTCGGACGACGATGCCGCCGGTGGCATCGGCCTGCGGCGCGGGCCTCGGTCCGGCAGGGAGTGTCCGGTTCGGCATGGCGCAGCAGAGCTACGGCACGTCGTTCACGGTGGGGACGAGCACGGCGCCGCTCCGGCGGACAGGCTCGATGAGCAGCAGCGGGTCCTGCTGTCCCCCGGCCTGGGGAAAGCAGCGGGGCCGCCAGGCCCGGACAGCCAAAGCGGTGAGGCGGCGGGCGACTGCCGACGCAGCGACGCGACCCGGCTGCTTCGGCGAAACTGAGGGACGACATCCGAGGGACTCCCGATTCCGTTTCAGGATCGTTCTTGCTCGATCTTCGGCCGCGCAACGTCCCGCCCGCCCGCCCGAACTGGAAGATGCTCGCGGAGGTCGTCAGCGTGATCGCTCCGTGCTCAGCCCTTCACGGATGCGCCACCGAAGGTGATCGACGGTGTAGGAGGCCCAGGTCCCCGGGGAGCCCGAGCCTTCGTGGAGGCGCAGACAGCTCTCGGCTTCTTCGCCCACCGAGCAGTCCGGCCAAAGGATGGGGAACGACCAACTGCCATCCGCTCGTGTGGTCTTCTGCACCCTCAGATCTTCCAGCACCAATGTGCTCCGCACGGAGCACCGCTGCGCCGGCGCACCCGCCCCGCGCGGCCCGCGTTGCCGCGGTCACGTAGGTGCGGGTGCCCGTGTGAGGCACTGCGGCGCGTCAGCCGAAGTCGTTCGTGCCGGGCGTGGGGCGGGTGCCGATGGTCTCGTCGTATGTCGGCATGTTCGTGCCGTACGAGGTGCGCGGGTCCAGTGGTCCGTCGCCGGACGGGCGGCCCCCCGGGTCGAAGCCCGGGGCGGCGTCCGGGTGCCGGACGGGGTGCTGCTCGCCCCCGCGCGGGCGAAGCACCGCGGGCATCACACCGGGAGTGGCCTGCGTCGCGGTGTCCGTGCCCATCTTCTCGAAGTCCTGGGAGACCCGCTCGTCGTTCCACTCGTGGCCGTCCGCCGACGACCTGAGATTGTCCCCACCGGCTTGGATACGGGCGTGCAGACCGTCGAGCGCGGGCTTCCAGCTGGTGGCGATCTCCGCCAGGGCGGGTCCGATCGACCAGCCCGTGAGCGAGCCGCCCGCCGTCCCTGCCTCCTTGACCGCCTTGTCGGCGGGGTCCTTCATGGTCCGGGCTATGCCGTCGCAGGCTCCGGCGGAGGCGCGGAGTTCAGCCGGGTCGACATCGGTGCGCTGGGACACGTGCGGTTCCTCTCAGTTCCTTGTGGCCGTTAGAACTGCTGCTGCTTCACTCCGGGCGGGAGCATGCACGGGGTGCGTACGGCGAAAGAGAGTTCCTGTGGCTCCTTCTTGCCCGAACCGACGGTGTCGGCCGTGACCACATAGGAGTTCTTCTTGTTGCGGGCTCTGAACACCGCCGACGTATAAGCGTTCTTGAACTCCCGGTATGAGGTGACCTCGTACCCTTGCCGAGAGAGTTCCCGGCGGAGCATCCGCACGACGCGTGTGTGCTCCGTCACAGGGGCCGGGGAGTTGACGTAGTAGAAGAGGCTGTACCGGCCGTCCTCGGCGACCTCGTCGTTCTCACCGACGCACGCCTCGAAATTCACCTTGGCCGTCGAGGGGGTGAGTTCGACATCGGTGAGCCGGGCCATGTACGCGGTGTGGTCCTTGGCCCATTTCAGCGCGGCGTCCTTCTCCATGCGGGGCAGCGGAGCGTTGCGGTCGTCGCTCTGGGACATACAGCCTCCCGTCAGGAGCAGGACCGAGGAGGCGGCGAGTACCGTACGGAGAAGGGAGTTACAGGCCGAGGGTGATGTCCACCTCCGGCGGCTCGTCACCGCCCTCCTTCGGAACCTCCGCCGGCTGCTCGCCCGCGATGACTCTTCCCTGGTTCTCGAGAGAGTCGCTGCCCTCGTCGGCCCGGTGACCTGCCGACGGTGGCGGTCGCTGAGGGGGGCCATGGTCGTCGACAGATTGCGCCGGCCCTTGGCAGCGGCTTCCGGGTCGGAGAAGTCCTGCTTCATCAGCCGGGGGAATTCAGAAGCCACGTCGGCTCCCGATCGGCCGGTCCAAGTGCCCTTCAGAGCATGGCAAGTCCACCCAAGTGGACATAAGGCAACCCCCGTTGCTCCTGCTCACTCATGAGTTCGAGGCGCACAGCCTAGCCGACGACTTCACCACCGGAGCATTCCCCAACTCTGCCCGCTCGCCGACGGTTTCGACCGATGGGGGCCGAAGCAGCCGTGCCATGCCGCCGTGTCCGAACGACTTCATGTTCGGACACCGTCACTTCGAACCCCAGCACGGAGCCGACCGCCTCCGCGGTCTCAGCCGTGCACCGACGCGTCCTGTTCGGCACGCTCGCGGTCCAGTTCCGCCGGCGGTCACGGGTCGGGCACGCCTGTCCGAGCGTGAGGGTGGTTACGTCCGTGAGGGCGCGGTCAGCGCGGTGACAGGCGGCGATGACGTCATCCGAACTCGCTTCGAGCCCAGTCGTCCGTGCTCTCCGAGGTGTTGGAGGAGCTGGAGCGCGCCGCGGAGGCGGTGGCTACGGCTCTGTGGGACGCCTGCACGGTGCCCGAGGAGCCGGAACCCTCCGTGGAGGTCGAGCCGGAACCGTCCACGGAGGCGCCGGATTCGTCGCCGCCGGACGCCTGCGCCGTATGGGCACCGTGTCCGGCCAGAGCGTCGACACCTCGCTGTACGCGGTCCCCGACACCCCGCCGGCCTTCTCCGTCGCGCTGTTCACGGCGTTGTCCACGTGCCCGGACACATCGGTGTAGTCGGCGAAGGTCGACCCCTCTCCCCCGGTGACCTCGTTCTTGAGACCGTCCACGTACTCACCGGCCGCCGTCCTGGCGACGCCCGCCGTCTCCCCGAGGTCGATGCCGGAGCGCGCGTCGAAGTAGGTCTCGATGCTCTGCCGGCCGATGTCCTGCGCCATTCCGATGGCGGCCTCTTTGGCCTTGTCCTTGGCGGCGTCGACCACCTTCTCCTGGACGAACTGCTTGGCCTGCTGCCTGATCTGGTCCTTGGCGAACTGCTTGACCTTCTCCTTGGTGATCTTCTCGAGCTGCTCCTTGGCGATCTTCTTGAGGGCGTCCATGGAGGCGTGCTCCATGGCCTTGGTGATCGCCTCCATCACCTCCCTCTTGAGCTTGTCCAGCAGCTCCCGGACGATCACGCGCGTGGCCTGCGTCGCGCCGAGCCCGCCGATCTCGGACAGTCCGAAGGTGAAGGGTGCCGACGCCTGCGCCGCGATGATCTCCAAGGCGAGGGCGACGAGCTGCGCGATCACGGACAGCTTTGCCGTGAGGACCGCCACCGCCGCTGCGTCGAAGGCGAGAGCGATCACCTCGCACGCGGTCTTCGCGTCGGGGAGGTATCTGTCCTCGCCGTTCGCGCCGGTGTAGGCGCCCCAGGTCTTGCTGAAGCCGTCGACGGCCGTGCCGGCGTTGGCGGCGACGACGGTGCGGGCGAAGCCTTCGCCCTGCGTCTCGATGTCGTCGAGCGCCCTGCCGAAACTACGCCAGGCCTCGGCGACCTCGTGCAGTGCCTCTTCGTCGGCCTCGGGCCAGCTGTAGCCGAGGAGGTCGAGCACCCAGACGAGCTCGCCGGGCAGTGTGAGCGACATGCGAATAGCCCCGTATTTGATTAGATGTGGCCGGAAATTCCGTTCAGCAGGTCGCTGTTCGACGCGTCCGATCCATCGTAGTCACGTGCCATGCCCTGGAGGTTGTGACCGATCTGCTGGAGCCTTTTCGCAAGACTGTCCATCGATGTGAGGATTCCGTCGCGAATCGGGGCGTAGACCTGGCCGAAGAGTTCCCCGAAGTCCGCGTCATCCCAGGGCTCCCCCAATCCTTCGAGGGTGTCCTGAAGCCCTTTGGCGGCTTTCGAGAAATCACCTCCGAGGTCGACGAAGTTCTGCCCCTGCTCGCGGAGCACGGCCGTTTCAACGTCAAAGGTGTCGAACTCCATCGCTCTCCCCCGGACTCCCCGTTGCTGCAGTTCGTATTGCAGGACAAGCCGATACCTTAGACTCCTCGCGCACGACCCAGCCAGCCCGTCAGTCAAGAGATCGTCAAGTCGCCCGGGGGGGACCAACAGTGCTGACAGCACAGCCGCGTTACAGCAGTACAGGGAGCCTGTGGGCGGGAAGACTCCTCGGCGCGGGACTGCTTGTCGTGGCGGCGGTCGTCGCCGCGTCGACCATTCCGGAACTGCGCAGCGAACTCGCCGGCGAAGGCACCGACGGAACCCTCACCGTTTCTTCATGTGAAGCACACACGAAGACCCACTACGGCACGCACAGGCGTACCACGGAACTGAAGTTCAGCTGCACCGGAACCTGGACCGCAGAACACGGTGGGGCGACCTACCAGGACGTGGCCGTGCAGACTTCTTCGCGTTTCGAGACCGGGACGAAAATCCCCGTTGTACAAGTGGACGACACCTTCGAGCAGCCGCGGGACCGGGACCCCGGAAAAGACGCCGCGATTCTCGCGTTCTGCCTCTCCTTGCTGGCATTCGGCAGCTACTGCCTCCTCACCGGCTTCGGTACACGCAACGGCCCCGGTTTCACGGCCTCCTGGCAACGCCTGCCGGCCTCCGCCGTCACCGGCCCCGTCCTGGGTGGCGTCTTCGCCCTGGGCGTCCTGGCAGCGCTCGTATGCTCACTCGCTCTGTGACGCCCGCATCCCCATCCTGAGGAACCCACATGACCCAAGTGCGCGGGAACGCCGCGACGAATGCCGCCGCATCCGGAGACCGGGCGCGTACGGGCCGCCTCATCGGCGCGGGCCTGGTCCTTGTCGGCCTCGTCCTTCTGGCCCTCGGCGCCTTCCTCGGCCCCTACACCTACGCCACGTCCACACCGGGCAAGCTCACCGTCGAGACCTGCACCGTCGACTACAAGTACCGTGGTACGTCGAGCAGTTCGCGGAAGAAGACCAGGACCAGGTGGTGCTACGGCACCTTCACCGCCGACGACGGCAGCGTCAAGGACCTCAACGCCGAACTCAAGAGCGACGCCCTGTACCAGCGCGGCCATGTCCTCCAGGCCCGCAAGACCGGCGACACCTCCTACAAAATGGACCACGGCTGGGTCGGCGCCATCGCTGTCGGCTGCGCATGGTGGTTCGGCGCCCTGATCCCCCTCGCCGTCGGCCTCCTCGGCACCCTCACCGGCTTCTCCTCCAGGCAGCCGGCGAGCCAGGCCCTGCTGCGCAGCACCGTCGTACTGGTCGCGGTGGGCGTTGTCGGGTTCGCCATCAGTCTGCTGGTGGTGTTCTTCACATGACGGAGACCCCGCGCGCGTCCGTCACCCACCTGACCTGCTGAGGCGGGGGCACCCCCCGCGCAGGCGGGGCCGTCCCCTTGTTCTCCGCCGACCGTGCCACGGGCGTTCACCAGTGAGGCACCAGCCGGGTTGTGCTGCTTGATCGATCGTGCATAGTTTTCCGCCTCATGACCATGACACGGAGAACGATCCTCAAGGGGCTGACCGCCGCCCCGTTCGTCGCAGCCGTCGGCAGCCTGGCGGCGCCCACCGTCGCCGAAGCGGCCACCATCGACGCGGGACAGTTCAGCCTCAGCAGCCGATCGTCCAACGGTTACGGCGAGTTCGCCGATCTGACCGCCGGTCTGGCGACCAAACTGACCAAGGTCGACGCCACGACCGTCATCGCCGACACCAACCGCAACGCCACCCACCTCACGAGCGCCCCCAGCACCGTAGAGGCGTTCGCGACCGGATTCGCCTGGGACAGCGCCGACCAGGCGGTGGACTACTGGATCCCACAAGGCGTCACGACCAGCGCCGACGCCTACGGCAACGGGGTCTACCCGGCGGGCGGCAGCAACAGGGTCGTCCTCGTCTCCTGGTACTTCGAGACGGACCCCGACGACGACGGCGTCGACGAGTACGCGCTCGACAAGGGCCTGAGGCTGACGTTCGTCGACTACACCACCGCCGGCACACCGACGTACCGCCACGTCCTTCTGGTCGAGCCGGTCAGGACCGCCACCGGGGAGTACTCCTTCAACCCCATCCGCAAGCACGCCGGCGGCATCATGTGGTACGGCAACCTGCTCTATGTCGTCGACACCTACAAGGGGTTGCGGGTGTTCGACCTGAACACCTTCTTCACGGTGGCCACCGCTGAAACGGACGTCTGCGGCCTGCACACCGACGGGTCCTACTACGGCTACGGGTACAAGTACGTCCTGCCGCAGAGCCACGCCTACGACAACGCGGGGACGTACCTGCGCTACACCACGATCGGCCTCGACCGGGCCAGCAGCCCCGACAGCCTGGTGGTGAGCGAGTACTCCCTGTCCGGGACCGTGGACTACACAGACGGCACCTTCAACGGCACGGGCCCCGGTACGACCACACCCAAGGTGGTCCGCTGGAACCTCGACTACACCGACCGGCAGATCGCCTCTCTCACCGCGTCCGAGGCCGTCACCGTCGCCCAGCAGAAGATTCAGGGAGTGGTGTCGCGCAACAGCAAGCACTACCTCGCGACGAGCGCCGGTCCGTCCACGAAGGGTTCGCTGCGCACCTTCAGCTCCGGCACCTCGACCGCGACCACCGTCTGTGACCTGGCCATCGGCTGCGAGGATCTCAGCTACCACAGCAGTGGCGCGTCCGGCTGGGCCTACAGCGAGTCGGTCATCTGGAACCTCAGCGAGTACGTCGGCAAGCGGTACGTCTACGCGGTCCACGCGGACGGTTCGTAGCCGCGTGGGGGGCGGCCCGAAGCGATCGCGGCGGTCGCCCTCCGGACAGGAAGCAGGCGGGTTCCGCGAAGCGGAGCCCGCGATCAGCTACTCGACCTCGATCGGCCTCTGCAGCCTGCCACCCTCAGGCGGCTGCAGAAGTCGACAGGACTCGCAACAACTGAACCACGCCAGCGAGCACCACGCCAATGCGACCGGAGACGGAACCCGGCCGGCATGAACGTGGAGCAGGCCGACATCGCCACCTGAACACCGTCGGCAGAAGCCGGGACTTCAAGGCCGTCGGCAGCTCCGACGAGATAACGTCGTGCGCATGACCGGTCGGCACACCCCCAGCAGCGCCGCTCGCCGGGACCGTGACTGCGACCGGACGGCCGAGCCGAACCCCGGCCGCCGCCGATCCGTGCCGCCGGTACTGCGGGTCGTGGTGTGGTTGGCGGCACTGGCCGCCGTCGCGTTCACCATGGTTGTGGCCTACGGGTTCATCAGGCTCGACCATGACGTCGACCGTCCCCAGGATGGCTTCTCCGGCTGGCAATGCGCCGGCCAGTCGGGCACCTGTGACCCATGACCAACCCCATGGGGTGGGACCGGGAGCGGTGGAGGGCGACCGGCCCGGCGCTCAGTCCCTGAAGGGGCGGCTGTCACATCGACGAGGACTCCGTCCGCACGAGCGTGGGGTGTCGGCGGCAAGCCCGAGTGCAGGGTGCCGGCTGCGTAGTACGTCCGGTGTGCCGTTGACGGAGAGATGTACGACGGAGGGCAAGCACCAGCGGGGCGTCCCGGGCAGGCGGTTGGGGTTCCCCGAGCCAGTAATGAGCTATGACGATCCCGCAGTGCAGCCGCCTTCAGCTGAGGAGTCAGGCCAGCAGCGTCAGGAGGAGGCAGACACCACCACCAGCGAGGCCTCCGCGAACGAACCACTTCCGCACCATGCCGACCCTGGTTCCTGATACCGACCGGGTGATCAGGGCCACTTGCATCCCGCTGCGGGGAAACATACCCGTGGCGGCGAACGCCATGCCGAACGCTGCCACAAGCCAGCCGAGGAAGAACATGGCGATCCACCGGGTCGTCTCACCGAAGCCGACCTTCACGTACCAGCCCCCACCCTGCTGCACGGAAACCTTGCCACCCGGTTTCACCTTCGCCAGGATGCTCGCCTGATCGTCGACGACCTTGCCGTCGTCGGACCTGAAGGTCCCCCCGCATACCGTGGTGTCGCTCGAGCTACGGATACCTTGTTCGACCCAACAGCGCTCCACGGTGAGAGTGCCATGGGTGCCGACGACGCCGGCCGCATGGGACGCGTTGTAAAGACCGACCCCGAAGATCACCAGAGCGAGAACGAAGAACAGTCCCCCGAGAGCACGGCCCATGACGCCAGGTTGGGGGAGCGTCGTGATCGGTGCGAGCGGCGTCAATTCCGGCTGCGTCACTACGCGCCCGCTCCCATGTCGTACTTCTCGACCAGCTCACGGTCAAACCTCATGCCGTCCCTCGGCACCGACTTCGCACTGCACCGACCGTGTCACGCTCCCTCATATGGCCCAAGTAAACCAGGACGCCGACCCCAGTACGCAGGCCGGGTGTGGCTGCCTGCAGGAGATGAAGTCGGGGTCTGGCAGACAAGCCCCAAGTGCTATGCCTCCGTCTGGACCTACAGCCGCGCCCCGTTCCCACTGGCGCGTCGGGTCAGGGTCGCGGGGGTGGGACGATGCCCTGACTCAGCGCTTCTAGAGCCCGGTCCTGCTCCTTGGCCGCCTCGACCGCAACCAGGGAGCCGTCGGCGAAGTGCAGGTCCACGCGTTCCGAGAGCCATGTGTGCCGGATGGCGACACTCCGAAGCTGTCCCGGCAGTATCTCGCCCAGACGCCGGGCCTCCATGAGCGGCGTTCCGGGAGGGATCTTGCCAAACAGGGGCACCTTCTTCGAAGAGACCGTGCACATCAGCAGGATCCTGCGGTCGGTGAAGACCATCAGCGCCCGTTCGTTGTCGTAGTCGGTGCGCGAGATGCCGGGTCCGGTGCGCACAGCGATCACGGAACTGGCCGGCCATGCTCTGCCGTCCGCCGGTGAGACCGGCCCGCGCACGATGCACCGGATCCTGCGGATGATGCCGAAGTCGATTCCATTGCTTTGCCGAACGCATCCATCACCCCCACCTTTCCATCACTTTGACGATTTGCAGTGCGGCCATGGCGTAAAGCCCGCAGCCGCAGGGCCCCCAGGCCGCGCCCTCCGCCGGTGGCAGCCAGGCATTCAGCATGGCTTTGAGGTCGTGATCAAGAACCTCCACCACCACCGGAGCCCTTCCCAACTGTCGGGTCCGCCGACCAGCTCACCGCCTCCCACCGGGACCTCCTGTGAAGTCTCCGATATCCTGGAACGGCATCTTGGGACGAGACGTTGCCGAGCAAACCCACCCCATCGTCACGCCCTTCCCTGGTGAGCTCCCGCTTTGTTTGAAGTCGCGGCCCACCATAGTCTTAGGCCATGGAGCTACTGGTAGGGACCCTCATCAAGGTGTTGCTCTTCGCCTTCATCGCGGGGATGTTCACCCTCGTCTTCATAATGGCCAGACGGGGGCGCAGGCAGTCTGAGCGGATCAGGGCGGAGTATGCACAGCTCGCCCGAATCGCCCCGGAACGCGGTTGGACTTATACGCCTTACGTGCGTGGGAAGATCGACCAATTTTCCGGAGTGGGCCCCTTCCCTAAAGGCCAGAACCTGCCCGCCTGGCACTACACCGCGGGAGAGATCCGCGGTCACTCCTTCAAGTATTTCGAGTACCGCGAAAAAAATATCGTGCCAGATGGCGAAGTTACTGAACGTCCAGACATCATTATTGAATCCGTCTTTGTCGTCACGACGCCTGGTTCGGCCCCGTACATGGAAATCTACCATCCTGGCATGCTGGACACGATGATGGACCGGCGGACCAAGGTGCAGCTCGGCGTGCCGAAATTTGATCTGGAATTCCGAATCGCCAGCAGAGACGAGCCCTTTGCCCGAAGCGTCCTAAGTGGCGACCTGATTCCCTTCCTGTTGACTGACCCACGAGCCAAAAAGTCTCGGATTGCATTGCGCGACGACGCGGTGTTCACGTGGTACACCGGCACCATGTCCCCACAGGCCGCCGACGAGAAATTGAACTACCTGTGCGATGTCCTGGAGCGGATTCCGGCGCAGGCATGGACTACTACCTGACCATCGCAGCAGCGCGCCCCTTGTCCGGGCCCAAGGATTCGCTCGGACAAGGGGTACTCAGCCGTCCAAGACACCTTAGGCGGGCGCTTCGTCAGCCGGACGCACGGATCGAATGAAATCCTTGAAGTCTTCGATCACCTGGCGGAGTTGAGTCGGCTTCGCGGTGAGGACGAGTTCGATGACGACCCGCTGCGCCGAGTTCTTGACGTCCTCCATACCGAGATAGACCTGGCTTTGGAGCAGTTCCAAAGGTTCTCCCCTCAAGGTCGTGGAGAGGCGGAGGTTTTGAACCACGCCAGGGGAGTCCGTCAGGCCCGGGGCATCCGGGGTTCCCACTTCCGTCTTCTTAACGACCTCCACGGGCCCGGCCTGCTGCAGCCGCCGCACGGACTCGTCGGCAATCTGCCACAGGGTGGCGCTGTCGTTGCGCATCCGTCCGGAAATGGTGATGTTCGCCGTGAACCCGTCCATGGATGCGGGATGGAGCGCGACGAATGCTGCGCCCGGTGCCCCGACCTCATCTGGTGGCGCCGCCCGCCAGCCTTCCGGCAGCGAGAACGAGATTTTGATCGGCAACGTGGTGGTCATCTTCAATCCACTTCCTTCACGAGCGTCAGCTCAGGAGATCCAATCACCGACCGCGTCCCAGGCATCACCCACCGCGTCAGCCGCCTCACCAGCCGAGTCGATCATCTTGCCAGGGTCGACGGTGACATCAAAAGCGACTTTGCCGCCGAGACCGAGACCGACTCCGATGTCTCCGCCGATCGTGAACTTGCCATCCTTCATGCCCACGTCGGCGCTGGCGGAGGCCCCTACCCCCGCCCAGGCTTCGCCGCCGACGCCGGCGCCGACGCCGGCAACGTCAGCGGAGACCGACCCTGTGGCCTTGGCCCCGGCGAACGCCTCCGCCCCCGCGTGCAGTCCGTCCTTGCCAGCGGAAACCTTGACCGAAGCGTCGGCGCCGGCAAAGGCCTTTCCCTCGGCCTGTGCTGCGGCGAGGCCATAGGTGACACTGCCGTTCGCGGTAGCCTGCGCCAGGTAGGCACTCCCGGACGCACCAGCCCGCAGTTGCCAGTCTGCGATGCTGGCAGTGGCAGATCCATCCACTCCGAGTGCCGAAACCCCTAGTCCGCCCTTCAGAGTGGCGCCACCAGCCGTCGTTTCTCCAGCGACACCAGCCGACCAGACATTGGCGCCCCCCGTCCACTCGGCGAGCTTGATCGTCGTCTCGACCTTGCTGCCGGATCTGCCTGTCTCTCCCCCTTCGGACGGCTCAGCCTTGTCCCGGATATACCAATTGCCGTCGGCGTCCTTGCCCCATTCCTTCTTCTTGCGGAGCCAGGGGCCGTCCTCGCCCCCCAGCGACTTTTCCTTGTCCCACTTCCACGAAGTCACATTGGTCTTGCCGACCCCGTGCTTGTCGGTCCACTGCTTGGCGTCCACCCATTCCCTGGCCTCCACGAGCCAACCAGGACTGCCGGAGGCGCCTCCCGCAAGGTCGTCGAGCTTCTTGGCCAACGCGTCGGCCTCGTGCTGAAGTTGCTGACGCGCGGTCTTCAGCACCGTTTCGGCTGAGTCGTGCTGCCCGCCGTTCCACTGCTCGATCGCGGTCGCGGCTTGCTGCTGCGCCCAGCTCAGCATGGAGGAATACGAGGTGACTGCCGTAGCCGCCCCCGACATCGCATCGGCAGCGAAGTACCAGTTCGTCTTCTCTTTGGCCAAGGTGGGCCAGAAGGCGTCACTTGCCTTGCCGTCCCAACCCGGGATGCGCAGGCCACCCAGGCCGTCGCCGATTCCGTTGAGCTTGTCCGACCAGTTGGTGAGGGCGGTCGCAAGCTCGCCGAGCTTCTCGGCGTCCCCCGGGATGAGCTCCTTCGGGTCAGTCGTCCCCCCGAGCATGGCTGCCATGAATACGGACTCCCCGCCCTTATCCCAAGTCCGAATTGACCGAATTCACCGCGTCACGGATGGCCTCATCCGTCTTGGCGTAGTTGTTGCTGGCCGAGTTCAGCCCCTCCGCCAGGGTTGCCGCACAGTCGGCGAGGAACCCGGCGCCCGACTGCCACGTCGCGCAGAATGTCACCAATGCCGCGGCTGCCGAATCGACCCCGAATGAGGAACCCTTCTCGGCCAACGGCCCGAAGTCCACCTTTTGGACGGGCTTGAGGCAATCCAGAATGTCTGAAGCGCCCTTTTTAAGGGTTGCAGGGTCTACTTCGAGATCAGCCACGGCGACATCCCCCTCCAACTCCACCTAGAAATAGGCGTGTTCGCAACAATCTCACGCACACTATCACCAAGATCGCGACGCATGCGGCCCTCTCCCCCCTCACGACTCCTTTTTCATGCGATCGCTGAGTTCTTTCAGCGGGGCCGCTGCTGGAGAGGGCGTTATTGAAAGAGGGTGACTCGCAAGAGCGCCGGTCACTGCGGTGTGACGACATCGCACCACGGAGAGGACGACCGAGCGCATCCGCGAGGCCGTCTACGCCGTCACCGACCTGACCACGCAGCAGTGGCTTTGATGGTGCTCGTCCTTGTAGGGGTCGGAATCCTGGCGATCCTGGCCCTCGGCCGACTGTCTCAGCAGCCACGACTCCAAGAGGGCGAACCAAAGACGCAGTGGGCGCTTATGCCAGAGATGACGGGGCCGCCGACGGGAGTACTGCCCAGTGGGACTAGGTGGCAATCGACCCCAACAGGTTGGCGATCCAGCTCAAGACACCCACAACGACGCCACCCGCGGCACAGAAGCCCACCCACTGGGCCGTCTTCTCGCGCCGCGAAGTCTCCCGGTTGAGGTGCCGCTTTCGCGGCTTGAGGGCCCTGATCGCCAGGTACGCGAGCCAGCAGAGGGCGGCCACAGCAAACCCGGCCTGCCACAGCTCCCCCAGGACGCCCCTGATCCCGGCTCGCTGAATCGTCTGCGGGTCAAGCCCCTGCCGCGCGTCGAACTCGGTGCCGTCCGGGTAGTCGTGCCCGGTGTCCTTCAGGTTCACAGAGACGGCGTCGTCGGCGCCACCGCCCTCCGGAATGAAGTCCCCGTAGCAGGAGATGTCAGAGTTCTTACGGCTGTCGTTGGTGTCGTAGCAGCTCTCCACCCTGTAGGTGCCCGGCGTGCCGTAGAAGCCCGCGGAAAGGGCGAGATCGGTGGTCGCGGTCACCGCCCAGAAGGCGGCGACGAACGCGGCGATGGCGCCGCAGATCCAGAAGAACACCCGAGTGACGGGGCCTCGGGTACGAGAGAGGGTCATGGGGGAGCCAGTACTCCAGCAGCGCTTCGCGACCTGGCCCCGTCAGAGGCGTCGGCCGGGGGGGGTTTGGCGAGTCCGGCCGACACGAGCTTCGAGCTGGAGCGCCCGCCGCCGACATCATTTTATTTCGCACCCGACTTGGCGATTTCGGAGGAAAAACTAACATAAGGGCTGGCCCCTGCAACTACGCTGAGCACGCCGACACCTCCAGCTACCCAACGCCACAAAATTTCCAGATCAAGCGTCAGTACCGCAGCACAGACAGTGGCCACAAAACATAGACTCAGAAACAAGGGGGAAATGGACAGTAGCCACTTCGCACGCGGATCGAATACCCTGAGAAGGCGATTCGTCTCCCCAGGCGAACTAAGCTTTTCAACAGAGAAACCGACGTTTGTCAACTTCTCTGCCTTGACGACATTCAGCATTCCGTGAATCACCCAATCGCTGTCGAAGACCAGCGCAGCCGGCGCTCTATCCGCTGAAAAACGCCCACCCCGCGATCCTCGACGTGCATCCCAGCACAACCAAAGCCGCTGACCCTCCATTTCCTCTGGCAACCCATGATCGGAAAGGTCCGTCAGAAAGTGTATCCACCCGGCGTCAGTCTGGATCTCGAGGTATTTGCCGTTGCGCGGCTCCCCGCGTCCCCCAGCACCCTCGTGATGGTACTGCCCAGTCCTGACGTACCGCCCTCGAACGGCTTTGTCACCATCACCCAACCGAGAGAACGCACGAAATCCGTGCTTCCTCGAAACAACGTTGAACACGACCAAAACGCCGAGGGTCCACAAAGCGATGCACCCCCACCGAAGATACGCCGGCATCACTTCCCCCCGCAGTTCCGTCCCTAGCTTGCGCTCATCTCCCGCAACAGCTCCCAATCGTGGCTGGCTGGGCGCATAGAGGACTTCCACACGATCACCAACATACAGGCGATCATATGTTTCCGTTCTGACGGTGGCATGTACGGATTCACCCTGTGCAGCATCAGGAAGCTGAACGACTACAGTTGCTACATAAGGGTCCTTACCGCTGCGTGAAAGTTGGCGCACATCACTTACTTTTTCTACTCGCACCGACGAAAACTCAGCGCCAGCATCATGGAGACGCTGTACCAGTTCTGACCGCTGCGGCATTCCTGCTGCCAGCGCAACAAGACCGACAATCGCCGTACAGACGCCCACACCCCATAGAAGAGTTCGCTGCTGCTGCCTTCTTCGTGACGGTAGGACACACGGCAACTCGGCCGAACCGGCCGTGCCGGACCAGTTCCCCTGCGACGTCTCGGAGAGCTCTGCCCCGACGACCTCGCTGAATGGCCGCCAACCTCCTGCGCGCCGCTGACGCGCAGCGAGCAATACCACGCAGCCCAGCGCACAGCCCAAGGCCAACAGAATCGCTTTCCTGCGCAGGTCCGGTTCCCTAGCAAACAGCCACAGCGCTGGCACAAAGGTAACTACCAAGCAACCTAGGCCTGCACAGAGTGTCTCAGTCGCGCGAGATCCTGCGACGCCCACTGACTTACTCCCGGTCAGCACTAGCCGAAGTCCTCGCGAATCCGATCCGTTGCCGCCTGGTGGCTTCCCTCGACACCCCGCTCGGCGGCTTTCTGAGCTTGTCCCGCGCTCTTGTCCACGTCGCCGAACCCATCCTTCGCCGTGTTGGCGGAAACTCCCCCTGCTACGGGAGTGGAAGCACCGAAGGCGGCGTCAATTCCTGCCTGCTGGTGCTCTGGGCGATCCACGTTGTAGGCGAAGTCACTGTCGTTTTTCAGACCTCGGGCCATGTCGTCGAAGCCCCTGTCGATGGACCTTGCCCCACCACCGAGTCCGCCAGCTGCGCCTCCGGTAATGCCGGTGACGAGACTCTGCCTGATGTCGAAGTCCTCACCCTTGCGCACTGAGTCAAGGTAGTCTCCCGACATCCCGCCAGCCGCGCCGCCGACCATTCCGCTGACGACGTCTCCGCCGCCCAGCGCAGTCGCAGCCTTGCCTGCAACGGTCCCGACCGTAGCGCCCGCAAGACCCCCGATCATATTGGTCTTGACTTCCCAACCCTTCCCGCTGAGCTGGCTTGTGATCATTCCGCCTGCGGTGCCGCCGGCCCAGTTGAGCACTCCCTCCGCAAAGATCCTTCCGGCCTTTCCGGAGTTATACAGCCACCGAAATGAGTCTGCGATGATCCGGAGAAGTTTACCTAGTCGACCGGCAGCCTCGATGGCCCTTGTGACCAGCATCGTGACTCGGGCCGTACCAGCAGCCGCAGAGACCCCGAGAGTGAGAAACGACATCCCCACTGAAACCCCAATGGAAATCCCAATCTCCGTATAGATATCGTGGATTTCCTCGTTTACCTCGCGAATGCATTTTGCGGCATCGTCAAGACCCTTGGCGGCCTCGTCGAAATCCTCAGTCACCCCAAGAACAGCTGCTGCGAACTCGCCCCAGTGCTTTTCAAAAGCGTCGGCCGCCTCACCGCACCACGTATGCCCCACGGTGTTCTTGACTTCCTTGTCAAGGTTCTTGACGAGGTCTTCAACATCCGATTTGAGCTTGCGCCACGCCTTGGCTGCATCTTCCAGCACCTCAGGGCGCCCCCCGGGATTGATGACCTCAATCCCGAGTTCGATGATCTCTTCGGCTGCCGATTCATCCCCGCTCACTGGCCACCACCGTCAGACTTTCCGAAGAGAACGGCGACATCATCATCAGTCACCTCAGTGTTGCGGTTCACCTTCCTTAGAGCATCAGCGATCTTGTCCAGATGCTCGTGGACGACCTCCATCGCGGCAACGACATCCGATGAGTATCCGATGTATGCGGACGTCACTTCTTCAGATTCCGTCAGAACGCCGAAGCCATCGGTGATGGCTTCCTCACCGGTCTTCTCGGAAAACTCCTTGAGGTACGCCCTCAGGTCGTAGGCTTGCATTTCAAATTTACGAGCCAGTGAGCGCCCCGCATCTGGCTCGTAGAATGACGTTCCGCCATCAGACATTGCCGCCTCCGTATCGTGTTGTGATGTGGAGCTTTTCAAAACGCTGAGGCTCTTTCCAGCAGGGGATTCCGTTCGCGACAGGGTCACAGAAAACGGAGCAGGCTATGCCTTGCGGACGACGCGTCCGGGCCACCGAGCACTAGGGACACCTGTGAGTCGCTGAGCGTGACATGGCCCAAGGGAAGGCAGATCGGCTCGCCACAAGACACGGCTGCTACTGGCCTTGGTTGGGAGGTTGGGGGTGGAAACCAGGGTGCTGGAAGGGCTGTTCCGGAGTGGGGTATTCCGGATAGGAAGTTGACGGGTGCGGCTGCGGCTGCTGGATGTGCGGATAGTTCGCCTGCTGCGTCGGGTAGCCCAGGTGAGAGGAGTAAGGCCCAACTCCGGGGTTGACGGGGCTGATAGCGGAGTTTCGGCGACTACGGATTACCGTAAAGACGACTACGGCGCCAATCACAGCTCCGATACCGATGATGCCTACGATAAGGACGATGACACCCATTAGGAAAATCCCTTCACGCTCGGGCTGATTCTCTGTGGTGTCGTTGTTGCCAGTCGCCATCATGGCCAACTGGATCCCACCGCAAACTGCCCTTGGTGGCTTGGACAATCCAACGTGAGGACCTTGGCGAGGTGACAGCTCGGCTATTCGCGAACCGTTCGGAGTTCACAGCCACTTCTAGTGAAAATTACCCTACTGTCCCTGGCGTGGGGGCTGCTGGGTATAGGGGTTGGGGGATTGCGGGTGCTGTCCTGGAGGCGCAGGGTATCCCTGGTTGGGGGCTGCGCTGGGGTACGGCTGGTGGCCCGTCGGGTACTGAGGCGGGTAGCCCGCGCCCTGAGGGGGGACCCCGCCGCCCGAGCCCGGCCCACCGCTGCCTCGGTTGCGACGGCTGCGGATTACCACGAAGACGATCGCGATGACGACCACGACGGCTGCGAGGCCGGCGATTAGGAAGATACTGCCCGAGGAGGACTTCTTCTCGTCCTTGACCGGGTTCGTACCGTCGTTTCCCTTCGAGGCGCTACCGGAGGTCGTGGACGTGGGCGGCGATGCCTGGGCGAGGGGGCCTTCCTTTGGGCCAACGGGGATGTTCATCGTCAGCGCGGAACCGGGGCGGGCGATTCCGTAGCCCAGCTCACTGTCCGGGGCCTTCTTGCCCTCGTTGTTCAGGAACGACGCCGACTTGACCAAGCGGTTGATGATCTGGCCTGCGGTCAGGTCGGGGTACTTGGAGCGGAGGAGGGCGACGATGGCTGAGACGTAGGCGGCGGAGCCAGAAGTTCCATCTGCCACCGCGTAACCGCTGCGGGTAGTTGGATCAGCCTGAGCTGTTTGCACGCCTGGCGCTGCGACAGTGACGTTCCCCTTGTTTGAGCTGGACCAGTATTTGAGGTCCTTGTCCACAGCAGAAACAGCCACTACTCCAGGTAGGGCAGCCGGATAGCTCACGGTTCCGGAGTCGTTGCCTGTAGCTGCCACCACTACGACATCATGCTTTTGAGCGTATTTGATGGCCTCGGCACCTGCCGATCCCGGATACGCACTACTGTCACCAAATGACAGGTTTATAACCGAAGCTCCGTGATCCACCGCGTAGCGGACACCAGCAGCCCAGGTTTCAGTACCCGCGCTCGCCGGAGCCTTCACCGGCAAGATCTTGGCCTTTGGAGCCAAACCCATTACGCCGGCGGAACTGTTCGCGCCATGTCCATGGCCGGCGATCAGGCTCGCCATTCCAGTTCCGTGGCCATCAGTATCATTGTGGGGATCTCCGCCACCAGTAAAGTCTTTGCCAGCCAAGACTTGTCCTGTGAGGTCAGGTTGGTTGGCGTCCACCCCTGAGTCGACCACAGCAACGGTAACTCCCGCCCCCTGTGAAGTCTTCCAAACTTTTTCGGCGTCGTAAACCCTCAGGGGCCATTGCGCATCTCGCACGGCGTCTGCCGAGGCCATTGGGGCTGAAGTGAGGAGCAAGGCTCCTGTCAACGCCACGACTCCTGTCGTGGTCCAGACTCGCTTGAAACCCAATTCCTTGCTCCTCACTCAGCTGCTGGCTGCGCCAGCCTTCATACGTGGACGGATGACTTTCTGTCCGGCCCGTTTGTTGGCTTACTCGATGGTTCGCGGGACGTTCCGATTGCGGTCCTCTTCGGAGATCCAGGTCTCTTCGTCCTCGACCAGGTAATCGGGACGCTCGCCCCTGGTGTTGTCTTCCTCCGACCGTCGTCCGCTACGGCCACCCGCACCCCCGGCCATTGCGCCAGCCTTGCCGCCGCGCTGGGTTCCGCCGCGACTGCCGTGGAGCCCTGCACCACCACCGGCTCCCTTGCCGACCCCCTTAGCAGCGCCGACCACGCCACCACGAGCCTTCGCAAGTGACCCGCGTCCGCCGATGCCAGCACCGCCTCGCCCAGCCGCTCCGGCTCCGCCGCCCATGCCACCCATGCCGGCTCGGCCACCGACTCCACGACCTGCTGCCGCACCGCCCCCAGTCACTCCACCGCGAGCACCCATCCCTCCGATGCCGCCACGACCGGCAGTGCTGCCGCCGACACCAAGTCCTCCTGCAGGAGCCACAATGCCCGGGCCCTGAGCCCCGCCGGTGCCGATTCCGGCGCCACCGCCGCCGACTCCGACAGGGCCGGTGCCAGGAGTGGGGCCCGTCAGGCCGGGGGTGATGCTGTCCACGTTCGTCCTGGCAGTCGGGAGTTGCGTTCCGCCCGTGGGGAGTTGCGTTCCGCCGGAGATACCGTTGTCACGGGGCAGGGGCACCGTAGGGGCTGGCTTGATGCTGGTGGTTGGTCCTGCGCTCCACGGCTTAGCGGTGCTGCCTCCAGTACGGGGGCCTGAGCCGCCAGCAGGGGGCATGGTGATAGGGGGAGGCATCGGCGCATTGGGGTTCGGAGGGGAGAACGGGTCCTCCTTACCGGAATCGTAAGGCTGCCTTTGGGCATACGCTTTGTAATTGACCGCCAGCTGCTCCATGATCGCCACGCCCTTGAGCTGCTCCTCCTTGCCCTTCGACAGGGAGTCGGCGTTGGCCTGGCGCGCAGCATCCGTACTCACGCCTCTGTTGATGTCTTCCAGAAGCTGCTTATCGCTGCGATTGTCGTCCGTGAGTTTGTCCCAGGCCCTGTCCCAGCCGGATGGTTCTTTGACGTCCCGCATCTTCTCCATGGAGTTCCGCAGGTCGTTCTGGACTGCGTGCATGGTTTCGCCGTAGTAGTTGGCCCACGCAGCCCCGTTCCGGATGTTCTGCAGGATCTCGTTGGCCTTCTTGCGGAATGCCTCGGCCGCTTCGCCCTGCCAGTGCTCCAGGACGTTCTCGACCGCGCTCTGCATCATGCCTGCGACGCTGTCCTTTGCGGAAACCTGGTCCACGCCGCCGCTCTTCGCATCACCGTCGCCGCCGGACAGGATGTTGTGGACCGATTTCCAGTGCTGGCTGACCTCGTAGATCCGGTTGGGGTCCGCGTCCAGGATCATGGAGCGCAGCTCGGGGATGCCCATCTTCATGAAGGGCGTCTTGATCTCGCTGCGATCCGGGCCGCCCATACCTCCGTTGGGCAGCGATTCCAGCTTCTCGTCGTGCTTGTCCTTGATCCGCTGCTCTCGCGCCTGCTCCTGAGCCTTGATGTACTCAGGATTGTTGTAGTACTCGCCGTAGACCATCGTCGAACTCCCCCTTCGTCAGTGTGGCCGCTTAGTAAGCCGAACCGGTGGACCCGCCGTTGGGAGCAGCGCTCACACCCTGCTTGTTCGCGTGCTCCTGGTTGTTGTACTTGTCCCTGACCTTGGAGGTGCTCGTGCTGAAGTCGTCGATCAGCTGGTGCAGATCCTTGATCATGGTTTCGATCCGGGTCTTCTGCTTCTGGTGGGCGTCATGAAGGTCGTTCGACTCCAGGAACTTCATGCTGCCGAACGCAGTACTCGGGATGTCCGTCTGGTACTTGGCCTTGTTGTGGGCGTCGTCCATGTCCGAGAGAAGCCCATTGAGCTTGCGGATGACCTCATCCAGCGCGCTCAGATCGACCCGCATTCCGTTGCTCATACCCCGTTGTCCTCTCCCCTGTTTGCAAGTTGTCGGCGCCGGCCTCCCGGCGCTCAAGTCTTCGCCTAGCCCGACAGCCCAGCGCGCCCGACGTGGCCGGGCCGTCCTGCCCGACCGCCCGTGCCGTCCCGGCCGTTCCTCTTGCTCCGCCAATCCCGCACAGCCACCCCGCTGCCCGCGGCCACGCCCACCAGGAGCAGTCCGACACCCAATACGTATACGGCGATCCGGCGTTGCCGTTCCGCCTCGCTCTCCCCCATGGTCACCGCCATCGGAACGACTCCGCCAGACCCCGCCTTCACCGGGGGGTCCGGGGTCGGGGTCGAGCCCGGTGTCGAGTCGTCCGACAGGGCGGCGACCGGGTCGACGACGCCCCAGCCGGTGAAGCGGTTGGGGCCGCGGCCCGGGCGTTGGGCCGTTTGCTCGATGCGGGTGGCGATCTGGGCTGCCGTCCAGTTCGGGTGCTTCTCCTTCAGCAGGGCCGCGACGCCCGCGACGTACGGGGCTGCGAAGCTCGTGCCGTCGGCGGTGCACTGGCCGCCCTTCGGGACCGTGGAGACCATGCCGACGCCCGGTGCCGCGACGTCGACGAAGTCGCCCGCCTGCGAGAAGAAGGCGCGTTCGTCGTTGCGGTCGGAGGCCGCCACCGCGAGGACTCCCGGGTACGAGGCCGGGTAGGTGTCCGCTGACTTGCCGTCGGCTCCGTCGTTGCCGGCGGCCGCCACGACCAGAGCTCCCGAATTCACGGCGGCCGCGACGGCGTTCCGCAGTTCTGTGTTGTCCTGCTTGTCGGCGGTGTCCGAGGAGATGTTGATGATCTTCGCGCCCTTGGCGACCGCGGCGCGGATCGCCGCGGACATGGTTCGCGAGTTGCCCTGCTTGTCCTGCGCGCCCGTGTAGCGGAAGGAGAGGATCTTGGCCTCGGGTGCGATGCCCACGAAGCCGGTGCCCTTCAGTGGGCGGGCGGCGATGATGCCCGCGACCCGGGTGCCGTGGCCCTCGAGGTCCTGGGTGCCGTCCGTCGAGCCGACGAAGTCGCCGCCGCCCGGGGCCATCGCGTCGCGCAGTTGGGGGTTGGAGTCGTCGACTCCGGTGTCGATCACCGCGACCGTGACACCCTTGCCCGTCGCCTGTGCGCGCAGCTGGTCCAGGAGGATCCGCTGGAGTGCCCACGGCGTGGACTTGATGACGGGGCCGCCGAACGTGCATTCGGTGGTGGCCGTGTCGCCGGAGCCGGGGTCGGAGTCGGCCAGGCGGGTGGGTACCGCCGCGCCGGCGGGCTCCGCGGCGGCCGGGACCGTCAGGGCGGGGCCGGCCAGTACCGGCGTACCCGGTGCGAGGCAGACTCCCGTGGCTGCGAGCACGCCGAAGGCCCGCCGTACGGTGGCGGGTCCAGCGATGCTGCTACGCGAACGGGCGGTGGTGCCCCGCATGTTCAGGTCCCCCGTGTTCAGGCCCTGAGGGCTTCCTTGCTTCCTTCGAAGCTGCGTCATGTGCGTGTGGGTGAAGATGCGCCAAGGCTTATGAAGATTCCAGGGATGTGCCGTGCACGGCTCCGGACAAGGGCTCGGCCCAGCGGACGCCGTGGCGTCGGCTGGGCCGATTCTCCTCATGTCATGCCCCTCGGGCCGCCGACGGCTCAGCTCCAGGTCGAGGCGTTGCTCTTCTCGGTGGCCTGGTAGTTCTCGGCCGCGTTCTGCAGGGCGGCGGCGATCTTCAGCAGCGTCGCGTGCAGGTCCGCGGCGGTCTTGTCCCACTCGCGCTGCTTGCGCTGGTAGCCCTCCTGGGCCTCGCCTTCCCAGGTGCTGGCGACGCGCTTGACCGCGGCCTCGAGGTCGTCGAGCTGCTGCTTGATGCGACCGGCGGTGGAGCGCACGTCCGAGGACGCGTTGGTGATCGTGGCGTAATTTACGAGGATGCCCGACATCGTCGTTCCCTTTCAGGAAGAGTCGAAGGAAATCGGTGGCAACCGGTCGTCATCGGAGGCAACCGGTGTCACCCGTGGTTAGGGGTGAAGAGCGCTGGAGAGCAGGAAGAGTCGAGCCCGAACGTTCGGCTCAGCCGAAGTCGGACATGATCTTGCTGATCTCGGAGTTCTGCTGCTCTTCCGACGCGGAGTAGTTGCTCCGCGTGGAGTCCACGGCTTCCTTGATGTCGTTGAGGATGTCGCTCATCCTCTTCGCGTCCGCGTTCCAGCGTTCCTGCAGCTGGTGGTAGGACTGGGCCGCCTGACCCTGCCAGCCGCCCGCGATCTGGTCGATCACTCCGTTGAGACGGCGAATCTCGCCCTGCAGCTGACCGTTCACGGTGTTGATGTCGCCCGAGAGCTTGGTCAGTTCGTCTTCTGTTACCCGGAACTGGCCGGCCATGTTGAACCTTCCCCCATGTCGTCGTTGATCCGGGAAACCTGCACCAGTACCCGGAGAAGCGGCCCATCCGTGAGCGCTGAAAGCACTCTATCGCCCGCCCGTCACACATCCACAAGCAAGGCCAATGAGTTACAGGGTTCACACACTTGAGCGATGATCCTGTGATCCACTGAGGCCAAGTACCATGTGATTTCGGCCAGTTGGCCTGTCACTGGCTCTGCGGCTGCGCCGCGCTGCCGGTGTCCAGGGTGGGGCCCTTCGGGATGAACGTCGCCCAGGACTGCGGCACGACCGCCGGGTCGGACACCTTCTCGTAGCCCAGCCGGGTGCGCGCCTTGTCCGTCTCGCTCGCCCCCTGCGACGAGGAACTCGCGTCCCCCGAGGGCGACGAGCCGGTGGCGCTGCCCTGCGCGGCGCTGTCGTTGTTCGACGGCAGCGAGTAGCGCAGCCCCGTGTCCGTCAGCAGATACGTCGCACCGCCGCCCTGCGCCGTCCCCGTGACCTCCTGGAAGAGCAGGCCGGAGCCGGACGAGACATAGGCGCTCAGCGAATCCGCGACGACCTTCTTCGGGTAGGACGTCCCGGCCCAGGTGGCGAGCTGCGGCTTCCTGTCCTCGCCGATGGTGCCGTTGTAGACGCTGCACGAGGTGGTGCGGGCCTCCTCGGTCGCCGTCGCCGCGGGGTTGGCCTGCCGGGGAACGGACTGGGGCCAGCCCTTGTCCGCGTAGAAGCTGTCCGCCTGGCCGCCGTTGGCCGCGATGATGTCCGGGGTGTCGACGCGGATGTCGCTGATCGTGCCCGTCCCGTACGCCAGTTTGGCGGAGGGCGAGCTCTTGAGCAGGTTGGCCACGAACGGCGTGATGGCGGCGACCCGGTCCCGCAGGACGACGTAGTACTGGGTGCCCTGCGCGTCCTGCGCCTTGAGCACCCGGCCCACCGTCCGCGCCTCCTGGGGAAGTCCCGAGACGGAGGTCGGCCGGCCGGCGTCCCGAACCGTCGGGAAGGTGATGACGCCGCCTTCGTTGAGGGTGTGCAGCCACTGCTGGCTCACCGGCTGCGCCTTGGCCGTGGTGCCGATGACCGCGGCGCGCAACTGCTCCATGGTGGTCTTGTCGAGACCGGCGGGACCGCCCAGCTGGAAGGCGTTGCCCTTGCCGTCGACCAGGTACTCGCGGGAGGTCTTGGGGTCGATGACGTACAGGGCCTCGCGGGCGTCGACCTTCCCCTCGTTCCCCAGCGCCTTGGCGTCGTCGGCGTCCAGGACGAAGACGGCACGGTCGATGGCGTCGCCCGATCCGGGGGCCGGCCGCTCGCACACCGCCCAGGTCTTGGCCTTCTCCGCGTCCGCCGCGGCGGGCAGCCGGTCGGGGGCGTACGGGATGCCGAGGGTCGCGCCGTGCGGGATGCCGCTCTTGTCGATCTCCTTGCCGGGGACCTCGATGACGCTGCCCTTGCCCTTGTCCAGGAGGAGCTTGGCGGACGCGTAGTTGAGGACGGGGTGGAGTGTCGGGGTCTCCTTGCCGTTCGTCGCCTTGTCCTTGAGGACGACGTAGCGCGTCGTGGAGTCGCTGTCGACGATGATGTATTCGCCGGGAGTGTCCCAGCCCGCCGGCGCCGACGGCTTGATCACGCCCCAGGCGATGAAGCCCACCACCAGCACGACGCCCACCGCGAGGCTGGGCATCACCGTCTGCATGGGACGCGGCGCGCCTTCGTCGGAACCGCCCGGCGATGGCGCCAGGAACGCCGCGACGGTGCGCTTGCGAGCGAACGTATAGGCAGCGAGCTCATCGCGACGCTTTGCCATGGTCCCCAGGTCTCCCGTTGTGTGATGCTCGATGTGCTGCTCGGTCGTGCTGCCCGATGTGGTGCCCTGTACAGCTGCTCGACGTGCCGGCTGCTCGACGTGCTCGAAAGGCCGCCTCGGCCGAGCAGGCACTTACTATGCCCTGTGCCATCGGGCGACGCTCCATCAGGTACCGGGCGGCCCCCGCATCTTCACAGAGCCTCAACCCCTGCGCCCCACCCTGCGCGGCCGGTCCGTGAAAGGCTGGCCACCTGGGGTTTCGGTGTCCCCTGTGTCCGCCCGCGTACAGCAGCGGGTACCGTGAGCCACTCGCATGGATGATGTGGGCCATCGGTGCCCCTGGCCCGTCGCCGGGATCTCCAACAGAGGATCTCCGCCCGACATGTGGCCACTACTTCGCGAAAGGGATGTCCCGGGGGATGACCAGCGCTACGAGCACTCGGCGCGGAGGCCGCGCACAGCAGCAACAGGACGGTCCGGGCCGCAGACGCGGGCCGGCTCCGGCCCCCGCCGCCGCGTCGCCGCGCTTGCTGCCCAGCCCCGGCGGTATGGGTCCGCTGCGGCTGCAGCAGCTCATCCTGGTGGAGCTCGCGGCGGCCGTCATGCTGGCCGCCTGGGCCGCGGACACGTCCTGGCTGCTGGCCCCGGCCGGCGGGGTGGCGGCGCTGCTGCTGCTCCTGGCGGTCCTGCGCCGGGGCCGCCGTCCGCTGCCCGAGTGGTACGAGACGACGCGCGCGCTCAGGCGCCGGCAGCGCGCGGCCAAGACGCCCGTACCGCCAGGGACGGATCCGATGCTGGCCCCCACCGTGGAGTGCGACCCGGCCCTGCGGACATACCGCTTCGTGTCCCGTGACGACCGCTCGATCGGCATGATCGGCGACGGGACGTTCCTGACCGCCGTGCTCTTCGTGCAGCCGGGAGACCAGCCGCTGCGTCCGGATTCCGCCGGGCGCCGACTGCCGCTGCACCTGGTCCAGGAGGCGCTGGAGGTCGACGGGATCCGTCTGGCGTCCGCACAGGTCGTGCAGCACACCCAGCCGGCGCCCGCGCCGCACCTGCCCCAGCAGTCGGTCGCCGCGCGGTCGTACGGCCCCCTGCAGGCGCAGACGGGTTCGCCCGCGCTCCGGCTCACCTGGGTCGCTCTCAAACTCGACCCGGAACTGTGCCCGGAGGCGGTTCAGGCGCGCGGAGACGGCGTTCCCGGGGCGCAGCGCGCGCTGCTGCGGGTGGCGGACCAGCTGGCGAGCCGGCTGGCCGGGGCCGGCTTCCAGGCGACGATTCTGGACGAGACGGAACTCGTGCAGGCGCTCGCGACGTCCAGCTGCCTGAACCCGCGGGCCAACGCGCAGCACGCTCAGGACGGGCGCTCCCCGCAGCGGCGTACGGTCGAGTCGGCACGGAGCTGGCGGGTCGACGACCGGTGGCACACGACGTACTGGCTGTCCCGCTGGCCGCAGTTGGGGAACGGGGGTGTGGCGCTGCCCGAGCTGATCACGCGGTTCACCTCGCTCCCCGTGCTCGCCACGACGTTCAGCGTGACGCTGGGCAAGGCCGGCAGCCGGGGTGTCTCCCTGACCGGGCACCTGCGTGTCACCGCCCGTGGGGACAGCGAACTCGCGGAGGTCGCCAGGGAGTTGGAACGCGCCGCGAGTGCCGCGAAGGTCGGTCTGGTCCGCCTCGACCGGGAACAGGTCCCCGGAGCCCTCGCCACTTTGCCGCTCGGAGGTACGTACTGATGTCCCACCCCGCCACGGCCACGGCCACGGACCCGCGGCAGCACGGCCGGACCTCCGGACGCACGCCGGCCCACGTGGCCTCGCCCACCGACACCGGCATGATCCCCATCATCCGGCAGCCGGAGGCTCCGCAGCAGCAACGGCGCATCTTCAGCCCGGGTTTCGGGCTGCGCGGCCCGCGCCGGAACCGCCATGTCGTCACCGTCGACGAGCTCGCGGCCATCAGCATGCCGATCGGTGACGACGGCGTGATCATCGGCACCGACCCGGAGTCGCAGCCGGCCGTGCTCGGCCTGTCCCGTCCCACACCCTTCGACGTCGTGCTCGTGGGCGGCCTCTGGCTCGCCCAGGTGCTGGCGCTGCGCGCCGCCGCCACGGGGGCGCGTGTGGGCGTCGAGACGGGCCGTCCGCAGGCCTGGCAGCAGTTGGCCCAGGTCGCGGGCGGCGGCCAGCAGTGTGTGACGGTCTATCCGGTGGGACGGGTGCCCGCGCAGGGCCCCTCTGTCTCCAGTCCGGTGGTGTTGATCCGGGACTGCGGCGTTCGTCCGCCCCGCGGGCGCGTCACCTCCCTGCCCTGGCAGGCCGTGGTGACGGTGCTGCCGTTCGTGAGCGAGCACGCGCCGCGTTGGCTGGCCCAGGCCCAACTGGTCGGTATCCAGCGCATCTCGCCCCAGGAGACCGAGATCGTGCGCGACACCCTGGGCATCCCGGACGAGCATCTCCAACTGCTGCCCACCCTTTACGACGGCGTCGCCCTGTGGTGCACCCGCAAGCATCGCAAGTTCGTCATGACCGAGCCCACCGATGCGGAGACCGGCCTGCTGGGCGTGGCCCGCCGTATGGACTGACGCCTCGTCCGACGCCTTGTCGTCCCCGGATCGCGGTGCCCACCGGTCGGGTCGGCAGTCACTTTTCCGTACCGCGATCCAAGTGATTAGTCTCTTCTGGTGATGCGGTGACGATCGCAGCCGCGTGGGAATCGCCACTCGGTCCGCCCGGCCGCGACGACGACCAACTCAGCAGCAGTGGCTGACCAGGAGGCAAGCAGTGAACAGCGATCGGTCCGAGTACAAAGGCGGCAGCCCGTCCTCGGACGGGGACGATCAAGACGTGGACCTCACCGGCGAGTTCGAAATCGTCTACACCCCTCCCGCCTGGTACGCCCAAAGCACGCAGGGTGGCTCCGCGGCCGGCGGACAGCCTGACGCCGGACCGGCCTCGCCGCCTCCCCCGCCCGGTCCACCCGTCGGGCCGCCCACCGGACCGCCGGGCGGCCCCTCATCGCAGGCTGCCGCGCCGCAGACTCCCGCTCCGCCCGCTGCCGCACCCCAGGCCGCCGCGCCGCAGGTTCCCGCGCCGGCGCAGCCGTACGCCCAGGGTGTTCCGCAGCCGCCCGCGCAGGCCGTGCCCGGAGCGAACCAGAACGGCACGGGTGGCTACGGTTTTCCGCAGCAGCAGCCCGCCCAGAGCACCGCCCAGAGCACCCCGCAGGCGACGGGAGGCCCGCCGGCGCCCGGTGGGTACGGCTACCCGCAGCAGACGGGAGCGGGCGCCCCCCAGCAGGGCCAGGAC
>NZ_PQSR01000074.1 GCF_002920635.1 Streptomyces sp. Ru72 | reverse complement strand
GCGGCTTGGCCTCCGTGGCCTCCGCGGTGTCCACGGCGGTCTCGGCGGCAGCCGGGGGCGCTTCCGTAGCGGCGGTGGCCTCGGGCGCGACCGGGACGGGCTCGGCGGTCTTGCGGGTGCGGCGGCGGCGCGGCTTCGGCTCCGTGGCCTCGACCGTCTCCACGACCGTCTCCGCCACCTTCGTGGCCTCCGGCGCGGCCGGCTCCGCGGTCGCCGGCGTCACCGGTGCCGCTGTCGCCTCCACCGGCGCACCGCCGCGCATGCGGCGGCGTCGGCGGGGCGTACGGCGTTCCACCGACTCGGTCGCCTCCGCAGCGCCCGTGTCCGCGGTGGCCGTGTTCGTGGTGACCGAGGAGTCCAGCGGCGTACCGCTCCGCGTACGGCGCCGACGGCGCGGCGTACGCGCCGGACGCTCGTTCTCCGCGGAGACGCCCGGGGAGCGACGGCCGCGCGAGCCCCGGCCGCCCGTCTCGCCGAGGTCCTCGAGCTCCTCCGCCGCGAGCCCGGCGCGGGTCCGCTCCGAGCGCGGCAGGACGCCCTTGGTGCCCTCGGGGATGCCGAGGTCGGAGAACAGGTGCGGGGAGCTCGAGTACGTCTCCACCGGGTCGTTGAAGTCCAGCTGGAGCGCCTTGTTGATCAGCTGCCAGCGCGGGATGTCGTCCCAGTCGACGAACGTGATCGCCGTCCCCTTGGCGCCCGCGCGGCCCGTACGGCCGACCCGGTGCAGGTAGGTCTTCTCGTCCTCGGGGGACTGGTAGTTGATGACGTGGGTCACGCCCTCGACGTCGATGCCCCGCGCGGCGACGTCGGTGCAGACGAGGACGTCCACCTTGCCGTTGCGGAAGGCGCGCAGGGCCTGCTCGCGGGCGCCCTGGCCGAGGTCGCCGTGGACCGCGCCGGAGGCGAAGCCGCGGTGCTGCAGCTGCTCGGCGATGTCGGCGGCCGTACGCTTCGTACGGCAGAAGATCATCGCCAGTCCGCGGCCTTCTGCCTGCAGAATGCGGGCGACCATCTCCGGCTTGTCCATGGAGTGCGCGCGGTAGACGAACTGCTTGATGTTCGCCACCGTCACGCCCTCGTCGTCCGGCGCGGTGGCGCGGATGTGCGTGGGCCGGGACATGTAGCGACGCGCCAGGCCGATGACCGCGCCCGGCATGGTGGCCGAGAACAGCATGGTCTGCCGCTTGGCCGGCAGCATGTCGATGATCTTCTCGACGTCGGGCAGGAAGCCGAGGTCGAGCATCTCGTCGGCCTCGTCGAGCACCAGGCACTTGACGTGCTTCAGGTCGAGCTTCTTCTGCCCGGCGAGGTCGAGGAGCCGGCCGGGGGTGCCGACGACCACGTCGACGCCCTTCTTCAGGGCCTCCACCTGGGGCTCGTAGGCCCGGCCGCCGTAGATCGCGGCGACCCGTACGTTCCGCACCTTGCCCGCGGTCAGCAGGTCGTTCGTCACCTGAGTGCACAGCTCGCGCGTGGGGACCACCACGAGCGCCTGCGGCGCGTCGGTGAGCGCCTCGGGCTTCGCGCGGCCCGCCTCCACGTCGGCGGGGACGGTGACACGCTCGAGAAGCGGGAGTCCGAAGCCCAGCGTCTTACCGGTACCGGTCTTGGCCTGGCCGATGACGTCGGTGCCGGAGAGGGCTACGGGGAGCGTCATCTCCTGGATGGGGAAGGGATTGATGATGCCGACGGCTTCCAGGGCCTCGGCGGTCTCGGGAAGGATTCCGAGTTCTCGAAAAGTCGTAGTCAGGGTGCTGCCTCTTCTGTGTGGGCGGCGCGAGGCGAGCGCGGGGGTCGTGACCGTGCCGGATGACGTCGGCCTGCTTGGGGGACGGGCCTGTGGCACGGGACCACGCCGACGCTCCAGCGCTCGTACCGCTGAGGGTCCCTCTGAGCGCCGTACGCACAGTGCCGTACGGACCAGGAGGGCTGTCGGGTCGGAGCCGATCGGGCCACCGACCGGGCATCCTCATACATGCGGCCCGTCGAGATACGTCGTCCTCATAGACGTACGCACTCAGCAGGCGCATTACCACCATACCCCGGAATCGCGCACTCGCGGTGGCCGATTCGGTCACGTAGTCGTCGTCACACTGATTGACCAGGGACTTCCAGGGGGCGGTGAGCGGGCTATTGTGCGCTTCATGACGACGCCTGACAACGCCCCCGACAGCCCCGAGGCCCTCGCCGGACCCACCGGAGTGGCCGCCCAGGACTGGGCGACCGCCTCCGCCGACCCGCAGTACCGTGCCGCGATCGTGGACCTGCTGGGCGCGCTCGCGTACGGGGAGCTGGCGGCGTTCGAGCGGCTCGCGGAGGACGCGAAGCTCGCGCCGACGCTGACGGACAAGGCGGAACTGGCGAAGATGGCGTCCGCCGAGTTCCACCACTTCGAGCGGATCCGGGACCGGCTGAAGGAGATCGGGGCCGAGCCCACGGATGCGATGGAGCCGTTCGTGGCGGCGTACGACAGCTTCCACCGGCAGACGGCGCCCTCCGACTGGCTGGAGGGGCTCGTCAAGGCGTATGTGGGCGACTCGATCGCGAGCGACTTCTACCGCGAGGTCGCGGCCCGCCTCGACACCGACACGCGCGAACTCGTCCTGGCCGTCCTCGACGACACCGGGCACGCCGACTTCGCGGTGGAGAAGGTGCGCGCCGCGATCGATGCCGAGCCGCGCGTGGGCGGCCGGCTCGCCCTGTGGGCACGGCGGCTGATGGGCGAGGCGCTGTCGCAGTCCCAGCGGGTGGTGGCCGACCGGGACGCGCTGTCCACCATGCTGGTGGGCGGTGTGGCGGACGGCTTCGACCTCGCGGAGGTCGGCAGGATGTTCTCCCGGATCACGGAGGCCCACACGAAGCGGATGGCGGCGCTGGGGCTGGCTGCCTGAAGCCGCCTACCGCCGGTGGCCGGGGTGCCCCGGGCCGGGCATGCTGTCCGTCAGGCCGTCACCGCACGCTTCGACGGCGGCCGGCCGTACCGCGCGGGCCACGCGGCGCCTCACCGCCGGTGCCCCGGCCGTCGCCCTCTGCGGCGGCCGGCTTCGGGTCGGCCCCGGCGGCGGCCCTCAGGCCGTCGCCGACCGGCGGCGAAATCCTTCCGCGGGCCTCAGCAGCAGGGACAGCGACGCCGCCGAGACCACCAGCGCCCCGGCCAGGATCACCAGGAGACCCGTCGGACCCAGCGCGCTGTGGGTGACGAACGCCCCGAAGAGCGCGCCCGCCGCACCCGTGGACAGCACCAGGGCACGGCTCGGCAGACGGTGCGGCAGCCGGCGTGCCGCCACCCATGCCAGGGCGAGCCCGAGGACGGCGGAGCCGAGCGCTTCCAAGAGCATGACGAGGTCCCTCCCGCACGGCTGCTGCCTGGGCAAATCGGTCGTAGCCGGTATTACCCGCGGCGCGCGGAACACAATCATCCCCTGTGGGGCGGATGTCCTCCGTCTGTGTGTTCCCCGAGCGGCACGCTCCCCGGACGGCGGAAGGGGCCCGGCGGTACACCGACCGCCGGGCCCCTTCCGCTGCTCCGTCCGGAACTACAGCGCGCCGAAACCCACCTTGCGCGGGGTGGGCTCGCCGATCTCCACGTAGGCGAGACGCTCGGTCGGGACCAGGACCTTGCGGCCGTGCTCGTCCACAAGGGACAGCAGCTGCGACTTGCCGGCCAGCGCCTCGGACACGACGCGCTCGACCTCCTCGGCACTCTGCCCGCTCTCCAGAACGATCTCGCGGGGCGCGTGCTGCACGCCGATCTTGACCTCCACGGCTTTGTCCCTCCGACGGTCAGTGATGTGCGCGGCCGTCCGCGCCGTACCAGCACACATTAGCCCGGTGAGGGGACGTACACGCTCCGCTCCGGCACGCCAGGAGCGAACACCGGCCGGGAACAAAACAGCCGTACGGCCCGCCCGGTGGTGTTCCGGGCCGGGCCGTACGGCGTCGATCGGTCCCCGAGGGGTCAGTGGTGCTGTTCGCTCCCGTGCAGAGGGAAGCCGGCGATGCCCCGCCACGCCAGCGACGTCAGCAGCTGCACCGCCTGGTCGCGCGGCACGCTGCGGTCACTGTGCAGCCAGGAGCGCGCCACCACCTGGGCCAGGCCGCCGAGCCCCGAGGCCAGCAGCATCGACTCGGCCCGCGACAGACCGGTGTCCTCGGCGATCACGTCACAGATCGCCTCCGCGCATTCGATCGTGACCTTGTCGACGCGCTCGCGCACGGCGGGCTCGTTCGTCAGGTCGGACTCGAACACCAGCCGGAAGGCACCGCCGTCGTCCTCCACGTACGCGAAGTACGCGTCCATGGTGGCCCGGACGCGCTGCTTGTTGTCGGTCGTCGACGCCAGCGCGTTCCGCACGGCCTGCAACAGGGCCTCGCAGTGCTGGTCCAGCAGGGCCAGATAGAGGTCGAGCTTGCCCGGGAAGTGCTGGTAGAGCACCGGCTTGCTCACGCCGGCGCGGTCGGCGATGTCGTCCATCGCGGCCGCGTGGTAGCCCTGCGCCACGAAGACTTCCTGCGCGGCGCCCAGCAGCTGGTTCCGTCGGGCACGGCGCGGCAGGCGCGTGCCTCGCGGGCGTGCCGCCTCTGTCTGCTCGATGGCTGTCACGCCGCCTCCCAAAATCGTCCACATGCGGTGTGCGCCGCGCCGCCATCGTACTTTTCGGTAACCCTGCTGTGCGCGGTGCGAGCGCAGAATTTCACGGACCGGACGGTGGCGAAAGCCGTGCGGAACGCGCCATACACGGGCAGGGCGGGCGAACGGACGCCCCGGAACCGCATGACGGATCGCGATCGCTCACCACGGGCACTCGCTCCCTCACCTGGCGTGGTCGTCGTACCTCACCGATCTGGCGACCCTCCGAGCGCTCACCGGTAGTCGTCCTCGTCCAGGGCGACGATGCGCGCCTGCTCCGCGAGGTCCGCCTCGTTGGCGCGCAGGATGTCGTCCCCGGACAGTGTCTCGTCCCGCTCGGGGGCCAGTGCGGCGTGCTGTTCGGCGGCGTCGTTCTCCGGGGCCTCCACGTCGAGTTCGGCGGCGTCGTTCGCCTCGTCCTCGAACGTCTCGGGATCAGTGGGGTCTACGGCCATCATGGGCTCCCTTCCTAGAACTCCTGGAACTTCTGGAACGTCCCTGAAGAGGCGGGGTCCATATGCGGGTGCCCTGCTACGAGCCTAGGAGACACAGGAACCGGACGCTATGTGTGGTGAGGGGCTGCGTGCGGCGCGGGGAACGCTTCGGGCCGGGCGTCGCCCGACCCGATTCGACGCCCGGACCGCAACCGTTGTGACAGCGAACACACGAACCACTGCGTGATCGTCTCGTAACATTGCCGCATGTCTTCGACCGAGTTGCCGTCCGTCGCAGCCGCCAATGTTCTCCCGAAGGTGGCACCCGTCAGGGTCGAGGAAGGCGAGCGGCTCAGGTCGGTGGCGCTGCCCGGGATCACGTTGACGGTACGGTCGAGACCACCGCGGCACGAGGGGCTCCCGCCCGCGCTGTACGTCCACGGACTCGGGGGTTCCTCCCAGAACTGGTCGGCGCTGATGGCGCTGCTCGACGGGCACGTCGACGGGGAGGCCGTCGATCTGCCGGGCTTCGGCGACTCGCCGCCGCCGGACGACGGCAACTACTCCGTCACCGGGCACGCGCGCGCGGTCATCCGCTATCTCGACGCGGCCGGACGCGGTCCTGTGCACCTGTTCGGCAACTCGATGGGCGGAGCCGTCGCCACGCGGGTGGCCGCCGTGCGCCCCGATCTCGTGCGCACGCTCACGCTCGTCTCGCCCGCGCTCCCCGAGATCCTCATCCAGCGGGGCGCCGTCCCGACGGGCCTGCTCGCGCTGCCCGGGGTCGCCGCCCTGTTCACCCGGTACACCAAGGAGTGGACGGCCGAACAGCGCGTCCGCGGGGTCATGGCGCTGTGCTACGGCGACCCCGGACGGGTCACGCCGGAGGGCTTCCGCAACGCGGTGGAGGAGATGGAGCGGCGGCTGAGGCTGCCCTACTTCTGGGACGCGATGGCACGCTCGGCCCGCGGGATCGTGAACGCCTACACGCTGGGCGGACAGCACGGGCTGTGGCGCCAGGCGGAGCGGGTCCTCGCCCCGACACTGCTCATCTACGGCGGCCGGGACCAGTTGGTGTCGTTCCGCATGGCCCAGCGCGCG
The DNA here is from genome assembly GCF_002920635.1 of Streptomyces sp. Ru72. Taxonomy (GTDB): domain Bacteria; phylum Actinomycetota; class Actinomycetes; order Streptomycetales; family Streptomycetaceae; genus Streptomyces. Next base: position 30,908 of record NZ_PQSR01000074.1, on the reverse strand, counting down.
GCCCGGGCCTTCCGCGACTCCCGCCTGCTGACCCTGCCCGAGGCGGGGCATGTCGCGATGATGGAATACCCGGACGTGGTGGCCGCGGCGTTCCGCGAACTCGCCGCGGACGCGGACGAGTCGGGCAGGCGCTCGGCGAGCGCGGGTTCGGCGGCGGCCGGCGGGAACTCCGCCGGGACCTCCACGCAGGACACCGGGACCTCCCTGGAGGACGCGGCGAGCGGCGAAACCGGCACGGCGGACACGAGGAGCTGAGACGCGGCGTGGGACGACACAGCCGCAAGGGGCGGGGCGACAGGACGAGCGGTGACACCGAGGTGGTGCCGGGCATATCCGCGGCGGAGGATTCGCCACGGGACGCGGCGGTCGGCGACTCGCGTCGTACGGCCGACGGGGCGCCCGGCCGAGGTGTTCCGCGGTTCGCCGACGGCACCCCCGCCCACGGCGTGCCCCGCCTTCCCGACGGCGCCCACCGGGCTCGCGGTGGTCACCCCGAGCATCGCGAAGGCGGCGGCGCCTGGGGGGACTTCAGGGCCGGCGCGGCCCAGGACGTGCCGCGCCGAGGTGCCGTGCCCCGTATCCCGCGGCAGCGGTCGCAGCCCGGCCCCCGTCAGGAGTACCTCGACGCCTTCGACGAGGACGAGGACGTCTTCACACCGCGTCGCGCGGGTGGGGCCCCGCACGCACCGCTGAGCGACGAACGCCACTCCCGCGCGCAGGCGGAGGAGACCGGCGCGCAGACCGAGGAGACCGCGCCGCCCACCGGGACCGGTGAGGCCGCACGTGGCAGGGGCGGCAGGGGACGCTCGTACGCCGGGATCGTGGCCGCCGCCGTGACCACCGTGCTCGCGGTCGTCGTCGCCGGCCAGTTCCTCGCCGGACAGCATCGCGCCCCCGTACCGCCCCGGGCCGCCGCCGACCAGGCCCGTGACACCTCCGGCCCGGTCACCGGCGCCGACCCCACCGTCTCCGTCTCGCCCGGCGGGACGCCGCTGACGTACGAGCAGGCGATGGACAGGACGTACCCGCTCAGCGCCACGCTGAAGGGACCCGGCACGTTCTCCGCGGTCCCCGGCACCGCCAAGGCGCCCGGCACCGGACGGAAGTACACCTACCGCGTGGACATCGAGGAGGGCCTCGGTCTGGACGGCGAACTCTTCGCCCAGGCCGTGCAGAAGACCCTCAACGACGACCGCAGCTGGGCGCACAACGGCGCCCGCACCTTCGAGCGCATCCACTCCGGCAAGCCCGACTTCGTGATCACGCTGGCCAGCCCCGGCACCACCGCCGCCTGGTGCGCGAAGTCGGGCCTCGACACCACGGAGGACAATGTCTCCTGCGACTCCGCCTCCACCGAGCGCGTGATGATCAACGCCTATCGCTGGGCGCAGGGCTCGACGACGTACGGTGACGCAATTCACGCCTACCGTCAGATGCTGATCAACCACGAGGTCGGCCACCGCCTCGGCTACGGCCATGTGACCTGCGACAAGAACGGCGAGCTCGCCCCGGTCATGCAGCAGCAGACCAAGTTCCTCGATCATGACGGAATCCACTGCCGTCCCAACCCCTGGCCGTACCCCGGGAGTTGACGGGCGCACCTCTCGTCACATTGACACACGCGGAAAGTTCGTTCATATTGCTGCCCATGTCGCCCCGTCACGCCTCCCTTCGCGCCGCCATCGAGCTGGCGCTCATCGGCGTGACCGCACTCTGCGTGGCCGACATCCACTGTCGCTGACGCCCCGCCTCAGGCGTTCGCGTCGCGACCTTCCCCTCTCTTCCGTGACCCGTCGGCATGTGCCGACCGGTTCGCGTTTGTTCGACGACCCGGCGCCGAGGCAGACGTCCGACCAGATCTGTCTCACATTTCCGCTAATCCGTCTTGCCATGCGAGACGAGTCCCGAGAGGTCGTCATTCCGATGCGTCAACCGTCCGTCATAGCGCGCCGTGTGGCAGCGGCATCCGTCAGCCTGGTCGTGGCAGCGGGCGCCGCCGCCTGCGGGCCGAAGGACAACGGTGTCAAGGCTTCCGGTGGCGACTCCACGCCGCACAAGGGCGGCACGCTGACCGTCCTGAACTCCGATCCGCAGCAGGACTTCGACCCGGCCCGCCTGTACACCTCCGGCGGCGGCAACGTCCCCTCCCTCGTCTTCCGCACGCTCACCACGCGCAACCGCGCGAACGGCGCCGCCGGGGCCAAGGTCGTCCCGGACCTCGCCACCGACACCGGGCGCCCGAGCAAGGACGCGACCGTGTGGACGTACACCCTGAAGACGGGCCTGAAGTACGAGGACGGCACGCCGATCACCTCGGCCGACATCAAGTACGGCATCGAGCGCTCCTTCGCCCCCGAACTCTCCGGCGGCGCCCCCTACCTGAGGGACTGGCTGGTCGGCGCGGCGGACTACCAGGGTCCGTACAAGGACAAGAAGGGCCTCGACGCGATCGAGACCCCGGACAGCCGGACCATCGTCTTCCACCTGAACAAGCCCGAGGGCGAGTTCCCGTACCTGGCCACACAGACCCAGTTCACGCCCGTCCCGAAGGCCAAGGACACCGGTACGAAGTACGAGGAGCACCCGATCTCCTCCGGCCCCTACAAGGTCGTCCAGAACCAGAACGACGGCGAACGGCTGGTCCTGGAGCGCAACACGTACTGGTCGGGTGACGACCAGCGCAAGGCCTACCCGGACAGGATCGACGTACGCTCCGGGCTCGACTCCTCGGTGATCAACCAGCGACTGTCCGCGTCCCAGGGTGCGGACGCCGCCGCGGTCACCACGGACACCAACCTCGGCCCGGCCGAACTGGCCAAGGTGACCGGCGACAAGGAACTGGCCTCCCGCGTCGGCACCGGCCACTTCGGCTACACGAACTACATCGCGTTCAACCCGACCATCAAGCCGTTCGACGACGTCAAGGTGCGCCAGGCGATCTCGTACGCCATCGACCGGTCGTCCGTCATCAACGCGGCGGGCGGCTCCTCGCTGGCCGAGCCCGCCACCACCTTCCTTCCCGACCAGAAGTCCTTCGGCTACACGCCGTACGACCTCTTCCCGGCGGGGGCGACCGGCGACCCGGCCAAGGCCAAGGAGCTGCTGAAGGAGGCCGGTTACGCGAACGGGCTCACGATCACCCTCACGCACTCCAACGACAAGAACTTCGAGACCAGCCCGGAGATCGCCACCGCCGTCCAGGACGCGCTGAAGAAGGCCGGCATCACCGTCAAGCTGCAGGGTCTGGAGAACAACGACTACAAGGACAAGATCCACAGCGTCAGGACCGAGCCCGGCTTCTTCCTGGCCCACTGGGGTGCCGACTGGCCCTCCGGCGGCCCCTTCCTGGCCCCGATCTTCGACGGCCGGCAGATCGTCAAGGACGGCGCGAACTTCAACACCGGCCTGCTGAACGACAAGTCAGTCAATGCCGAGATCGACGCGATCAACAAGTTGACGGATCTCGACGCGGCCGCGAAGCGCTGGGGCGCACTGGACAAGAGGATCGGCGAGCAGGCCCTGGTCGTGCCGCTGTTCCACCCGGTCTACAAGCGCCTGTACGGCAAGGACGTCAAGAACATCGTGATCAGTGACTGGACCGGTGTTCTGGACATCTCGCAGGTCGCGGTGAAGTAGCGCCGTGAGCGAGGCACTTGTCGCCGTCGAGGCCGCCGGGACGGACACACCCGTGCCGGTGGCCTCGGGGGCCCGTCTGTTCTGGCGGCGGCTGCGCGCCCAGCGCGCCGTCCTCGTCGCGGCGGCCGTCGTCGCGCTGCTCGTCCTGGTCGCACTCGCCGCGCCGCTGCTCACCGCGCTCGAGGGCCAGGACCCGACCACATACCATCCGGCGCTCATCGACTCGGCGCGCGGCGGCGTCCCCACAGGGCCGTTCGGCGGCATGAGCGGCGACCACTGGCTCGGCGTCGAACCGCAGACCGGACGGGACCTGTTCGCACGGCTCGTGTACGGCGCTCGGGTGTCGCTCGGCGTGGCACTGGCCGCCACGGTGGTGCAGGTCCTGCTCGGTGTCGTCATGGGCATCGCGGCCGGACTCGGCAACCGCTGGGTCGACCTGATCTTGAGCCGGATCACCGACGTCTTCATCTCCATGCCGCTGATGATCATGGCGCTCGCGCTGCTGGCGATCGTCCCGAGCAGCTTCCCGAGGCCCGTGCTCGTCGCGCTCATCGTCGGCCTGGTCTCCGGCTGGGGCACGCTGTCGAAGATGGTGAGAGCCCAGACCCTCACCCTGAAGGGGCTCGACTACGTCTCCGCCGCCCGGCTCAGCGGCTGGAGCACCGTCCGGATCGCCCGCCGCGAGCTGCTGCCCGGCCTGGCCGCGCCCGTCATCACGTACGCCGCGCTCCTGGTGCCGCAGAACATCTCCGTCGAGGCCGCCCTGTCCTTCCTGGGTGTCGGTGTGAAGCCCCCGACGCCGTCGTGGGGGCAGATGCTCACCGCAGCCGACGTCTGGTACCAGGCCGCCCCGCAGTACCTGCTGCTGCCCGCGGGCGCGCTCTTCGTGACCGTGTTCGCGCTCACCGTCCTCGGTGACGGGGTGCGCACCGCGCTCGACCCGCGCGCGGCCTCGCGTCTGCGTGTCGGAACCGGACGCAAGCGGGAGGCCAGGGCGGACGAGGCCGCCCGGAAGGAGGAGCGGGCATGAGCGGGTTCGGCGGTTTCGTACTGCGCCGGGTCGTCGGCGCGCTGGTCACCCTGCTCGCCCTCTCGGTGATCATCTACGTCGTCTTCTACGTCACTCCGGGCAACGTCGCCCAGATCACCTGCGGGCCGCGCTGCTCGCCGGAACAGGTGCACCAGGTCGCCCAGCAGCTGAAACTCGACGACCCGCTGTACGTGCGCTACTGGCACTTCCTCCAGGGCCTGTTGGCCGGCCAGGACTACTCGACGGGCACGTCCGTGGAGCACTGCCCGGCACCCTGCCTCGGCCTGTCGTACCAGAGCGACCAGCAGGTCACCGACCTCATCCTGGGGAAGCTGCCGGTCAGCTTCTCGCTGGTGCTCGGCGCGATGGTGATCTGGCTGCTCCTGGGCGTCGGCACCGGTGTGCTGTCCGCCTGGCGGCGCGGCAGGGTCACCGAGCGGGCGCTGACTGCGATCACGCTCGCCGGCGTGGCCACACCCGTGTTCGTCATCGGCCTGATCCTGATGATCGTCATCTGCGGTCAGCTCCAGCTGCTGCCGTTCCCGCAGTACGTCGGCTTCACCGACGATCCCGAGCAGTGGGCGTGGAACCTGCTGCTGCCCTGGCTCTCGCTCGCCCTGATCGAAGCCGCCAACTTCGCCCGCCTGACCAGGGCCTCGATGCTGGAGACGCTGGCCGAGGACCACATCAGGACGTTCCGCGCCTACGGGGTCGGCGAGCGCTCGGTCATCGCGCGGCACGCGCTGCGCGGGGCGTTCGCGTCCGTCATCTCCCTGAACGCCGTCACCTTCGGTTCGGCCGTCGGCGGCGCGGTGCTCACCGAGACGCTCTTCGGACTGCCCGGCATCGGACAGGAACTGGTCCAGGCGGTGAAGGTCGTCGACCTGCCGGTCGTCGTCGGCATGGTCCTGGTGATCGGTTTCTTCGTGGTTGTGGCCAACGCCGTCGCGGACGTCCTGTACGCGGTGGCCGACCGACGGGTGGTGCTCGCATGAGCCTGGTGGAAGTCACGGACCTGACCGTCGAGTTCGGCTCCCTGCGCGCCGTCGACGGCCTCTCCTTCCGGTTGGACGAGGGCGCCGCCCTGGGGCTCGTCGGCGAGTCCGGCTCCGGCAAGTCCACCGTCGCCTCCGCGCTCCTCGGTCTGCACCGCGGCACGGGCGCACGGGTGACCGGCTCGGTCCGGGTCGCCGGCACCGACGTCCGGCAGGCGTCCGACGACGACCTGCGTCGGCTGCGCGGCGGCAGGGCCGCGATGGTGTTCCAGGACCCGCTGTCGTCGCTGGACCCGTACTACGCGATCGGAGACCAGATCGCCGAGGTGTACCGGGTGCACACGCGCGCGTCCCGGCGTGCGGCACGCGCGCGAGCCGTCGAGGTGCTGGACCGGGTGGGCATCCCGGACGCCGCACGACGGTCCCGCTCGCGCCCGCACGAGTTCAGCGGCGGAATGCGCCAGCGCGCCCTGATCGCCATGGCGCTCGCCTGCGAACCCGACCTGCTGATCGCCGACGAGCCCACCACCGCGCTGGACGTGACGGTCCAGGCCCAGATCCTCGACCTGCTGCACACGCTGCGCGAGGAGACGGGGATGGGGCTGATCCTCGTCACGCACGACGTGGGCGTCGCCGCGGAGAGCGTCGACGAGGTGCTCGTCATGCGGCACGGCAAGGCCGTCGAGCACGGCCCGGTCGCCACCGTGCTGGGGGAGCCGCGTGAGGAGTACACACGCGAACTGCTGGGCGCGGTGCCGCGGGTGGACGCGCCGCGGGCGGTCCGGAGCGCGGCGTCGGACGAGGTCGTCGTCGAGGCGGTGGGACTGCGCCGGGAGTTCGGCCGCGGCAAACGGAAGTCGGCGGCCGTCGACGGCGTGTCGCTGACCGTGCGGCGCGGCGAGACGCTCGGCATCGTGGGGGAGAGCGGCAGCGGCAAGACCACCCTGGGGCGCATGCTGGTCGGGCTGCTGGAACCCACGGCCGGCGAGGTCCGCCACGGGGGCAGCGCGCGGAGAGGCGTGGATCCGGCCGTGCAGATGGTCTTCCAGGACCCGGTCTCCTCCCTCAACCCCCGGCGCAGCGTCGGGGAGTCCATCGCCGACCCGCTGCGGGCGCGCGGGGAGTCCGATGAGCGGCGCATCCGGGGACGCGTGCGCGAACTGCTGGAGCGAGTGGGCCTCGACGGGGCGCAGTACGACCGGTACCCGCACGAGTTCAGCGGCGGCCAGCGCCAGCGCGTCGGCATCGCGCGGGCACTCGCCGCGAAGCCGCGCGTCATCGTCTGCGACGAGCCGGTCTCCGCGCTCGACGTCACCACCCAGGCGCAGGTCGTGGCCCTGCTCGCCGAGTTGCAGCGCGAACTCGGGCTGGCCCTCGTCTTCATCGCGCACGACCTCGCCGTCGTGCGCCAGGTCAGCGACCGGGTGGCGGTGATGCGGCGTGGCCGCATCGTCGAGTACGGCTGGACCGACGAGGTGTACGAGTCGCCCCGGGACCCGTACACCAGGCAGCTCCTCGCGGCCGTCCCCGCGCTGGATCCGGCGGTGGCGGCCGAACGGCGCACGGCCCGCAGGGAGCTCACCGCCGCGTGACCCGGCCGTAGGGCCGAAAGTGAGCCACGCGCCGGCCTCCCGGCGGACGACGGGAGTTCGACGAAGGACCTAGCGCGATCGAACGCGGTCTGTGCGGGAAAGTTACGTGCGTTCACCCCTTTTGGTGGCGCGACGGACAACCGTCCGTCGCGCCACCGGACCGTCCGCGTACGTTCGTCCCGCTGCGGGCCGCCGGACGACGGCGGCTCCCTACGGGAGATCGGGGGTGCACACGTGCGCATCGGACTGCTTACGGAGGGTGGCTATCCGTATGTGAGCGGTGACGCCAGGCTCTGGTGCGACCGGCTCGTGCGCGGACTTCGGCAGCACGAGTTCGACGTCTACGCGCTCTGCCGCACCGAGCGGCAGGAGGCCGATGGCTGGATCCCGCTGCCGTCGCACGTCGACCGGGTACGCACGGCACCCCTGTGGACCGCGCAGGACGACGGTGTCGTGTACGGGCGCCGGGCGCGCCGACGGTTCACGGAGGCGTACGGGGAGCTGGCCGCCGCCCTGTGCGCGGCGCCGGAGCCAGGGGCGCGGCGGGAGGCGTCCGAACAGGTCGGCCCCGAGGCGGACCGTTTCGGCAGTGCCCTGTACGCGCTCGCCGAACTCGCCCGTGACAAGGGCGGACTGGCCCGCGCGCTGGGTTCCGAGGCGGCCGTACGGGTGCTGGAGGGCGCCTGCCGCGCGCCGGGTGCCCTCCGGGCGGCGCGCGCGGCGGGCGTCCCCGACCTGCTGGAGGTGGCCGCATACGTCGAACGCGCCCTGCGTCCCCTCTCGCTCGACTGGTACGAGGACGACGGACTCGGCTCCGTCGACCTCTGCCACGCCACGTCGGGCGGTGCAGCGGCCCTGCCCGGGCTGCTCGCCCGGCACTTCTCCGGCATCCCGCTGCTGGTCACCGAGTACGGCGTAAGGCTGCGGGCCCACTACCTGGGCACGACGGACGAGACGCGTCCGGTGCGCGCGCTGCTCGCCTCCTTCCAGCGCCGGCTGGCCGCCGAGGTCTACCGGCGGGCCGCGTGCGTCACGCCCGGCAACGCCCACGCCCGGCGCTGGCAGGAGCGGTGCGGCGCAGACCGCGCCAAGGTGCGCACGGTCTACCCCGGCATGGAGGCTTCCCGCTTCACGGAGGTGGGCGAGGCCGCCGACCGTGCGGACCCGAACACCCTGGTCTGGGTGGGCCGTGTCGAGCCCGCCAAGGACCTGGTCTGCCTGCTCCACGCCTTCGCGGAGATCCGCAAGGCGGAGCCGAAGGCCAGGCTGCGTGTCGTCGGGACCCCGGCGGACGCCGAGGGGGCGGAGTACCTCGGACAGTGCAGGGCCCTGGCCGCGCAGCTGTTCCCGGACGAGGCGGAGGGCGTGCACGCCGTCGGCGACAACCCGGTGTCCTTCGAGGAGATCGGCGGACCGGAGGTGCCCGACCTGGCGGAGGCCTACGCGGCCGGGGCGGTCGTCGTCCTGTCGAGCGTCGTCGAAGGGTTTCCGATCAGCCTGGTCGAGGCCATGTTCTGCGGTCGCGCGACCGTGTCCACGGATGTGGGCGCGGTGGTGGAGGTCATCGGCGGCACTGGCCTCGTGGTGCCGCCGCGCAACCCGCGGGCGCTCGCGGAGGCGTGCCTGGCGCTGCTGCGCGACCCCGCGCGCCGTGAGCGCCTCGGCGCGGCCGCCCGCGCACGAGCCCTCGAACTGTTCACCGTCGAGCAGAACGTGGCGGCATTTCACAGCATTTACCTGGAGATCGTCTCCCACGCACCGGTACGGCGGGTCCTGGTGGACGACGCGGGGGAACCCCTGCCCTTCGGAGCACCCCCGGAGGCCCATCTGCCCGGCCGCTGGACCGAGCCCCGGCTCCCCGGCGCCCGACCCCGCTGGGCATGCGCGCAGGACGCCGGGCCGAGACCCGTACGCGCCGCACGCGCCGCCATGTGGCCGCACGCAGCCGTTCCGGCACCGGAGGGCGCGCGATGAGAGACGTGAGAGACGTGGGCGAACGGCCCCGCTCCGACGCCTGGGACACCAGGCCCGAGGAATGGGACCTGGGAGCGGAGGGCGCGTACGCGAGCGCGGAAGAGACGACGGACGCGCGCACGGGAGCCGTCGCGACGGAACGCGCGCCCCAACCCGTCGCAGCTGAGGCTGCGCCCCACACCGTCGGTGCCGTGCGCGGCGCGGACGCCGGGAGCGCGGACCCCGCCCGCAAGCCCCCCGCCCGCCGAGGCGCCGCCGATCCCGTCAAGGCGCTCATGCACCGGCACCGCGAACTGTGCGAACGGGCCGTCGACCCGCTGGAGATCGCGGCCGGCCTGGAAGCACACGGACTCACCGACCGGGCCGCCGCCCGCTACCGGCACCGGGACGTCTTCTCACTCGCCGAGGAGATGTACGCGCGCGTACCCCGCGACGACGACCGGCCCGCACCGCGTCCCGCCCCCACGGGCAACCCGCGGGGGCACCGGGCCTGGGCCGCTCTCGCCCTGCTCCCGGGCGCCCTGTGCGCCGCCGCCGTCCTCGGCCTGCGGGCCACCGCGGGCCGGGCCGACCTCGCCGTCGCCGTTCTCGGCGCCGTCGCCGTCACGCTCGGCCTGCGCGTGGCACTCGGCCGTGGGCCGCTGCACGCCCCCGCCCACGCCACGTCCGCCGCCGCGCGCGTGTGGACATGCTGGCTGCTCGCCTACGCCCTCCTCGGCGACGGCCTGCTGCGCGCCGCCCTGGACGGGGGCCCCGACGGCCCCTGGGCCCTGGCCACCGCCCCCGTACTGGCCCTCGCTCTGGCCTGCGCCCCTGCCGCCTGGTGCGCCTGCCTCTTCTCCGCCGGCGCCCGCCGCAGACTTGCCGCGAGCCGTGGCCTCGAGGAGTTCTCGGCCTCCGCCACCCCGCTGTTCCTCGGCGTGTTCGCACTCTTCATGGCGGCCCTCGCCGCGCTGCTCGCGCTCACCGGAGCCCTCCTCGGCGAACCCGCCGTCCCGGTGGGAGCCGGCGCCCTGGGCGCACTCCTGCTGCTCGCCCGGCTGCTCACCGTCCACGGCGCCGGGCGGGCCCCGACCGTCGTCCTCGGCACCGCGGCCGCCGTCGAGGCGACGGCCCTGGCCACGGTCTTCGCCGCCCGGCTCCCCGGCTGCTCCACGCTGATCACGCCGGTCCGGAGCCTGACCGACGCCTGGGGCGCCGACGCCGTACCGGCCCTCGTCTGCGCCCCGGCCGCCCTGACCCTGCTGATCCACGCGATCCGCACCCTGACCCGGGCCTCGGCCCACGCCCGGCAGCCCGGATCACCCTGAGCCGTCGGCCCATGGCCACTGGGACGTCATGGAGCCGCGACCACCGCCCGGGACCCGGTCCCCGGCACCCCTTCCCGCGGGGCCGACACCGCGGGGCCTCTCTCATCCCACGGCACCACCCTCGTAAGGAGAAACGCCAGATGATCACCTCCCGAACCGGAGAGTCCGCCCCGGGAGCCGCCCGATGAGGGTCCTGCTGATCGGAGCCAACGGATACATCGGCCGCTTCGTCGCCGACCGCCTGCTCGCCGACCCGGCCGTGCAACTCACCGCGCTGGGACGCGGCGACGACGCCGACGTACGGTTCGACCTCGCCGCCGGCAGCCCCGGCGCGCTCACCCGCTTCCTGGACGCCGTGCACCCCGGAGTCGTCATCAACTGCGCCGGTGCCATCCGCGGCGGCGCCCGCGAACTCACCCGGCACAACACCGTCGCCGTCGCGACCGTCTGCGAGGCCCTGCGCCGCAGCGGCTGCGGGGCCCGCCTGGTGCAGATCGGCTGCAGCGCGGAGTACGGACCCAGCCAGCCCGGCTCCTCCACGGCCGAGGACGCGATCCCGCGCCCCGGCGGCCCGTACGGCGTCAGCAAGCTCGCCGCCACCGAACTCGTCCTCGGCTCCGGGCTCGACGCCGTCGTGCTCCGCGTGTTCTCGCCCGCCGGTCCCGGCACACCCGCCGGATCCCCGCTCGGCCGCCTCGCCGAAGCCCTGCGCCGCGCGATGCAGTCCGGCGACGGCGAACTCAAACTCGGCGGCCTCGGCGTCCAGCGTGACTTCGTCGATGTACGCGACGTCGCCCGCGCTGTCCACGCCGCCTCCCTCTCCGCTGCCCAGGGCGTGATCAACATCGGCTCGGGCCGCGCGGTGCGCCTGCGTGACGCCGCCGCCGTCCTCGCCCGCGTGGCCGGCTACGGCGGCGCCCTGCACGAACTCGACGGCCCTCCCAGCCCGGTGCGTCCGGTGCTCGGCCACCACCGGGGCGACCCCGAGCACGCCGTCCCGGTCGCCCATCCCTACCCGGACGGCTGCGGCAGCTGGCAGCAGGCCGATGTCCGCACCGCCCGCGACAGGCTCGGCTGGCGGCCCCGGATCAACCTCGAGGAGTCCCTCGCGGACATCTGGATGGAGGCGGCATGCCGCATCTGACCGACACCTCGGCGAGCGCCGCGAGCACCGACCTGGGCCTGGGCCTCGGCACCCCTGGCTATGCGCACCCCCTCCTCGCCCCCGAGGAGTGGGGCGCACTCGCCCGCCCGGGCACCCCGGTGCACTGGGCCGCACTCAACGTGAGCAACGGTCCCGGCACGCGGCCCGACCCGCACTGCGTGCAGGCCGCCGGGCGGCTGCACACCGCCGGCGTCCGTGTTCTCGGTCACCTCGACCTCGTCCGGGGCGCCCGCCCCTTCGGCGAGCTGATCTCCGAGGCGGACCGGTATCTCGACTGGTACCAGGTCGACGGCTTCCTCCTGGACCGCTGCCCCACCGAACGCGCCCTCCTTTCCGAGACATGCCGCACGGTCACCGCGCTGCGAGCGCTCCTCGGCCACGGGCACATCGTCCTGGGGCACGGCAGCCACCCGTATCCCGGATACGCCGAACACGCCGACCAACTGGTCACCTTCTCCGGCTCCTGGAGCGACTACCGGTGGTCGCAGGTCGCCGAGTGGACCGCCGCGTACCCGCCCGAGCGCTTCTGCCACTTCGTGCACGGCGTGCCCCGCGGCCACCTCGAGGAGGCGCTGCGCATCGCCCGCTGGCAGGGCGCCGCCACGATCTGGTTCACCGACCGCACGGACCGCGGCGGCCGCACCGTCCCCTGGGAGACCATGCCCGGCTACTGGGACGACATCGTCTCGCGTCTCGGAACGGGTGTCTCGGAATGAAGAAGGGCGTGGCAGTGTTACCAGGAGAACAACCGTAGTGATTGACCGACCAACGGAGTCCCCGTGTCGCTGCCACCCCTGGTCGAGCCGGCTTCCGAGCTCACCGTAGACGAGGTCCGCAGGTACTCCCGCCACCTGATCATCCCCGATGTCGGGATGGACGGGCAGAAGCGGCTGAAGAACGCCAAGGTGCTCTGTGTGGGCGCCGGCGGTCTGGGCTCGCCGGCGCTGATGTACCTGGCCGCGGCGGGCGTGGGAACGCTCGGCATCGTGGAGTTCGACGAGGTCGACGAGTCGAACCTGCAGCGGCAGATCATCCACAGCCAGTCCGACATCGGCCGCTCCAAGGCCGAATCCGCGCGTGACACGGTCAAGGGCATCAACCCCTACGTGAACGTGGTCCTTCACGAGGAGCGGCTCGAGGCCGACAACGTGATGGACATCTTCAGCCAGTACGACCTCATCGTCGACGGCACGGACAACTTCGCGACCCGCTACCTGGTCAACGACGCGTGCGTGCTGCTGAACAAGCCGTACGTGTGGGGCTCGATCTACCGCTTCGACGGCCAGGCCTCGGTCTTCTGGTCCGAGCACGGCCCCTGCTACCGCTGCCTCTACCCGGAGCCCCCGCCGCCGGGAATGGTCCCCTCCTGCGCCGAGGGCGGCGTCCTGGGCGTGCTGTGCGCGTCCATCGGCTCCATCCAGGTCAATGAGGCCATCAAGCTCCTGGCGGGCATCGGTGAGCCGCTGGTCGGCCGCCTGATGATCTACGACGCCCTGGAGATGCAGTACCGCCAGGTCAAGGTCCGCAAGGACCCGAACTGCGCGGTCTGCGGTGAGAACCCGACCGTCACGGAGCTCATCGACTACGAGGCCTTCTGCGGCGTCGTCTCCGAGGAGGCCCAGGCGGCGGCCGCCGACTCGACGATCACTCCCAAGCAGCTCAAGGAGTGGATCGACGACGGCGAGAACATCGAGATCATCGACGTCCGCGAGCCGAACGAGTACGAGATCGTCTCCATCCCGGGCGCGAAGCTGATCCCGAAGAACGAGTTCCTGATGGGCACCGCCCTGGAGACTCTCCCGCAGGACAAGAAGATCGTCCTGCACTGCAAGACGGGTGTCCGCAGTGCGGAAGTCCTCGCCGTCCTGAAGTCGGCGGGCTTCTCCGACGCCGTCCACGTGGGCGGCGGCGTGATCGGCTGGGTCAACCAGATCGAGCCGCAGAAGCCGGTGTATTAATCAGCGGTCTCGCCCACCAGCGAGGCAGAAGAAGCCCACGGCTCTGACCAGCTCAGATGCCGTGGGCTTCTGTCGTTGTCGGTCGGCGTCGGGCGGCCTCGCACGGTATGGGGACGGCCCAGGGGCACACCAGGCCGCCGTTTCCGGGACCACGTCACCGTTGGGAACGGCTGCGGACGCAGGCGTGGCCCCGGCAGCGCGGTAGCCCGGCGCCGATACGACCTGTGCCACCCTCCCAACTCGTTGATCTTGCCGGTTCCGATGCGGGATTCTGAGCCGACCGGACTGGAGGGAGAGGTGGCGTGACTGTCCCATGGGGACTCCTGATATCCACTGCGGGAGGTATCGCCGCCACCGTCGTGGGCGTCACCGCCGGTGGCGTCGTCGGACGGCGTGGCCAGAGCCGCCAGTGGCTTTTGGACTCACGGACCGCCGCCTACGAGAAGTGCGGATGCACAGCTTGATCCTCGCGTGTACTTGGTGATGTGGAGGAGAGTGTTTGCAGGGGGTGAGGAAGAAACCAGAGCGGGGGAGAACAGGAGGACAGATGTGACCGTCCTCGCGCTGTTTCTCTTCATCATCGGGACGCTCCTGGTCGTCATCGGGGCGCTCCTCATCCTGATCGGGGCATTTCTGACCGCACTCGGGGCCACCTTGATCCTGACGGGGCTCGCCCTGATCGCCGTAGGCGCGTTCTTGTTGATCCGGAGATTCCTCGGACGTGATCGAACGCAATCGCACTCCTGGTGAACCCAAGGACGGCTCCCAGTACGGCCACGACTGATCAACGGCGGCATGACCTGCGGTCGCCTACTTGATCACTGCTCCGACCTGCTGCTCAGCTGTCGGCAGTTGTCGACGTCGGTCGCCGTCGAACGCCCTTCCACGGCCCCAAGACGGCTCGGGAGGGCGCTCGTGCGTGAGCAACGCATGTGCTTGTGGCCCTGGGCTCGGCTCCTCCCTGCGCCCCCGGGGTTTTCGGGTGCCATGGGTGTCCGAAGCTCCCGCGCTCGTCATGAACAGAGCGTTCCGTCCTTCGGCACGGTCCCGTTCAACAGATACGCGTTCACCGCGGAGTCCACGCAGGTGCTCCCGTTTCCGTACGCCCCGTGGCCCTCGCCCTTCCAGGTGAGCTCCACTCCGACACCCTTGCCCAGCCCGTCGGCCATCTTCCGGGCGCCCTCGTAGGGTGTTGCGGGATCCCCGGTGTTGCCCACCAGCAGCACTGGCGCGGCTCCCGGCGCGCTGACCACCGGGTGGTCGAACTGTCCGGCCACCGGCCAGTCGTGGCACCAGCCGGCCGTGTCCCAGCCCAGGAAGTCGCCGAACACGGGTGAGATCCTCTCGAACTCCGGCAGGAGTTTCTTCACCGACTCGGGTGTCGGCCGCTGTCTGTCGTCCAGGCACGATATGACCCGTTGCGCGTGTGTCGTGGTGCCGTAGTGACCTGACGAATCCCGCTCGTTGTAGCTGTCGGCCAGCGCCAGCAGCCCGGAACCGTCGCCCGCCTCGGCCGCCTGCAAGGCGCTGGTGAGCATGGGCCAGGCGTGCTTGCTGTAGAGCGGCAGCACGATGCCGGTGACGGCCAGTGTCTGTGTGAGCTCCCGGCCCGACGACGTCGGCAGTGGCTTCGCGTCTGTTCGCCGCAGCAGCTCGGTGATCTTCTTGGAGCCCTGCTTCGGGTCCTGCCCCGTCGACCTCAGGTAGTCGTCCAGCGCGCGCTGGAACCCGAGGGCCTGGTTCTTCGCGTGGCCGACGCTGTCCGCGGTGGGGTCGACGACGGCGTCCAGCACCATGCGCCCCACGTTCTTCGGGAACAGGTGGGCGTACACGCCACCCAGTTCGGTGCCGTACGAGATGCCGAAGTAGTGCGTCGTCCGGTCGCCGAGGACCTGGCGCATCAGGTCCATGTCCCGGGCGGTGTCGGCCGTCGAGACGTGCCCCAGCAGCTTTCCGGCTGCCTTCGCGCAGCCCTTGCCGAAGGCGGCGGCGTCATTGAGGTATGCCTTCTCCTCGGCGGTGTCGTCCGGTGTCACGTCGATGCTCTCGGCGGCCTGGATCGCCCGGTCGCTGCGGCAGCGGATCCCCTCGCTGGCCCCGACGCCGCGAGGATCCCAGCTCACCAGGTCGTAGCGCTCGTGGAGGGTGGAGACCGTGCTCGCGAACGACGGCATCATCGAGACGCCGGAGCCGCCCGGGCCACCGAAGTTGAAGAGCAGTGAGCCGATCCGGTCGCCTCCGTCGGCCCGGGACCTGATCAGGGCCAGGCCGATCGTCTCACCGCCCGGCTTCGCCCAGTCCAGCGGTGCCTTCAGCGTGGCGCACTGCCAGTCGCCGCTCGGCGCCGACGTGCCCTTGCAGCGGCCCCAGTCGAGCTTCTGCGAGGTGAGCGAGGAGGGCAGCCCCGAGGTCCCGCCTCCGCCGGACGAACCGCCACCACAGCCGGCCACCAGCAGCGCGGCGGCGATCGCGGCCGTCCACCGTGGAAAACGTGACATCTGTACACCCCCTCATCCGCTCCCCGCTCGATGACGCGGGAAGCGATGAGGCCATCGTAGGCGGGTCGAGTCGAGCCCGTGCCAGCCTGTGGACAACCATCTGACCTGGGGATTTCCGTAATGCGGGTCGGGATTTCCGCATGTGGGCGGGTGGGGTCCGGGTGGGTCGGGTGCGGGAGCGGTCGGGTGGGGTGCAGGTGCGTCGGTCAGGTGCAGACGGTGCCGGCCGCGGGGACCTTTCCGTTCAGCAGGTAGCCGTTCACGACGCTCTGCACGCACTTGTTCCCGCTGTCGTAGGCACCGTGCCCCTGGCCCTTGTACGTCAGCTCCACGCCGACGCCCTTGCCCAGCGCCTCCGCCATCCTCTTGGCGCCCTCGTAGGGGGTGGCCGGGTCGCCGGTGTTGCCGATCACGAGGATCGGCGGGGCGCCGGGCGCGCTCACGTTCGGATGGCTGGCGGCTCCTGCCACGGGCCAACCCGTGCAGCTGAGCATGCCCCAGGCCAGAAAGTCGCCGAACACCGGGGAGGCGGCCCGGAACTCCGGCAGCTTGGCCTTCACGTCCGCCGGCGTGTACCGCGCCTTCTCGTCAGCGCAGTTGATGGCGATGTTCGCGGGGATGAGGTTGCTGTAGTGGCCGTTCTCGTCGCGCCCGTTCATCGCGTCCGAGAGCACCATCAGCACCTCCCCGTCGCCCGCGTAGGCCCGCTGCAGCCCTTCGGTCAGGTAGCCCCAGAAGTCCTTCGAGTACAGCGCCTCCGCGATGCCGTTGGTCGCGGCGGTCTGGGTCAGCCGGCGGGGGAAGATTCCGGGGATCGGCTTGGTGTCGAGTCTCTTCAGCAGGGCGACGATCCGGTTCTCGACATCCTGCGGGGTGCGGCCGACCGGGCATCCGGTGCTCTTGGAGGTGCAGTCCCGGGCGTAGTTGTCCAGCGCGAGCTGGAAGCCCTTGGCCTGTCCGAGCGCGCTCTGTTCCGGGTTCTGCGTCGGGTCCACGACCCCGTCCAGCGCGGCCCGCCCGACATTCTTGGGGAACAAGTGTGCGTAGACACCGCCGAGTTCGGTGCCGTACGAGATGCCGAAGTAGTGCAGCTTCTTGTCGCCGAGCACCTGGCGCAGCAGATCCATGTCCCGTGCCGCGTCGGTGGTGCGCACATGGGGCAGCACCTTGCCGGAGTACTGCCGGCAGGCGTTGTTGAACTGCTTGGTGCTGTTCAGGAGGGCCGTCAGCTCGGTCGTGTTGTCGGGCGTCTGGTCCTGCTGGAAGAAAGCGTCGAGCTGCTGGTCGTCCTCGCACTTCACGCCCGCGCTCCGGCCGACCCCGCGTGGGTCGAAGCTCACGAGGTCGTAGCGCGTGCGCAGGGTCTCGTAGTCCTGTGCGAAGGCGGGCAGGGCGCTGACACCGGAGCCGCCCGGGCCGCCGAAGTTGAAGATCAGGGAACCGATCCGCTTGCTCGGGGGGCCGCTGGCCTTGACCCTGATCAGCGCGATGTCAATGGTGCCGCTCGTGGGGTCGTCCCAGCTCAGG
Organism: Streptomyces sp. Ru72; assembly: GCF_002920635.1. Taxonomy (GTDB): domain Bacteria; phylum Actinomycetota; class Actinomycetes; order Streptomycetales; family Streptomycetaceae; genus Streptomyces. The sequence goes on along the minus strand of NZ_PQSR01000074.1, from coordinate 13,223 downwards.
GGCACCTTCATGGTCGCGCACTGCCACCGTCCGCCGTTCGGCAGCGGCGAGGGGGCGGTGCCGCCGCCCTCTGACACGGACGGCGCCGGGCAGTTGTTCCAGACCAGCTTCTGACTCGACAGCTCCCCGTCCACGAAGCCGCTGGCGCAGCCCGTCAGAAGGGAGGACACAAGCACGGCGGCGGCGCTCACGGCGGCGGCGCGCTTCGGGAGACGGTTCGGCATGTCCCCATCGTGCGACCGCACGGCCCGGGGCGCTCGGGACGCGGTCCGTGCGGGTGACCCCCACCGCCGTCATCGCGTGTCGCCTGTGCCCGAGGGCCGGTCAGGGCGCACCGGGTGGCCCGCGAGTCCCGCCGCGGTGCCGTACGCGGCAGTCCTAGAGGGCGTCCTTGCGCGTGAGATGGTTGAAGAACAGCCACCCGGGCAGCACCGGCAGCCACAGCGTCAGCAGCCGGTACAGCAGCACCGCGGGAGCCGCGACCTCCTTGGGGAGGCCGACGGCGATCAGACCGACCGTCAACGTCGCCTCGACCGCGCCCACACCGCCGGGGGTCGGGGCGGCCGAGCCGAGGGCGTTGCCGGCGAGGAAGACGACCGCGACGCTGGCCAGGCTCAGCGTGGTCCTCTCCTCGTGTCCGAACGCCCGGATCGAGGCGTCCAGGCACATCACGAAGGACGCGGTCAGCAGCAGCATGCCGCCGATGCCGGTGACCAGCTTCTGCGGCCGCTGCAGTACGTCGAGCATGCGCGGGACGACGCCCGCGAACAGCGACCGCACGCGCGTGACGACGAACTTCCGCAGGAACGGCACGGACGTGACGACCAGCACGAGCACTGAGACCGTGAGCAGACCTGCGATGACCGTGCGGGACGGGGACAGGGAGGGCGTCTTCTCGGTGCCCGTGAGGTAGCCGAAGGACAGCAGCATCAGGATGTGACAGCCCAGCCCGAACAGCTGCGAGGCGCCCACGCTCGCCACCGCGAGCCCCGGTCGCACCCCCGCGCGCTGGAGGAACCGCGTGTTCAGCGCGACGCCCCCGACCGCGGCGGGCGCCACGATCTTCACGAACGATCCGGCGACCTGCGCGGCCACGGTCCGCAGGAACGGCACCCGCTCGGGCACGAAGCCGAGCAGCGCCATCGCCGCCGCCACGTAGCTCAGCGCGGAGAAGACCACGGCCGCCGCAACCCAGCCCCACTCGGCGTTGGCGAAGAGCGTGCCGAACTGGATGTGGGTGAGCTGCGTCAACAGGAAGTACGCGCCGATGGCGCCCGCCATGAAGCTGATCAGCGTCCGCGGCCGGACCCGCTCCAGACGGGCCGGCTCCACCGGCGCCTGCGGCCGGATGCGCAGCACCTGGTGGCGGATCTGGGTGAGCAGGTCCTCCTCGCGGGCCTCCTCCAACGCCTCGTCGATCGCCCGCTTCTCGGCCCGCTGCTCGGCGCGCACCGCCTTCTTGTCCGGCTTGTCGAGAACCACCCCGGAGCCGTCGTGGGTCTCCTCCCCACGGGCCGCCTTGGCCTGCCGGGACGCCTCCAGGACCGCTTCCCGCTCGCGCTGGGCCCGTTCTCGGGCCAGCCTCCGGAGCGTCGCGCGCGTGGAGCGGGTCAGCGCGATGGGCTGCAGCATGGGCAGACAGTCGGCGACCGCGTCCGGGCCGAGCACGTCGACCGCGGATGCCACCGCCCGCTCGGCACCGACCCGGAGTCCGAGCGTGGTCAGCAGTTGCGCGATGTCCATGCGCAGCACCAGGTCACCGGCCGCGATCTCACCACCGCGCAGATCCGTCAGGATGACGGTGCCGGAACGATCCACCACGAGGGCGTCGCCGGCGAGCCGCCGGTGCGCGATGCGCCGCGACTGCAGCGCCCGCACCTGCTGCCAGGTCTCGTGCAGCAGTTCGTCGGTGATCTCCTGATCGGCCAGCTGGTCAAGGGTGCGGCCGCCGGTGTGCTCGTAGACGAGCATCACGGCGTCTGGGCCCAGCTCCGAGGTCGCGATCAGTTTGGGCGCGTTGGCGCCGGCCGCGATGGCCGCGTAGGCGAGGAGCGCCTCCTGCTCCAGGGCCTGCCGCAGCGACTGCAGGCTGCGCCGCGTGGTGATCCCGCGCAGCGTCAGCCGCCGCCACACGCGGTAGAAGAAGCCCTGCGCCTGCTGCTCGCGGTCGACGACGGTGACGTCGAGGGGCGGGCCGTCCTCCAGGGTGACGAAGTAGCGGCGGCCGCGGTCGCCGTTGTCCGCCGTGTCCTGCATCTCCTCGCGCGCCGCGCTCACCGGGCGGAAGCCGACGGTGCGCAGCCCCGCCATCAGGGTCCGCCCGGTGGGCCGTACGTTCGGCGAGCCCACCGCGTACAGCGTCCCGGCCGCCACACTCCAGCCGATCAGCACCGTCAGGATGATCGAGAACGGTGTCGTGTAACCGGTGACCAGCATCGAGAAGGCGTCGAGCAGCAGCACCACCCACAGCACGGCACGCCAACGCGGCCTGCGCGACATGCCCACGGCCGTCATATAGGCGATGACGGGTGCGAGATAGCCGTGCACCGGGTCGGTCAGGGCATGGATGTCGCCGGGGGAGGGCTGGGTGAGCGCTTCCTGGATCGAGGGCGGGGCGGCCCGGGCGACCCACAGGTCCGTGGCGAGTGTCACTCCGTGGGCCAGGACGGCCGCGAGGACGCCGTCGGCGATGCGCACCCCGTCCCGCTTGATCAGCCGTTCGATCGCGAAGGCGACCGGTACCAGCAGGATGGCGATGCTCGATGCCAGACCCGCGATCTTGATCAGCAGATCGGGTGCCTGCCCCGTCCCCCTGTTGATGTCCTGCTCGAGGCCCGAGGTGGTGCCGTGCGCGAACGCGGCGACCGCGAGCAGCACCACGATCCCGAGTACGCCGACCAGAAGCCGCATCAGGTCCGAGGGGCGGTGCACGCGCGCGGGGAGCAGCGGTTCGTCGCCCTCCACCTCGTCGTTGTGGGCGTCGGCGCTCTGCTCGCCCCGCGACGGTTCCCGATGGGCAGCCGCTGTCGGCGGTGTGTCGTCGCCGGGCGCCCGGGCGGATCCGTGCTCGCCGTCGGGTGCCTTCTTGCCGGGGCTGTCCTGCGCCGTCTCGTGCGTGAGGCCGTCGGCGCGCCTGTCCTTGTTCGCTTCCTCGTTCGCCTCTTCGCCGGCGTGGTGGCCCGCGGCGGCGGTGTCAGGGCGCGACGAACCCCCAGGGGTGCCCTCCGCGCCGTCGGGGTGCACACCCTGCTGCTTCATCGTCTCTTCTTGATCTCGTATCACCAGTCACCGCCCGCACGATGGTGGCATGCCCACCCGACACACGGGGGCATCAGGGTGCAAATGCGGGGGCGCACAGTCTGCCCGAAGCGCTGCGCCGGGGCGAGGGTCACGCTCGGCCGCTCTCTCATCACATTGTCGGTGGGGTGGGGCAGGATGGGGCGGATGAGCGAGGAGAACCTTGCGGCGGATGCCCTGCCCGAGTACGCGGAACGGGTCCTTGACGTGGCCGAACGCATTCCACCCGGTCGCGTGATGACGTACGGGGACGTCGCCGAGTGGCTGGAGGACGGAGGCCCGCGCCAGGTGGGCCGTGTGATGGCGCTCTACGGCGGAGCGGTCCCCTGGTGGCGCGTCATTCGCGCGGACGGCGTACTGCTCCCGGGCCACGAGCTGGAGGCGCTCGGCCACTACCGGGCGGAGGGCACCCCACTGCGGGAGGCCGGCCGCGCCTCGGAGGGGCATCTGCCGAGGGTCGACATGAGACGGGCGCGCTGGGACGGCGTCGAACGCGCGGAGGGTCACGTCTGACAGCTTCCGGCATCGGACGGGCCGAACAGGCGTGTGTCGCTCGTACGGGTGAAGTAGGGCACCGGCGTGACATGCCGTACGTTCGTGGATTGGGCGACCGCAGTGACGCGGGTGACCACAGGGGCAGGTGGGAGGTCGGGGAAACCCTGCTTCCGAGGACCGGGCGGGCGTAGCGTCGAGGGCGCGTGTCCCCCTGACCACCGTCCGCGACGCGCGGCAGCCGTGCCGTCCGCCGCCCGACCGACATCCCTCGACGACGGCGTTCCGCGCCTCCAGCGACCAGCACGAGTACGACCACCAGGACCGGCGAACCACGTGAGCTCCTCTTCCTCCACCAGGCGCCTGCCGCACCCCCGGGTGCGGGAGGGGAGCCGTGGCGCTTACCGACTGGTGCGTACCCCGCCCGTCCGGGTGGATCCCCCTCGACTGGACGCGAACCAGCGCGCGGTGGTTGAGCACGAGTCCGGCCCGCTGCTCGTTCTCGCAGGTCCGGGCACCGGAAAGACGACCACGCTCGTCGAGTCCGTCGCCGCACGGATCGCCCGCGGCGGCGACCCGGAACGCATCCTGGTGCTCACGTTCAGCCGCAAGGCCGCCGTCGACCTGCGCGACCGGATGGCGCTGCGCACCGGCGCGGCGCACGCCCCGCAGGCCACCACGTTCCACTCGTTCTGCTATGCGCTGGTCCGCGCCCACCAGGACAGCGGCCTCTTCGCCGAGCCCCTGCGGCTGCTGTCCGGCCCCGAGCAGGACGTGGCCGTGCGCGAGCTGCTCGCCGGCCAGCCCGATCTGGAGCGCCTCGGCCTCGCCCACGTGCGCTGGCCCGACGAGCTGCGGGCCTGCCTGACCACGCGAGGCTTCGCCGACGAGGTCCGCGCCGTGCTGGCCCGCAGCCGGGAACTCGGCCTCGGCCCGGACGCCCTGCGCCGCTTCGCCGAGCGGACCGGCCGCCCCGACTGGCAGGCCGCGTCCGCCTTCCTCGCCGAGTACCTGGACGTGCTCGACCTCCAGGGAGTGATCGACTACGCGGAGCTGGTCCACCGCGCGGTCCTGCTGGCCCGCCGCCCCGGCGTCGCCGAGCGCCTGGCCGGCCAGTACGACACGGTCTACGTCGACGAGTACCAGGACACCGATCCCGCTCAGGTACGGCTTCTGCAGGCGCTCGCGGGCGACGGCCGGACCCTGGTGGCCTTCGGCGACCCCGACCAGTCGATCTACGCGTTCCGGGGCGCCGACGTGAACGGCATCCTGGACTTCCCCCACGCCTTCCCGCGCTGCGACGGCGCACCCGCGCCCGTCGAGGTCCTCAGGACGTCCCGCCGCTCCGGAGCAGCCCTCCTCGCCGCGACCCGGCTGCTGACCCAGCGCATGCCGCTGACCCGGCTTCCGGCGGAGAAGGTACGCGCCCACCGGGAACTCGCCGCCGTACGCGACGGTGGCCGCGTCGAGGTCTACACGTACCCCACCCCCGGCACGGAACTGGACAACATCGCCGACATCCTGCGCCGGGCGCACCTGGAGGACAGCGTTCCGTGGGGCGAGATGGCCGTCCTGGTGCGCGCCGGAGCCCGCACGATCCCGACGGTCCGCCGTGCCCTGACGGCCGCGGGCGTCCCGCTGGACATCGACGGCGACGACCTGCCGCTGCGCCATGAACCGGCAGTGGCCCCGCTGCTGACGGCGCTGCGGGCGGTGGCGCGGGCGGAGGCGTCGACAACAGGGTCGCAGGAGGCCCAGCGGGAGGGGGCCGAAGCGGAACCCTGGCTGGACACCGAGACCGCGCTCACCCTCCTCGCCTCTCCGCTCGCCGGCATGGACGCCGCGGACCTGCGCCGCCTCGGCCGTGCCCTGCGCGAGGAGGAGCGGGCGGCCGGCAACCCCGTACCACCGCCCTCCGACGAACTGCTCGCCCGGGCGCTGGCCGAACCCGAGCGACTGGTCACGCACGACCCGGCCTACGCGCGCGGAGCCCAGCGCCTCGGCGCGCTGCTCGGGGAGGCCCGTGAGCGGCTCGCGGACGGCGGCACCGCAGAGGACGCCCTGTGGGTGCTGTGGGACGGCACGCCGTGGCCCAGGCGCCTGGAGAAGGCCTCCCGGCGCGGCGGCGCTGCCGGGCGCAACGCCGACCGTGACCTGGATGCCGTGTGCGCCCTGTTCGCGACCGCCGCGCGCGCGGAGGAGCGCACCGGCGGCCGGGGCGCCCTGAACTTCCTGGAGGAGATCGAGGCCCAGGACATAGCCGCCGACACGCTCACCCGCCGCGCCGTGCGTCCTGACGCCGTCCGCCTGATGACCGCGCACCGCTCCAAGGGACTCCAGTGGCGCCTGGTCGTCGTCGCCGGCGTCCAGGAGGGCCTGTGGCCCGACCTGCGCCGCCGCGGCTCCCTCCTGGAGGCCGACCGCATCGGCCGTGACGGGCTCGCCGAACCCCTCACCCCGGGCGCGCTGCTCGCCGAGGAGCGCCGCCTGTTCTACGTCGCCTGCACGCGCGCGCGTGAACGGCTGGTCGTCACCGCCGTCAAGGCCCCCGCCGACGACGGAGACCGGCCTTCCCGCTTCCTCGCCGAACTCGGCGTCGAACCCAGGGACGTCACCGGCCGCCCACGCCGTCCCCTGTCCGTCGCCGCCCTGGTCGCCGAACTGCGCGCCACGACCGTCGACCCGCGCGCCTCCGACGCCCTCCGTGCGGCCGCCGCCCGCCGGCTGGCCCGGCTCGCCGCCCTCACCGACGAGGACGGACGGCCCCTGGTGCCGTCCGCCCACCCGTACCGCTGGTGGGGCATGTGGGACCCGACCGAGAGCAAGGTGCCGCTGCGCGACCGCGACCAGCCCGTGGTGCTCTCCGGAAGCGCCCTCGACCAGCTCGCGAACACCTGCGCCCTGCAGTGGTTCCTGGGCCGTGAGGTGAAGGCCGACACGCCGGCCACCGCCGCCCAGGGGTTCGGGAACGTGGTGCACGTCCTCGCCGACGAGGTCGCCTCCGGTCGCACCCCCGCCGACCTGGACGTGCTCATGGAACGCCTGGACTCGGTGTGGAATGCACTCGCCTTCGACGCGCCCTGGAAGTCCGCCCAGGAGAAGGACAACGCGCGCGCGGCGCTCGAACGCTTCCTGAAGTGGCACGTCGACTCCAATGGCGCCCGCGCCGGGCGCACCCCGGTGGCGAGCGAGCACGACTTCGACGTCACCCTCGAAGCGGGCGACTACCAGGTGCGCATCCGCGGGTCCATGGACCGGGTGGAATCCGACGGCGAGGGCCGCGCCTACGTGGTCGACTTCAAGACCGGCAAGCAGGCGCCCAGCGCCGCGGAGGTGGAGCGTCATCCGCAGCTCGCCGTGTACCAGCTGGCCGTGCGTGAGGGCGCCGTCGACGAGGCGTTCGGCGGCCGGCGTCCCGAGCCGGGCGGCGCGGAACTGGTCCACCTGCGACAGGGGGCCGCCAGGAAGGACGGCGGTGAAACGCTGCCCAAGGTGCAGGCGCAACACCCCTTGGAGGGGGAGTGGGCCGGGGAGCTGCTGGCCACCGCGGCCGGCAAGGTCCTCGACGAGCGCTTCTCGCCGACCACCGGGCAGCACTGCACGCACTGCTCGTTCCGGGCGTCGTGCAGCGCGCGGCCGGAGGGCCGGCAGGTCGTGGACTGACAGCGCGGGTGTGACCAGTGGCACCACCCGTGCCGGCCAGCACATCGGCCGACGCGGCAGGCAGCTCGGAACCCGCTGTCAGTGGCCACCGATAGCCTCTCCGTCGTGCCCGCTCGTATCACCGACCCCGATCAGCTCAAAGAGCTCCTCGGTATCCCGTTCACCCCGGAGCAGACGGCCTGCATCACCGCGCCGCCCGCCCCGCAGGTGATCGTGGCCGGAGCCGGGTCGGGCAAGACCACGGTGATGGCGGCCCGCGTGGTGTGGCTCGTCGGCACCGGTCAGGTCGCACCGGAGCAGGTCCTCGGCCTGACCTTCACCAACAAGGCGGCCGGTGAGCTCGCCGAGCGTGTCCGCAAGGCGCTGATCAAGGCGGGCGTCACCGACCCGGACCTGATCGATCCGGACAACCCGCCGGGCGAGCCGGTGATCTCCACGTACCACGCCTTCGCGGGCAGGCTCCTCACCGACCACGGCCTGCGCATCGGACTGGAACCCACGTCGCGCCTGCTCGCCGACGCCACCCGCTACCAGCTCGCCGCGCGCGTGCTGCGTGAGGCCCCCGGCCCCTATCCGGCGCTGACCCGGTCGTTCCCGGACCTCGTCGGAGACCTCCTCACGCTCGACGCCGAACTGGCCGAGCACCTTGTGGCACCGGAGGACCTGCGCGCCCATGACGCCGAGCTGCTGCGCACCCTGGAGGGCGTCCGGCTCACCAACGCCGACCTGCGCAAGGTTCCCGAGACGGCCGCCGCCCGCCGGGAACTCGCCGAGCTGGTGATCCGCTACCGGGCGGCCAAGCGCGAGCGGGACCTGCTGGACTTCGGCGACCAGATCGCCCTCTCCTCCCGGCTCGCGGGCCTCCCCGAGGTGGGCCGCATCCTGCGGGACGAGTTCCGCGTGGTCCTGCTCGACGAGTACCAGGACACGTCGGTGGCCCAGCGCGTCCTGCTCGCCGGACTGTTCGGCGGCGGCAGCGGCCACCCCGTGACCGCCGTGGGCGACCCCTGCCAGGCGATCTACGGCTGGCGCGGAGCCTCCGTCGCCAACCTCGACGACTTCCCCGAGCACTTCCCCCAAGCCGACGGCCGACCCGCGACCCGCCAGGCCCTCAGTGAGAACCGCCGCAGCGGCGGCCGCCTCCTCGACCTCGCCAACGGCCTCGCGGCGCCCCTGCGCGCGATGCACGCGGGTGTGGAGGCCCTGCGCCCCGCCCCGGGCGCCGAACGTGACGGCCTGGTGCGCTGTGCCCTGCTGCGCACCCACTCCGAGGAGATCGACTGGATCGCCGACTCCCTCGCCCATCTGGTGCGCACCGGCACCGCTCCCGGCGAGATAGCCGTCCTGTGCCGCACCGCGACCGACTTCGCTCAGATCCAGGGCGCCCTCGTCGCACGCGACATCCCGGTCGAGGTCGTGGGCCTGTCCGGACTGCTGCACCTGCCCGAGGTCGCCGACCTCGTCGCCGTCTGCGAGGTCCTGCAGGACCCCGGCGCCAACGCCTCCCTGGTCCGCCTCCTCACCGGGCCGCGCTGGCGCATCGGCCCCCGCGACCTCGCGCTCCTGGGCCGGCGCGCCCGGCTTCTCGTGTCGCACGCGCGGGTGGACGGCGACGAGGACCCCGACCGCAGGCTCGCCGCCGCCGTCGAGGGCGTCGACCCGTCCGAGGTGATCTCGCTCGCGGATGCCCTCGACACCTTCCTCGAACTGCCCATGGAGGCCGAGCGGGAGGACGACGGGCTGCCGTTCTCGCCCGACGCGCGCGTACGGTTCGCACGGCTGGCCGCCGAACTGCGCGACCTGCGCCGCTCACTCGCCGACCCGCTGATGGACGTCCTGCACCGCGTGCTCGCCGTCACCGGCCTGGAGGTCGAGCTGTCCGCGTCCCCGCACGGGCTGGCCGCCCGCCGCCGCGAGACCCTCTCGAACTTCCTGGACATCGCCGCGTCCTTCGCCGCCAACGAACCGGACGCCAGTCTTCTGGCGTTCCTCGGCTTCCTGCGCACCGCCGCCCAGTACGAGAAGGGCCTGGACAACGCCCTCCCCGGTGGCGAGAACACCGTCAAGGTGCTCACCGCGCACAAGTCCAAGGGGCTGGAGTGGGACGTCGTCGCCGTCCCCGGGCTGGTCAAGGGCACCTTCCCGAGCGCCCAGGGCCGCGAGAAGTGGACCGCCCAGGGCAAGGTGCTGCCGCACGCGCTGCGCGGCGACGCCGACACCCTGCCCGATGTCGAGACCTGGGACTCCCGCGGCCTGAAGGCCTTCCACGAGGCCATGAAGGAGCACCAGCACACCGAGGAGCTGCGCCTCGGCTACGTGACCTTCACCCGTCCCCGCTCCCTGCTGCTCGGGTCCGGCCACTGGTGGGGCCCCGCCCAGAAGCGCCCCCGAGGCCCCTCGGACTTCCTCCAGGCCCTCTACCAGCACTGCGAGGCCGGACACGGCGAGATCGAGGTGTGGATCGATCCGCCTGCCGAGGACGAGGAGAACCCGGCTCTCCACGAAGCCGCCACCGACCAGGCCTGGCCGCTCCCGCTGGACGAGGCGGCCCTGGCCCGCCGCCGCGCCGCCGCCGCGACCGTACTCGCCCACCTGGAGCAGGTCGCCTCACACGAAGGCGCCCACCCGGCGGCCGACCACGACCCCTCCGCGTACGACGACCCGGAATGGCCGCCACCGCCGGACGACGAGGACCTCTACGACGACCTCGGCGGGCAGGACGCCGCCCACGGCGCGCCGCCGCCCGCCGAGGAGGAAACCGCCTGGGGCGACCACCCCGAAGAGGACGCATCCGACTGGGACTCCTGGACGACCCACCGTCCCACGTCCCCTTCCCCGGCCCGCCACGCGCGCGTACCGGCGGGCGACGGCACCCCCACCGTCCCGCACGCCCGGAGGCACCCGTCCGAGGACGCCACCGCGCTCACCCCGGAGGAGTCCCGCACCGTCGCGTCCTGGGACCGCGATCTGGACGCCCTCACCGGAGAGCTGCTGCGCGCCCGGGCGGCCGTCACCGACGTGCCGCTGCCACCGTCGCTGACCGCCTCCCAGGTGCTGCGCCTGGCCGCCGACCCGGACGGGCTCGCACAGGAACTCGCACGCCCCATGCCCCGCCCCCCGCAACCGGCGGCGCGCCGGGGCACCCGATTCCACGCCTGGGTGGAGGCACGCTTCGAGGAACTGCGGCTGCCCCTGCTGGAGCCGGAGGAGCTGCCCGGCAGCGACGCCGAGATCGCCGACGAACGCGACCTGGAGGCCCTCAAGGACGCCTTCGAACGCGCCCCGTACGCGCACCGCACTCCGTACCGCGTCGAGGCACCTTTCCAGCTGAGCATCGCCGGCCGCGTGGTGCGGGGCCGCATCGACGCCGTCTACCGCGTGGACGACGAGGACGGCACGCACTACGAGATCGTCGACTGGAAGACCAGCCGCGCCCGCACCGCCGACCCGCTCCAGCTCGCCCTGTACCGGCTCGCCTGGGCCGAGCAGCAGGGCGTGCCTCTGGACGCCGTCAGGGCCGCGTTCCTGTACGTCCGCAGCGGCGAGGTCGTACGCCCTGCCGGACTCCCGGACCGGGCCGCTCTCGAGCGGCTGCTGCTGGCCGGTCCCTCCGGCGGGGAACCGGCGGACCAGGATGTCGGCACGGGCCGATAGGCTCGTGACCATGAGCGAGACCCCGGACAGTGCCGTCCGCACGTACATCGACAGTCACCGCGCCGCCTTCCTCGACGACCTCGCGGAGTGGCTGCGCATCCCGTCGGTGTCCGCCCAGCCCGAGCGCGCGGCGGACGTGCGGCGCAGTGCCCACTGGCTCGCCGCCAAGCTCCGGGAGACCGGCTTCCCCACCGCGGAGGTCTGGCCGACTGCCGGAGCTCCCGCAGTCTTCGCCGAGTGGCCCTCCAACGACCCGCAGGCACCGACCGTCCTCGTCTACGGCCACCACGACGTCCAGCCCGCCGCCCGCGAGGACGGCTGGGACAGCGACCCCTTCGAACCGGTGCTCCGCGACGGCCGCCTGTACGCGCGCGGGGCCGCCGACGACAAGGGCCAGGTGTTCTTCCACACACTCGGTGTCCGCGCCCACCTCGCCGCCACCGGGCGCACCGCCCCGGCCGTCCACCTGAAGCTGCTGATCGAGGGCGAGGAGGAATCCGGCTCCCCGAACTTCCGAACCCTCGTCGAACAGCACGCCGACCGGCTCGCCGCCGACGCGGTGATCGTCTCGGACACCGGCATGTGGTCCGCGGACACCCCCACCGTCTGCACCGGCATGCGCGGCCTCGCCGAGTGCGAGATCACCCTGTACGGACCCGAGCAGGACATCCACTCCGGGTCCTTCGGCGGCGCCGTGCCCAACCCGGCCACCGCGGCCGCCCGCCTGGTCGCCGCCCTGCACGACGAACACGCGCGCGTGGCGATACCGGGCTTCTACGACGGCGTCTTCGACCTCACCGACCGCGAACGGGAACTCTTCGCCGAACTGCCCTTCGACGAGGAGCAGTGGCTGCAGACCGCCCGGTCGAGCGCTACGTACGGCGAGGCGGGACACACCACGCTGGAGCGGATCTGGGCCCGCCCCACCGCCGAGGTCAACGGCATCGGCGGCGGCTACCAGGGGCCCGGCAGCAAGACGATCATTCCGTCCTCCGCCATGGTCAAGCTCTCCTTCCGGCTGGTCGCGGGCCAGGACCCCGACCACATCGAGAAGGTGGTGCGCGCCTGGGCGGCGGACGCGCTGCCCGTCGGGATCCGGCACGAGATCACGTTCGGCTCGGCCACCCGCCCCTGCCTGACGCCCCTCGACCACCCCGCCCTTCAGTCCGTCGTACGCGCCATGGGCCGCGCCTTCCAGCAGCCCGTCCGCTTCACCCGTGAAGGCGGATCCGGACCCGCCGCCGACCTCCAGGAGGTTCTCGGCGCACCCGTCCTGTTCCTCGGCATCTCCATCCCCTCCGACGGCTGGCACGCCCCGAACGAGAAGGTGGAACTCGATCTGCTCCTCAAAGGCGTCGAAACCGCCGCATACCTGTGGGACGACCTGGGGAAGAACCGGCGCGATGTCGACTGACGAAGGCGCGGGGCACAGCGTCGCCCGGGCGCACCGCCCGGCACGGCACACTTGAAGGGCCGCCCCGCCCGCCTCAGGCCCGCCCGACCCGGTCCCCGCCCGACCTACGCCTCGCTGAACCGCCCGCCGAAACCACCGTTGCACCGGGGGAGTTGGAAGCACTCGTGACCACCTGGACCGACCACACCGCCGACCGGCCCATCTCGCTCACCGCGCCCAGCGGCATCGACCGGGCCGCCCACCACCGGCTCGACGAGGCATGGCTCGCCGCGGCATGGAGCCACCCCTCGACTCGTTGCTTCGTGGTCTCCGGCGGCCAGGTCCTCATCGACGAGACGCCCGACGGCCGGACGGAACTCGTCATGACCCCCTCCTTCGAGGCACCGCTCACCGAGGCCCACCGCTACTTCCTCGGCACGGACGCGGACGGCGTCAGCTACTTCGCCCTCCAGAAGGACGCACTTCCCGGCCGCATGGACCAGTCGGCGCGCCCGGCCGGCCTGCGCGAGGCCGGACTGCTGCTGTCGCCGCGCGACGCGGGCCTGATGGTGCACGCGGTCGCCCTGGAGAACTGGCAGCGCCTGCACCGCTTCTGCTCACGCTGCGGTGAGCGCACGGTCATCGCGGCCGCCGGTCACATTCGCCGCTGCCCCGCCTGCGGCGCCGAGCACTACCCGCGCACCGACCCGGCTGTGATCATGGC
>NZ_PQSR01000073.1 GCF_002920635.1 Streptomyces sp. Ru72 | reverse complement strand
GGCCGGCGAGGGCGACCGTGGGATACCCCTTCAGCACGCACGCACCAGGGCCCTGGTTGACGACCGTGACCACCACCTGGCCCGACGCCAGGCGGTGGGCGCTGCTCGCGATGAGCTGCGCGCTCGTGCAGGGGGCGACCGTCACCCGTGGCGACGTGGCCCCCTCCGCCGTCGCGGCAGCAGCAGCGTCAGGGGCAAGGGCGGTGGCCGACAGTCCGGCCGCGACAGCTCCGGCCGCGGCAGCGGACAGGATCGTCCGGGTGCGGTTCCTCGTTGTGCGTGCCATGAGCGCTGTCCTCCGCGTTTGAAGGTGGGTGGCTCGACCTCACGGCCTCGAAGGTCTCTTCTGCCTCACGAGCCTCGCTACTCCACCGTCGCACCAGGAGCCTTCACCGGCCAGCCGTGCAGCCGGGACGGGATCAGTCCCGCGCCAGCCAGAGGTCCGGCCCGAACACCTCGTAGTGGATGTCGGCGGGGGCCACACCCTTCTCGATCAGCTGGGCGCGCACCGCGCGCATGAAGGGCAGCGGACCGCACAGGTACGCGCGCGTGCCCGAGGCGACCGGCACGGCGGACAGGTCCACGAGGCCCGTGTGCGCGCCCTTCGGGGCGTCCTGTTCGTACCAGAAGTGCACGGCGGCGTCCGGCAGCTTGGCCGCGAAGCCCTCGTGGTCGGTGCGCAGGGCGTGCGTGGCGGGGGAGCGGTCCGCGTGCACCACGGTGACCGGGGTGCGGCGACCGGTGCGGGCGAGCTGCTCCAGCATGGCGATCACCGGGGTCACGCCGATGCCGGCGGAGGCGAGGAGCAGGGGCGCGTCGTCGGCGTGCAGGACCAGGTCGCCGTACGGGGCGGACAGCTCCAGGGTGTCGCCCTCGCGCACGCGCGCGTGGAGGTGACCGGACACCTCGCCGTCCGGCGTGTCGCTGCCCTGGACGCGCTTGACGCTGATCTGGCGCACCGGGCTCCCGGGTGCGGCGGACAGGCTGTACTGGCGGATCTGCCGGGCGCCGTCCGGCAGTTCCACGCGGACGGAGACGTACTGGCCGGGGCCGAAGTCGGGGACCGGGCCGTCGTCGGCCGGGCGGAGCTGGAAGGTGGCGACGTCCGCCGTCTCCTCGACGCGCCCCACGACCCGCCACGGCCGCCAGCCGGACTGCCCGCTCGCCTCGTACAGCCGCTTCTCGATCGCGATCAGCGCGTTCGCCATCAGCCAGTAGACCTCGTCCCAGGCGGCGGCGACCTCCGGTGTGACCGCGTCGCCGAGGACCTCGGCGATGGCCGCGAAGAGGTGCTGGTGGACGACCTTGTACTGCTCGGGCGTGACGCCCAGCGAGGCGTGCTTGTGGGCGATACGGCCCAGCATCACGTCCGGGCGCTCGTCCGGGTGCTCCAGCAGGTGGGTGGCGAAGGCGGCGATCGAGCCCGCCAGTGCCTGCCGCTGGGTGCCGGCCGCCTGGTTGCCGCGGTTGAACAGGTCGCGCAGCAGCTCCGGGTGGGCGGCGAACAGTCCGTCGTAGAAGCGCTCGGTGATCTCGGCCAGTGAGGCGCCGACGGCGGGAAGGGTCGCGCGCACGGTGGCGGCGGACTGCTCGGAGAGCATCGGGACTCCTTTTGTGAAGGAAGGGTGGGCTTCGGCCCGCCCGGCCGTCGGCACCGTAATAAAACTTGCATCTGAGATACAAATTTAGAGGAGGGGGAGAGGGGCGAGATCGGCCATTACGTATGGGCCGCCGAACAGGCAAGATGGGCGTCAGAGCAGGACACCTGCCGTATGCGAGGCGTTCAGCCCGGGGTCGGGCGGCCGATCAAGGTCCGCAACGCGCATGAAATGCTGTTGTGGTGGGATGCTCAGGTGCCCGACCGCCTCCCGTGGTGCGGGAGACAGGCGGCCTGACCAGCAAGGATGGGGAAGCGGAAGATGGACAAGCAGCAGGAGTTCGTGCTCCGGACCTTGGAGGAGCGCGACATCCGGTTCGTACGCCTGTGGTTCACGGACGTGCTGGGCTTCCTCAAGTCCGTGGCCGTGGCCCCGGCCGAGCTTGAGCAGGCGTTCGACGAGGGCATCGGCTTCGACGGCTCCGCCATCGAGGGCTTCGCCCGCGTCTACGAGTCCGACATGATCGCCAAGCCGGACCCGTCGACCTTCCAGGTCCTGCCCTGGCGCGCGGAGGCCCCCGGCACGGCCCGTATGTTCTGCGACATCCTCATGCCGGACGGCTCGCCGTCCTTCGCGGACCCCCGGTACGTCCTCAAGCGCGCCCTGGCCCGCGCCTCCGACCTCGGCTTCACCTTCTACACCCACCCCGAGATCGAGTTCTTCCTGCTGAAGGACCGGCCGCTGGACGGCAGCCGCCCGACGCCGGCGGACAACTCCGGCTACTTCGACCACACCCCGCAGAACGTCGGCATGGACTTCCGACGCCAGGCGATCACCATGCTCGAGTCCATGGGCATCTCGGTCGAGTTCTCCCACCACGAGGGCGCCCCGGGCCAGCAGGAGATCGACCTGCGGTACGCCGACGCGCTGTCCACCGCCGACAACATCATGACGTTCCGCCTGGTCATGAAGCAGGTCGCGTTGGAGCAGGGCGTGCAGGCCACCTTCATGCCGAAGCCGTTCTCCGAGCACCCCGGCTCCGGTATGCACACGCACCTGTCCCTGTTCGAAGGTGACCGGAACGCGTTCTACGAGTCCGGCGCGGAGTACCAGCTGTCCAAGGTGGGCCGCTCCTTCATCGCCGGTCTGCTGCGGCACGCCGGGGAGACCTCGGCGATCACCAACCAGTGGGTGAACTCCTACAAGCGCATCTGGGGCGGCACCGAGCGCACCGCGGGCGCCGGCGGCGAGGCGCCGTCGTACATCTGCTGGGGGCACAACAACCGCTCGGCCCTCGTCCGGGTCCCGATGTACAAGCCGGGCAAGACGGGCTCGGCCCGGGTCGAGGTCCGCTCGCTGGACTCCGGCGCGAACCCGTACCTGGCCTACGCGGTCCTGCTGGCCGCCGGCCTGAAGGGCATCGAGGAGGGCTACGAGCTGCCTCCGGGTGCCGAGGACGACGTGTGGGCGCTGACGGACTCCGAGCGCCGCGCGATGGGCATCGAGCCGCTGCCGCAGAACCTGGGCGAGGCGCTCACGCTGATGCAGCGCAGCGACCTGATCGCCGAGACGCTGGGCGAGCACGTGTTCGACTTCTTCCTGCGCAACAAGAAGCAGGAGTGGGAGGAGTACCGCTCGGAGGTCACGGCGTTCGAGCTGCGGAAGAACCTGCCGGTGCTGTAGGCGCGGTCTCAGCGGTCTGCCGGGCGGGGGCCGACGGTCGCGGACCGTCGGCCCCCTTTCGTCTCAGTGACCCTGGGCCGTCTCTTGGCCGTCTGGCGCCGAATCGGTGCCCTCGTACAGGCCGTCCACAGCCTTCCGGGCCGGTGCGTCGCTACTCGCCATGAGGTGCGTGCAGACCCGGAGCGTGAACCCCGGATCGTTGTGTCCGAGGTAGTCGCTCAGCTCCTTGACGTTCTCGCCCGTGTCCAGGAGGACCGAGGCGTAGAAGTGCCTGAGAGCGTGCATGCCGTGTTCGCGGCAGCCCGGTGACGCCCTCCCGGCTTCGGCGCGGGGATCACCCAGCGGCCACGAGAGCAGGCTTCCAGACGCGGTCGTCGAAGTCGGTACGCCGAACCGTACCCGCGCCGTCGAGGCGGGTGAACAGCAGCCGTTTCGTGACAGGCGGGCCGTCCACCTGGAGCCACCGCAGGGGATCTCCACCGGGGGGACACCTCCACGTGCTGCTTGAGAACGTGGCCACGCGGTCCGGCAAGGGAACATCGCGGATCTTGTTCCGATTCGGAGGGGTCAAGCACAACGCCCTCAGGAACAAGAACGGCCTGCGGCAGATCGCCGGCACGATGAACGCGAGTGACCCCCGAACGTGCAGCTGAAGCCGACTCGGCCCTGTCCCCTTGGGCCTCGAGGTGGCGAGCCTCGACTTCCGTCGAAGGCCAGGGCCTGCCCGGTCGGCGGGGAGGACACCGGACAGGCCCTGGCAGATTCAGGTGGGCCAAGGCCGCGGACGGACCTGGCCGGGACGCCCCTCTCAGCCTTTTCAGTGGCGCTGCAACCAGACCGTGGTGTCCGGGGGCAGCAACCCGTCACCGTCCAGAGGGCCTGATGCCAAGAGCGGATCGCAGGCGTCGGGGAGCGGGATCGGCTGGTGGGAAAGGTTGACCGCGCACAGCAGGCCGTTGCCGCGCTCGAAGAGGAGCATGCCGTCCGGGCTGTCCAGCCAGCGGAATGCCTCGCCACTCAAGCCCGCGTTGGTACGGCGCAGGCGCAAGGCCGAGCGGTAGAGCTGAAGCATGGAGGCGGGATCGGCCTGGTTGGCTTCGGCGGTGTAAGACTTCCAGTCCTCGGGTTGGGGCAACCAGGAGGCGGCTCTGGAGGTGCTGAAGCCAAAGGGCGGGGTGTCGCCGTACCAGGGCAGGGGGACGCGGCAGCCGTCGCGGCCTCGGATGGTGTGGCCGGAGCGTTCCCAGGTGGGGTCCTGCAGGACGTCTTCGGGGAGGTCTTCGACTTCGTACAGGCCGAGCTCTTCGCCCTGGTAGATGTAGGCGCCGCCGGGCAGGGCCAGCATGAGGAGGGCGGCGGCGCGGGCGCGGCGGGTGCCGAGGGCGAGGTCGGTGGGGTGGCCCTGGTCGCGCATGGGGGTGGTGACGCCGGTGTAGGCGCGGCCGTAGCGGGTGACGTGTCGGGTTTCGTCGTGGTTGGACAGGACCCAGGTGGCGGGGGCGCCGACGGCGGCGAGGTCGGTGATGCTGCGGTCGATGACCTCCCGCAGCTTGTCGGCTTCCAGGGGGCTTTTGAGGAAGTCGAAGTTGAAGGCGGTGTGCAGCTCGTCGGGGCGCAGGTAGCTGGCGAGGCGGCCGGGGCGGACGTGGGCTTCGGCGACGAAGACGCGCCGGTCGGGGTAGCTGTCGGCGATGGCGCGCCAGCTGCGGAAGATGTCGTGGATGCCCTCGCGGTCCCAGTGCGGGTGGTTCTCCTGGCCGTCGCGCGCCAGAACGGAGAACTCGGACAGGCCGAGGTCGGGCAGGGCTGGGTCCTTGACCATGCCGTGGGCGACGTCGATGCGGAAACCGTCGACGCCCAGGTCGAACCAGAAGCGCAGGATCGACTCGAACTCGGCGTGGACCTCGGGGTTGTCCCAGTTCAGGTCGGGCTGCTCGGGGGCGAACAGGTGCAGGTACCACTGGCCGTCGTCGGTGCGGGTCCAGGCTGGGCCGCCGAAGGCCGCGTGCCAGTCGTTGGGCGGCAGGGAGCCGTCCTCGCCTCGGCCGTCGCGGAAGATGTACCGCTTCCGCTCGGGTGAGCCGGGTCCTGCGGCCAGCGCCTGCTGGAACCATACGTGCTGGTCGGAGGTGTGGTTGGGGACGATGTCCAGGATGACGCGAAGGCCCAGCTCGTGGGCTTCGACGATCAGCTCCTTCGCCTCGTGGAGGTCGCCGTACGTGGGGTGGATGTCGCGGTAGTCGGCCACGTCGTAGCCGCCGTCGGCCAGCGGGGACGGGTACCAGGGGTTGATCCAGATGGCGTCGACACCGAGGTAGGCCAGGTACTGCAGGCGGGAGCGGAGGCCGGCGATGTCGCCGATACCGTCGCCGTCGCCGTCGGCGAAGCTGCGTATGTAGACCTGGTAGATGGCGGCGTTGCGCCACCAGGAGTCGTTTGCCGTGCTCACGTTGCTCGCTTCCTGACTGTTCGGTGTGCGTGTGGGGGTGAGGAGGAGTTGCCTGGTGCTACCCCTTGACCGAGCCCTGCAGCAGCGCCTTGACGAAGTGGCGTTGGAGGAACAGGAACACGAGGATCGTGGGAGCCATGATCAGCAGAGCGCCGGCGTTCAACAGGACCTGGTCCGTGCTGTATTTCGTGGTGAACGCCTGCAGGGCGCCGGCCATGGTGCGCTTGTCGGGGTCGTCGATGAGCACCAGGGCGAGCAGGAACTGGTTCCAGGTGGACAGGAACATCAGCAGCGCCAGGGAGGCGATCGCCGGGCGGGCCAGCGGCAGATGGATGTGGCGCAGTGCCCGCCAGGGGCCGGCGCCGTCCATGCTCGCGGCCTCCGACAGTTCGCGAGGGACGCCTGCGAAGTGGGCGCGCATCCAGAAGACGGCGAACGGCATGTTCATCCCGATCAGCGGCAGAATCAGCGCCCACTGGGTGCCGAGCAGGCCCATCGCCTTGACCTGCTCATACAGCGGGACGATGACGATCTCGTACGGCAGCGTCAAGGTCAGGACCAGCACCGCGTAGAAGACGCGGCCCAGCGGGATCTCCAGGACGGCGATCGCGTA
Source organism: Streptomyces sp. Ru72 (assembly GCF_002920635.1). GTDB lineage: Bacteria > Actinomycetota > Actinomycetes > Streptomycetales > Streptomycetaceae > Streptomyces. The sequence goes on along the minus strand of NZ_PQSR01000073.1, from coordinate 31,274 downwards.
GGCGGCCATCGTGGATATCAGGACCGCCACGGGGACGACGCCGAGGACGATCAGGGTGCTGGACTTCAGCAGCGTGGTGATGTTGGCGACGTTCCAGGCATCGACGAAGTTGTGCCAGTGCGGGCCGGTGGGCCAGCTCAGGCCGCTGGGGAAGGAGCCCTGCGGGGCGAGGGCGGCGCTGACCATGCTCAGCAGCGGTACGACCGAGTAGAGCGCCGCCGCCGCGATCAGTACCAGCCCGGGCGCGCGTCGGCGCAGTGTCTGCGTGGTTGCGGGCATGGCGTTACCTCTCCCGGAACAGGCGCTGGAGCGGGGCGACGATGGCGATCACGATCAGGGTGAGGACGACGGCCAGAGCGGAGGCCGCACCCAGGCGGTTGTCGTTGAACGCGAGGTTGTAGACGGCGACGCCGGGGACCATCGTCTGGGTGCCGGGGCCGCCCTGGGTGGCGAGGTAGACCACGTCGAAGCTGGCGAGCGCGGCGATGATCGTGATGGTGACGCAGACGCCGATCTCGTTGCGCAGCCCGGGCAGGGTGACGACCAGGAACTGGCGGATGGGGCCTGCGCCGTCGATGCGGGCCGCCTCGTACAGGCTGCCGTCGATCTTGCCGATGCCGGCCAGCAGCAGCATCGTGCACAGGCCGGTGGACAGCCAGGTGCCGATGAAGCCGACCGCGGTCAGGGACCAGGTGAAGTCGGCCAGCCACGGACGGGCGAGGGAGCCGAGGCCGATGACGCGCAGGAACTGGTTGACCACGCCCTTGTCGGAGTACATCCACGTCCAGGCCACGCCGGCAGCGGCGCCGGGGATGATCTGCGGCAGGAACAGCAGGGTGCGGGCCACCGCTCCGGTGAAGCGGCCCTGGAGCTGACGCAGCACCGAGGCGGTGATCAGAGCCAGGGTCACGGGCAGGACGGTGAAGAACAGGATCAGGTAGAAGGCGTGCAGCAGCGAGTCGAACTGCTCGGAGTCGGTGAAGACCTCGGTGTAGTTCTTCAGGCCCACCCAGGTGGAGGCGCCCACCCCGTCCCAGTCGTAGAAGGAGTACTGGATCGACATCAGCACCGGGCGGAAGTTGAAGACTCCATAGAAGACGAGGGCAGGCAGGGCGAACAGCCAGCCGGCCCACCGCCGGGCCCGGAGCCCGCGGCGGCTGCGGCTCCGGGCGGCGGTGGCGCCCTGCTTGTGGCTGATGTCGGGCGACGTGGTCAATTGCATGGTGCTCAGCTGCTCTTCAGGGCGTCGGCGTAGGTGGTCTGCAGCGTCTTCACCATCCCGGCGGGTTCGACCTTTCCGGAGACCAGCAGCTGCAGCTGCTGGGTCAGCTTGGTGTTGACTTCGGGCGCGGCGTTCTGCAGCCAGCTGTCGAAGCCGTTGTCGGCGGCGATCACGGCGTACCCGGTCTGTATCTGGTCGGTCAGCGAGCCGGACAGGGACGGCTTGCCGGCACTCTTCGCATCGCCTGTCAGGGCGGCGTAGCCGTTCTTCACCGCGACCTTGGCCGCTTCTGGCGTGGTGAGGAAGTCGAGGAACAGCGCCGCGGCGTCCTTGTTCTTCGAGCGCGCGGCGATCGAGAAGGCGAGGGTGTTGCTGGTCATCCCGGCATACGCGCCGCCCTCGGTGGCCGGCGGCATCGGGAAGACCCCGTACTTGCCCTTGAAGGTCTTGTCCATGGTCTGCGTGATCCAGCTGCCCTGGAAGAAGAACAGGCCCTTGCCGCCGGTGAACTGCCCGTACGACGCCTCCTGGTTGATGGCGTTGACGTCGGACGCGAAGTACCCGGCCTTGATCCACTTCTGCAGGGTCTCGGTGGCCTTGACCGCCTCCGGGGTGTCCAGGGAGACCCCGGGCTTGTGGTAGACGATGTCGCTGAGCTTCTGGGCGCCCATGTAGTCGCCGAGCAGCAGGTTGTAGAGGTGGCCGATCAGGCCGTCCTGGTTGGAGGCCACGATCGGGGTGATCCCCTGCTTCTTCGCCTTGGCCATCACCGTCTCGAGTTCCGCGACAGTCGAGGGCACGGTCTTCATGCCGACCTTGGCGGCCAGATCCTTGTTGTAGAAGACGCCGACCAGCGGCCCGGCCGAGCCACCCGCCTGATACAGCGATCCGCCGCCGATCACTCCCATCGCCACCCGGCCGGGCGCGAGCGCGGATGCCGGGACCTTCTCGCTCCAGCCATACGCCTTGTCATAGGGGTCGAGGTTGGTCAGCAAGTGGTCCTTGACGCCGCCGAGGAGGTCGAAGGGCTGCACCAGGTCCGGCGCCGAGTCGGAGGCGAGCACCCTCGGCAGCACGGTGTTGTAGTTGTTGTCCGCCTCGACCCGCAGCTTCACCTTGATCTTCGGGTACTTGGCCATGAAGGCGTCGGCCAGGCCCTGCTCGTAGGTCTGCAGGCCCGCAGCCGAGAACAGGGTCAGCGTGGCCGGGGTGTCGCCGACGGCCGTGTTCACCGCGGTCGGCGTCGCGTCGGCCGGCGAACCGGAGCCGGAGCCCGAGCCGGGCGCGCTACACGCTGCCAGGGTGACTAGCGCGGACCCGGCGGCGATGGCCGCCAGCGAGGCGCGCAGGCGCCTGCCCGCGGCGCCGGTGCCTCTTCTGGCCGGGGAGGGAGTGGGGTGCTCAAGCATGATGGCTCCTCGCATCCATGCGGCTGCCGTTCACGGTCGGCAGACGAGGTCTCGGGGCGCTTCCTGGCTGGCTGCGGGGAGTCGGCGGCTCGTTTCGGAAGCGTTTCCGTTGCCGAAAGACTGAGTGTCTGGCTCAGGGCTGTCAAGTAACGAAACCGCAACATCGTTTTGACGTGCAGAAATGATGAGATCCATACGCACGGTCGGTGATCGACCGCCAGGGAGCCCTTGAAAGGCTCTTTCGCGGAAATGGAAGCGTTTCCGTTCCGTGGGTTAGCCTTCCGGCATGGCGCAGAGCTCCCGGAAGATCAACATGGCGGACGTGGCCCGCGCGGCCGGCGTCTCGATGGCCACCGCCTCACGCGCGCTCAACAACGAAAGCGGCGTCTCCGAAGCCACCCGACGCCGCGTTCGGGCGGTCGCCGAAGAGCTGTCCTATGTCGTCTCCCCCGAGGCGTCCCGCCTGGCCGGCGGCGCCACCGGCCGGGTCGCGGTGGTCGTACCGCACATCTCGCGCTGGTTCTTCGCCACCCTCCTCGAAGGACTGGAATCAGTCCTGCGCGCCGCCGAACTCGATGTGCTGCTGTACCACGTCGACGGCATCGAGGATCGCCACGACTTCTTCCAGCGGCTGCCCGCCCGGCGCAAGGTCGACGCCGTCGTCGTCCTGGCCTTCCCCGTCGGCGAGGAGGAGCAGCGGAGGCTGGAACTCATGGGCGTCACGATCATCGCCGCTGGCGGCCAGCACGCTCCCTACCCGAACGTGTCCATCGACGACGAGACCGCCGGCCGCCAGGCCGTGGACCACCTGCTCTTCCTCGGCCACCGCCGCATCGCCATGATCGCCGCCGTCGACCCCGACCAGCCCGACGAGGTGCAGCCCTCCGGCCGCTCCAACGCCTACTACGCCGCCCTGCGCGAGGCGGGTATCCCCCTCGACGAACGCCTCGTCGTCACTGTCGACTGGGGTGGCGCCGAGGGCGCCGACGCCATGGCCAAGCTGCTCAGCCAGCCCGAGCCGCCCACCGCCGTCTACGCCCACTCCGACGAAGTCGCCCTCGGCGCCATCCGCACCCTGCGCCGCGCCGGCCTGCGCGTCCCCGAGGACATCTCCGTCATCGGCATCGACGACCACCCCATAGCCGAACTCACCGACCTCACCACCGTCCGGCAACCCGTCCGCGAGCAGGGAGAACGTGCCGGACGCATGCTCTTGAAGATCCTGCAGGGCGAAGAGACCGACCGCGACGTCGTCGTACCCACCCAGCTCGTCATCCGCGGCACCACCGCGCCACCCCGCGCCTAGTTGTGCTGTGACCGGGATGGTTCACCGTGATCGGAAGGCTGCTCGCGGGACGAGCGCACGCGAAACGGCTGGTATTACTGGGGCATGCAGGAAGAGATTGCACGCTCCGCGATCGACACGTTCATCTCCGCGTTCAACGCCTCGGACGACAGCTATGTGACTGCCCTGCTCTCCCAGGCTCTGACCTCCGACGTGGTCTTCTGGGGGCCGTTGGGTCGCAGCGAAGGGATCGCGGCGGTCGAGCGGTTCGTGCTGGACATCCGGCGCCACCCGGCGGGGACCGGCACGATGGTGCGCTGCTCGGCGGTGGACATGCCTGACGAGTGGGCCCGGTACCAGTGGGTCTTTACCACGCCGGATGGAGGTCCCCGCCTGGCGGGAACGGACGTCGTCCATCTGCGGCGGAGCCTCATCGACCAGGTCATCGTCTTTGCGGGGGAGATCGAACCGTCCGCCTCCTGAGTCATCCTTCTGTCGCTGTCCTTCTCCTGAACTTGCCCCCTTCGGCGCTCGGGGGCTGCGGTTCGCGGTTGGTCAGGCTGCGGTGTTGAGGGGGCGTCCGCCCCAGCGGATGCCCTTCTCGCTGCGGACGCGGGCGCGTTCCTTGCGTTGGGCGGCGAGTACGTCGGGGTGGCGGGCGTTGGTGGTGCGCCAGCGCAGGTAGCGGTGCGGTGCCTGGGTTTTGCGCGGGGTGGCTGCGGTGGTGGGAGTTGGCCAGGGTGAACTGTCGCAGCGGGCCGAAGTGGGCCTCGATCGGATTGGCCCAGGAAGCGTAGGTCGGGTGAAGCACAGCTCGACCTTGTTCTTCTTCGCCCAGCGGCGGATGTCCGCGCCGGTGTGGGCGGAGAGGTTGTCCAGGATGATTTAGATGGGGGCGCCGTCGAGTCGGGCGGCGCGGATCGACTTGAGCGCGGCCAGGGTGTTGGCGGTGCCCTTGCGACGTCGGGTGACGCCCCACAGGCGGTCGCCGCCCACGGAGTAGCAGCCGTGGAAGTAGGTGACGCCGTGGGTGCGGCGGTAGGTCGCCGGCAGCCGGTTTGGCCTGCCCTGTTTCGCCCAGCAGGAGTTCGCGAGTGGGAGGAGTACCGCTCGGAGGTCACGGCGTTCGAGCTGTGGAAGAACCTGCCGGTGCTGTACGCGCAGGTCACAGCGGTCTGCTGGGCGGGGGCCGACGGTCGCGGACCGTCGGCCCCCGCCGTGTCCCGGCGCCGCCGGGCATGTCGCCCTAGACTTGATCTCGGGGCCCCTCACCCAGGAGGTCGTGATGGTGCGGCACACCCGACTGCCAAGCGAGTCCGCCGACTACCTCGCCGCCCGCGAAGAACTCCGGCTCGCCGAGATCGAGCTCATGCGCCACCGGGAGGAAGTCGCTTCCCGGCGCCGGGCGCTCCCTCAGGGCCCTGTCGTCGACGACTACGTCTTCCTCGAAGGCCCGGCCGACCTCGACGAGGGCGACACCCCCGTCCGCGAGGTCACCCTCAGCGGGCTGTTCACCGCCCCGGACCGGCCGCTGATCGTCTACCACTTCATGTACGGCAAGTCGCAGATCGACCCCTGCCCGATGTGCACCCTGTGGATCGACGGCTTCAACGGCGTCGCCCACCACATCGCCCGGAGAGCCGACTTCGCCGTCGCCGCCGCGGCCGACCCGCCCACCCTGCGCCGGCACGCCCGCAACCGCGGCTGGTCCCGGCTGCGCCTGCTGAGCTGCGGCGACAGCACCTTCAAGTACGACCTCGGCAGCGAGGACGAGGACGGCGCGCAGGACTCCACCGTCTCCGTCTTCACCCGGGACGGCGACGGCACGGTCCGCCATTTCTACTCGGCCCACCCGCGCATGGCCGACGACATCGACCAGCGCGGCATCGACCTGCTCAACCCCGTCTGGCATCTCCTCGACCTGACCCCGGGCGGTCGCGGCGACTGGTTCGCGGGGCTGGACTACTGACCATCAGGACGCCGGCCCCGTCCCGCCGACGAACGCCGGGGACACCGCCGCGCCGGCGATCCGGCGCGAACTTCTCAGCCTTCCAGGCCTCCCCCGGAGCGAACGCCCACTACCGGCGTCGACGGGAGCACGGCGACTGGCACAACGCCGCCCAGCGCCACCTGCTCAACCCGCTTCCTCGGCCAACTCCACCACTGCCTCCAGGCGCGGCAGCCCTTCCACGAAGACCGGGCCTTCGCACCACTCCTCTCGTCCGCGACCGGGTAGGCAGCCAGGAGTGACCGGAGGACCGCAGGTGGTTGATGATCTGTGGATGCGTCCCTTGAAGCACGGCTACACCAACAGCACCCTTGGCGACGGGGCCGTCGTGGAAAAGACCTATGAAGGACCCGACGCCGACCTCAGACTGCGTCGCGAGCACACTCTGCTGACCCGACTCCAGGACCAGTTGCCCGTGCCGCCGGTGCGCGCAGCGACCACGGCCACCCTGACGCTCGGCTTCATGGCGGGTGTCCCGGGCCAGGAACTCCTGGAAGCTCAGCCCGCGGCGGTGCTGGCGAGCTGCGGAGAACTGCTGCGTCGCATCCACATGGTCGCGCCCGACGTGCTGACCGCAGGCGGGCACGAGGCCGGCAAGGCCCTGGTGCACGGGGACTTCGGGCCCAACAATGTGCTGCTCAACCCCGACTCCCTCGAAGTGACCGCCATAGTCGATTGGGAGTTCGCCCACCTCGGAGCTCCCGTCGAAGACCTTGCGTGGTGCGAGTGGATCGTGCGCATGCATCACCCCGGATGCGTCCACGCCCTCGACCACTTCTTCCGAGCCTACGGCGGGCAAGTGCCCACGTGGGCGGACCGCAGGGCCGCCATGCTGGCCAGATGCGAACAACTGCGCCAGTTCTGCCACCGCTGGGACGCGAACGGTCCGGGCATGAGGCAGTGGCAGGAACGCATCGCAATGACAGCAAGCTGGAGTGAATAGTCCGGCAGCCGGGCCGCGAGCGATCGCGAAACACACCGCCGCGGCCAGCTTGGCTTCTTATCCCCTGAGAAGAGCCGGTGAATCGCCGGCGCGCCGCAACGGCCGGGCATGGCCGTACGTCCCCGGGTAACACGGGGCCCATGGGCGACATCCTGGTGGGGACGTGTTCCTGGACGGACCGGGCGCTGGTGGCGAGCGGCTGGTATCCGCGGGGGCGGCGCGACGCCGAGGGGCGGCTGAGGTTCTATGCCGAGCGGTTTCCCGTGGTCGAGGCGGACTCCTCGTACTACGCGCTGCCGAGCGAACGCACCAGCCGGCTGTGGGCGGAGCGGACACCGGACGGCTTCGTCTTCGACGTCAAGGCCTTCTCGCTGCTGACGGGACATCCGACGCGGCCGGACGCGCTGCCCGCCGACCTGCGGCCGGCCCTGGCCCGGCGGCGCGCCCCCGATCCGGGCGGCCGCGACGCGGGCCTGCTCGACGAGTTATGGGCGCGCTTCACCGAAGCGCTGGCGCCGCTGCGGCGGGCCGGACGGCTCGGGACGGTGCTGTTCCAGTTCCCGCCCTCGCTCACTCCCGGCCCACGGTCGGAGGCGTTCGTACGCGCCTGCCGTGAGAGGGCCCGCGGGTGGCCTTTCGCCGTCGAGTTCCGGCACCCGGACTGGTGGCGGGGCGACCGGGAGCCGGCCACCGCGGCACTGCTCGCGGATCTGGACGCCACCGCGGTCGCCGTGGACACGGCGCGGGACCTGCCCACCTCGATGCCGCCCTTCGCGCCGGTCACGACACGGCGGCTGGCCGTCGTCCGCTTCCACGGGCGCAGCCCGCACTGGGGCACCGGGTCCAAGGAGGAGGCCTACCGCCACACGTACACCGAGGGGGAGTTGGCGGCGTGGGTGCCGCGGGTGCGGGGCCTGGCCGAGCGGACGGAACAGGTCCACGTCCTGTTCAACAACTGCTGCGCCGACGCGGCGGTCCGCGCGGCGGAGACCATGCGGCGCCTGCTGGGGGAGGAGGTACCGCACCAGCTGCGGCACGCCTGCATGCCGCTGCCGGGGCTGTGGCCGGGGGACTGACAGCCGTGGCACCGCCTCCGCGCCCGGGCGCTCCGCAGATCAGCGCCGTCCCCGGCCTGCGCGTCCGCCCGCCGGGTGCTGCCGCTCGCGGCCGTCGTAGGCGCAGATCACCGTCGTCCGGGCTCCGGGCGCTTGGCAGGTCAGTGCCGTCCGTGGCCCGCGTGTCCGCCGGGTGCTGCCGCTTGTGGCCGTCGTAGGCGCAGATCACCGTCGTCCGGGCTCCGGGCGCTTGGCAGGTCAGTGCCGTCCGCGGCCCGCGTGTCCGCCGGGCGCTGCCGCTCGCGGCCGTCGTAGGCGCAGATCACCGTCGTCAGCGCGCCGGGCGCTCCGCAGATCACCATCGTCCGTGGCCCGCGCCCAGGACACCGTCACCCTGCCCCGCGCCCCCGCGGATCACCGCCACCCGCACCCGCCGCGCCCGCATTCGCGACCGCTCCCGCGCACCCGGCGCGGCCCCGTATCCGCCGCCTTGCGCGGTCGAGGGCACCGTCCCGGCGCTCCCGCCCTCGTCTCCGGTTAGGCTCAAAGCCGCAGGACCTTGATCTCGATGCTCGGGAGGCCGAGGGATGACCGTGCCCCAGGGGCGCAGAAGCAGCACTTTCACGCGACTGCTGCGACACGGTTTCACCGACCCCTCCGCCGCCGAGCGGCTGCTGGAGAGCGTCGAGCTGGCGCCGGTCAGGTCCGACCCCGTCCTGCTCGACGCCCTGGGCGCCACCGCCGACCCCGATCTCGCGCTGGGCGGCCTCGTCCGGCTGCTGGAGGCGCAGCCCGCGCCCACCGCCCGCCGGGAGCTCCTCGACACGCTGATCTCGGCCAAGCCCCTGCGCGACCGGCTGCTCGGAGTCCTCGGCGCCTCCGCGGCGCTCGCCGACCACCTCTCCCGCCACCCCGGCGACTGGCACGCCCTGGTGAACTACGAGCCGCACGACCTCCATCCCGGGGTGGAGGAGTTCGAGCGGCAGCTCGCCGAGGCCGACGATCCCCTCTCCCTCCGCGTCGCCTACCGCCGCTGCCTGCTGTCGATCGCCGCGCGCGACGTCTGCGGCACCACCGACGTCGCCCAGGCCGCCGCCGAACTGGCCGACCTCGCCACCGCCACCCTGCGCGCCGCCCTCGGCATCGCCCGCGCCGCCGCCCCCGACGACGCCGCGCTGTGCCGGCTCGCGGTGATCGGCATGGGCAAGTGCGGCGGCCACGAGCTCAACTACGTCTCCGACGTCGACGTCATCTTCGTCGGTGAGGCCGTCAGCGGCGCCGACGAGCGCAAGGCCCTCCAGGCCGCCACCCGGCTCGCCTCGCACATGATGCGGATCTGCTCCGAGACCACCGTCGAGGGCAGCATCTGGCCGGTGGACGCCAATCTGCGCCCCGAGGGCAGAAACGGTCCGCTGGTGCGCACCCTGGCCAGTCACCTCGCCTACTACCAGCGGTGGGCCAAGACCTGGGAGTTCCAGGCCCTGCTCAAGGCGCGCCCGGTGGCCGGCGACCTCGACCTCGGCGAGGAGTACGTCGCCACCCTGTCCCCGCTCGTCTGGCAGGCGGCCGAGCGGGAGAACTTCGTCGCCGACGTCCAGAAGATGCGCCGCCGGGTCGTGGAGAACATTCCCGCGGGGGAGGTCGAGCGTGAGCTGAAGCTCGGTCCGGGCGGCCTGCGGGACGTGGAGTTCGCCGTCCAGCTGCTGCAACTGGTGCACGGGCGGTCCGACTCCTCGCTGCGCAGCGGCACCACCCTCGACGCGCTCAAGGCCCTCGCCGCCGGCGGCTACGTCGGCCGCACCGACGCCGCGCAGCTCGACGACGCCTACCGCTTCCTGCGCTCCATGGAGCACCGCATCCAGCTCTACCGGCTGCGCCGCACCCACCTCGTCCCCGAGGACGAGGCAGACTTGCGCCGCCTCGGCCGCTCCCTCGGCCTGCGCACCGACCCGGTCGCCGCGCTGCGAGGCGAATGGAAGCGGCACAGCGGTGTCGTACGCAGGCTGCACGAGAAGCTGTTCTACCGCCCGCTGCTCGACGCCGTGGCCCAACTCGCCCCAGTCGAGGCCCGGCTGAGCCCCGACGCGGCCCGGGAACGGCTCGTGGCCCTCGGCTACGCGGACCCCGCCGCCGCCCTGCGCCACCTGGAGGCGCTGGCATCCGGCGTCACCCGCAAGGCCGCCATCCAGCGCACCCTGCTGCCCGTGCTGCTCGGCTGGTTCGCGGACTCCGCCGACCCGGACGCGGGCCTGCTCAACTTCCGCAAGGTGTCCGACGCGCTCGGAAAGACGCCCTGGTACCTGCGGCTGCTGCGGGACGAGGGCGCCGCCGCCGAGAACCTCGCCCGCGTGCTGTCCGCCGGCCGGCTCGCCCCCGACCTGCTGATGCGGGCCCCCGAGGCGGTGGCCCTGCTCGGCGACGGCGACGGCGGCGGACTCGAACCCCGCTCCCGCGCCCACCTGGAGCAGGAGATCCTGGCAGCGGTCGGCCGCGCCGAGAACGCCGAGCAGGCGGTCACGGTGGCGCGCGGTGTACGGCGCCGGGAGCTGTTCCGTACGGCCGCCACGGACATCGTCGGCTCCTACGGCACCGAGGAGGTCCCCGCCCGCCCGGATCAGGGCGCCCTGGTGGACCTGGTCGGCGGCGCGGTCTCGGACCTGACGGCGGCGACCCTGGCGGGCACCCTGCGGGCCGTGGTCCGCGACGGGTGGGGCGACACCCTGCCCACCCGGTTCGCCGTCATCGGCATGGGCCGCTTCGGCGGGCACGAGCTGGGCTACGGCTCCGACGCGGACGTGATCTTCGTGCACGAGCCGCAGGACGGCGTGGACGAACGGGAGGCGGCCGAGGCCGCGAACAAGGTCGTGTCTCAGATGCGACGACTGCTCCAGATCCCGAGCACCGACCCGCCCCTGCTGATCGACGCCGACCTGCGCCCCGAAGGAAAGTCGGGGCCGCTCGTGCGCACCCTGACCTCGTACGCGGCCTACTACCGCCGCTGGTCGCTGGTCTGGGAGGCGCAGGCGCTGCTGCGGGCCGAGCCGGTCGCCGGGGACGAGGACCTGGGCCGCCGTTTCGTCGAACTGATCGACCCGTTGCGCTACCCCGCGCAGGGGCTCGGCGACGACGCCGTGCGCGAGATCCGGCGCCTGAAGGCCCGCATGGAGTCCGAGCGGCTGCCGCGGGGCGCCGACAAGACCCTGCACACCAAGCTGGGCCGCGGCGGCCTGTCGGACGTGGAGTGGACGGTCCAGCTGCTCCAGCTCGAGCACGGCCGGTCGGTACCGGACCTGCGCACCACCCGCACCCGCGCGGCCCTCGCCGCCGCGTGCGCCGCCGACCTGATCGCCGAGGAGGACGCCGCGACCCTGGACGAGGCCTGGGTCCTCGCCACCCGGGTGCGCAACGCGGTGATGCTGGTCCGGGGCCGCGCCGGCGACACGTTCCCCTCCGAGACCCGCGAGCTGGCCGCCGTGGGCCGCTACCTCGGGTACGGCCCGGGCCACGTCGGGGACATGCTGGACGACTACCGGCGTACGACGCGCAGGGCACGCGGCGTGGTGGAGAAGCTGTTCTACGGGTCGTGACGCGCCGGCGGCGGGTCACGCCCGTACCGGCACCAGCGCGGGCTCTCCCGCCGTCGCCACCCGTCGCGGCAGTGCGTACGGCAGCGCGCCGTACCAGACCCGCGTCATCGTGAAGCCGAACGTCAGGCAGAGCGTGCCGCCCACCGCGTCCAGCCAGAAGTGGTTCGCGGTGGCGACGATCACCACCAGTGTCGTCGCCGGGTACAGCAGGCCCAGGACCCGCGCCCACGGCACCGTGGACAGCGCGAAGATGGTCAGACCGCACCACAGCGACCAGCCGATGTGCATCGACGGCATCGCCGCGTACTGGTTCGACATGTCCTTGAGGTCGCCCGACGCCATCGAACCCCAGGTGTGGTGCACCACCACCGTGTCGACGAAGTGCCCGCCGTTCATCAGGCGCGGCGGCGCCAGCGGGAAGAAGTAGTAGCCGAGCAGCGCCACGCCGGTCGTGGCGAACAGGGCGAGGCGGGTGGCCGCGTACCGGCCCGGATGGCTGCGGTAGAGCCACACCAGGACACCCAGGGTCACCACGAAGTGCAAGGTGGCGTAGTAGTAGTTCATCCCGATGATCAGCCATGTCACCGAGTTCGCGGCGTGGTTGACGGCGTCCTCGACGGCGATCCCGAGGTGGTTCTCCAGCCGCCACACCCAGTCCGCGTTGCTCAGCGCCTCGGTCTTCTGCTCCGGCACGGCGTTGCGGATCAGCGAGTAGGTCCAGTAACTCAGCGCGATCAGCAGGATTTCGAACCAGAAGCGCGGGCGGCGGGGGGTGCGGATCCGGCGCAGGGCGCCGTGGATCGGCCCGTCCCGCCCGTCGTCCGTGACGGGCCGGGGAACGACCTGCTCCTGGCCCCCCGCTGCCGTCACGGTCCTGTCACCCATGGCTACAGAGTCTGCCAGAAAAGCGTTCCCCCACCGATCATCCCCGGGCAGGGTTCCGGCCACCCGCTCTCCAACCGGCGTACTGGTGGGAAGCGCCGGAACTACTGCCTAGGGACGACTCCGGTCCCCAGGCGCCGAAGCCGTCGACCCGCGCACCACCAGTTCCGGCATGAACACGAATTCACTATGGGGCGCGGGCGTCCCACCGATCTCCTCCAGCAACGTGCGCACCGCCGCCTGCCCCATCGCCGGGACCGGCTTGCGGATCGTCGTCAGCGGCGGGTCCGTGAACGCGATCAGCGGCGAGTCGTCGAAGCCCACCACCGAGATGTCCGTGGGGACTTCCAGCCCCCGCTGCCGCGCCGCCCGTATCGCCCCGAGCGCCATCATGTCGCTCGCGCACACCACCGCCGTGCAGTCCCGGTCGATCAGCGCGGACGCCGCCGCCTGACCACCCTCCAGGGTGTACAGCGAGTGCTGGATCAGCCGGGACTCGATGTCCTCCACGGTCAGCCCGAGCTGCTCCTGCATGGTGCGCACGAAGCCCTCGATCTTGCGCTGCACCGGCACGAACCGCTTGGGTCCGAGCGCGAGGCCGATCCGCGTGTGCCCGAGGGACACCAGGTGCGTCACCGCGAGGGCCATCGCGGCCCGGTCGTCGGGGGAGATGAACGGCGCCTGCACCTTCGGCGAGAAGCCGTCCACCAGCACGTACGGCACGCCCTGGGCGCGCAGCCGTTCGTAGCGCTGCATGTCGGCGGTGGTGTCCGCGTGCAGCCCGGAGACGTAGATGATCCCGGCGACCCCGCGGTCCACGAGCATCTCCGTCAGTTCGTCCTCGGTGGAGCCGCCCGGCGTCTGCGTCGCCAGCACCGGTGTGTACCCCTGCCGGGTCAGGGCCTGGCCGATGACCTGGGCCAGGGCCGGGAATATCGGGTTCTCCAGCTCCGGGGTGATCAGGCCCACCAGCCCCTCGCTGCGCTGCCGCAGCCGGACCGGGCGCTCGTAGCCGAGCACGTCGAGAGCGGCCAGCACGGACTGGCGGGTGGTCGCCGCGACGCCCGGCTTTCCGTTCAGGACACGGCTCACGGTCGCCTCGCTGACCCCCGCCTGCGCCGCGATGTCGGCAAGCCGTGTGGTCACGGCACTGGACTGTACCGGCCGCGTCTCCGCTTGCCCACCGATGGGACGCCGGGCCCGGGCGGTTGAACGCCCGGCTGCGGGTTGCTGCGTCATCGCGCTCCCTCGTGTTCTGTTTCGGCGTCCTTCCGCAACGGGATGATTCCCGCGCCGGTGACGTGTGGCAAGAGCTTGCAGAGTCTTGCACAAGTGTCCGTGGTCCCGCAGAGCGCCCGCAAATACAGGTCTACGGGCCCTCACGGCGAGGTCACGGCGCGGTAACCATTGTCGTTTCTTTCATTTTTTTGCTGCAAGCTCTTTCGCGGCGATTGCATCGCTGTTACGTTCACCGTCGCCCGGCGGCCGCAAGGATGCAGTCGGCAGTCGGCAGGGGCGGCAGACGGGGCCGCCACCTGTAGCACTCGGGCTTTCACCCTCAAGGAGAACTCATGCGGCGTGGCATAGCGGCCACCGCGCTGGTGGCGTCCGTCGCCCTCGCGGCGACGGCCTGCGGCGGAAGTGACGGCGGCAGCGGCAAGTCCGACGGTCCGGTCACCATCACCTGGTGGGACACCTCCAACGCCACCAATGAGGCGCCGACGTACCAGGCGCTGGTCAAGGACTTCGAGAAGGCCAACCCGACCATCAAGGTCAAGTACGTCAACGTCCCCTTCGACCAGGCGCAGAACAAGTTCGACACCGCCGCAGGCTCCAAGGGCGCCCCCGATGTGCTGCGCTCCGAGGTCGGCTGGACCCCCGCCTTCGCCAAGAAGGGCTACTTCCTGCCGCTGGACGGCACCGCGGCCCTCGCCGACCAGAGCAAGTTCCAGCCCAGCCTGATCAAGCAGGCCCAGTACGACGGCAAGACCTACGGCGTGCCGCTGGTCACCGACACCCTCGCCCTGGTCTACAACAAGGCCCTGTTCAAGAAGGCCGGCATCACCGAGGCCCCCAAGACCTGGGACGAGCTGAAGTCCGTCGCCGCGAAGATCAAGGACAAGACCGGCATCGACGGCTACTGGGGTTCCACCCAGGCCTACTACGCGCAGACCTTCCTCTACGGCGAGGGCACCGACACCGTCGACGCCGCCGCCAAGAAGATCACCGTGAACTCGGCCGCCGCGAAGAAGGCGTACGGCACCTGGCTGAGCACGTTCTCCGGCAAGGGCCTGCACAAGGCCGACACCACCGCCGACGCCTACGCCCACATCCAGGACGCGTTCGTCAACGGCAAGGTCGCCGCGATCATCCAGGGCCCGTGGGAGATCACGAACTTCTACAAGGGCTCCGCCTTCAGCGACAAGTCCAACCTCGGCATCGCCACCGTCCCGGCCGGCTCCACCGGCAAGGCGGGCGCCCCGACCGGCGGCCACAACCTCTCCGTGTACGCCGGCTCCGACAAGGCCCACCAGGAAGCGGCACTGAAGTTCGTGGGCTTCATGACCTCGGCGAAGTCCCAGGAGACCATCGCCCTGAAGAACTCCACGCTGCCCACGCGGGACGACGCCTACAGCGCCCAGGTCAAGGCAGACCCCGGCATCGCCGGCTACCAGTCGGTCCTGCCCGCCGCCCAGCCGCGCCCGGCGCTGCCGGAGTACAGCTCGCTGTGGGGCCCGCTCGACACCGAGCTGCCCAAGATCGCGGGCGGTAAGGAATCGCTGGACAAGGGCCTGAGCAACGCGGAACTCGCGATCGCCAAGCTGGTCCCCGACTTCAGCAAGTGAGCCCGCGTGGCCGCCGGATCCTCCCCGCTCTCGGCTTCGCCCGAGCGGGGGGACCCCACCTTGGGGGGAAGGATCCGGCGGCCGGCGCCCTGTGCCCGGCCCAACTCCTGATCGTTTTGAAGGTGTCGAACCATGACAGTCGCCATCGACCGCGCGACCGGCAAGCGCCGCGGTGACCGCGGGCCTCGGCCCGGGCTGGGGCAGCGCATCAAGAACGGCTACCAGAAATACTGGTACGCCTACGCGATGATCGCCCCGGTGGTCGTCGTACTCGCCGTCATCGTGGGTTATCCGCTGGTCCGCGGCTTGTACCTGACCCTCACCGACGCCAACAGCCTCAACTCGGCGCGCACGATCGGTGTCAACCACATCGAGGCGACATACAAGTTCATCGGGCTCGACAACTACAAGGACATCCTGTTCGGCCCGCTGTCGTACGACCGTTTCTGGTCACACTTCCTGTGGACCGTCGTCTGGACGGTCGCCTGTGTGACCCTGCACTACACCTTCGGCCTGGGCCTCGCGCTCATGCTCAACGAGAAGCTGCGGGGACGCACCTTCTACCGGGTGCTGCTGGTTCTGCCCTGGGCCGTGCCGACCTTCGTCACCGTCTTCTCATGGCGGATCATGCTTTCCGACTCCGGCGCGATCAACCAGGTCCTGCACTCCCTGCACCTGCCCCAGCCGCAGTGGCTGGAGGACGCCTTCTGGCAGCGCTTCGCCGCGATCATGGTGAACACCTGGTGCGGTGTGCCGTTCCAGATGCTCTCGTTGCTCAGCGGCCTGCAGTCCATCGACTCCTCGCTCTACGAGGCGGCCGAGATGGACGGCGCGAGCGCCTGGCAGCGCTTCCGGCACGTCACCCTGCCGGGGCTGAGGTCCGTCAGCTCCACCGTCGTGCTCCTCGGCATCATCTGGACCTTCAACCAGTTCGCCATCATCTTCCTGCTGTTCGGCCCGACCAGCGCCCCCGACGCCCAGATCCTGGTCACCTGGGCCTACTTCCTGGGCTTCGGACAGCAGCCGCGCGACTTCGCCCAGTCCGCCGCGTACGGCGTACTGCTGCTGTCGATCGTCACCGTCTTCACCTCCTTCTACTTCCGCTGGCTGAAGCGCAATGACCAGCTCGCCTTCTGACGCCGCAGGAGCCGCCGCCATGAGCACCACGACCCTTGAGAAGACGGCGGCCGCACCGGCCCCCGCGGACCAGCCCTCGCGCCGGACCCGCCGGCGCGGCGAGCGCGGCCCGGTCGGCACCGCCCTGCTGCACGGCGGGCTCGCGGTCGCGAGCCTGATCGCGCTCGCCCCGGTGGCCTGGCTGATCTTCCTGTCCCTCGGCCCGGAGAAGGACGACTATCTGCACCCGGGCAAGATCCTGGGCAAGCTCACCTTCTCGAACTACAGCTTCGTGCTCCAGCACACCGGCTTCTTCGACTGGTTCAAGTCGACGATGATCGTGGCCGGCGGCACCACCCTGATCGGTGTCTTCGTCGCCGCCACCACCGGCTACGCGGTCTCGAGGATGCGCTTTCCCGGCTACAAGCAGCTGATGTGGGTCCTGCTGCTGACCCAGGCCTTCCCGATGGCCATCCTGATCGTGCCGATGTATGAGATCTTCAGCCAGCTGGATCTCATCGACACGTACTGGGCGCTGATCGTCATCAACTGCACCACGGCCGTGCCGTACAGCGCCTGGCTGCTCAAGGGGTACTTCGACACGATCCCCTTCGAGATAGACGAGGCCGGACGCGTCGACGGGCTCAGCCCGTTCGGCACCTTCTTCCGCCTGATCCTGCCGCTGGCCCGCCCGGGGCTGGCCGTCGCGGCGTTCTACAACTTCATCACGGCCGTGGGCGAGGTCGCCTTCGCGACCACCTTCATGCTCGACGACTCGAAGTACACGTTCGCCGTCGGCCTCCAGACCTTCGTCAGCGAGCACGACGCGCAGTGGAACTACATGGCCGCCACCGCAGTGTTGATCGCGATACCCGTGTCCGTGTTCTTCTACCTTGTCCAGAAAAACCTGGTGACCGGCCTCACCGCGGGCGGGACCAAAGGCTGATCCGCCCCGCAGGGCTCCCGCGCGCCTGCCCGCGCGGGTGGCGGCCGCGGTGCCCTCCCCCAAGCTCTTCGAGCAGGGGGTGCCCCCAGACCCCGCCGGCACCGCGGCCGCCTCGTCAGCCTGCCCGCCGTACCCATGCCCATGACCCGAAGCACTCCGTTACGTACCAAGGACGCCATGAGCCAGCACTCCGCCGACCCGGCCCCGAGCACCGCCGTCGCCACCGTCGCCAAGCGCCGCGACTGGTGGCGGGACGCGGTGATCTACCAGGTCTATCCGCGCAGCTTCGCCGACAGCAACGGCGACGGCATGGGTGACCTGGAGGGCGTACGCTCCCGACTCCCGTATCTGCGCGACCTCGGCGTGGACGCCGTGTGGCTCAGCCCCTTCTACGCCTCGCCGCAGGCCGACGCCGGCTACGACGTAGCGGACTACCGTGCCGTCGACCCCATGTTCGGCAACCTGCTGGACGCGGACGCGCTGATCCGCGACGCCCACGAACTGGGCCTGCGCATCATCGTCGACCTGGTCCCCAACCACTCCTCCGACCAGCACGAGTGGTTCAAGCGGGCGGTCGCCGAAGGCCCCGGCTCGCCGCTGCGCGACCGCTACCACTTCCGCCCCGGCAAGGGGGAGAACGGCGAACTGCCGCCCAACGACTGGGAGTCCATCTTCGGCGGCCCGGCCTGGACCAGGGTCCCGGACGGCGAGTGGTACCTGCACCTGTTCGCGCCCGAACAGCCCGACTTCAACTGGAACCACCCGGCCGTCGGCGACGAGTTCCGCTCGATCCTCCGCTTCTGGCTGGACATGGGCGTCGACGGCTTCCGCATCGACGTCGCCCACGGCCTGGTCAAGGCCGACGGCCTGCCCGACCTGGGCGCCCACGACCAGCTCAAGCTGCTGGGCAACGATGTCATGCCGTTCTTCGACCAGGACGGCGTGCACGAGATCTACCGCGAGTGGCGCACCATCCTCGACGAGTACACGAAAAAGAAGGGGCCCGAAGGGCCTTCGTCAGAAGGGCGGTGGTGGGAGACGGGCGGGCGGATCTTCGTGGCCGAGGCGTGGACCCCGACCATCGAGCGCACCGCGAACTACGTCCGCCCGGACGAACTGCACCAGGCGTTCAACTTCCAGTACCTGAGCACCCACTGGGACGCGTCCGAACTGCGCGCCGTCATCGACCGCACCCTCGACGCGATGCGCCCGGTCGGCGCCCCCGCCACCTGGGTCCTGTCCAACCACGACGTGACCCGGCACGCCACCCGCTTCGCCCACGACGCGGCCCTCGGCACCCAGATCCGCGAGGCCGGCGACCGCGAACTGGGGCTCAGGCGGGCGAGGGCGGCGACCCTGCTGATGCTGGCGCTGCCGGGGTCGGCGTACGTCTACCAGGGCGAGGAGCTGGGCCTGCCGGACGTCGTGGACCTCCCCGACGAGGTCCGCCAGGACCCCGCCTACTTCCGGGGCGCCGGCCAGGACGGCTTCCGTGACGGCTGCCGGGTCCCGATCCCGTGGACGCGTACGGGTTCGTCGTACGGCTTCGGCAGCGGCGGCAGCTGGCTCCCGCAGCCGGAGAACTGGGGCGAGTTGAGCGTGGAGGCCCAGCAGGGCGTTCCCGGTTCCACCCTGGAGCTGTACCGCACGGCGCTCGCGGCCCGCCGCGCCCACGCCGACCTGGGGGCGGGCGACGCGGTGGAGTGGCTGAAGGCCCCGGAGGGCGTCCTCGCCTTCCGCCGGGGCGACTTCGTCTGCGTGGCGAACTCCACGGGCGAGGCGGTGACGATCCCCGCGTACGGGCGCGTCCTGGTCGCCAGCACGGAGGTGACGATCGCGGACGCGGAGGCGAAGCTGCCGTCGGACACGACGGTGTGGTGGACCACGTCCTGACCGTGCACCGCATCCGTCGCGGGGCCCGCCGTCACTGCTGACGGCGGGCCCTACGGTTTGCGGGCCAGGAGACCGGCGAGACCGCCCTCTTCATGCCCGCGGTGGGCTCCCGCACGAGACGCACGGTCACTTCGACGACGGCGGCTCCGCCGCAGGCCGCGCCGCCGAACTCGCCGATCCTGTGGGCCGCGGAGCCGCCTGCCGAGACCCTGGCGGCGGCACGCGTGATGCTGGAGAAGATCGCCGCAACCCTGCTTCCCGCCTCGCTCTCCGACAGGACGCGCTGCTGACCGCCACCGGACGGCGTGCGCCGACCGACGCGGAGAAGACCGCGCTGGGCGGCTTCGCCGCCAAGCTCCCGCTCGTCGTCGGCTGAGCGGATCGTGCTCGCCGACCGGTCGTCAGCTCTTTCGCCCGTTTCAAGGACCCCGGTCGTCCGCCGTGGACGGTGGGCCCCGGTGTCTGCCCCGGGCGTTCGCGCAGGTCCAACAGGGTGCGATCCGGTGGCATTTCGTGTATGTGACAGGAACATGCCCGCAGGGTTGACCGTCGAGAGCCGGGCTCGTACGGTCTGCTGCACTGCAAGTGGTTGAAAACTTGCAGCAATTCCCTTCAGGAGGTCTCAGTGCCCTCCTGAGGGCACTCCCCTCAGCAGATCCTTCAACGGAGAAGGACCCCCACATGCCCAGCAGAACGCTCTCCGGCGCCCTCGCCCTCGCGGCGGCCGCGTCGGTCGCACTCGCGGTCCCCGCCGGGACCGCCCACGCCTCACCGCCCGGCACGAAGGACGTCACCGCCGTCCTCTTCGAGTGGAACTTCGCCTCGGTCGCCAAGGAGTGCACCAACACCCTCGGCCCCGCCGGCTACGGCTACGTGCAGGTATCCCCGCCCGCCGAGCATATACAGGGCTCGCAGTGGTGGACGTCGTACCAGCCGGTCAGCTACCGGATCGCGGGCCGTCTCGGCGACCGCACGGCCTTTCAGAACATGGTCAGCACCTGCCACGCGGCGGGTGTGAAGGTCGTCGTCGACACCGTCGTGAACCACATGTCGGCCGGCAGCGGCACCGGCACGGGCGGCTCCTCCTACACGAAGTACGACTATCCCGGTCTGTACTCGAACGCCGACTTCGACGACTGCACCGCCCAGGTCACCAACTACCAGGACCGCTGGAACGTCCAGCACTGCGAACTCGTGGGCCTGGCGGATCTGGACACCGGCGAGGAGCACGTCCGCAGCACGATCGCCGGATACATGAACGACCTGCTCGGCCTGGGCGTCGACGGCTTCCGCATCGACGCCGCCAAGCACATCCCGGCGGACGACCTGGCCAACATCAAGTCGCGGCTGACCAACCCCTCCGCGTACTGGAAGCAGGAGGTCATCTACGGCGCCGGCGAGGCGGTCCAGCCCGGCGAGTACACCGGCAACGGCGACGTCCAGGAGTTCCGCTACGCCTACGACCTCAAGCGGGTCTTCAACAGCGAGAAGCTCGCGTACCTGAGCAACTTCGGCGAGCCCTGGGGCTACCTGGGCAGCTCGGTCGCCGGGGTCTTCGTGGACAACCACGACACCGAGCGCAACGGCTCGACCCTCAACTACAAGGACGGCGTCAACTACACGCTGGCGAACGTCTTCATGCTCGCCTGGCCGTACGGCGCGCCCGACATCGACTCCGGGTACGAGTGGTCCGACTCGGACGCCGGGCCGCCGAACGGGGGACAGGTCAACGCCTGCTGGCAGGACGGCTGGAAGTGCCAGCACGCGTGGCCGGAGATCAAGTCGATGGTCGCCTTCCGCAACGCCACGCGCGGTCAGGCGGTCACCAAGTGGTGGGACGACGGCAACAACCTCATCGCCTTCGGCCGTGGAAGCAAGGGCTATGTGGTGATCAACCACGAGAGCACGACGGCCGACCGCTGGTTCGAGACGTCGCTGCCGGCCGGCACGTACTGCGACGTCCAGGGCAGGAGGACCGTGACCGTGAACAGCAGCGGCTGGTTCCAGGCGTCGGTGGCCCCGAACACGGCGCTCGCCATCTACGCGGGCAAGTCCGGCTGCTGAACGCGCACGTCCCGAGGGGCCCGCTGCCCGCCGTACGCGTGGCGGCGGGCCCCTGTCGATGCAATTCCTTTCCATTGCTTTCAAGTCTCTTGCTGTAAGGCTTGCGTGAGCGATACGGTCACGCGGGCGCCCGGCGACGAAGCCGTCCCGCGGCGTAGGCGTCGGACCCACCTGAGCCGTATTCGCAAGGAGTTCACACCTGTGATACCGAGATGGCCGGCGCCCTCCACGCGCCGCACCCCGTACCGGAGAAGGGTCGCGGCCACCGTCGTCGCCGCGCTCGCCGCCGCCCTCCTCCCGCCCCTCGCCGCTCACGCCGCCATCCCGCCGGCGCCTCCGTCCGACGCGACGCTCGCCGCGCAGCCCGCGCGGCACGGTGACACCCGCGAGCAGTTCTACTTCGTCATGCCGGACCGTTTCGCCGACGGGGACCCCTCCAACGACCGCGGCGGGCTCACCGGCTCACGTCTGGCCACCGGCTACGACCCCACCGACAAGGGCTTCTACCAGGGCGGCGACCTCAAGGGCCTGACCGATCGGCTCGACTACATCAAGGGGCTCGGCACCACCGCCATCTGGATGGCGCCGATCTTCAAGAACCAGCCGGTGCAGGGGACGGGGGCGAACGCCTCTGCCGGGTACCACGGGTACTGGATCACCGACTTCACCCAGGTCGACCCGCACTTCGGCACCAACAAGGACCTGAAGGCGCTCATCTCCAAGGCGCACGCCAAGGGCATGAAGGTCTTCTTCGACGTCATCACCAACCACACGGCCGACGTCGTCGACTACGAAGAGAAGTCCTACGACTACCTGTCCAAGGGCGCCTTCCCGTACCTGACCAAGGACGGCCGGCCCTTCGACGACGCCGACTACGCCGACGGCACGAGGCGCTTCCCGGCCGTGGACGCCGGCTCCTTCCCGCGCACTCCCGTCGTCCCCACCGCCAAGCGGAACCTCAAGGTTCCCTCCTGGCTCAACGACCCCACCATGTACCACAACCGCGGCGACTCCACCTTCGCCGGCGAGAGTGCCACATACGGCGACTTCTCCGGCCTCGACGACCTGTGGACCGAGCGTCCCGAGGTCGTCAAGGGCATGGAGAAGATCTACGAGCGCTGGGTGCGGGACTTCGGCGTCGACGGCTTCCGGATCGACACCGTGAAGCACGTGAACATGGAGTTCTGGACGCAGTGGGCGACCGCGCTCGACAAGTACGCGGCCCGGCACGGCCGCAGGAACTTCTTCATGTTCGGCGAGGTCTACTCCGCCGACACCTCCATCACCTCGCCGTACGTCACCCAGGGCCGCCTCGACGCCACCCTCGACTTCCCCTTCCAGGACGCGGCCCGCGCCTACGCCTCCCAGGGCGGCAGCGCACAGAAGCTCGCGGGCGTCTTCGCGGACGACTACAAGTACACGACCGACAGGGCCAACGCCTACGAGCAGGTCACCTTCCTCGGCAACCACGACATGGGACGCATCGGGTACTTCCTGAAGCAGGACAACCCGAAGGCCACCGACGCCGAGCTGCTCGCCAAGGACGAGTTCGCCAACGAGGTGATGTTCCTCAGCCGCGGCAACCCGGTCGTCTACTACGGCGACGAGCAGGGCTTCACCGGCTCCGGCGGCGACAAGGACGCCCGCCAGACCATGTTCGCCTCCAAGGTCCCGGACTACCTGGACGACGACGAGATCGGCACCGACCGTACGCACGCCAGTGACTCGTACGACACCAGTGCGCCGCTCTACAAGGAGATCGCCGCTCTCTCCAAGCTGCGCAGGAACAACCCCGCACTCGTCGACGGCGTCCAGACCCAGCGCTACGCCGCCGACGGCCCCGGTGTCTACGCCTTCTCCCGTACGGGTACGGACGGCACCGAGTACGTCGTCGCCTTCAACAACGCGGACGGCGCCAGGACGGCCGCCTTCGCCACCGGGTCGGCGGGCATGACCTTCCGCGGCATCCACGGCACCGACGCCACCCTCACGAGCGACGCCGACAAGAACGTCACCGTCACCGTCCCGGCCCGCTCGGCGGTCGTCCTCAAGGCCGCCCGCCCGCTCGGCGCCCCCGCCGCCGAGCCGGCGCTCACGCTCAAGGCGCCCGACGCGGGCGCCACCGGCACGGTGGAGGTCTCCGCCGACGTCACCGGCGGGCAGCTCGACCGCGTCGTCTTCGCGGCCCAGGTCGGCGACGGCGCCTGGAAGGTCCTGGGCTCCGCCGACCACGCCCCGTACAAGGTCACCCAGACGATCGGCAAGGGCGTGCCGGCCGGGACCGCCCTGCGCTACAAGGCGGTCGTCGTCGACTCGGCCGGCCGTACCGCGAGCGCCACGGCCGGCAGCACCACCGGCACCCCGCCCGCCCCGCAGATCCCCACCGCCTCCTCCCGCGACTACGCGATCGTCCACTACAAGCGCCCCGACGGCGACTACGCGAACTGGGGCCTGTACGCCTGGGGTGACATCGCCGACGGAGAGGCGACGACCTGGCCGAACAGCCATCCCTTCGTCGGCCGTGACGCGTACGGCGCCTTCGCCTACGTCAAGCTCAAGCCGGGCGCCTCGAGTGTCGGTTTCCTCGTCATCGACAAGGACGGGAACAAGGACGTCTCCGCCGACCGCAGCATCGACGTCACCAAGACCGGGGAGGTGTGGGTCGAGCAGGGCAAGGAGGCGGTGCTCACGCAGAGGCCCGGGTACCCGGCGCAGGACGCCACCAGGGCCGTCATCCACTACCACCGCGCCGACGGGGACTACGACGGCTGGGGCCTCCACGTCTGGACCGGCGCCGCGAACCCCACCGACTGGTCCAACCCTCTGAAGCCGGTACGGACCGACGCGTACGGCGCGGTCTTCGAGGTGCCGCTCACCGCCGGTGCCACCAGCCTCAGTTACATCATCCACAAGGGCGACGAGAAGGACCTCGCCGCCGACCAGTCGCTCGACCTCAAGGCGAACGGCTATGAGGTGTGGCTGCTGAACGGCCAGGAGAAGTACCTGCTGCCGCAGCCCGCCGGCAGCGCCGCGGCCATCGACCTGGCCACCTCCAAGGCGGTCTGGATCGACCGGGACACTCTCGCCTGGAACGGTGTCGACGGCGCCGTGTCCACCCAGCTCGTCTACTCCCACGACGGTTCGATCACCGTCAAGGACGGGACGCTGACCAGCGACGACGAGCGCTGGCTGCGCCTGACGAGGACGACGCTGTCCGATGCGCAGAAGGCGAGGTTCCCGCACCTGAAGGACTACACGGCCTGGTCCGTCGACCCGCGCGACCGCGACCGGGTGCGTGAGGCGCTCGGCGGTCAGATCGTCGCCTCGCAGCGGGCCGCGAACGGAGCGGTCCTGGCGGCGACGGGCGTCCAGATCGCCGGAGTCCTCGACGACCTGTACGACGCGACGAAGGCCGGGCTCGGGCCGGTCTTCCACCACGGCCGTCCCACGCTCTCGGTGTGGGCGCCGACGGCCCAGTCGGTGAAGCTGGACCTCGACGGCTCCACCCTCGCCATGAAACGCGACGGCACCACCGGCGTCTGGTCCGTCACCGGCCCGGCGTCCTGGCGGAACAAGCCCTACCGATACGTTGTGAAGGTGTGGGCGCCCAGCGTCCGGAAGGTCGTCACCAACAAGGTCACCGACCCGTACTCCCTGGCCCTCACCGCCGACTCGAAGCGCAGCCTGATCGTCGACCTGGACGACAAGTCGCTGGCCCCGAGCGGCTGGTCGGCTCTGAGGAAGCCGAAGGCCGTGCCGCTCAGGGACGCGCAGATCCAGGAGCTGCACATCCGCGACTTCTCGGTCGCGGACAGCACCGTGCCGGCCGGGGACCGCGGCACCTACCTGGCCTTCACCGACAAAGACAGCGACGGCTCCAGGCACCTGCGGAAGCTGGCCGAGGCAGGTACCTCGTACGTCCACCTGCTGCCCGCCTTCGACTTCGCGACGGTCCCCGAGAGGAAGTCGGAGCAGGCCGGCCCCGGCTGCGACCTCGCTTCCTACGCCCCCGACTCCGACCGGCAGCAGGCGTGTGTCGCCGCCACCGCCGCGAAGGACGCCTACAACTGGGGCTACGACCCGTACCACTTCACGGTCCCGGAGGGCTCCTACGCCACCGACCCGGACGGCACGGCCCGCACGGTCCAGTTCCGCAGGATGGTCGAGGCGCTCAACGAGGACGGCCTCCGGGTCGTGATGGACGTCGTCTACAACCACACCTCGGCGAGCGGTGAGGCCGACACCTCCGTGCTCGACCAGATCGTGCCCGGCTACTACCAGCGGCTCCTCGCCGACGGCTCGGTGGCCGACTCCACCTGCTGCGCGAACACCGCGCCCGAGAACGCGATGATGGGCAAGCTGGTCGTGGACTCGATCGTCACCTGGGCCAAGGAGTACAAGGTCGACGGCTTCCGCTTCGACCTCATGGGCCACCACCCCAAGGCCAACATCCTGGCGGTCCGCAGGGCCCTCGACGCCCTCACCCCCGCCGAGGACGGTGTCGACGGCAAGAAGATCATCCTGTACGGGGAGGGCTGGAACTTCGGCGAGGTCGCCGACGACGCCCGCTTCGTGCAGGCCACGCAGAAGAACATGGCCGGCACCGGCGTCGCGACCTTCTCCGACCGCGCCCGTGACGCCGTGCGCGGCGGCAGCCCCTTCGACTCCGACCCCCGCGTCCAGGGCTTCGCGTCCGGGCTCTACACCGACCCCAACTCCTCGCCGGCGAACGGCACCACGGCCGAGCAGAAGGCCCGCCTCCTGCACGACCAGGACCTCGTCAAGGTCGGCCTGACCGGCGACCTCGCCAAGTACCGCTTCACCGACTCGGCCGGCAAGGAGGTCACCGGGGCCGAGATCGACTACGGCGGCTCACCGGCCGGGTACGCGGACGCGCCCGGCGACGCCCTCGCCTACGTCGACGCGCACGACAACGAGTCGCTGTTCGACGCCCTCACCTACAAGCTGCCGAAGGACACCTCTGCTGCCGACCGGGCCCGGATGCAGGTGCTCGCCATGGCCACGGCCACCCTCTCGCAGGGCCCGTCCCTCTCCCAGGCCGGCAGCGATCTGCTGCGGTCCAAGTCCCTGGACCGCAACTCCTACGACAGCGGCGACTGGTTCAACGCCATCCACTGGGACTGCCGCGACGGCAACGGCTTCGGGCGGGGGCTGCCGATGGCGGCCGACAACCAGGCGAAGTGGCCGTACGCGGGGCCCCTGCTCACCTCGGTGAAGGTGGGGTGCGAACAGATCGACGGAGCCTTCGCCGCCTACCGGGACCTGTTGCGGATCCGGACCACCGAGCCCGTCTTCTCCCTCGCCACCGCCGACCAGGTGCAGTCGCGGCTCTCCTTCCCGCTCTCCGGGAAGGACGAGACGCCCGGCGTGATCACGATGGAGCTGGGTGACCTGGTCGTCGTCTTCAACGCGACACCGAAGACGCAGCAGCAGACGGTCGCCGCCCTCGCCGGCGAGCACTACGCGCTGCACCCGGTGCAGGCGGCGGGCGCGGACCCTACCGTCAAGACGGCCTCCTACGCGGCGGAATCCGGCACGTTCGCCGTTCCGGGTCGTACCGTCGCGGTCTTCACCCGAGGCACGCGCTAGGACACTAGCGTGGTGGGGCGGACCGGAAGCTCCGGCTCCGCCCCCTTTCCTTTCCCGAGCGCCGAGGGGCGGCTCTCATGGACGGCAACGGCGAACACACGGGCTCCACCGTGCTGGTGGTCGACGACGCGCCGGCCGGCCGCCAAGCCCTGGGCAGCGTGCTGGCCGGGGCCGGTCACCACGTCGTGCCCGTGGCCAGCGGCGGCGAGGCGCTGACCGAACTCCACGCACGGGTACGCGACGGCACCCTGCCCGATGTCGCCCTCGTCGAGGTGGGCCTGCCGGACATGAGCGGCTTCGAACTGTGCCGCAGGCTCAAGTCGTCACCGCTCACCGCCGCCCTGCCGGTCGTGCACTTCTCCGCCGCCTCGGCCGGCCCCGGCATCCGCTGCCGGGGCCTGGATTCCGGCGGCGAGGCCTATCTGTCGGTGCCGGCGGCACCCGAGGAGATCCAAGCCGTCGTACGGGCCGCCGTGCGCGGGGCCCGGATGCGCACCGGCGCGGAGGCGCTCGCGCGACGGCTGACGCTGCTGTCGGAGACCATCGTCTCGGTGCAGGCGGCGCGGTGCATGACGGGACTGGTCCGGGCCGCAGCGGAGGGCACCGCCCGGCTCACCGGTTTCCCCGCGGTCGTCTTCGTGCTCGGCGAGGACGGTGAGCTGCACCGGGGCCTGTCCCGCTTGCGCCCGCCCGCCGTGCCCCCCGGCGCCGAGGCGCACGACACCGTGGCCCGGCTGATCCGCGGCCTGGCCACCGGACACACCGGGGCGCGCGGCACCGTGGTGCCGTATCCGCTGTGGCCGGCCGGGCTGCTCGGGCCCGGACACGCCGGAGACGCCCGCGTGGTGGTGGCGCGGACCCGGCAGGGCAAACCGGCCGTGTGCCTCGCCGTGCCCGCGCGCGGCCCGGGCGGCGAGGGCGACCCGCTGGTCACCCGGCTCGCCCAGGCCGTCGCGCTCGCCGCGGACGCCCTGCTCATGTACCAGGTGGAACGCCATGTGGCGCTCACCCTGCAGCATAGCTTCCTGCCCCAGAAGGCGCCCCCGACACGGGGTGTAGAGACGGTCGTCCGCTATGTGCCCGCCTCCCGGCAGACAGAGATCGGGGGCGACTTCTACGCCGCGCTGACCACCGCGGGCGGGGTGCTCACGGCGGTGGGCGACGTGGCCGGGCATTCGCTGGACGCGGCCACCGTCATGGTCGAGATCCGGCACGCGCTGCGCGCCTACTGCCTGGAGGACCCGGACCCGCGAAGCCTGGCCCGGCGGCTGGACCGGCTGCTCCAGCACTACCACGCGGACGTCACCGCGACCGTCTGCCTGGTCCTGGTCGACCCGGGCAGCGGGCGCGCGCGCATCGCCAACGCCGGGCACATTCCACCGCTGGTCGTGCGCGACGACGGCACCGCCGCCTACGCCGCCGCGAAAGGGCCGCTGCTCGGTCTGGGGCTGGACCGGCCGCCGCCCACCGAGACGGTGCTACGGCCCACCGACCGGCTGCTGATGGTCACCGACGGGCTCATCGAGGACCGCGGTACCGACCTGACCGTGTCGATGGAACACCTGCGCACGGCCGCCGCCGACGCCCCACCCGGCGTCGCGTCGCTGTGCGACACGCTGCTCGGCCGCTTCGGGCGGGACCGGCAGGACGACATCGCGCTGCTCGCGCTGCGGCTGACCGGCACCGTCTAGGGTGAGCACGTCCCGCCGTAGAACAGGAGTGCCCATGCCGCAGATCACCGTCGACTACTCCGCACCGCTTCAGGACGCCTTCGACCGGCGTGCGTTCGCGCTGGCGCTCCACGACCGGGTGGTCGACATCGCGGCCGCGCGGATCGAGGCGTGCAAGACGCAGTTCCGCCGCACCGACGACACCACGGTCGGCGCCGACACCGACGGGCACGCCGTCGTGCACGTCACCCTCGGGCTGCTGGCCGGGCGCACGGAGGAGACCAAGGCGAGGCTGACCGAGGCGACGCTGGAGCTGCTGCGGCAGCACATCAAGCCCGCCGGTGACCTCGCACTGCACGCGTCCGCCGAGGTGCGGGACCTGGACGCCTCGTACCGGAGGTTCGAGAGCTGACGCGTCCCTCAGGACACCAGGGTGACCAGCCGGGCGACCAGGTCGCCGAACGGACCGTCGGCCGGCTCGTCACCGAGCATGCGGCGCAGCAGCGCGCCCATCTCGTCGTCGTAGGCTGCGCTCACCGCCGTCAGCGCCGCCAAGTCGCGTACGAGCTGGGCCTCCAGCTCCCGGCGCGGGATCCGCCGGCCGTCGAGCCAGATCAGTGCCGTGGACTCGACGAGCGAGATCCAGGAGCGGATCACCAGCTCGAGGCGGGCGGGCGGGTTCTGCACCTGCAGGTGCGCGAGGATCTGGACATAGGCGGCCTGCCGTACCGCGTCGACGAGCGCGTTGGTACGGGATACGGCATCCCTTGAGCGGACTCCGTCCGCGGGGACGGCCGGGCCGCCGCGCATCAGGGCGGAGAAACCGGGGCCGTGGTCGTCGACGAAGTCGAAGAACCGGCGCATCACACGCAGCAGGCGGGCGCCCAGCGGACCCTCCTGCGGTTCCACGAACCGGGCCGCGAGGTCCTCGGCGGCACGCTTCAACGCGGCCTCGTACAGGCTCAGTTTGCCGGGAAAGTAGTGGTAGACCAGCGGCCGCGAGATGCCCGCGGCCGACGCTATCTCGTCGATGGAGACCTCGTCGGGGGAGCGCTGGCTGAACAGTTCGAGCGCGACGCCGATCAACTGCTGCCGCCGCTCCTCGACTCCCAGTCTGCGGCGTACCCCGGTTGTCATGCGAACACCTTACCGATCGAATCCAGCCGCACAGGGCTCCGAACGGCAGCAGTTGTTCACATCTCAATCACAGGTCCCTCACCGAACCGGCGCAGCGTACGGGCCCTGTGTCGTGTCACCGCAACCCGCCGATCGTCCTTCCGTCCTTCAGCGTCCCCTTCAACCGCGCCTGCGCTCCCTGCTTCGCGCGCACGGTCAGCAGCCGGGCTTCCGCCGACCCGTTCACCCCGCCCGTCGCCCGGATCGACTTGGTGTCCTCGGCCCCGGCGGCCAGCAGGTACCACTCGCCCTTCGCCGACTTCCACAGCACGCCCGCCAGCACATGGGGATCCTTCGCCCCGCACGCGGGTACGTCCTCGGCCTGCGCCGCGACCACCCCCAGGGCCCCGCCCGGCGTGTGGAACTGCGCCTGCACCTGGGCCCCGTCACCCCGCCACGTGTCCGCCCGCGCGCACACCCAGCTCGCCTCCCCGGAGGCGTCCGGCAGCGCCTGCCGCGCGTATTCCCACGCGTTCACCGACTTCACGCCCTGCGACCGCACCACCGCCAGCGAGCAGGCGAAGGGCGCCCAGGCGCGCAGCGCCGCCGCCCCGGATGCCTCCCCCGGCGCGCCCGGCCGGCCCACGGTCAGGTGCGCAGGCACCAGTTCCCCGAGGTCGGTCAGCAGTCGCGTGCCCGAACCGCCGGTCAGCTGCAGCACGTGCCACGACGAGCACGAACCGGACTGCTGCGCCGGACTCGCCAGCGGCGCGGTCACCCCGCCGGTCAGGCCGAGGTTCATCGTCCCCGCCGTCGGCTTGAGCAGGTCCCGCTCGACGGCACCGGTCACCCAGGGGGCCGTCAGATAGCGGACGTTGCCGTCGGCGCGGTCCAGCACCACCGCCTCCGCCTCGGCTCCGCTCGCCCCGTCGACCCGGGCGAAGTCGAGCGCGGCCCCGCGGGAGCCGTCCTTCGGCTCGGCGTAACGCACGATGCGCAGACCGTCGTAGAAGACCACCACGCGCGCGGTGTCGACCTGCCCCGCGTACAGCAGCCGCGGGGGACCGGGCGGAGCACCCGACGGGGTGCCCGGGGTCATCGAGACCCGGACGGAGTCACCGGGCCGCGCCCAGGCGGTGAGCGCGCGCCGCAGGAGTGCCCGGTCGCGGGTGAGGGCGCCGCGCGCGGGCCACACGGAGAAGTCGGTGCGCGCCGAGGTCTTCCAGGCGGTGGGCGGCACCGTCGTCACCCGGGCCGGATCCAGCGCGGCCTGCGCGGCCGGGTTCGGCGCGGCCGAGGGGGCCGCCGCCTCGTCCGCGCCCCAGCCGCCGCCGGGCAGCGCGAGC
Source organism: Streptomyces sp. Ru72 (assembly GCF_002920635.1). Lineage (GTDB taxonomy): Bacteria > Actinomycetota > Actinomycetes > Streptomycetales > Streptomycetaceae > Streptomyces. Next base: position 276 of record NZ_PQSR01000073.1, on the reverse strand, counting down.
AGCGCTCCGCACACCGCGACGGCCGCCGCCGCGGCGAGCGCCGCCTTCGCGTGCCGGCGGCGCCGCATGAGGTCGGTGGGCCGGGCCTGAAGGGAGCACGGGTCGAACTCGGGGGAGTCCAGCAGCGCCTCCTGAGCCGGCACTTTCGCGGCCTGCCGGACCGCTACCGCCGGGTTCGTGACCCCCGCCGCGGCGAGCACCTTGCGCACCTCGTCGTCGGGGAGCTTCTCCAGGCCGCGCAGGACGCAGGCGGCGCGCGCCGGGCCGGAGAGCGCC
>NZ_PQSR01000072.1 GCF_002920635.1 Streptomyces sp. Ru72 | reverse complement strand
GACAGCCGCTGGTCCAAGGCGAGTTCGTCGGCGCCGCCGGAGCGCGGGAAGAGCTTCAGACCCCACACCTGCGGCAGCAGTGGCGGCAGCTGGGAGCGCTTCGGCCAGGCGGCGCGCCGCAGCGGCGCGCCCGCCTCCAGTGCCGTACGCACCACCCGGAGACGGACGAAGGAGTACCCGGGGTCGCCGTCGCGGCCGTTCGCCTGGGCCGGGATCACCGCCGCGGAGGCGCGCCCGTGGGGCAGCGCCCGCTGGACGAGGGCGTGCGCCGTCAGCACCCGCCGGGTGCGGCCGAGACCCGGTGGCAGCACCAGATAGGCGAGCCGGACGAGCCGGGGGTAGTGCTCGACGAGCGCGGCCTCGGCCTGCTCGACGTCGACGACCGGTCCGGAGGTCGGTGTGGGGCGCGGGGCGACATCCTGTGGCTGCACGTCCGGCAAAACGAGCGAGACGGGGGTTGGTCACCGGCACCCGGCCCCGGGAGAGCTCAGTTGCCGGGTTCGACCAGCAGTCGCGCGTAGTTCGCCATCGACCGCTGGTAGCGGGGCAGATGGGGGGCGAGCGCGCCGAGGACCAGGGCGAGGCCCTCGCGGTCGCGGCCCAGGCTCGACAGGCACAGGGCCAGGGCGGCGCGTACCGCGTCGTCCAACTCGTCCGAGGGCGCGTCGAGTTCCGGGGTCAGAAGCTTGACGCCCTCCTCGGGCTGCCCGATGTTCCGGAGCGAGCTGGCCAGCTGGATCCTGGCCCGGCGGCCGCGGTAGCCGTCGAGGCCGCGCGCCAGGGCCTCCCGGTACAGCGGCACCGCCTGGTCCGAGTGGCCCGTCGAGTCCCAGGCGCAGGCCCGTTCGAACGGCCCGAGCGGGCTGTCCTCGGGCAGTTCGGCGACGAGGGCGTCGATCAGGGCACGGAAGTCCGCGGCGCCCCCCTCGGCGTAGTCGTCGAAAGCGGCCCAGGCGGCGGCCAGGCGCTGCTCCCAGCCCGGTGTGCTCATCCGTCCCCCTCGTCACGAGTACCGACGGCACACTGTCGCACAGGTGTGCCGCCATTGAGTACCGGACGCACCACAGCCGTACGGAAGGGCAGGGCCCCTCGCGGGGGCTCCCAGCGGCATGGCCCGAGGGACCGGAGGAACACATGAGGTGCACGCGCGAGAAGCTGGCGGCCGGTGCCGTCGTCGCCCTGCTGGTGCTGACCGGCTGCGGCGGATCGGGTGGATCGGGCCGGTCGTCAGGGGCCGCCCAGGGCCAGGTCCCGGCGGCCGCGACCGGCAGCCTCGAGGACCTGGCGGCGGACGTGAACTGCAAGCCGAACATCCAGACGGACGCCGACGAGATCCGTCAGGCCATCTGCACCAATCCCGACGGCAAGTTCGTGCTCGCCACGTTCGCGACCGACCGCGGCCAGCGTGAGTGGATCAACGATGCGAAGGACTACGGCGGTTACTACCTCGTGGGCCGCAAGTGGGTCGCCGTCGGCGACGACGGAGTGGTCAAGGCACTGCGTGGCAAGCTCGGCGGCGATGTGGAGGTGGGCGCCGACCATCACTCCCACGGCGGTCACAGCGGCTGAGCCGGGCCCGGCCGGCACACGACGAAGGCCGGTGGCGGGACCTCCCGCCACCGGCCTTCGTCAGTGGGTCACCGGCTCAGCCGGGTCACCGGCCCGGTCGGGTCACTGGCACCTCTGACCGGAGTTGATGCAGTTGGCGATCTTGTTGGCCAGGCCGCCGGTCGTGACGCTGATGAAGTCGTCGTGGTCGGTGGCCGCCTTGTGGAGCTGGTCCGGGAAGCCGTCCACGGCGTAGGCGTTCTTCACCTGGCCGTTCTGGATGACCGGCGGGTTGATCTTGTACACGAGGCGCATCGTCAGCTGCGGGATCGCCTTGAAGCCGTTCCCGCAGACGCCGCTCGCCGGGTCGGCGAAGGCCACGTGCGTGCGGTGGTTGGCGCTGTCGATGTTCTGGCCGTCCCAGCAGCTCTGGAAGGCGAACGTGCGGACCACGTTGCTGCCCTGCGGGCAGATCGGGTACTGCGTCGTCAGCTGGACCTTGTTCTCGAAGCCGGTGCAGCTCCAGTGCGCGTTGGCGTTCGCCAGGCCGTTGGTGGTGGTCTTGGCGTCACCGGTGATGATGCGCAGGAACTGCGGCATCGCGACGACCTTGCTGCTCGGGTTGCCGACGTACTTGATCTCCGCCTGGACGGGGGTCAGGATCCGGCCGACGTTGCCTTCCTTGCCACCGCCGTCCCTGTTCTGGTCGAAGTCCTGCGTGCCGTCCTGGATGCGGACGACCGGCCAGTAGTACGACGACAGGTCGTTCTTGTTCTGGCAGCTGGTGCCGCCCTGCAGGAACGTCTGGTTGCTGGAGAAGGCGTTGACCTTCTGGTTGCCGACGTAGTCGTGCAGGTGGTGCGCGCCGTTGGCCACGCCGGGCGCCACGATCACGTTGTCGGTGTTGTGGTTCTTGTTCGCGTTCACACCGCAGCGCGTGACGAACTGACCTGTCGAGGCGTTGCCGGTCTTTCGCGGCTTGGCCTGGACGTTCGGCGCGACCTTCGTGATGTCGACGAAGTCGGCCGCCACCGGGCCGTTGCCGGCCTGACCGCCGTTGCCCTGCTGCTGGCCACCGTTCTGCTGCTGGCCGCCCTGCTGCTGGCCGCCATTCTGCTGCTGGCCACCGTTCTGCTGCTGGCCGCCACCGGTCTGGCCGGCGTTGGTCTGGTTGGCGGTCAGCGTCGTGCAGGCGGCGAGCTGGGACAGCGACTGGTTGAAGGTCCCGCCGACCCGCTGGATGTCGATCCTGATCCGGTCGATCGTCGCGGCCCGCTTCTCCTTCAGGGGGCCGACGATCGCGTTCTGCACGAAGCTCGCGTCGTTCGCCTGGGCCTGGCGCGTGGAGGCGAGCCGGGAGTAGGCCTCGGTGATCTGCTTGTCGAGGTTCGCGAGCTCCGCGGCCACGCCGTTGCGCGCCGCGGCCGGCACGTTCGTCAGCTTCTGACCGACGTCCGGGCAGGAGATCGTCGCCACCTGGGCGCTGGCGGCCTTGGTCTGGTTCCCTCCCCAGGCCTGGTTGTTCGTCTCGTGGGCCGAGGCGAAGTAGTTGGCCCAGAGCAACCCGCCCCCACCGAGCGCTAGGGCAGCCGAGGCGGCTATGGCCTTGGTGGCCAGCGGCGTACGGCGTTTTCTCGTGTTGCGTCCCATGGAACTCCTCTGACTTCCTTTCGGGGCGGAGGCGCCCGACAGGGGTGAAGCGGCGCCATCCCATACGCAGGAGGCCGGTGAGGTGTTCAGAGACCGGAGAAAAACTTGGAGGTTCCTGAGGGCAATTCGGGCCCAAGAGGTGCAGAAGCCCCGTGTCAACGGGAGTTGAGGCGGGTAGGCCTGACTTCTTTGAATTTCATTCAGCGGCCGTGATCCAAATAGGCGAGCACGGCCAGAACCCGCCGATTGTCGTCGTCGGAAACCTCGAGGCCCAGTTTCGCGAAGATATTGGAGGTGTGTTTCGCGATCGCCCGCTCGGTGACGACCAGCCGGTCGGCGATCGCCGCGTTCGAGCGGCCCTGCGCCATCAGCTCCAGCACCTCCAGCTCACGGGGCGTCAGCCGTGCCAGCGGCCGGTCGTCCGCCGCACGCCGCGTCAGCAGCTGCTGGATCACCTGCGGGTCCATCGCGGTGCCACCCGCTGCGACCCGTCGTACCGCGTCCACGAACTGCTCCGCGTCGAACACCCGGTCCTTGAGCAGATAGCCCACCCCGCCGGTGCCGTCGGCGAGCAGTTCCCGCGCGTACAACTGCTCCACGTGCTGCGACAGCACCAGCACCGGGAGCCCCGGCCGCTCCCGGCGGGCCCGCAGCGCGCACTGCAGCCCCTCGTCCGTGTGCGTCGGCGGCAGGCGTACGTCCACCACGGCGACGTCGGGCGTCAGTTCGGCCAGCGCGCGGGTGAGCTCGGGACCGGACTCGACGGCGGCGGCGATCTCGAAGTCGTGGGCCTCGAGCAGCCGCACCAGTCCGTCGCGCAGCAGGAAGAGGTCTTCCGCTAGGACAACGCGCACGGGATCTCCATGGTGACCATGGTGGGACCGCCCGCGGGGCTGCTGACGGCCAGGACGCCGTCGAACGTACCCAGCCGCCGCTCGACTCCGCGGAGCCCGGAACCCGCGCCGATCACCGCGCCGCCCTTGCCGTTGTCGGTGACCGAGATGCGCAGCATGCCCTCACTGTGGTGCAGGTCGACCCAGATCCGGTCGGCGCCGGAGTGCTTGACCGCGTTGGTGAGGACCTCGCTGACCGCGAAGTAGGCGGCCGACTCGACCGGCGCGTCGGCGCGGCCGTCCAGCTCGACGTTCACCTCGGTGGCAAGGGGCAGCCGCAGCACCAACGCCCGTACGGCATCGCCCAGTCCACGCTCGGCGAGCACCGGCGGATGGATGCCGCGGACGAGTTCGCGCAGCTCGGCCAGGGCCTCCACGGAGGACCGGCGGGCCTGCGCGACGAGCTCCTTGGCCTTCGCGGGGTCCTTGTCGAGCAGCATCTCGATGGTGCCCAGGTCCATGCCCATGGCCACCAGCCGGGCCTGCGCCCCGTCGTGCAGGTCCCGCTCGATCCGGCGCAGTTCGGCGGCGGAGGTGTCCACCGCGTCCCGTCGCGTCTCGGTCAGCACCCGGACCCGCTCGGCCAGTTCACCGTGCGGGCTGCCCAGGACGGCCCGTGCGAGCCGGAAGTGCACGCCGAGCAGGCTCGGGGCGTACCGCCAGGTGACCGCGCCGAGCACGGCGCCGAGCGCGGCCGCGCCGAAGGCGGACGCCTGGCCGGAGACCGGGACGAAGGCGTAGTGGTAGGTGCCGCCCCCGCCCGGCACGTACGCCCGCCACAGCCCGGCCGGCAGCAGGAGCCCCTGCACCGGGTACAGCAGCACCACGACCGGCAGCAGCGCGGTGAAGAAGCCCGCCGTGATGTCCACCGGCAGCCAGAGAACGTCCCGCCAGGTCTGCGGGTCGCGCAGCATCCCGAAGGTGCGCGACCACGGATTGGCGTCCGCGGGCAGCGGCCGGTACACCGAGCGGATCCGTATCCCGCACCACTCCTCCGCGAGCCTGCGCCGGGTGTCCGCCAGGGCACGCACGCCGGTCAGCACCCACGGGGTGGTGACGAGCCCGATCCCGAGCGGGACGAACGCGAGGGACAGGAGCGTCAGCACGAGGAACGCCACGCCGAACGGCAGCACCGCGAGGGACAGCACCAGCCCCCGCACGGCGGCAAGGACCACCTCTCGTGCGTGCTCGCGGGCGCCCCCGCGCCTGATGTCAGTGTTCATGGCGTCAGTCTGGCGGAGGGCCGGGCGGCGGTCACTGGCCCGAACCCCCGGTCAGGGGGTGGTGCCAGATACACCTCCGGTCGCCGCGAGCACCTTCGCCTCCACTTCGGGGTCGAGCCCCAGCGGCGGGAGGTCGGGGCGTTGCGGTGCGGTACCGCCGACGGACCGCAGCCAGTTCCAGGTGTCGGCGACGGTCTCCTCCACCGGCCGGCAGACCAGCCCGGCCGCCACCGCACGTGAGACGTCGGCGGCGTGCAACGCGTCGTGCATGTCGGTGCCCGGCGGGACCCAGACGGGCAGCTGTGTCCACGGTGCGATGCCCGCCTCGAGGATCACCTCCGGCTCGGTCCAGCGCAGCTCGGCCGCCGAGCCGGTGGCCGCTACGCAGGCTTCCAGCAACGAGCCCATGGTGGCGTGCCTCTGAGGGCTGATCAGGTTGTAGGGGCCGCTCAGCTCCTGCTCCACCGCACCGAGGATCCACTCGGCGAGGTCGCGGACGTCGACGTACTGCAGCGGCAGGTCGCGCGGCCCCGGCGCCAGCACGGGCCCGCCGCGCGCGACGCGGGTCAGCCACCACGGCAACCGGCCGACGTTCTCGTACGGGCCGAGGATCAGCCCGGCCCGTACGAGCACGCAGCGGTCCGCGCCGAAGGCCTCGACGGCGGCGATCTCGGCGCCGCGCTTGTCGCGCGCGTAGTCGGTCGTGCCGGCGTCGGGCTCGGCGCCCTCGACCGACGGGGCACTCTCGTCGTACCCGGCCGGCGCGGGCCAGGCGTACACCGAGCAGCTCGACACGTACACGTACCGCCCGGCGCGGCCCCGCAGCAGCCGCGCCGCCTCGTGCACGGCCCGGGGCGCCGCCGACCAGGTGTCCACGACGGCGTCCCACTCGCCTTGCGCGAGGGCGGCGAGCCCGCCTGGCGCGGTGCGGTCGCCCTGCAACGCCCGCACACCGGCCGGGGGTCGGTGCGTCCCCCGGTTGAAGACGGTCACGTCCCAGCCGCGCCCGAGGGCCGCCTCCACGACGGCCCGTCCCACGAACTCCGTACCACCCAGCACCAGAAGTCTCATGCCGGTGACTCTGCCCGGTCGGGCGGCCGGAGGGAACAGGGATCTGCCGTCAGCAGACGGTCAACGACCCGTCGGCGGAGCGTACTTGTAGCCCACGCGCCGCACCGTCTGGATGGTCCCGCGGTGCTCGGCGCCCAGCTTGCGCCGCAGCCGGGCGATGTGGACGTCCACGGTGCGCCCGTCGCCCACATGGCCGTAGCCCCACACCGTGGTCACCAGCTGGTCCCGGGTGTGCACCCGGTGCGGGTGGGCCACCAGATGGGCGAGCAGCTCGAACTCCAGATACGTCAGGTCGAGCGGCCGCCCGTCCACCTCGGCGGTGCGCCGGCCGGTGTCGACGCGGACGAGCGGGTCCGAGCCCACGGCCTGCCGCGTGTCCGGCCGGTCGGGCACCGCGGCGGGCGGGAACGGGGGCTGCTGGTCGGCCGGGACGAGCACCAGGTAGCCGATCATCGGCGGGCGGCCGGGCAGGCTCGGCAGCGTGTGCGGGGGCGCCGGCAGCCAGGTGGCGCCCGGCGGCAGGAAGTCGGCCACGTCGACGGCCTCGTCCCGGTCGACGGCACGCAGCCGGTGCCGTGCCGAGCCGTTCGGCGGGGTGGCGGTGGTGAGGGCGGCGGTGGAGAGAGAACGAGTGGTCGCCATGAGAGGTCAGCTCTTTCGCGCGAGGAGTTCGTCGGGGGACGTACGTCGTGCGCGCTGGCCGAAGGCCGCAAGGACGGCTGTGCCGGTACGGCTGCCGGGTGTACGGCTCTACAGGGCCCGCGCGGTGTCCGCGCGACAACACACCCGGTCGAAGTCGTGGTGCTGACGGGAAGGCCAGAAGGGCTCGAGGTCACGGCGACCCGTCGCGCTGAACTTCTGGAAGCTGGCCATGGTTCTCATTGAAGCAGACACACGCCCGTGACAGGAGCCTCCTCTCACTGCTTGGACGCTCTTTTTCCGGGCGTGTCCACGTGCCCCCGACGCGCGGAAGGGGCGCCCGCACGACGCGGACGCCCCTTCCGGGAGCTGTGTGGAGCGGATCAGACCTGGCCGGCCTTCTCCAGCGCCGTGCAGCAGGTGTCGACGATGAGGCGGGTCACCAGGTAGGGGTCGACGTTGGCGTTCGGACGGCGGTCCTCGATGTAGCCCTTGCCGTCCTTCTCGACCTGCCACGGGATACGGACCGAGGCGCCGCGGTTGGAGACGCCGTACGAGTACTCGTTCCACGGGGCGGTCTCGTGCAGACCGGTGAGGCGGTCCTCGACGCCGACGCCGTAGTTCTTGACGTGGTCGAGCGGCTTGGAGCCCTCACCGAGCGCCTCGCAGGCGGTGATGATCGCGTCGTAGCCCTCGCGCATCGCCTTGGTCGAGAAGTTGGTGTGCGCGCCGGCGCCGTTCCAGTCGCCCTTGACCGGCTTCGGGTCCAGGGTCGCGGAGATGCCGAAGTCCTCGGCGGTGCGGTACAGCAGCCAGCGCGCCACCCAGAGCTGGTCGGCGACCTCGAGCGGGGAGAGCGGGCCGACCTGGAACTCCCACTGGCCGGGCATGACCTCGGCGTTGATGCCGGAGATGCCGAGGCCCGCCTTCAGGCAGTTGTCCAGGTGCGCCTCGACGACCTCACGGCCGAAGATCTCGTCGGCGCCGACACCGCAGTAGTAGCCGCCCTGCGGAGCCGGGAAGCCGCCCTCCGGGAAGCCGAGCGGACGGGAGCCGTCGAAGAAGGTGTACTCCTGCTCGATGCCGAAGATCGGCTCCTGGGCGGCGAACTTCTCGGCCACCTCGGCCAGCGCGGCGCGGGTGTTGGACGGGTGCGGGGTCATGTCCGTGTCGAGGACCTCGCACAGCACCAGGACGTCGTCGCCGCCGCGGATCGGGTCGGGACAGGAGAAGACCGGCTTGAGCACGCAGTCCGAGGAGTGGCCCTCGGCCTGGTTCGTGGAGGACCCGTCGAAGCCCCAGATCGGAAGCTCCTTGCCCTTGGCGTCGTCGGCCAGGATCTTCGTCTTGGAACGGAGCTTGGCGGTCGGCTGGGTGCCGTCGATCCAGATGTACTCAGCCTTGAAGGCCATGGGCCACATCCTTCGGGGGAGGTCTCGACTGCGTGGTCGACAGTGCAGTCGCAGAGGTCGTGCGGGTGCGCGGCGCTGCGGCAGTGGGGCGCCGGGTGATGCCCGGCAGCATGTCAACGGGCGATTTCCCGACCATTGCTCTGATGTGAACCCCGTGTTACCGGGGGCTCCCGTGCCGGGAATCACACGGTGACCGGTCCGTCCCCTTGCGGCACGTACGCCGCCGTCCCCTGGCGAGTGCGCCAACGGCCTCTTCGCCGAGCCGAGGCTCAGCACACATGAGGCCGGCCACCGCCCCCTGTACGGTGGCCGACCTCAGCGCCCGCTCCACGCGGAGCAGGCGCGGCTCCAGGAGGCGACCGTCGGCTTCCCGACCCGGAACCGGTCACGGGCCCGCGTCCGAGCGCCGCCGCGCTTGCGCTCGCCCGCGCCGGTCCTGCTGCTCGTGGCCGCGAACAGCGGGACCGTGCCACGTGACGTGCCGCCTCCCGGAGTCACTGACCGGCCGGCCTCACCCCACCTTCTCGATCAGGGCACGGCGGATCAGGAACTTGCCGGGTTCACGGACCTGTTCGAAGGCGGCGTTGTTGAGCAGCACACAACTACCGGACACGGAGGTGACCTTCACCGTCGTGGACTTGTTGTTGTCCAGGTTGGTGACCTTCAGGGTCGTTCCCGCCGGGAACTGGTTGCTGGACGCGGCCGGGGCGCCGCCCTCGCCGGAGAGCGTCACCGTGGAGCCCTTGCAGACCTGCTGGCCCGAAGCAGCGGTGCCGGCGCCTCCCGTGTCGTTCGCGGGCGCGGTCGTGGCGGGCGCGGTGGTGGCGGCCTGCGAGGCCTGGGGGTCCTGAGCCGACCCCCCGGCCTGCGCGGCGCCGCCGGACTGCGCCGATCCCGATCCACCCGCCTCTACCGACTCCCCGACCTGGCAGCCGGACGCCTCCTGCTTGCGCTTGATCTCGGCGACGACCGCCTCGCGGTTGGCGATCCGTGCCGCCGACTGGGCGTCCGGGTTGGCCTTCTGCGCGGCGATGAACGACTCGTTGTTGCCGAGCGCGGTGGCCAGGCCCTGACAGACCGTCGAGGTCGACGCGTTCTGCACGTTCGCCGCGTTCGACGTGGCGGCGAGGGCGAAGGCCCCACTGCCGGCCACGGCGGCCGCGGTGACCGCCAGGGCGATCTTCTTCTTGGGACTGAGGGTTCTCCTACGCGACATGCGCGCCTCCTGTCCCCGGCCGCCGTCACCGGCGACCGGACGCGATAGGTACGCCGCTATGTACGAGATACCGAACGGAGTTACTCAGCGGTTTACAGGAGTCAGCGAAGTAACGTAGGTCACAGGGGAGTCGGTGTCAGCGGGACAGGGCGTCCCGTACGGCCTCCTCGGTGCGCCCGACCACGGCCGTACCGTCGTCCGCGGTGATGATCGGCCGCTGGATGAGCCGCGGATGCTCGGCGAGCGCCCGCACCCAGCGGTCGCGCGACGCGGCGTTTCTCGGCCAGTCCTTCATGCCCAGTTCCTTGGCGTCGGCCTCCTGGGTGCGCGTGATGTCCCAGGGTTCGAGGTTCAGCCGGTCGAGGACCTCGCGCATCTCGTCCTCGGTCGGCACGTCCTCCAGGTAGCGGCGCACGGTGTAGTCGGCGCCCTCGGCGTCGAGCAGGGTGAGGGCGCTGCGGCACTTCGAGCAGGCCGGGTTGATCCAGATCTCCATGCCCCACACGGTAGCCGACACACCCCTTCTCACCCATGTCACAACCTGGCTCAAATGGCCTGTGGCCAGGGGCTTTTGTCAGTGGGTGGCAGTAAAATAGAAGCAGTGTTCGAGGGAGGCGCCGGGGTGTCCGGCACCTCCCTGACCGCGACAGGAGGATGCCTGTGCCCGCTGCCGCAACCAAGCCGAAGCCGACCCGGTCGACGGCGCGGCGACCGGTCCCGATGGACCTGCCGTACGCACCGACGGCCAAGCGACCGCTCCCGCCGGGGCGGCCGCGCGAGTGGTACGTCACGCACAACCGGCGCCTGAAGGCGATGCGCCTCGCCATCGCCCTGCTCGACTCGGGCGTGTACGTGCCGAACCAGGCGCACAACGAGACGATACGGAGCACGGCGGAGCGGGTCGGGATACGGCCGCCGTCGGACACGACGTGCCACATGGTGCGGGCGCTGATGCGATACAGCCGTTGAACGTGGCGCCGGGTGCCGTCTTGTTCTCGGGCACCCGGCGTTGTCGTGCCGTCGGCTGGGGGCTTCGCCCCCGGACGGGCTGGGGGCCACCGGGCCGACCAGTGCCGCCGGCCGCAGTCAGCTCGACAGCTCCTTCTCCAGCGGTGTCCGGAAGCGCGGCGTCACCCGGGTGCCGGCCAGCCACGCCCCCAGTCGGGCCGCCTCCGTCGCGATCGCCTCGTGCGCATCCCGGCCCAACCCCTCCCCGTCCAGCAGGCGCCACACCACCTCGCCGTCCGGGCGCTGGGCCCACCCCCCGACCACCCTGCCGTCCCACCACACCGTCGGTCCCACGTTGCCGCTGCGGTCGAACAGGGCCGGGCGCAGCTCGGGGGACAGGTACCAGTCACGGTCCTGCCAGCCCATCGCCGTCGGGTCGAGGCCCGGGAGCAGAGCTGCCCACGGCTCGGCGGGCGCCGGCGGTTCCTCGTCGCCTGGCGTCACATACCCCGTCGCCCCGCCGTCCAGCGTCACCGGTACCGCCCCGATCGCGGTCAGCGCCCGGCGTACCTCCGTGACCCTCCAGCCGGTCCACCACTTCAGGTCCGTCTCCGTGGCCGGCCCGCAGACCGTCAGCCAGCGCCGGAGCAGCTCCCGTTGCGCCTCTGCGGGCGGCATCTCGGGATGAGGCGGGGCGATGGCCCAACGGAACTGCGACGACGTCCACGCACCCAGCGGGCGCCCCCGGACGACCCGGCCCTCGGCGCCCAGGACGCGCATCAGCCGCGACGACACGGTCTGCGGGGCCTCGTAGCTCCTGCCCTCGCCGTAGGTGAACTGCTCCTTCAACCGAGGCTCGTCCCTGGTGAGTTCGCTGACGGTCGCCTGACCGCGCCGGGCCAGGGCGGCCAGCGCCGACGCCTCGACCTCCGCGAGCCACTGGGCCGACAGCCGGCCGCCGCTTCCGGACACCATGTTCTTGACCAGCGCGGCGCGGGCCTTGGCCGCGTTCACGAGGCTGGTCGACGCGTGCACCACGGCGGCGAGTTCGGTCGGGAACACGAACACGGTGTGCCGCATGCCGTGCATCCGCACCAGCGTCCGGTCCTCGTACAGCGCCCGCTCGACCTCCGCCACGGTCTTGTCCGCGTCCGCGAGGCGCGCCCCGACGGCGAGGAACACCGTGGCCGGATCGGTGCCGTGCAGCGCGACCAGCGACCCGGCGACCTCCTCGGGCGTCACCGCCCGCGACCCGGCGCCCAGCCGGTGCCGCACCGCGAGCCGGGCCCGCCGCTCCACCGTCCCGATGTGCCGCCCAACGCCGCCCATGCCGTCTCCCTCGGATCGAAAAGCAGATGCACCCGCAGTGACCGCCTCCCTACGCTGGACACACATCCGATGGGGTCACAGATCCCCGGCACCCCGTCGAACCCCGTGGCACAACCACTCACCCAAGCGAAGGAGGGCGTCATGGGCACCATCATCCTTGCCGGAACCGTCGTCCTCGTCCTCTTCGGATTCGGCAACCACATCTGGTGGCTCGCCGCCACAGCGCTGTTCGTCCTGTACGTGCGGTACGGTCGCGGCTCGTCCTCCGCGGGCACCGGAGGGACCCCGGCCTCGGCGGCCAGCTACCAGGAGTACCGCGCCCGCCGTGACCAGCAGGCCAAGTGGGAGCGCCGCTACCGCCGCGAGCGCCCCTTCGAGGCCCGCCGCCAGGAGGGTGGCAAGTAGGAGGCGCGAGGAGGAGCAGGCGTCACAGGCCGGGCGCGCCCCAGATCGGGAACCACCGGCCGAGGTCCTGCTCGATCCGCAGATCGTTTCCGAGGGCCGCCTTGATCTGCAGCTCCAGCGCGTTGTCGCGCCGCTCGCCCTGTCCGGCGAGCGGCGCGAACGGATAGAAGGTGCCCCGCTTGTACAGATAGACCAGCCCCAGTCGGCGCCCGCCCGTGTCCTGGAAGCCGGCCACCGAGCACAGCAGCTGCGGTCCGAAGCCGTTGACCTCCATCGCGCTGTTCACCGCGTGCAGATCGTTGATCAGGGCGGACAGCTGTTCGGGGGAGCGGCGGGAGACCAGCCACGAGTAGCCGTAGTCGTCCCGCTGCAGTTCGACGGGTGGCCCGGTGCGGTCGGTGTCGGCGTCGAGGAGCGCCTGGACCTCCTGGTTGGCCTGGGTGAAGGCGCCACCCTCCACCGTGGCGAAGCAGACCGCGCCGGTTCCCGTCGGGGTGAACCCGGCGGCGGCCTCGAGCGTGATCGCCGCCGACGGCAGGGCGAACAGCTGGTCGAGGTCGGGTGCCACCGGCTTCGTACGGCCGAGCAGGATGTCCAGGAACCCCATCGGCGCTCAGCCCGCCTTTCCCGGCGCCGCCGCCTCGCCGAGCTCCGCGGAGATACGGGCGAGCTGCTCGAGCCGTTGCTCCAGGGTCGGGTGCGTGGAGAACAGACGGGAGATGCCCGGGTCGGCACCGAGGGCGGGGGTGAAGTAGAAGGCGTTGAACGCCTGGGCCGTCCGCAGGTCCTGCGTCGGGATGCGGGCGATGTCCCCGGTGACCTTGGTCAGTGCGGACGCCAGCGCCGAGGGCCGCCCCGTCAGGTGCGCGGCGGCGCGGTCCGCGGCCAGCTCCCGGTACCGGGACAGGGCCCGGATCAGCAGGAAGCTGATCGCGTAGACGAGCGCCGAGATCCCCATGACGGCGCCGAAGACGGCGATCGTGTTCTGGTCCTTCCGGCCCCGCCCGCCGAACAGCTCCGAGTAGAACGCGAACCGGACCACCAGCCCGGCGATCACCCCGAGGAACGACGCCACGGTGATCACGGCGACGTCCTTGTGCGCCACGTGCGACAGCTCGTGCGCGAGCACACCCTCCAGCTCCTCGGGCTCCAGCCGCCTGAGCAGCCCGGTGGTCACGCACAGCACGGCGTGATCGGGGTTGCGGCCGGTCGCGAAGGCGTTCGGCATGTCCAGACCGGAGACGGCGACGAGCGGCTTCGGCATGTCTGCCACGGCGCACAGCCGATCCACCACACCGTGCAGCTGCGGGTACTCCTCGCGCTCCACGATCCGCCCGTGCATGGCGTACAGCGCGATCCGGTCCGAGAACCAGTACTGCGCGCCCAGTGCCGCCGCCGCGATCACGACGACCAGCACCCAGGACTTCAGCAACGCGATCAACGCGGCGACGAACGCCACGTACAGCAATCCGAGCAGGAACAGCGTGACCGTCATCCGGACGGTCAGCCGCCGATCACTCTGGAACCGGCTCCGCATCGTGCATCACCCCGCAGTACCCCGCAGTAAGGCACTCGTCCCACCCCCATTGTGCGCCCAACCCGACCCATGAACCGGTTCCGAACGGCTCCACGGCAGGCAAAGAGTCCGTCTGGGATCCTGCGGGCGGGCAGTGGAGCCGGACGCGCGATCGAGCACCTCACAGGCATACCGTTGCTATATGCACGCGCGTCTTTCGCTGCTCGCGAGCGCTGACAAGGGGATCACGGAGAGCGAGATCTTCCGGCTGGCCCTCCAGCACGCGGTGGCCGAGCTGGATGCGCTGGGCGGCGCCGTCCATCTGCGCGGTCCCATGTCGGCCCTGCGGCTGGTGTCGTCGACCGGCCTGCCCCCGGCGCTCACCCGCCCCTGGGAAATCGTCGACCAGGAGGGACCGACGGTCCCGGCGAGTGCCGTACGCGGGGGCCGGGGCGTGTGGGTTGCCACTTGGTCCCCCGACGCTCCCGGGCCGCCGACGAGGCCGTGGCCCGGTACCGGGCTCGCGTCCGTTCCGATCTTCAGCAAGGACCGCACGGTCGGCGCGCTCACCCTGCTGACGGGCGCCGGGAGCGAGCCGACCGGGGCACAGTGGGAGTTCCTGCGGGGCGTCGTCGCCTGGGCCGAGGAGTGGATGGGCCAGGCGCCGCCGCCCGCTCCGCCGCCGCAGGAGGAACTGGTCGGCAGCCGCCTCAGGCAGGCGCTGAAGGCGGTCACGGTCGGGACCTGGGACTGGAACATCCGCACCGGCGAGCTGCTGCTGGACGAGGCGGCGATGGAACTGTACGGCAACACTCCCGACCATTACGTGCCCCGCATCGAGAGCTGGATGAAGGTCATCCACCCCGACGACCTGCCCTGGACGCTGGCCGCGCTGGAGCGGGCGATCCGCGACAGGACGGTGTACGAGGCCGAGTACCGGGTGCTGCGGCCGGACGGGAGCTACGGCTGGACGCAGTCCCGCGGATCGGTCGTGGAATACGACAACGGCGAACCGGTCCGGATGGTGGGCATGGGATGGGACAGCAGCGAGTCCCGTACCGCCCGGGACGCGCTCAGCCGCGCGCTTCGCCATATGAGCGACGGCTTCCTCCTGGTGGACGACGACTGGCGGATCACCTTCGCCAACCTGGAGGCGGAGCGCACGCTCAGCGCTGCGGAGGAGGAGCTGTTCGGGCACAACCTGTGGGAGCTGCCCGCCATGCGGCGGGTTCCGGGCCTGGAGGCCCGTTGCCGGAAGGCCGCCGCCAAGGCCACGCCCGTCGGCTTCGACGTGCGGATGGCGGAGGAGGCGGGGCGCTGCCACCACCTCCGGCTCGTCCCGGGCCCCGACGGACTCACCCTCTACCTCACCGACGTCACCGAGAAGCGGAGGCACGAGGCGGAGCAGGCCGCCGCCGTGCGCGCGGCCTCCGAGCGCTCGACCCGGATCGCGGAACTGACCACGGCGCTCGCCAAGGCCACCACCACCCAGGATGTGGTGGACGCGGTCGCCCAGCGAGTGCTTCCGCCGTTCGGCGCGACCGGCCTCGCCATGCTGGCCATGGAGGGCGACCGGGCGCACGTCGTCGGTGGGGTCGGTTACCCGCAGGACTTTCTCGACCGGCTCGACGGCCGCCAGATGACGAGGGTCGACCCGGTCTGGGACGCGATCCGGACCGGGCTGCCGCTGTTCATCTCCTCGACCGAGGAGTACACGGAGCGCTACCCGGACCGTGCCGACCAGCCACGCCAGGCAGGCAAGCAGGCCTGGGCGTTCCTTCCGCTGACCGTCTCCGGGCGCACGTTCGCCGTCTGCACGGTCTCCTTCGACCGGCCGCGCCGCCTCACCCATGAGGAGCAGACCCTGCTCACCGCCATCAGCGCCCTCGTGGCGCACGCCCTGGAACGGGCCCGGCTCTACGATGCCGAACACACGCGTTCCCAGGAGCTGCAACGCGGGCTGCTTCCCCGGCGGCTACCAGAACTGCGGGCATGCACGGCCGCCGCGCGCTTCCTGCCCGCCGGGCACGGCATGGACGTGGGCGGCGACTGGTACGACGTCATCCCGCTGTCGGCCGGCCGGGTCGCGCTCGTCGTCGGCGACGTGATGGGTCACGGCCTGTCCGAGGCGGCCACCATGGGGCGGCTGCGCACGGCCGTCAAAACCCTGGCGGACCTGGAACTGCCCCCCGACGAGATCATGAGCCACCTCAGTGACATCGTCGGAGGCCTCGGAGAGGACTCGTACGCCACCTGCCTGTTCGCGCTCTACGACCCCACCGACCGGATGTGCACCATCGCCCGGGCCGGCCACCCGCCCCCCGCTGTGGTCCACCCCGACGGCACCGTGTACTTCCCGGAACTGTCCCCGGATCCGCCCCTCGGCGTGGCCCAGCCACCGTTCGAGACGGTGGAGGTGGAGTTGCCCGACGAGAGCCTTCTCGTGCTGTACACCGACGGCCTGGTCGAGTCCCCCTGCCGCGAGGTCGATGAGGGCATGGCCGAACTGGAGTGGCTCCTGCGCACGGCCGACCGTGGGGATCTGGAACGGCTCTGTGACGCCCTCACCACCGGACTGCTGCCCGTCGATCAGCTCGCCGCGCATGACGACGCCGCCCTCCTGGTCGTCCGCGTCCACGCGCTCGCGCCCGACCGGATGGCCTCCTGGCAGCTGTCGGACGACCCCCGGGCCGCCGGGCAGGCGCGCGAGCACGTCCGGGAGCAACTGTCCGTCTGGGAGCTGGAGGACCTGACGATGACGACGGAACTCATCGTCAGCGAGCTGATGGGAAACGTCGTACGGCACGCGAAGGGCCCGGTGCAGCTGCGGCTGCTGCGCAGCGCCGGCCTGATCTGCGAGGTCTCCGACGGCAGCCTGACCACCCCCCGGATGCGCCGTGCGTCAGAGACGGACGAGGGCGGGCGCGGTCTGCAGCTCGTCGCGGCACTCTCCCAGCGGTGGGGCACGCGCTACACGGCCGCCGGGAAGTGCATCTGGACGGAGCAGGCCATCTCCGGTGGTTCGGACGGCCCACCGCGGGCTTCCGCGGACACCCCCGGGGGCGGCAAGACCTGGGAGATGGTGGCGGCGTAGCGTCGCACGGCGGCCGTGTGCCTCAGCGGCTGTCCGCCGCGCAGGCGGAGCAGACGACCTGGTGCAGGGCTGTCCGGTCCATCTCGACCGCCACGTAGGAGCGGTCGCAGGCGTGGCAGCGGACGCGGGCTTCCCAGATGTCCTCGACCTCGTCGCGCGGGTCGCTGCTGGTGGTGGAGCGGACGGGGTCGGGGCCGAACAGGAGCGCCAGCCAGTACAGCCCCGCCGCCAGGGCGACCGTCACCAGCGGCGCGAGTTGCGCGAGCACGGCGTGCGCCGTCTGCTCGGTGAGGGTGATGCCGATGGCGGACGCCACCACCCACGACCCGGCTCCGGCCGTGATCGGGGCCAGCCTGAGGGGCCGGAACTCGGGCAGCCCGTCGCGGTCGGCGCCGCGTACCGCGATGTGGACCAGGGCGATGGCCACCCACGCGGTGACGAAGACGCCCTGCCAGGCCAGAGCGCGCAGCAGGTAGCCGAGGACGTCGGTGAGCATGAGCAGGTACGCGATGGCTCCGGCGACGGCGACCCAGGCGGCGCGCGGCAGCCTGACCCGCAGGACGCGGGCGGCGAAGGCCTCCAGGTTGGTGGAGGCGAGGTAGTAGTTGGCGGTGTTGATGCGGGTCTGGGACACGAAGATCACCGCGACGCCTGCGAATCCGAGGGTGTGGAGGAACGCGTCCACCACGCCGGTCTCGGAGCCGGCGATGTGCCAGGCACGCAGCAGGTAGATGCCGATCAGGCCGTTGACGGCGAAGGTGCAGAGGTAGAAGACCCAGCCGAAGGTGACGTTCGCGTGGAAACCCTGGTCCTCGGCCCGGCCGAAGCGGGCGTAGTCGATGGTGTACATCATCATGATCCACACGCCCATGTAGATCAGGTACGAGGTGAGCCAGCCCGGGAGCGCTCCACCGGCCGCCGCCGAGTGCAGCCAGTCGTGCGGGTAGCCCCTCTTGACGGTGGCCATGACGACGACGGCGACCAGCCCGGCCACGTACAGCGGGAGCAGCACTCCGTTGAGCTTGTCGAGCCAGATCCGGACTCCGCCGATGACCAGGGGCAGGGCGTAGAGCACCACGGCGAGGTACCAGATCCTGATGTCACCGCCGAAGTACTTCTGGAAGGCCACCGCGATGATGGATCCCTCGAACACGCCGTAGTAGAGAGCGGTGGCCGCGAAGATCAGAGGTGCGAGCGCCGAGCCGAGCACGCCGAACAGCCGACGGGAGAGCAGCGCGACGGTCAGCCCCGTGCGGGCGGCGTACCGGGACAGCACGAGGTTCACCACTCCGTAGGTCAGCACCGACAGGGCCATGCCGACAACGGTGGCCGGAGTACCGACGGCGTCCGCCGAGGTCACCGCGACGTACAGCCAGAACATGGCCGAGAACAGGGCCCCCCAGGCCATCGCCAGCGACCAGCGGCCGGATCGCCAGGACAGCGGTACGACATGCGTCGAGTAGTCCTCGGTGGCGGCCTCCTTGACGACTCTGGGGTCGTCGGCGAAGGAGACCTCCAGCGCCGGGTCGGGAGTCGTGGACATGAACGTCTCCGGAACGAAAGCGCACGATATCTGGTCTGTGCCTTTTCGACCCTATTGCGCCTTCGGTCATTGTGCCTTCGGTCCCGGACAGCACCTGGCCCCGCCACCCTCGGGCGAGGGCGGCGGGGCCAGGTCACGCAGGTCTCACAGGACACTCACGCCCTGCGGCGTTGTCCGGCTCACACGTCGAAGTAGAGCTCGAACTCGTGCGGGTGCGGACGCAGCTGGAGCGGAGCGATCTCGTTCGTGCGCTTGAAGTCGATCCACGTCTCGATCAGGTCGGACGTGAAGACGTCGCCCTGGAGGAGGAACTCGTGGTCGGCCTCGAGCGAGTCGAGGACGGCCGACAGCGAGGTCGGGACCTGCGGGACGTTCGCGTGCTCCTCGGGAGCCAGCTCGTACAGGTCCTTGTCGATCGGCTCGGCCGGCTCGATCTTGTTCTTGATGCCGTCCAGGCCCGCGAGGAGCAGGGCCGAGAAGGCCAGGTACGGGTTGCCGGAGGAGTCGGGCGCGCGGAACTCGACGCGCTTGGCCTTCGGGTTGGAGCCCGTGATCGGGATACGCATGGCCGCGGAGCGGTTGCGCTGCGAGTACACCAGGTTCACCGGGGCCTCGAAGCCCGGCACCAGGCGGTGGTACGAGTTCACCGTCGGGTTGGTGAAGGCCAGCAGCGACGGGGCGTGCTTGAGGATGCCGCCGATGTAGTAGCGGGCGGTGTCCGACAGGCCCGCGTAACCGGCCTCGTCGTAGAACAGCGGGTCGCCGTTGCTCCACAGCGACTGGTGCACGTGCATGCCCGAGCCGTTGTCGCCGAAGATCGGCTTCGGCATGAAGGTCGCGGTCTTGCCGTTGCGCCAGGCCACGTTCTTCACGATGTACTTGAACAGCTGCAGGTCGTCCGCGGCGGCGAGCAGCGTGTTGAACTTGTAGTTGATCTCGGCCTGGCCGGCGGTGCCCACCTCGTGGTGCTGGCGCTCGACCTTCAGACCGGCCTTCTCCAGCTCCAGGGAGATCTCGGCACGCAGGTCGGCGAAGTGGTCGACCGGCGGGACCGGGAAGTAGCCGCCCTTGTAGCGGACCTTGTAACCACGGTTGTCCTCGAGGGCGCCGGTGTTCCAGGCACCCGCCTCGGAGTCGATGTGGTAGAAGGACTCGTTCGCGCTGGTGGCGAAGCGGACACTGTCGAAGACGTAGAACTCGGCCTCGGGACCGAAGTACGCCGTGTCGGCGATCCCCGTGGAGGCGAGGTAGGCCTCGGCCTTCTTCGCCACGTTCCGCGGGTCGCGGGAGTACTGCTCGCCCGTGATCGGGTCGTGGATGAAGAAGTTGATGTTGAGCGTCTTGTCCCGGCGGAACGGGTCGACGCGTGCGGTCGACAGGTCGGCGCGCAGCGCCATGTCGGACTCGTGAATGGCCTGGAAGCCACGGATCGAGGATCCGTCGAAGGCGAGCTCGTCGTCCGGGTCGAACGCCTCAACCGGCACCGTGAAGTGCTGCATCACGCCCGGCAGGTCGCAGAAGCGGACGTCGATGAACTTGACGTCCTCGTCCGCGATGAACTTCTTGGCCTCGTCGGCGTTCTGGAACATCCAGCTCCTCCTACTCCCGACCGTCCGTGCCGGGGTGGTAGTTCGTTCGTGCGGCCAGTGCGGTGGCACACGCTGAAAGCCGACCTTAGGGACGGGCGGTTTCTCAGGCATGACCCATTTGTTTCTGTCAGGTTAACCGGGTCGTGCCTCCGTGACCCCGGCTTCCGGGTCGCCGAATCGGGAGCGATACCGTGGACGGGTGGACAACAGGCAAGCAATCGGATCGTGGCTCTCCGGTCCCCGCGCGGCCATGGAAGAAGCCGGGGCGGACTTCGGATACCGCGGGGAGCACCTCGGTCTGCCGGAGCACGGGTCGGGCTCCATCGCCCGCCCCGGCCGACGCATCGGCGCCCTCGCCGTCGACTGGGGCCTGTGCGTCTTGATCGCATACGGTCTGATCACCCACGGCTACGCCCCGGCGACGAGCAACTGGGCGCTGCTCGTCTTCTTCGTGCTCGGCATCCTCACGGTCGGCACGGTCGGCTTCACCCCCGGAAAGCGTCTTTTCGGACTGCGGGTGGTGGCCCTGGGCACGGGCCGGGTGTCGCCCCTGCGCGCGGTGCTCCGCACGCTCCTGCTGTGCCTGGCCGTTCCGCCGCTGATCTGGGACCGGGACGGCAGGGGGCTGCACGACCGGATGGCGGGGACGGTCGAGGTCAGGATCTGAGGTTTCCGCCGGGCCCCGAAACGTCGATCGGCCGTCCGAGACGTGACGTCTCAGGACGGCCGATCGACGCGATCCGGGCCTGTCGGCTCATCGGCCCTTCGGGCCGCCTCGGGGCATCCGCATCCCCTTCGGCAGGGGACCCTTCGGGAGCGGCATGTTGCTCATCAGATCACCGAGGGCCCGCAGTCGGTCGTTCGTGGCGGTCACCTGAGGACCGGTGAGCACCCGCGGGAACTTCAGCATCGTCGTGCGCAGCTTCTTCAGCTCGACCTGGCCCTCGCCCGTGCCCACGACGACGTCATGGACCGGCACGTCCGCGACGATGCGCGCCATCTTCTTCTTCTCCGCGGCCAGCAGGCTCTTGACCCGGTTCGGGTTGCCCTCGGCGACCAGGACGATGCCGGCCTTGCCGACCGCGCGGTGCACCACGTCCTGGTTGCGGTTCATCGCGACCGCCGGGGTGGTGGTCCAGCCGCGGCCGATGTTGTCCAGGACCGCCGCTGCGGCGCCCGGCTGGCCCTCCATCTGGCCGAAGGCGGCGCGCTCGGCCCGGCGTCCGAAGACGATCGCCATCGCGAGGAAGGCGAGCAGGAGGCCCAGAATGCCGAGATAGATGGGGTGGCCGATCAAGAAACCGATCGCGAGGAAGACACCGAAGGTGATGATTCCGACAGCCGCGAGTACAAGACCGATCTTCGGATCGGCCTTGCGGGTCATCTTGTAGGTCAGGGCGATCTGCTTCAGTCGCCCGGCGTTCGCAGCGTCCGCTGCAGTTTCCTTCCTCGCCATGCCACGCAGTCTACGTGGCCCGGGAAGCGGCTACGACGGCAGTGCCGGGGTGGAGCGGTGCGGAGCGGTGGGGACGCTCCGGTGCGCCGGGGAGGCGGCGCGTGACGGCCCTGAGCGGGACCGCGTGGCCGTGACGAGCGCCACACCGCGGGGCCTGGACCGGGTGTTACGAGCGGGACGCCGCGGCCTCGAGGACGCGCTCGGCCTCGACCCGGTCCTTGGCGCGGCGACGGTCCTCCAGGACGGAGGTCCAGGCGTTGCGACGGGCGGTCCGCTGGCCGCCGCTCATGAGCAACGACTCGATGGCACGGAGTGCATCGGTGAACGACGGGATCGCGT
This sequence comes from Streptomyces sp. Ru72, assembly GCF_002920635.1. Classification (GTDB taxonomy): domain Bacteria; phylum Actinomycetota; class Actinomycetes; order Streptomycetales; family Streptomycetaceae; genus Streptomyces. The sequence continues at coordinate 16,304 of NZ_PQSR01000072.1, read as the reverse complement.
TGGCACGTACGGGTGCGGCCTGCATGGTGGAGGTCCCCCCTCGGGTCGGCGGCTCGTGGCCTGGGTGCTACGGGGCGTAAAGCCAGGCTCACTGTTTGGTGTTACCAGGACGTGACCGACCGGTCAAACGCCAATGAAGCCTTGCTGCGCGGCGTGAAAAGCCGGACGCGGCCCCGACGGTGCCCGCAAGCTGCGGGGACGGCCGGGACCGCGTCAATCGGCCACTACCAGACGGTAGCCGCTTGTGTGCGGATTCACACACGGAAACTGGCACGGGGTGCCACCATCAGGGTGACCGCCGGGTCAGACGGCCTGTGCGGCGATGTATGTGCCGCCCTGCTGCGGAGCATCCGCCCGACGCTGTTCGACGGCCATCTGGTACAGCCGCCCGGCGCGGTAGGAGGAGCGGACCAGTGGGCCGGACATGACGCCGGAGAAGCCGATCTGCTCGGCCTCCTCCTTCAGCTCCACGAACTCCTGCGGCTTGACCCAGCGTTCCACGGGGTGGTGGCGGACGCTCGGGCGCAGGTACTGGGTGATGGTGACCAGTTCGCAGCCGGCGTCGTGCAGGTGGCGCAGGGCCTCGCTGACCTCCTCGCGGGTCTCCCCCATGCCGAGGATGAGGTTCGACTTCGTCACCAGGCCGTAGTCGCGGGCCGCGGTGATCACCTTCAGGGAGCGCTCGTAGCGGAAGCCGGGGCGGATGCGCTTGAAGATCCGCGGGACGGTCTCGATGTTGTGGGCGAAGACCTCGGGGCGGGAGGAGAAGACCTCCTCGAGCTGCTCCGGGACCGCGTTGAAGTCGGGGGCGAGGAGCTCGACCTTGGTGCGGCCGGCCTCGCGGTCCGCCGTCTGCAGGTGGATCTGCCGTACGGTCTCGGCGTACAGCCATGCGCCGCCGTCCTCCAGGTCGTCGCGGGCGACGCCGGTGATGGTGGCGTAGTTCAGGTCCATGGTGACCACGGACTCGCCGACGCGGCGCGGTTCGTCGCGGTCGAGGGCCTCGGGCTTGCCGGTGTCGATCTGGCAGAAGTCGCAGCGGCGGGTGCACTGGTCGCCGCCGATGAGGAAGGTGGCCTCGCGGTCCTCCCAGCACTCGTAGATGTTCGGGCAGCCGGCTTCCTGGCAGACCGTGTGCAGGCCCTCGCTCTTCACGAGGTTCTGCATCTTCGTGTACTCGGGACCCATTTTCGCCCGGGTCTTGATCCACTCGGGCTTGCGCTCGATGGGGGTCTGGCTGTTGCGGACCTCCAGGCGCAGCATCTTGCGTCCGTCGGGTGCGACTGCGGACACGTCGGCTCCCTGTAGCTTCGATTCTTCGGCGTACACCAGGGTACGCCCGTGGTTGTCTGCCCCCGCGTTGAGGCCAACCTGGGGGCCGTGGGGTGCATTCCCCTGCCGGTGTTCGGGACTTGTTCCGCCCCGCCGCCCTTCCCGGGGAGCTGCGCCCCCAGACCCCGCTGTCGGCCGTGCGGCTCGTCCTCGAACTCCCCCAGGCCTTTCGAGCAGGAGGGACCCCGGACGGGCTGAGTCCAGCCCTTCCGGCGTCTCAGGAGCGGGGGCGCGGGCGGAGCCCCCGGCGGGGGTCAGGGGCGGGGCCGGTTCAGGGGCGGGGGCCTGGAGGGCGGGAGGGGTGGGGGCGGCGGGGGCGAGGCAAACCCCCGGCGGCCCCTCACGCCGACGCCCGCTCGACCTCCCGCGGCTTCAGCTCCGCGTTCTCCAGCACGTCCCGCAGGTGCCGCTCCACCACCGGCAGCACCTCCTCGATCGTCACGTCCCGGCCCAGCTCGTTCGCCAGGGACGTGACCCCCGCGTCCCGGATCCCGCACGGGATGATCTTGTCGAACCACGCGTTGTCCGGGTTCACGTTCAGCGCGAAGCCGTGCATCGTGACACCCTTGGCGACGCGGATCCCGATCGCCGCGATCTTGCGGTCCTCCCGCCGCTGCCCCGCGTTCGACGGCGCGTACTCCGGACCGTTCAACCGCGGGTCGAACTCCTCGTCCTGCAAGCGCGGGTCGAAGTCCAGGGAGAGACCGCCCAGGGAAGGGCGCTGGTCGACCGGGTCCCCGAGGACCCACACCCCGCTTCGGCCCTCCACCCGCGTCGTCTCCAGGCCGAACTCCGCACACGTGCGGATCAGGGCCTCCTCCAGGCGCCGTACGTGAGCCACCACGTCCACCGGGCGCGGGAGCTTCTGGATCGGGTAGCCCACCAGCTGGCCCGGGCCGTGCCAGGTGATCTTGCCGCCGCGGTCCACGTCGATGACCGGCGTGCCGTCCAGGGGCCGCTCCTCGGGCGCCGTGCGCCGGCCCGCCGTGTAGACGGGAGGGTGCTCCAGGAGCAGGCAGGTGTCCGGGATCTCGTCCGCGAAGCGGGCGGCGTGCACCCGCCGCTGCTCGTCCCACGCCTCCTGGTAGTCGACGGCATCGGTCCCGAACCCCATACGGACGAACCGCAACTCACTCACGGCAAGCGCCTCCCTAGAAGCCTCGTAAGGCGCGAAACGCGCCCACGCCACTGTACGTCCGGCCCGGGAGAAGGGTGCCGCCCGGGCCACCGTCAGCTCGACCCAGCAATCCTCACACGATCGGATGAATGGATACGGAAGACTGCGATCGTCTGCTCACTCTCCGCTACATTCACGCCGTCCACCAGGCCATTAGGGCTGCTCACAGACGATTTCAGTGGCAGGCAGGAGACCGCACCGCAGATGACGGAACGACCCGCGCAGCGCACCCCCAACCGACAGCTCGCCGCGCTCATCGCAGAAGCGGGGTTCTCCAACGCAGGTCTCGCCCGTCGCGTCGACCAGCTGGGCCTCGAACACGGGCTTGATCTGAGATACGACAAGACATCCGTGACACGCTGGCTGCGCGGGCAGCAGCCGCGCGGCACCACCCCGGCGCTGATCGCGGAGGTGTTCACCCGCAGGCTCGGACGCCGGCTCACCGCCCAGGACCTCGGGCTCGACGCCTGCGCCCCGGTGTACGCGGGGCTGGAGTTCGCCGCCACCCCCGAGGAGGCCGTCGACATCGTCAGCGGCCTGTGGCGCAAGGACTCCGGCAGCCACGCCGAGCTCCGGAAGATCGCGTTCACGCCGGCCGGGCTCGTCGTCCCCAGCCGGGACTGGCTGATCGGGCGCCCCGACGACAAGGTCGCCCGAGGCGAGAGCGCCCCCCGCGTCCCGGCCCAGGGCCGCCCCGCATCCCCCAAGTTCTCGACTTCGCTCGAACAGGGGGGACCCCCATCCCGGCAGCGCGGCCAGTCCGAGCGCGGCCCCGGCCAGAAGGTCACCGGCGGAGACATCGCCGCCCTGCGCTCGGTCGGCGAGCTGTTCCGCGCCCTCGACAACGCCTACGGCGGCGGCCACGCCCGCCAGGCCCTCGTGCGCTACCTGGAGCACGAGGCCGAGCCGATGCTCCGCGGCACCTACGGCGAGCAGACCGGCCGCAGGCTGTTCGCGGCCGCCGCCGATCTGACCCGGCTCGCCGGCTGGACGTCGTACGACATCGGCGCGCACGGCCTCGCCCAGCGCTACTTCGTCCAGGCCCTCAGGCTCGCCCAGGCCGCCGGGGACCGGATGTACGGGGCGTACGTGCTGGTCACGATGAGCCGCCAGGCCGTCTACCTCGGCCACGGCCGCGAAGCCGTGCAGCTCGCGCGGGTGGCACAGCAGGGTGTCGGCACCTCGGCGCCGCCCGTGGTGCAGGCGCTGCTGCACGCCGTGGAGGCGCGCGGGCACGGCGTGCTCGGCGAGGTGCGCGCCTGCACGTCCTCCCTCGTACGGGCCGAGCGCGCGCTGGAGTCCGCCCGGCCCGGCGAGGAGGTCCCGTACTGGGCGCGGTTCTTCGACGAGGCGCAGCTCGCCGACGAGTTCGGGCACTGCCACCGGGACCTGCAGCAGTACCGGGCCGCCATCCAGCACGCCGAGCGCTCGCTGCAGCTGCGGGCGCCCGGCTACGCCCGCAGCCGGCTGTTCTGCCGGGTCGTGCTCGCCACCGCGCGGCTCGGCCTGGGCGAGCTGGACCAGGCGTGCCAGCTCGCGGCCGAGGCCGCGGGGCAGGCGGCGGAGATGCGGTCGGTGCGGGCGACGGAGTACGTACGGGACTTCGAGCGCCGCCTGGAGCCGTACAAGGACGCCGCCCCCGTGCGCGGCTACCGCGACAAGGTCGCCGCCCTGCACTGACCCCGGGCCGCTCAGGCCGCCGTCGGCAGCGGGTCCGCCAGCTTGGCCGGAGCCGTGCCCAGGTCCGCGAGGACCGCGGAGGCGGCCCGGTGGCCCGAGTGCAGTGCTCCCTGCACCGTGCCCGTGTCCCGGTGGTCGCCGCACACGTACAGACCGGCCAGCAGTCGCACCGGCCGGCGTACGTCGTGCGGCGGCCGCATCACCGGGACGGCCCGCGCGGTGTGGTGCACGGCGAGCGTCTCCCACCGCGTGGTCGAGGTGCCGTACAGACGGGTCAGATGGGCGCGTACGGCGCCGTCGACGTCCTTGGGCGGCGCGCCGAGCACGGTGGAGGAGACCAGGGGCCGGCCCGCCGGTGCCCGGGACGGGTCCACCAGGCTGACCACCGCCGTGTGCGCCACCGGGCCGTCGCGGTCCGCGTCGAGGAGCAGTGACGCGCCGGTCGGCGGCGGCTCGTCCATCGTGTGGTGGACGACCGTGACGGGGTGGAAGTCGGGGACGCGCAGCCCGGGCAGCAACTCGGCGGCGGCATGGGCGTCGGTGGCCAACAGCACGGCGCGGCAGCGGAATTCGCCGTGCTCGACGGTGGTGACCGAGGTGGTGGAGATCGAGGTGGCGCGCACGCCCGTGTGCACCGTGCCGGGCGGCAGCGCCTGCGCCAGCAGCTCGGGCAGCACCTCCGCGCCGCCCTCCGGCAGGCACAGCCGGCCGGTCGCGAAGGCGCGCAGCGCGAGTTCGGCGGCGTGGCTCGACATGCCGAGCTCCGGGTCGCACAACAGTGCGGCGAGCAGCGGACGCAGAAAGCCCTCGACCGTACGGGCGGGCATCCCACGGGCCGCGAGCGCGCGTCCGGCGGGCAACTCGGGCCGCGCCAGCAGCCGTTCCACGGGGGTCGCGGCCATCCGGGCCAGTGCCGCGTTGAGTCGCGCCTGGTCCACGGCACCGCCGAGCGCGGCAGGAGACCCCGCCGCCCTCGGCCGGAGGGCCCGCACGCCGGTCGTTCCGCTCCCCGGGCGGGGCGCACCGGCAAGAGCCCGCACGGCGTTGAGCGCTCCCCGTGCGCCCCCTGCCATCGGGAGAGCGCCCGCGCGCCGGTGGCGGCCGCCGCTGTGCACCAGGACCCCCGGTGCGAAGGGGCGCAGGACGAGCTCCTCGAGCCCTGGCGTCAGGCCCAGTTCGGGATACGACGTGGACAGGAGCTGTCCGACGCGGTCGAGCCGGAAGCCGTCGACCTTCTCGGTCGACATCCGGCCGCCCACACCATGGGCGGCCTCCAGGACGGTGGTACTCACTCCTGCTCTGGTCAGCCGGTGGGCCGCCGCGAGGCCCGCCACCCCGGCCCCCACGATGACGACGTCCGCCTGATACACGGGCTTCAACACGTGCCCCTCCTCGAGGTTGCGCGGTCGGCGAAGACGTCATGCCCGCGACCGGCTTCAGGAATACCCGAGTTCTGCTCGAGGGTAGAGCCACGCACGGTCAAGTGAAGTCGCGCATCGACAGAGCACGGTCGCACGGCGGTCGCATGTGGTCGAACGCGAAAGGTTTCGTGCCGTCGGCGTGCCGACCGGTCACTGCCGGAGCGCCACCCGCAGCGCGTCCTCGATCTCGGGGAACGTGAAGGAGAACCCGGACTCCAGCAGCCGCTTGGGCACCACCCGTGCGCTGCCGAGCACGTCCCCGGCCATCTCGCCGAGCGCGAGCCGCAGTGCGGGCGCGGGCACCGAGAAGAGCGTCGGCCGGTGCAGCACCCGCCCCATCGCCGCAGTGATCTCACGGTTCGTCAGCGGCTCAGGAGCCGTCAGGTTGAACGGCCCGGAGAGCCCGTCCGTGCCCAGCAGGTGGCGGATCGCCGCCACCTCGTCGTACAGCGAGATGAACGACCAGTACTGGCGACCGTCTCCCATCCGCCCGCCGAGCCCCGCCCGGAAGAGGGGGAACAGCCGGCCCCAGGCGCCGCCTTCACGGGCCACCACCAGTCCCGTGCGCAGGAACACCGTCCGCACACCCGCCTCCCGCGCGGGATCCGTCGCCTCCTCCCACTCCACGCACATCCGGGACAGGAAGCCGTCCCCGGGCGGGGCCTCCTCGTCGACCACCCGGTCCCCGGTCTCGCCGTAGTAGCCGATCGCGCTCGCGTTCACCAGGACGCGCGGCGGTTCGGGCAGGGAGGCGACGGCCTCCGCGAGCGCCGCCGTACCGAGCACCCTGCTGTCCCGCAGCGTCTTCTTGTACGCGTCCGTCCAGCGGTGGTCGCCGACCCCGGCCCCGGCGAGGTTGACCACCGCGTCGCACCCGGCCAGCCCGGCCGTGTCGATGTACTGTCCCTCCGGATCCCAGCAGACCTCGTCCTCGCCCCAGGCCGCGCGACGCACCAGGCGCACCACCTCGTGCCCCTCCGCCACCAGTGACCGGACCAGGGCCCTGCCGATGAGTCCGGACGCACCGGCCACGGCGATCCTTGAAAGTTCCATGAAATCCATCCTGCCCGTCGCCGCTTAAAACCCCGGTCAGGACATGCGTACCCCGCCGTACAGTGACCTTCATGCCCGCTGCGTACATACGGCTCGCCATCCCCGACGACGAGGACGCGCTCGGCCGGCTCGACCGGGAGACCTGGTCCCCGCTGCACGCCGTCCAGCCCCGCCCCCGGCCGCCGTACAGGCCCTTCTACGACGAGCGCTTCGGGCCGCGGGACCACCTCGTCGCGGAACTCGACGGCACCCTCGTCGGCTACGTCCGGCTCGCGTTCCCGACCTCGCTCGCCTGCAACTCCCACGTCCGGCAGATCCAGGGCCTGGCCGTCGCCGAGGAGGCGCGCGGCGCCGGCGTCGGCCGGGCGTTGCTGCGGGCCGCCCAGGACGAGGCCCGCCGCCGCGGCGCCCGCCGCATCACCCTGCGCGTCCTCGGCCACAACACCCCCGCCCGCAAGCTCTACGAGTCCGAGGGCTTCGTGGTGGAGGGCGTCCTGCCCGAGGAGTTCCTGATCGAGGGCGAGTACGTCGACGACGTGCTCATGGGCCGCTCCTTGTGACGCCCGCGGCTCAGGAACACTTGCACCGTGCCCTCCCGGGGCGCGTGGCCTGCGAGGACCCCTCAGGACGTGACGAGCTCGCCCGTGTCCACGGGTGTCGTGGCGTTCGCCGCCCGCTGGGCGTCGCCCGCCACCTCGTCGGCCGTCAGCACGTACCCCGTCTCCTGGTCGGAGGTTGACCGGGCGAACACCACGCCGTACACCTCGCCGTCGGTGCTGAGCAGCGGGCCGCCGGAGTTGCCGGGCAGGACGGTGGAGCGGACGGAGTAGATCTCCCGGGTGACGGTGTTCGTGCCGTAGATGTTCTGACCCGTCGCCTGGATCTTGTTCGCCACCGTGGCGGCCCGCAGTGTCAGGTCGCCGTCCTGCGGATAGCCCGCGACCACGGCCGCGTCACCGCGCTTGGCGCTGTCGTCGAAGCGCAGCACCGGCGCCCGCAGATCCGGCACGTACAGCACGGCCACGTCCCGGTCGGGGTCGAAGAGCACCACCCGGGCGGCGTACGCCGGTCCGACGCCGCCGACGCGCACGGTCGGGTGGTCGATGCCGGCCACCACGTGGGCGTTGGTCATCACATGCCGCGCCGCGTACACGAACCCGCTGCCCTCGCGGCCCTGGAGGCCCGAGGCGCCCTCGATCTTGACGGTGCTCAGCTTGGCGGCGTTCGTCGCGCTCGGCGTGACGTTGTCCCCGGAGGGCTTGGCCACCGTGGCCGTCGGCTCGTTCTCGAACGGGTTGAAGACCTGTGGGAAGCCGGCCTGGGTGAGCGCGGAGGTGGCGCGCGAGAACCAGGTGGGGGTGGTGTCCGGCATCACGTTCTGCACGGCGCCCAGCAGCCGAGAGTCCCGGATCGCCTCCGTGACCAGAGGTGACGATGAGGCGCCGAGGACGCTGGCGGCCACCCACGCCACGATCAGCACCGCCAGCGAGTTCGCCGCCGCCCCGCCGATCCCGTCGGCCACCCTGAGCGGCCCGTGGTCCAGCTCGCGCCGCAGCTTCAGCGCGAGCCGGCCCGCCAGCTCGTGGCCGATCGCCGCCGGGACCAGCACCGTGAACACCGCCGCCACCGTGGCCGCGGTCGTCCCCCGCGTCACCAGATGCATCACCCAGGGCAGGACCCACACGCCGACGACGGCACCGCCCACGAAACCGGCCAGGGAGACACAGCCGGCCACCAGTCCGCGCCGGTAGCCGGACGCCGCGTAGGCCAGGATCACCAGCATCAGAAGGATGTCGAGCAGGTCCACGAAGCCGCCTTTCTCTTGGACCCCTTAGTACGCGCAGCGGGGTCCCGGTGATCAGCCCCACGCACGCGGCGCGCGGAAATCGGCCCCGACGCCGACCTGCGCTGCACCACCCGGGGGACCACCTCCGGACCGCCGGCCCGCCTGCGGTTGCCCGGTTGACCCGCGCGGCGCGCCACTGGTGAAAACGTCCTGGACCCGGACGATGGTTCCACCGGGTGGCACACCACACATCGCGGACGCGAGGGAGGGGATGGACAGTGGGTCCATGCGTGTCTTTCGAAGAGCACGAAGGGGCAGAAGGAGACGCCCGCTCCGTTCGCTCCGTTCGGTGCGGATCTCGGGCGCCGTCCTGCTGCTGGTCGGCTGTACGCCCGGACTCACCGCCGGTGCCGCGCTGCTGATCGGGACGTCGGGTGCCGAGACCCAGGTCGAGGTACGGCGCCCACGGCCGGTCGGCGCCCGCTCCGCCCTCCTGCACACGGCGCCCAGGCCCCGCATCCTGTCGAGGTCCGCCTGGGCGCAGGCGGAGGAAGGCGCCGGAAGCCGGCCGGCGCCGCGCTACGACGACAAGGTCGTCGCCGTCTTCGTGCACCACACCGCCTCGCCCAACCGGTACGACTGCGCCGACACGCCCCGCATCATCCGGGCGCTGTACGCGGGCCAGATCGGCAACCGCCGCTGGGACGACATCGGCTACAACTTCCTGGTCGACCGCTGCGGCACGATCTACGAGGGCCGCGCCGGCGGAGTCGAACGCCCCGTCACCGGCGCCCACACCCAGGGCTTCAACCACCGCACGTCGGGCATCGCCGCCATCGGCACCTTCTCCCAGGGCGTGTCCGTACCCCGGGCGATGACCGACGCGATCGCCGCCCTGGCCGCATGGAAGCTGGGTCTCGCGGACATCGACCCGCGCGGCAAGGTCGAGCTGGTCTCCAGCAACGGCCAGAGCCGGTACCAGGAGGGCAAGACCGCCCTGCTGCCCGCCCTCGCCGGCCACAACGACGGCTACATGACCAACTGCCCCGGTGCGGCCCTGACCGCCCTGCTCCCGTCGATCAGACAGAAGGCGGCCCACCTCCAGGGCAGGAGATGAGGGCCCGTCACACCCCTGCGTCCCGTTCCGCCCTCGGCCCGGTCCACAGCGACGCCACAGGTCGTCCGCAGGATCCTGAGAGCCCGGCGGCCTACGGTTTCGGCAACAGCCGACCCGGAGGTGTGGATCATGGGCAGCAGCAGTACGGAGACGCGGAGGACGAGCACCTGGGCGGGGGGCCGTGCGCAACCCGTGGACGGTGCTCTGCGCGGTCGCCGCGGTCGTCCTCGGCCCGGCCGCGACCAGGGCGACCGCTCTCGCCCAGGCCAACAAGGCGCCGCTCCACCAGGCGGCGAACCCCGGACGGGCGCCACACCCCCACCTCCCGGGCGCCGGCCAGGCACAGGCCTACCTGCCCTCGGAGGCCCTCCGCCGGCGCGATGGGGGTCCACCCGCTCGAGCGGAGGCGACAGTGGGGGAGTGAGCGTCAGGCCCGGAAACGGTCCCACAGTCCCGGATAGCGCTCGGCCAGCACGGACTCGTTCTCCAGGTCGAACGGCGTGCCCTCCGGCTCCGCGGGCGCGGGCGGGATGCCGAGGTCGGGCGTCTCGGTGCCGGTGAGCTGTTCGTACGCCTCATCCGCCGCGTAGCCGAGTTCCTCTCCGTCGCCGTCGATCTCCTCGTCGAACTCCTCCAGCAGGTCGGCGAGCGAGTCGGGATCGTGCAGCGCGCCCTCGAAGACATGCCGGCCCTGGCCGATCAGCCAGCACCGGAAGGAGTCGAACACGTCGTCGCTGGCCCCGTCGAGCAGCACCCAGGCGGCACCCCACAGGTCCCAGCGGTAGGAGCGGTTGAACCGGGACTCGAAGTGCCGGGCGAAGTCCACGACCGACTCCGGGTCCAGTTGCAGCAGCCGCTCGACGAGCACGTCCGCCTGTTCCTCGGGGTCGCCCTCGGCGGCCTCGCGGCTCGCGTCCACCAGCTCCCAGAACTCCATCTCGTCCATCACGGGACCAGCATCGGCCTTCAGCGCAAGGGACGCACGCGGAGTTCACCGGCACGTCAGGAGGCGTAGAGCCCGGCGAGCCGCCGGGCGTCGCTCGCGAAACGCGCCCGCAGCCCCTCGGGGGACAGCACCTCGACCTCCGGGCCGAGCGCAGTGAGCTGGGTGTGCGCCACCTCCTCGGATTCCACGGGCAGGGTCGCCGTCACCCAGCCGCGCTCGTCCGGGGCGCCCGCGTCCCGCAGCGCCGCCCGAGCCGAGGTGCGGCCGACGGCGTACGGCAGTCTCCTCACGCCGTCCTCGGACAGCCGCACCACGACCTCGGCCCGCAGGATGGACCGCGCGAACTGCTCGGCGCGCTCGGCCCAGAAGGCGGGCAGGTCGAACTCCTCGTCCCGGGCGAACCGTTCCCCGCCCACGTCCACGGCCGTGAAGCGGTCGACGCGGTACACCCGGAAGGAGCCGTGCCCCCCATCCCCTGGGGCGGGCCGCTGCGGCTCGCCGATCCGCGCGCACAGGTACCAGACGCCCGCCTTCAGCACGAGCCCGTAGGGCTCCAAGTCGCGTTCCACCACGTCCTCGCCGCGCCGGTAGCGCGCGGTGACCGGCCGGTCGTCCCACACGGCGTCCGCGACCGCCGGGAGCAGGGCGGGTGCCTCGGGCTCCTTGAACCAGTCGGGTGCGTCCAGATGGAACCGCTGCGCCGCCGTGCGCGGCGCGTCGCGCAGCGAGGGGAGGAGGGCCGCCGACACCTTCAGACGGGCTGCCGAGGCCGCGTCCTGAAGACCCATCTCTCGCAGCGCGCCCGGTACGCCGCTCAGGAACAGCGCCTCCGCCTCGCTGCGCGCGAGACCGGTCAGCCGGGTGCGGTACCCGCCGACCAGGCGGTACCCGCCGATCCGCCCCCGGTCCGCGTACACCGGGATCCCCGCCTCCGACAGCGCCTGAGCGTCCCGGGTGACGGTCCGCTCGGACACCTCCAGCTCCTTCGCCAGCTCGGCGGCGGTCATGGAGGGCCGGGACTGGAGCAGCAACACCATCTTGATCAGACGAGCGGCACGCATGGGTTCATCATGCCGGGGACCACTGACAGGGAAGGGGTACGGCGAGACCGCCGTACCCCTTCACCGGACTCGAGCCCTTACAGGCCGTACTTCTCCCGGGCCTCCTTCACGGCCGCCGCCTTGACCTCGCCGCGCTTCGCGAGCTGGGCGAGGGCCGCGACCACGATCGACTCGGCGTCGACGCCGAAGTGGCGGCGGGCCGCCTCACGGGTGTCGGACAGGCCGAAGCCGTCGGCGCCCAGCGAGGACCAGTCCTGCTCCACCCACTGCGCGATCTGGTCCGGGACCTGGCGCATGTAGTCGGAGACCGCCAGCACCGGACCCTCGGCGCCCTGCAGCGCCCGGCGCACGTACGGCACCCGCTCCTCGCCGCGCAGCAGGGCCGCGTCGGCCTCCAGGGCGTCGCGCCGCAGCTCGGTCCAGGAGGTCGCCGACCACACGTCCGCGGCCACGCCCCACTCCTCGGCGAGCAGCTTCTGCGCCTTCAGCGCCCAGTGGATCGCGGTGCCGGAGCCCAGCAGCTGGATGCGCGGGGCGTTGGCAACCGGCGCCAGGCCCGCGGACTCAGCCGTGTTGAAGCGGTACAGGCCCTTGACGATGCCCTCGTCGATGCCGGGGGCAGCCGGCTTCGCGGGCTGCGGCAGCGGCTCGTTGTAGACGGTGAGGTAGTAGAAGACGTTCTGGTCCTCGCCCGGGGCCGCCTCGCCGTACATCCGGCGCAGGCCGTCCTTCACGAGGACCGCGATCTCGTACGCGAACGCCGGGTCGTACGTCAGCGCCGCCGGGTTGGTCGCCGCGATGACGGGGGAGTGGCCGTCCGCGTGCTGCAGGCCCTCACCGGTCAGCGTGGTACGGCCGGCCGTGGCGCCGACGAGGAAGCCGCGGCCGAGCTGGTCGCCGAGCTGCCACATCTGGTCGGCGGTGCGCTGCCAGCCGAACATCGAGTAGAAGATGTAGAACGGGATCATCGGCTCGCCGTGCGTCGCGTACGACGTGGAGGCGGCGATGAAGTCGGCCATCGAACCGGCCTCGGTGATCCCCTCGTTGAGGATCTGGCCGTTCTCGGCCTCCTTGTAGTACATCAGCTGGTCGCGGTCGACCGGCTCGTACGTCTGGCCCTTGGGCGAGTAGATGCCGAGGGACGGGAAGAGGCTCTCCATGCCGAAGGTGCGCGCCTCGTCCGGGACGATCGGCACCCAGCGCCTGCCCGTCTCCTTGTCGCGGACCAGGTCCTTGACCAGGCGGACGAACGCCATGGTGGTCGCCACGTTCTGGGAGCCGGAGCCCTTGTCGAAGGCGGCGAAGGCCTTCTCGGCGGGGGCCGGCAGCGGGGCCACCGGGTGGACGCGTCGGGCCGGGGCCGGGCCGCCGAGGGCCGCGCGGCGCTCCTGGAGGTAGCGGACCTCGGGGGAGTCGGCGCCCGGGTGGCCGTAGGGGACCACGCCGTCGACGAAGTCGCTGTCCTTGATCGGCAGGCCGAGGCGGTCGCGCATCGCCTTGAACTCGTCCACCGTCAGCTTCTTCATCTGGTGGTTCGCGTTCTTCGACGCGAAGCCCTCGCCGAGGGTGTGGCCCTTGACGGTCTGGGCCAGGATCACGGTCGGCGCGCCCTTGTGCTCCAGGGCGGCCTTGTACGCGGCGTAGACCTTGCGGGCCTCGTGACCGCCGCGCGAGACGTGGAAGCACTCGAGGATCTTGTCGTCGCTCAGCAGCTTCGCCATCTCGACGAGCGCCGGCTCCTTGCCGAAGAAGTCCTCGCGGATGTAGGCGGCGTCGCGGGTCTGGTACGTCTGGACCTGCGCGTCCGGTACCTCGCGCAGGCGGCGTACGAGGGCGCCGGTGGTGTCGAGGGCGAACAGCTCGTCCCAGGCCGTACCCCACAGCGTCTTGACGACGTTCCAGCCGGCGCCGCGGAACTGGGCCTCCAGCTCCTGCACGATCTTGAAGTTGGCGCGGACCGGGCCGTCGAGGCGCTGCAGGTTGCAGTTGATGACGAAGGTGAGGTTGTCCAGCTCCTCACGGGCCGCCAGCGCGAGAGCCGCCGTCGACTCCGGCTCGTCCATCTCGCCGTCGCCGAGGAAGGCCCAGACGTGGGAGGCGGAGACGTCCTTGATGCCGCGGCTGGTGAGGTAGCGGTTGAAGCGCGCCTGGTAGATCGCGGAGAGCGGGCCGAGGCCCATCGACACGGTCGGGAACTCCCACAGCCAGGGCAGGCGGCGCGGGTGCGGATAGGAGGGCAGGCCGTTGCCGCCAGCCTCCTGGCGGAAGTTGTCCAGGTGCTGCTCGGTCAGGCGGCCGTCGAGGAAGGCGCGGGCGTAGATGCCGGGGGAGGCGTGGCCCTGGATGTAGAGCTGGTCGCCCGAGCCGTCGCCCTCCTTGCCCTTGAAGAAGTGGTTGAAGCCGGTCTCGTAGAGCCAGGCGGCGGAGGCGAAGGTGGCGATGTGGCCGCCGACGCCGTGTTTGCTGCCGCGCGTCACCATGGCCGCCGCGTTCCAGCGGTTCCAGGCGGTGATCCGGGCTTCCATCTCCTCGTCACCGGGCACGGACGGCTCGGCGGCGGTCGGGATGGAGTTGACGTAGTCGGTCTCGAGGAGCTTCGGCAGCGCGATGCCGGTGCCCTCGGCGCGCTCCAGCGTGCGGCGCATCAGGTACGCGGCACGGTGCGGCCCGGCCGCCTTGGCGACGGCGTCCAGGGAGGCCTGCCATTCGGCGGTCTCCTCGGGATCGCGGTCCGGGAGCTGGTCGAGCTCGCTCGGCTGGATGGCCTGGGGGTCGGTCATGTCGCCGCCTTCCTCAGTCGAAGGGGGTGCCCTCATCGGTAAGGGTCGGGGGTGCCCTTGGTCTTTGGCAGGACAGGGCGTGGGCTCCGGTGAGAGTCCATCGGGGACTCTAACTCTCTGATCGATGATCGATCAAAGGGTTGAGGGGCAAAACCTCTTGATCACGAGAAAGTCGGCACGGGGTGCCTCCAATGCTGGCACCGGGTGACGTTGTGGCTCGGGGTTCTCGCAGGTGAGAGTGCGTCTGAGCGTGGGGCCGCTCTGGTGTTCGGGGTGGCCGCGGGGTGTCGAAAGACGTCACGCCCTCGGCGCGCAGCCGAGCACATGAGCCTTCACCAGGTCCGCGATCCTCGGGTCACGGCGCCTGAACGCCTGCACCAGTTCCTCGTGTTCCTCCGCGTACGACTGCTGGACCGTGCCCAGCCAGCGGATCGACAGGGCCGTGAAGACCTCGATGCCCAGGCCCTCCCAGGTGTGCAGCAGCACCGAGTTGCCCGCCGCCCGGACCAGTTCCCGGTGGAAGGCCACAGTGTGCCGTACCTGCGCCGTACCGTCCGACCTGCGGTCCGCCTCGTAGAGCGCGGCCACGTGCGGTTCCAGCGCCGAGCAGTCCTCGGCCAGCCGCTGGGCCGCCAGCTCCGCCGCGATCGCCTCCAGACCGGCCCTGACCGGGTAGCTCTCCTCCAGGTCGGCCGCCGACAGGTTCCGCACCCGTACGCCCTTGTTCGGCGCCGACTCGATCAGCCGCAGTGACTCCAGCTCCCGCAGGGCCTCGCGCACCGGGGTCTGGCTGACCTCCAGCTCGGTCGCGATCCGCCGCTCCACGATCCGCTCGCCCGGCTTCCAGCGACCGCTGACGATCCCCTCCACGATGTGCTCGCGGATCTGTTCGCGCAGCGAGTGGACGACGGGCGCGGTCATGAGGGCTCCTTAGAAAGGGGCGATCCATACAGCGGCCCGAAGGGCCTCCTTGAGGGTGGCGGTCGGGCGACGGGCGGGACCCCGGGGGCGTTCGACGTTTAGACAATACGGCCGCCACCGCCTGGGGGAAGGGCGCATACCGGCGCTTTTGCGCAGGTGAGACGAGGCTTACACCCGGCAAAAGCGACGCCCCCGCCCGGAGAGCTCCGGGCGGGGGCGTCGCACAGCCGTATCCCTGAGGGGATCAGAGGCCGAGCTCGACCTCGAACTCGCCCGCCTCCAGGATCGCCTTGACCGTCGTCAGGTAACGGGCCGCGTCGGCGCCGTCCACCAGACGGTGGTCGTAGGACAGGGTCAGGTACGTCATGTCGCGGACGCCGATGACCGTACCCTCCTCCGTCTCGATGACGGCCGGACGCTTCACCGTGGCGCCGATGCCGAGGATCGCGACCTGGCCCGGCGGCACGATGATCGTGTCGAAGAGCGCACCGCGCGAACCGGTGTTGGAGATGGTGAAGGTCGCGCCGGACAGCTCGTCCGGGGTGATCTTGCTGGCGCGGACCTTGCCCGCCAGGTCGGCCGTGGCCTTGGCGATGCCGGCGATGTTGAGGTCACCGGCGTTCTTGATGACCGGGGTCATCAGGCCCTTCTCGGAGTCCACCGCGATACCGATGTGCTCGGTGTCGAAGTAGGTGATGGTCCCCTCGGCCTCGTTGATCTTGGCGTTGATGACCGGGTGGGCCTTCAGCGCCTGGGCGGCGGCCTTGACGAAGAACGGCATCGGGGAGAGCTTGACGCCCTCACGAGCCTGGAACGCGGCCTTCGCCCGCTCGCGCAGCTTCATCAGGCGGGTCACGTCGACCTCGACCACCGAGGAGAGCTGAGCCTGCTCGTGCAGCGCCTTGACCATGTTGTCGCCGATGACCTTGCGGATCCGCGGCATCTTGATGGTCTGGCCACGCAGCGGGGAGGCCTCGAGCGCCGGGGCCTTCGCGGCCGGGGCGGCGGCGGCCGGAGCCGGGGCTGCGGC
>NZ_PQSR01000071.1 GCF_002920635.1 Streptomyces sp. Ru72 | reverse complement strand
TTGCGCTGGGCGGCGGCGCTGGTGCTGGCCGCGCTCGCCGTGCACGGCGGCGTCCGCGCCGTGCGCCGGTACCGGTCGTCCGGGACCGCCGCGCCGGTCGACGCGGTGCCGCCGGGCCCCGCGCGGGCGTATCTCGGCCTGCTGGGCATCACGCTGCTCAACCCGACCACCGTCGTCTACTTCGCCGCCCTGGTGGTCGGCAGCCGCACCACGCACACCGTACGGCTCCTGGACCAGGGCGTGTTCGTGCTGGCGGCGTTCGCCGCGTCCGCGAGCTGGCAACTGCTCCTGGCCGGCGGCGGTGCGCTGCTCGGCCGGGCGCTGACCGGGCGGCGCGGCCGGCTGGTGACGGCGCTGGTCTCCTCTGCGGTCATCGCGGCACTGGCGATCCGGATGCCGGGAGGCGCGTGGTGAGGATGAATCCGCCCACGGCTGGTGTTGAATCGTGAACCGTGTGGTCCGCGGCCCGGGGCACGGCTCCGCGGCACCACGGACGAGACAGCAGTCGTACACGACGATGGGACGGATGCCATGCCTCTTGAGGGCGAGTACGAGCCCAGCCCTGAGCAGTGGGTGCGCGAACAGGTCGAGGTGTACGAGAGTTCGGGCGGTACGAAGGGCACGACGCTGCTCGACACCGGGCTTCCCGTGGTCATCCTCACCACCCTCGGCGCCAAGTCCGGCAAGATCCGCAAGACTCCCGTGATGCGTGTCGAACACGAGGGCCGGTACGCCGTCGTGGCCTCGCTGGGCGGCGCCCCCAAACACCCCGTCTGGTACCACAACCTGAAGCAGCATCCCACGGTGGAGCTTCAGGACGGGCCGCAACGGCAGGAGATGACGGCCCGTGAAGTGACGGGCGAGGAGAAGGCGGTGTGGTGGGAGCGGGCGGTCGCCGCGTATCCGCCGTACGCCGACTACCAGAAGAAGACCGACCGGGTGATCCCCGTCTTCGTGCTGGAACCGACCGAGAAGTGAGCCCTCGTGCTCGAGCCGCGCGGGCGGGCCGCCCGTGCGGCTCGAGCACGATGCGGGTCGCCGGTCAGTCCGGCAAGGGCTGTTCGGCCCAGATCGTCTTTCCCTCGCTGGTCTGCCGGCTGCCCCAGCGCTGGGTGAGCTGGGCGACCAGGAGCAGGCCGCGGCCTCCCTCGTCGTAGGCGTGCGCGCGACGCAGATGCGGCGAGGTCGAACTGCCGTCGGAGACCTCGCAGATCAGTGAGCGGTCCCGGATCAGCCGCAGCTGGATGGGAGGCCCGCCGTAGCGGATCGCGTTGGTCACCAGTTCGCTGACGACGAGTTCCGTGACGAACCCGGCCTCGTCCAGACCCCAGTCGGCGAGCCGGTCGACGGCGTACTGCCGGGCCGTCGCCACGGACGCGGGGTCCGGCGGAACGTCCCAGGTGCCCACCCGGTCGGCCCCCAGGGCCCGGGTACGGGCCAGCAGCAGGGCCACGTCGTCGCCGGGCTCCTCGGACAGCACCGACTTCAAAACCGTGTCGCACAGCGCGTCGAGGGAGCCGCTCGGGGTCGCCAGGGCACGGCACAACTCGGTGGTGCCGTGGTCCAGGTCGCGCTCGCGACCCTCGCCGATCAGCCCGTCCGTGTACAGGGCGATCAGCGAGCCCTCCGGCAGGTCCAGCTCCCTCGCCTCGAAGGGGAGGCCGCCGACACCGAGCGGCGGGCCGGCCGACATCGTGACGAGCCGGGCGGTGCCGTCGGGGACGAGGACGGCCGGCGCGGGGTGTCCCGCGGCGGCCAGGGCCAGGCGGCGGGTGACGGGGTCGTAGACCGCGTACAGGCAGGTCGCCCCGAGTTCGCCCACCTCGTCACCGCCCTCGCCCGTGGCCAGGTGGATGACCAGGTCGTCCAGGTGGGTGAGGAGTTCGTCGGGTGGCAGGTCGACGTCGGCCAGGGTGCGCACGGCCGTGCGCAGCCGGCCCATGGTGGCCGAGGAGCGGATGCCGTGCCCGACGACGTCACCGACGACGAGGGCGACCCTGCTGCCGGACAGCGGGATCACGTCGAACCAGTCACCGCCGATCCCGGCCAGCGATCCGGACGGCAGATAGCGGTGGGCCACCTCCACCGCGGCCTGTCCCGGCAGACCGCGCGGCAGCAGGCTGTGCTGGAGGGCGAGCGCGGTCGCGCGTTCGCGGGCGAAGCGGCGGGCGTTGTCGACGCAGACGGCCGCCCGGCTCGCCAGCTCCTCGGCGAGCACGGCGTCGTCCGCGGCGTAGGGGTCGGGGTTGACGATGCGCACGAGCACCGCGACGCCCAGCGTGGTGCCACGGGCCCGCAGCGGCACCGCCACCAGGGAGTGGGCCCCCCTGCGGTACGCGGAGTCGCCCACCCCTCGGGCGTTGCGCTCCTGCACCCACCGGTCGAAGTCGGGTTCCCCGGCCCGGCGCAGCACGGCGCGGCCTTCGCGCAGGGCCCGCGCGGGCGGCGAGAAGGGAGGGTAGGTGTCGACGTCTCCGAGCCGGACGGCCGCCTCGGGCGTGCCCTCGGTGACGGACCGGTGGGCGATGCGGCGCAGGACGACGTCTCCCCGCGCCTCGACGGGCGGTTCCTCCGCGCCGAGAACCCAGTCGAGCAGGTCCACACTGGCGAAGTCGGCGATCCCGGGGACGACCACCTCCAGCAGCTCCCCGGCGGTGCGCGGCACGTCCAGTGTGGTGCCGATGACGGTGGAGGCCTCGTTGAGCAGCACCAGGCGTCGGCGCGCCCAGTACTGCTCGCTGTTGTCCACGGCCGAGATGGCGACCGCGGTCATCTCGCCGGGTGCGCCGTACACCGGCCACATGTCGATGGTCCAGGCGTGCTCCCGGCGCTCCGACGGGGCGCGTGTGTAGCTCTCGTAGTGCGCGGGGAGCCCGGTCTCGGCGACCCGGCGCAGCTGGCGGTGGAAGCGCCGGCCGGATTCGTCGTCGGCCACCGTCTCCGGCAGGTACCGCCCGGTCAACGTGTCCGCGTCGACCCGCAGGATCTCGCCGGCCCTGTCGTTGGCACGGACGTAGCGCTGCCCCAGGTCGAAGACGGACATGGCCACCGGCGCCTGCTGGAATGCCCTGGCCACGAGCACCGCCTCCGCCGTGGCGGGCGCGGTGGTGACCACGAATCCCTGCGGGGAGCCGTCCGGCCCCGTCACGGGGTGCACGCTCAGGCTCAGCGGGACCGGGTGGCCGTCACGGTGGCGCAGAACGGCGGTGCCGGTCAGGGCGGTCAGACCCGGCTGCGGTACGTCCTCGGCGAGCAGCTCCTGTGCGGCGCGTCCCACGACCTCCTCGGCCGTGTATCCCGTCAGCCGCCGGGCACCCTCGCTCCATCCCGTCAGCGTGCCCCGGGCATCGACTATCGCCGCAGCGGCGGCCTGCTCCATATTCTCAGAATGATTCCTGGGGTCCGTTGCCTCAACCGGGCGCGGGGCGCGGCGGCCGCGTCGTACGGTGCACGCTCGGCCCGTCGGAACAGCTCGGCATGACGCGCTCTGCGCGGGGCAACCGTCCTTCAGGCCCCGCCGTGTTCCCCCGTCGCGGCGGGGCTCTTCGTGTGCCTGTCCGGGCGCCGGGACGCCGCGCGGGTCGGGGCGTCCGTGATGTCGAGGAAGATCTGGTCGGCCTGGGGGACCTCCCGGGTCAGCGAGCGCTTGATGCGCACCGCGACGTCCTCGACCTCCTCGCTGTCCAGGCCGGGGACGAGGTCGATCCGGGCGGCGACCAGGATGGACTCCAGGCCCAGCTGCATGGTCTGCAGCGCCTCCACGCTGTCGATCTCGGACTGTGCCTGCAGCAGCTCCCGGATCCGGCGGCTGAGGTCGGGATCGGCGGCCTGGCCGATCAGCTGGTCGCGGGCGTCACGGCCGAGCCGGTAGGCGACGTACACGAGCAGCGCGCCGATCGCCAGAGAAGCGGACGCCTCCCAGACGACCTGCCCGGTCGCCATGTGCAGCGCCATGCCGACGATCGCGAGGACCACGCCCAGCACCGCCGTGCTGTCCTCGGCGAGGACCGTCCGCAGGGCCGGGTCCCGCAGTGCCCGCAGGGACGTGCCGTGCTGCCGGCGCACCTGGTGCAGGGCCCGCACCAGGGAGACGCCCTCCGCCACCAGCGCCACCCCGAGCACCACGAGCCCGGCGACGTAGCCGCTGCGCGACTCCTCCGCGCCGCTCTTCAGCGCCTCGAAGCCCTGGAAGAAGGAGAAGCAGCCGCCCATGACGAAAATCCCGACGGCCGCGAGGAGCGACCAGAAGAACCGTTCCTTGCCGTAACCGAAGGGGTGGCGCCGGTCGGCCGGGCGGCGGCTGCGGCGCAGCGCGGCCAGCAGGAAGGTCTCGTTCAGACTGTCGGCGACGGAGTGCGCCGCCTCCGACAGCAGCGCCGGTGAGCCGGCGAGGAGTCCCCCGACGGCCTTGGCCACGGCGATCAGCAGGTTGGCGCCGAGCGCCACCAGCACCGTGACACGCGTGCTGCCGTCAGAGGACCCGTCGCGCCGTTCCGGCTCGGGTGGCGGCGGCCCGTCGTCCGAGGGCGCCTGTGTGACGGCCGTACTGTCCCGTTCCCTGTCCGAGGATGTCCTGCTCACCTCGCCCGATTGCCCCCGTCCGCGCCGCTCACACGGTGTCGGTACGCAAATCGGGGAACCCGAGCGGCGTGCGAAGGACACCGGTGCGAGGAGGGGCCGCATGACCGAGGGCAACAGCGAGTACAGCAACCGCGCGTACGGGAAGAAGCAGTTCAAGCGGTCCAAGAGCCACTTCGCCGACCGCATCACCGCTGACGGGCGCGACGGCTGGCCGGTGGAGGCCGGCCGTTACCGGCTGGTGGCCAGCCGGGCCTGCCCCTGGGCGAGCCGGGCCGTGATCTCGCGGCGGCTCCTCGGGCTGGAGGACGCTCTCACACTGGCCATCGCCGATCCCATCCAGGACGACCGCAGCTGGCGGTTCACCCTCGACCCCGACGGCCGCGATCCCGTCCTCGGCATCCGCTACCTCAGCGAGGCCTACGACGCCCGTGAGACCGGGTACCCCGGAGGGGTCAGTGTGCCCGCGGTCGTGGACGTGCCGAGCGGCCGGCTGGTCACGAACGACTACCAGCAGATCACCCTGGACCTGGCCACCGAGTGGACGTCCCTGCACCGCAGCGGCGCGCCCGACCTCTACCCGGAGCGGTTGCGCGACGAGATCGACGACGTGATGCGCCTCGTGTACAAGGACGTCAACAACGGGGTGTACCGGGCCGGTTTCGCCCACCAGCAGAAGGAGTACGAGGAGGCGTGCACGGACGTGTTCCGCCGGCTGGAGTGGCTGTCGGAGCGCCTGGCCGGACGGCGCTACCTGGTCGGTGACACGATCACCGAGGCCGACATCCGGCTGTTCACGACGCTGGTCCGTTTCGACGCCGTCTACCACGGTCACTTCAAGTGCAACCGCTGGAAGCTGGCGGAGGACCCGGTGCTGTGGGCGTATGCCCGCGATCTGTTCCAGACCCCCGGCTTCGGCGACACCGTCGACTTCGACCATATAAAGCGGCACTACTACGAGGTGCACACGGGCATCAATCCCACCGGGATCGTGCCGCTCGGACCGGACCTGACCGGCTGGCTCACGCCGCACGGCCGGGAGGACCTCGGCGGGCGTCCGTTCGGTGACGGGACGCCGCCGGGGCCGGTGCGCGCGGCCGAGCGGGTTCCGGCCGAGGGGCGGCCCTGAGGGCGCCTGCGCTGACGCAGAAGGCATGGACACACAAGGAGGGAAACGTGGCCCACGACAAGAAGAAGCCGAAGCTTCCGCTCGTCTACCGGCCTGTCGGGTTCGCGCTCGGCTGGGCGAGCGGGGCCCTCGCGGGATACGCCTTCCGAGCGACATGGAAGGCGATACGCCACGAGGACGACGCGCCCGACGCGCTGGACCGGGACCGCGGCTGGGGCGAGGTGCTGCTCGCCGCGGCGCTTCAGGGCGCCCTGTTCGCGGTCGCGCGCAGCCTGGCGGACCGCACGGGGGCGAAGGCGATCGAACGGTCGACGGGCGTGTGGCCGGGCGGGGACAAGGGCGGCCGGGACTGAGTCTCCACGCACGGGCCGGGACGCACCCCGCTCCGGCGCCGGGACCGAGCGTCGCACGCCCGGTTCCCGGCCCGGGGCCGAGCATCGCCCCCGCCCCGAGCGCCGGTACCGAACTCCGCTCCCCCTCTCCGGCCCCCGCGCCGGCCTGTGCGTCGTACGTCCGGTGACGCCGGCCCACGGCCTCGCAGACTCGCGGCGTCATCGCGGAAGTCGTCGCCTCACCCCTGCTTCGGCGCCGTGGTCCTCGTGCGCCGCATGGTGAACGAGTGGCCGGCGGGGTCCGCGTAGCCGCGTTCCTCGAACGGGCCCGGCGCCTCCTTGGCCTCCAGCGGGCGCCCGCCCAGGGAGACCACCCTGCGCTCGGCCTCGTCGAGGTCCTGCGCAACGAAGTCGAGGTGGACCTGATGGGAGTTCTCGGGGCGGGGCCAGCTGGGCGGGGTGGCGTTGACGTCGCGGCGGAACGCCATCCGGAACCCGTCGGCGCCGCGGATCTCCACCCGGTTCGCGCCGGCGTCGGTCTCCTCGGCGCCGAGCAGTTCCTTGTAGAACGCGGCGAGTTTCTCGGGCTCGGCGCAGTCCAGGACCACGACGCCGGCCAATACCGTGGGCATGCTTCCTCCTTCGGGCGCGGGCGGGCGCCGTGCCCGCCCGCATACGCTCCCCGGGTATCCGCCGCCCCCGTTTTCAGTCCGTCACGACCCGCTCACCGCCCCGCGCCGGTGGGCCCCGTGACCTCCGCCAGCCGCGCCGCCGCCGCGGACAGCAGCAGGCCGAGCGCGACCGGATAGGAGCCGTGACGCATGTCGGCGACGAGATGGCGGGCCGTCGCCGCGATGTTCGGGTGCGTCTCGGCGGGCAGCCGGGCGTACGTGGTGCGCCACACCTCCGTCTCCGCCTCGCGGGCCGTGCGCGGCAGTGACGCGTTCGCCGCGTCGAGGGCGGCGAAGGCCAGGGCCTGGTCGACGAACGCGTGGTAGATGCGTACGGCCTCGCGGTCCGGGAACCCGGCCCCGCGCAGGACGCCGAGGATCGTCTCCACCGCCTCGATCTCGTGCACCCGTCCGGTCACCCGGTAGGCGCTGAGCACGGATGCCTGCGGATGGGCGAGCGCCCCGGCGTGCATGCGCAGTCCCAGGTCCCACAGGTCGGCGCGCCACTGTCCGGTGGGGCGCCAGACGCGCAGCGTGCGGCCGATGAGTTCGTCGGCGATGGCGAGCAGCAGGTCGTCGGTGTCCCGGAAGTACCGGTACAGCGCGGTGGGGTCCGCGCCGAGGGCGCGGCCGAGGCGGCGCACGGTGAGGGCGTCCGCGCCGTGTTCCTTCAGCAGCCGCATCGCGGTGTCGACGATGAGTTCCTCGGTCAGGACGACACCGGTCTTGGTGGGGCGCCTGCGCCGGCGCGCGGCGGGTGGGACCACTCGGTCGGTCATGGGCTCTCCCGACGGCTGTTCAGGGGCGGCCGACGGCCCGCACGGGCCCGGCGGCCGCCTTCGGTCCGGGTGCGGGCACCTTATGTCAACAGCGTTGACCTGTTAAGGGCCCGAGCAGTTTCATTTCCGGTCACCGGGGCTCATCCGGGCCCCTCGGTGCGATCGGAGCCCGTCATGACACGGACCCCCTATGGCGCGGACCCGCCCGCGCAATCCTCTCTCCGCAAGTCCCTGGGCGTCGTGGACGGCGTCGCCATCGCCGCCTCCAGCACGGCGGCCACCACCAGCATCGGTATCGGGCTCGGGGTGACGGCCGGTGTGGTCGGGCTGCATCTGCCGGCCATCATGCTGCTCGCCTTCCTGCCGATCCTGGGCATCGCGGGCGCCTACTCGCGGCTGAACCGGGTGGAGCCGAACGCGGGCAACGGCTATGTGTGGGTGGGCCGTTCGCTCACCCCCTGGCTGGGCTTCCTGGTCGGCTGGGTGAACGTCGTGGCCACGGTGGCTTTCCTCGCCTACACCACGGCCGTGACCGGCTCGGCGGTGCTGCAACTGGCCGGGGAGGCAGGTCTGCACCGGGTCGCCGGGCTGGCCCTCGACCCGGGTTCGACCGCCCAGACGACGGCCGTGGGCCTGCTGATCCTGGTCGCGGTCACCGTGACCGCCGTCACCGGTGTCCGCACTGCGGCCCGGCTGCAGACCGGGCTGCTCGTCTTCGAGTACGTGGTGCTGCTGGGCTTCTGCGGCTACGGCATCTTCACCGGTCCGCACCCGTTCCGGCTGAGCTGGTTCGACCCGTTCGCCATCCCGTCGGCGTCTGCGCTCGCGCAGGGGCTGCTGCTGTCGGTGTTCTGCTACTGGGGCTTCGAGGCGGCGTACAGCGTGAACGAGGAGGTGCGCGACGCGCGAGACGCCTCCCGCGCCGGGATCACCACGCTGCTGACCATGCTCGCCTTGTTCCTGCTCGGCTCGGTCGCCTTCCAACGGGTGCTATCACAACAGGAGTTGGCGGGTCACGGCGCACAGGGTCTGGCGTACTTCGGCGACCGGCTGGCGTCCCAGCCGCTGGCCGCGCTGCCACTGGTGGCGCTGATGTTCTCGGCGGTGGCCTCCCTGCAGGCGGGGGTGATCCCGACGGCGCGCGCCATGTTCGCGATGAGCCGGGACCGGACGCTGGGGACCGTGTGGGCGAAGGTCAGTCCCCGGTACGGGACGCCGGCCGCCGGAACGCTGCTGATCGGCGGGCTGGCCGCCGCGGTCGCCGCGCTGTCGCTGGTCATCCCCCGCCTCTCCGACATGATCATGGCGACGGTCAACGCGGTGGGCATCGTCGTCTCGCTCTCCTATGCGCTCACCGCGCTCGCTGCGGCCTCCCGCTTCCGGGGGCTGCTGCGCCAGGACTGGCGGCAGGGGATTCGGGCCGTGGTACTGCCCACCGTGAGCGCGCTCGCGCTCCTCGGGCTCGGCGGCTACCTCGGCTGGTCCTTCTACACCTCCGCCGATCACCTCGCGCTCCGCGCGGACAACGGCTGGTTCCTGCTGCTGATGCCCACGCTGATGGTGGCCTCCGGCTTCATGGCCGCCGCCTGGGCCAAGTGGGTGCGCAGGTCGCCGTACTTCCGCACGGGGCACGGCACGGACGCCGATGCGCCCCAGCTCCTCGCCACCCAGAGCTGACCACCGTCCCCTCGTCAAGAAACGGACACCATGCAGGCCGATCTCCTCTTCACCGGCGGTCCCGTCCTCACCCCCGACGGGCCCGTCACCACCTCGGTCGCGGTCGTGGGCGACCGGATCGCCGCCGTCGGCGACACCGCCGCACGGGAACTGACCGGTCCGCGGACCGAGGTCGTCGACCTGGCCGGACGGCTGCTGCTGCCCGGCTTCCAGGACGCCCACATCCATCCGGTGCCCGCCGGCCTGGAGATGACCCAGTGCGACCTCACCGGGACGAAGACCGCAGAGGAGACCCTCGCCGCGGTACGGGCCTACGCCGAGGCGCACCCCGACCGGGAGTGGATCACCGGCGGCGGCTGGTCCATGGAGGCCTTCGAGGGCGGCGCCCCGACCCGGGAACTGCTCGACGCGGTCGTCCCGGACCGGCCGGTGTACCTGCCCAACCGCGACCATCACGGCGCCTGGGTCAACAGCCGGGCCCTGGAGCGCGCGGGTGTCACCCGGGACACTCAGGACCCGGCCGACGGGCGGTTCGAGCGCGACGCATCCGGGGAGCCCACGGGCATGCTCCAGGAAGGGGCGATGCGGTACGTCGGCCGGCTCACGCCCCCGGCCACCGCGGCCGACCGGCTCGCCGCGCTGCTGCACGCCCAGCGGCATCTGCACGCGCTCGGCGTCACCGCCTGGCAGGACGCGCTCGTCGGCGACTTCCTCGGCATGGACGACCCGTCCGACGCCTATCTGACCGCCGCCCGCGAGGGTTCGCTGACCGCGCGGGTCGTCGGTGCCCTGTGGTGGGACCGGGGTCGTGGCGCCGAGCAGATACCCGAACTCGTCGAACGACGTGCCGCGTCGAGCCACGGCAGGTTCCGCGCGGGAAGCGTCAAGCTGATGCTGGACGGCGTCGCCGAGACGGGCACGGCGGCGCTCCTCGACCCCTACCTGGACGCCTGCGGCTGTGCCACCGCCAACCGCGGCACCCGCTTCGTCGACCCGGACCGACTGCCGTCGTACGTCACCGAGCTGGACGCGCTCGGCTTCCAGTGCCACTTCCACGCGCTGGGCGACCGGGCCGTACGGGACGCGCTGGACGCCGTCGAGGCGGCCCGCAAGGCCAACGGGCCGAGCGACACCCGGCCGCATCTGGCGCATCTGCAGATCGTGCACCCCGACGACGTGCCCCGCTTCGCGCAGCTCGGCGCGACGGCGAACATACAGCCGCTGTGGGCGGCGCACGAGCCGCAGATGGACGAGCTGACGATCCCGTTCCTCGGACCCGAACGGGCCGCCCGGCAGTATCCGTTCGGCGCGTTGCTGCGGTCCGGGGCGACACTGGCGGCGGGCAGCGACTGGCCGGTGAGCAGCCCCGATCCGATGCAGGGCGTCCATGTCGCCGTCAACCGGGTGCTTCCGGGCGGCTCGCGTCCGGTGTTCCTGCCCGAGGAGCGGATCGGCCTCACCGACGCGCTGACGGCGTACACGGCGGGGTCCGCGTACGTGAACCACCTGGACGACACCGGGACCGTGCGCCCGGGCGCGCTGGCGGACCTGGTGGTGCTGGACCGCGACCCGTACGCCGGGCCGGCCGAGGCGATCGGCGAGACACGGGTGGCGCTCACCTATGTCGGCGGGGCGCGCGTGTACGCGGCGGCGGACGCCTGAGGGCTGCGACCGAGATGCTCGTCGAGGCCGACCACGGCGCGACGGCGATCGCGGACCTCGTCGAGGTGGGCAGGCCGAGCGCCACGGTCACCGGGGACGTCACAGGCGGCCGGTGCCGCCGAGGCGCACACGCGCTCGGCGACACCGGCCGGACGACGGGCGATCCGGTCCTGCTGGTGGACCGGCCGCTCGCTCAGAAGGTGAGCACGGGCTTGATCGTCTTGCCCGCCCTCATGTCCCGCACCGCCTGGTCGATCTCCGCGAACGGGTAGGTGCCGATCAGGCGGTGCAGCGGGAGCCGCCCCTCCTTGACCAGCTGGACGAGGGCGGGGATGAAGGTCTGGGTCTCGCTGTCCCCGAGGGTGATGCCCACGATCTGCTTGCCGGGCAGCAAGCCGTTGACGTCCAGGGCGACTTCGGTGCCGAAGGGCGGGGCGCCGACGACGACCAGGGTGCCGCGGGCGGCCAGCGCGTCCGCGCCCTGACGCAGCACGGCCACGCTGCCGGTGGTCTCCACGACACCGTCGGCTCCCTGGCCGTCGGTCAGCAGGGCGAGCGCTTCGGCGAGGTCGGCCTCGGCCGCGTCGACGGTGTGCGTGGCGCCCAGCTCCCTGGCCAGGGCGAGGCGCTCGGCTACCCGGTCGACGGCGATGATCCTGGCGGCGGGCGTGAGGGCGGCGGCCATCACCGCCGACAGGCCCACCGCTCCGGCGCCGAGGACGACCAGTGTGCTGCCCGCGCGGGGCCTGAGCACGTTCCACACGGCGCCGACCCCGGTCTGTACTCCGCAGCCGAGCGGGGCGATGGAGGCGAGCGGCACCTCCGGGTCGACCTTGACCAGGCTGCGCTCGTCCACCAGGGCCCGTTCGGCGAAGGAGGACTGGCCGAAGAAGTGACCGCCCAGGGGGGTGCCGTCGCGGCTGATGGTGCCGGTGCCGTCGGCGCGGCGACCGCCGATCAGGTTCAGCGGCAGCCAGGTGGCGCAGTACGCCGGGTGCCCGTCGCGGCAGTTGCGGCAGCCGCCGCAGGAGGTGAAGGACAGCACGACGTGGTCACCGGGCTCGACGCCCGTCACACCCGGTCCGACGGCCTCGACGACGCCGGCCCCCTCGTGACCGAGGACGCCGGGCAGCGGGAACGGCAGACCGCCGCTCGCCACGCCGAGGTCGGTGTGGCACAGGCCGGTGGCGACCATGCGGACCAGCGCCTCGCCCGGGCCCGGGTCGTCGAGCTCCACCTCACAGAGCGTGAAGGGTGCTCCCCCGGACTCGACCACTGCGGCGCGTGTGGTGGTGGTCATGCGATGAACTCCTTTGCGCGGGCGCTCAGTCGAGCGAGACGAGGACGGACTTGACCTTGGTGTAGGCGGCGAGGGCCTCGGGCCCGTACTCGCGGCCGAAGCCGGAGTCCTTGACGCCGCCGAAGGGAAGCGCGGGGTCGAGCATGGCCCAGTCGTTGATCCAGACGATTCCCGCCTGCAGCCGCCCGGCGACGCGGTGGGCGCGGGCGAGATTGGTGGTCTGCACGCCCGAAGCAAGGCCGTACGGCGTGGAGTTGGCGAGTGCGACGGCCTCGTCCTCGGAGTCGAAGGGCTGCACGGTCAGGACGGGGCCGAAGATCTCCTCCTGGACGACCCGGGAGTCGTTGGACAGGCCGGTGATCACGGTCGGCTTGTAGTAGTAGCCGCCGCCCAGGTCGAGTCGTTCACCGCCGACGACGACCCGGGCGCCCTCCTTACGGGCCAGTTCGACGTACTCCTCGACCTTCTTCAGGTGCTTCTCCCCCGCCATCGGCCCGACGACGGTTCCCGGATCGCGCGGGTCGCCGACGGGCACCCCGGCGACCGCCTCGGCGAGGATGCCGACCACGGTGTCGTGGACCGGCCGGGCGACCAGGAGCCGGGGTCCCGCCATGCAGAACTGACCGGTGTTGAAGACGAAGCCCTTGATGATCGCGCCGATCGCCTTCTCCAGGTCGGCGTCCTCGAAGACGACGTGTGCGGCGTTGCCCCCGAGTTCCATCATCACCGTCTTGAGGCCTTCGCCCGCCACGCTCGCCACGTGCCTGCCGACCGCGGTGGAGCCGGTGAAGGCGACCTTGTCGACGCCGGGGTTGCGCAGCAGCGCCTCGCCCGCCACCGGGCCCGTGCCGGTGACGACGTTGACCACGCCGTCGGGCACACCGGCCTGAGTCAGCAGGCGGGCCATGTACAGGGCGCTGAGCGGGGTCTCCTCGGCGGGCTTGTGGACCACGGTGTTGCCGGCCGCGAGGGCGGGGGCGAGCTTCGAACCGGAGAGGATGAGCGGGAAGTTGAAGGGCGTGATGGCCGCGACCACGCCGAGCGGCTCGCGCCGGGTGTAGGCGAAGGCGCCCAGCGGGGTGTCGCGGGTCGCGCCGTCCTGGCTCTGTGCGAGGGAGGCGTAGTACTCGTAGTCGTTGGCCGCGTTCGTGACGTCCACCGCGCCGCACAGCGAGATCGGCTTGCCGACGTCCAGGCTCTCCAGGGCGGCGATCTCTTCGGCGTTGGCGCGGATCAGCTCCGCGACGCGGTGCAGCACACGTCCGCGCTCGCGGCCGCTCATCCGGGGCCACGGCCCGGAGTCGAATGCCTCCCGGGCCGCGCGTACGGCCGCGTCGACGTCGGAGGCCGCCGCCTCGGCGACAGTCGTGATCACCTGGCCGGTGGACGGGTCGATGACATCCATGCGGGCGCCGTCCGCGGCCTCGCGCCACTGGCCGCCGATGAACAGCTGCCCGGGATCGGTGTCGAAGGTGGTGGTCATGGCCCACTCCCCAGCGTTGTGATCGCCAAAAGTTCAACAAACAGGATTCCTGTTGGTCCGCAGTCTGATTACGGACAGGTTTCCTGTCAATGGTCTAGGGTGCACGCATGGTCGGTACACAGACACGCCCGTCATTGCTCTACATGGTCAAGCAGGTGGAACTCGTGGTGCGCTCCCACCTGGACGAGCTGGTCAAGCCCGAGGGGATCACCGCTCTGCAGTACACGGCCCTCACCGTCCTGGAGCGCCACGACGGACTCTCGGCGGCCCAGCTGGCCCGGGACTCGTTCGTCACCGCACAGTCCATGGCCGATCTCGTACGGTCACTGGAGAGCCGGGGCCTGGTGCGGCGGGAGCGCAATCCGCGCAACCGCCGGGAACTGCTGATCCTGCTGACCGACACCGGACGCGAGTTGCTGGAGAGGGTCGCCCCCGCGGTGCGGGAGCTGGAGGAGCGGATGGTCCGCGACCTCACGTCCCACCAGGCCGACCAGTTCCGTCAGGCACTGTCGAAGGCCTGGCACGCGTTGTCGTAGGTCTGCCGCCACCGAGCCAGGGGCCACCGCCGCGACCTTCACCGGCGACGCGCCCTCAAATCGAAGACATATGTCAATCGAACATGCTCAAATTCACTCTATCGAGGGTAAGTTGCAGGCTGGCGCGAGGAGTTGGCGGGGGGAGGCGATGTCGACGTGGGGCAGGATCCTGCACCGCTCACCCGGCATCTGCGCGTCCACCGGGACCGCGGTCACACGGTGCTGGAGTTCCACGGTGAGATCGACATCCTCGCCGCGGTGGAGATCATCCCTTTCCTGGACTCCGCGACGGTCCGGCGCGCCCCGCACATAGTCATCGACCTGCGTCCGGTGGAGTTCTTCGACTGCTCCGGGCTGCGCCTGCTGTACCGGGCCCGGCGCCGTGTGCTCGCGCAGGGCGGCACGCTGCATCTGGTGTGCACCCATCCGCTGACCCTGCGCGTCCTGCGCCTGACCGGGCTGGCGGCCGTGCTGCCGCCCGCCGCGTCGCTCGAGGAGGTCCTGGGCGAGTCGGAGTCCGCCGGATCCCTGTAGCCCGTTCGGTACGCGGGGAAAACGGAGAGCGGCGGGAGCTGTCCGGTCCGGACAGCTCCCGCCGCTCTTCCATGCGGCACGGACGCGTGTCAGAAGGACCTGCGGGCGCTCCTGCGCAGCACCACCAGACCCGCGATCACCAGGACCGCTCCGGCCGCGGCCGGCCACAGGTGCGCACCGGTCTCCGCCAGCCCGCCACCCGAGACCGACTGGGGCGCGGTCCCCGGCGCGGCGGAGGGATCAGTGGCCGGGGCCGTGGTGGAGACGGCGGACGGAGCGGCGGAGGTCGCCTCCCCGATGGCGGGCGACGTCTCCTCGGGACGCGTGGCCGTCCCGGTGTGCTGCCCTTCCGAGGCGCTGCGCGGCTCGGCGACCGCGCCACCGCCGGCCACCGACGGGGAGACGGGGGCTCCGGGCGTCGCACTGCCGGCGCCACCCGCGCCTGTGGTCGGCGCCGTGGTGCCCGGCGCGGCCGTCGAGGGCTGCGCCGACTGCGGGCCGGTGGCGCCGGAGCCGTTCCCTGCGTCGCCACCGGGTGTGGCGGACGGGGCGGATCCCGCCTCGCCGCCGGGCGCGGTGGTCGAGCCGGAACCGTCGCCGCCGCCGGACGGGGCGTCGGCGGACGGTGACGGCGTGTTCTGCGGCTGGTCGCCGGCGTCGCCACCGCACCGCTTGCCCGTGTTGACGCAGTCGACCACGTGGTTCATCAGCTCGTCGGTCATGACGTTGATGAAGTCGTCGTGGTCGGTGATCGGCTTGTGCAGCTGCTCGGGAAAGCCGTCCACCGCGTAGGCGTTCCTCACCCGGCCGTTCTCGACGACCGGCTGCGGCACGTCGTAGACCAGACGCATCGTCAGCTGCGGTATCGCCTGGAAGCCGTTCGGGCAGGCACCGTCCGCATCGACGAAGGCCACGTGCGTGCGGTGGTTGGCGCTGTCGATGTTCTGGCCGTCCCAGCAGCTCTGGAACGCGAACGACCGCACCACCTCGCTGCCCTGCGGGCAGATCGGGTACTTGTCCGTCAGCTGCACCTTGTCCTCGAAGCCCGTGCAGCTCCAGTGCGCGTTGGCGTTCTTGGGGCCGTTGGTGAAGGCCTTGGCGTCACCGGTGATGATCCGCAGGAACCGCGGCATGGCCACGACCTCGCTCGTGGGGCTGCCGACGAACCTGATCTCGGCCTGCCGGGCCACCAGGATCCGGCCGACGTTGCCTTCCTTGCCGCCGCCGTCGGCGTTCTGGTCGAAGTCCTGCGTGCCGTCCTGCACACGGAGCACCGGCCAGTAGTACGACGACTTGTCCTGCTGGTTCTGGCAGCTGGTCCGCGCCGCCGCGAAGGTGTCGTTGGTGGCGAAGGCGTCGTTGGACTGGTTGCCGACGTAGTCGTGCAGGTGGTGGGCGCCGTTCTTCACGCCGGGCGCCACGATCACGTTGTCGGTGTTGTGGTTCTTGTTCTCGTCGACACCGCACTTGGTCTCGAACGAACCTGTGGAGCCACCGGAGCGCCGACCGGGCTCGACGACGTTCGGCTGCACGGTCCGGATGTCCACGAAGTCGGAGGCGACGGGCCCGCTCGTGCCCGCCTGACCCCCGTTGCCCTGCTGCCCGCCGCCGTTCTGGCCGTTGCCGTCCTGCTGCCCGCCGCTGTTCTGAGCGTTGCCGTCGTTGTCGTTCCGCTGCCCGCCGTTGTCACCCTGGCCACCGGCTGAGGGCTGCGCCTGGTCGGCCGGTATCCCCGTGCACGCGGCCATGCCGTCGATCGCGCCGGGGGCGGTGCCGCCCGCCCGCCGGTAGTCGGTCTTGATCCGGTCGATCACCGCGGCGCGCTGGTCCTTGAGCGGGCCGAGGATGGAGTTCTGGACGTAGTGCGTGTCGTCCGCCTGCGCCTGGCGCGTCGCACCCAGCCGGTCGTACGCCTCGGTGATCTGCTGGTCGAGGGTCGCGAGTTCCGTGTCGACCTGCGGCTTCGCCGCGCCCGGCACATCGGTCAGCTTCTGGCCGACGTCCGGGCAGTCGATGGTGACGGTCCCGGCCGCGAGGACCCGGCCGCCGCCGCCCTGTTCCGAGCCGCCCCAGCCGCCCTCGGTCGCCGAGGCGTAGACGTTCGCCGCTACCAGCCCCCCTCCGCCCAATATCAGCGCGACCGCTGCAAAGGTCGCGCGTCGTGCGCCCGTCGGACGTCTACGCGAATTGCGTCTCAAGGCAGTGCTCCTACAGCTCTTGACCGGCTCGGCATGAAAGGCCCCCTCCGTGTACGTGGCGGAACCCGGCCGTGTTCAACCGCACCGGGAATTCACAGCGACCTCATGGCCGCACCGTCCGCTTCCCCAAGCCGGGCAACCCCGCGTTCGAGCAAGGCACCTGGCGGGCAACCGCTTGTCAGAAGGGAGGACTGTCGAGATGACGACGTCCACGAAGCAGGCACCCTCATCGGTGGCCGCGAGGCGGCGGATGCCCGGCTGGGGCAAGGCCGTCGTCGCGCTCGTCGCCCTGCTCGCGGTGTTCTTCGCCGGGCTGCGGCTGAGCGTGTTCCCGGGGCTGCGTGACCTGTTCGGAACGGACACGCACGACCGGTCCGGACCCGCACTGCTGAAGTCCATCCAGGACATGAGCCGTTACCAGGCCGCCTCAGGCAACTTCCAGGTGGTCGTGGACCTGGAGAAGGACTCCAGGTTCCTGCCGTCGGCGATCCGCGGTACCCGCACCCTGTACGTCGGCGCGGGCACCGTCGACGCCTACGTCGACCTCGGCAAGGTCGGCGAGCGGGACGTCAAGGTCGACGGCGACCGCACGTCCGCCACCATCCGGCTCCCCCACGCCGCCCTGGGCAAACCCGCGCTCGACCCCTACCGTTCGTACGCCGTGTCCAAACAGCGGGGCCTGCTCGACCGCATCGGCGACTTCTTCTCCGACAACCCGGGCAGTGAACAGGCCGTGCAGAAACTGGCCGTCCAGCACATCGCCGAGGCCGCGAAGGAGAGCGAACTGACCGGCCGCGCCGAGAAGAACACCACCAGCATGCTCGACGGGCTGCTCAAGTCCCTCGGCTTCAAGGAGGTGAAGGTCTCCTACGGCTCCTGAGCCCCCGCCCTCTGCTCGGGGCACTCAGCCGGTCAGGACGGCCGGCAGGGCGAGCGCCCCGAGCAGGGCCGTGCCCATCAGGACCCAGGCCACGTAGTCCCCGATGTGCCCGGACTGCAGCCGGCGCAGCGGCAGCGTCCATGCCCGGGCGGCGAGCAGTCCGGGCCGGGCGACGGCGAGTGCGGCCAGGGCGAGGGCGAGGACCGTGGAGGCGAGCCCCAGCAGGACGCCGGCCGCGGTCCAGTGGACCGAGACGGCCGCACCGCCCGAGCCGGCCTCGTTCACGGAGCGCGCCACGCTCTGCGCGAAGCCCGGGACGACGCCCACCGCGAGCGACGCGGCGAGCAGCACGGCGGGCACGGCCGTCATGGTGTCCGGGATGCGGCGCAGCCGGTGCCGGGTCTCCGGTTCCTCTCCGGTGCCGGTGGTCTCGTACGACGAATCGACCTGCGGCTGAGGCCCGAGTCCGTAGAAGACGCGCGCGGCGACCCGCAGGACCGCGCCGCCCGTCACCGCGGACACGACGACGTAGAGCACGGTCAGCGGCCCGCCCGCCTCCTCCAGGACAGCCTTGCCGAGGGAGGTGCCGAACGGGGGCAGTCCGGCGAGCGCGAGTCCGCCGAGCACGAACATCACCGCTACGCCGCGCATCGGACGGCCGCTGCCGTGCAGGGCCGCCTCGTCGACGCAGCCGAACCGGTCGAGCAGGAGGCCGGTGCAGGCGAACAGGGCGGCCTTGGCTCCGGCGTGGCCCAGGATGTACAGGGCGACCCCGTCGTCCGCCTCGGGCACGAGTGTGCCGACACCGACGATGAACAGTCCCATGTGGGCGATGGTCGAGCAGGCGAGGAGCCGTTTGATGTGCCGTTGGTGCCAGCACATGAGGGCGCCGACGACGCCGGTCAGGACGCCGAGGACGACCAGGGCCCGCTCCAGGTCGGCCGCCGGGATGCCGCCGGGCCCGGAGAAGACGGTGGTGCAGACGCGCCAGACCCCGTACAGGCCGAGTTCGACCATGACGCCTGACAGCAGCATGCACACCGGGGTGGGTGCGACCGCGTGCGCGTCGGGCAGCCAGAAGTGGAACGGCGCCGCGGCGGCCTTGACCAGCAGCCCGGTCAGGACGAGGACGAAGGCGGCGAGGGTCAGCGCGTCGGGTCCGCCGTGGGCGTCGAGCCCGCGTCCCAGCTTGGTCATGGCGAGTTCGCCGGTGCGCGCGTAGAGCAGTCCGATGCCCATGAGCATGGCGTACGCGCCGAGGGAGTTGATGACGCCGAAGGTCAGCCCGCCCTGGACGGCCTTGGCCTCCTCCACCCGGTAGCCGGTCAGGGCGTAGGCCGCGGCGCCCATCAGCTCGAAGAACACGAACGCGTTGAACAGGTCGCCGGTGATCGCGAAGCCGCACATGCCGCCCTGGAACAGCAGCATGAGGGCGGGGTAGGAACCGGCGTGCCCGCGGGGCGGCTCCTCGAAGTAGCGCCAGGAGTACACGAGGGCGGCCAGCGTCAGCACGGAGGCGAGAGCGGCCATCCCGAGACCGGGGCCGTCCCCGACGAGGACGATGCCGACGCTCTCGCCGCCCACGGGCGTCCAGGCCCCCACCCATTCGGTCAGCGGTGGCGAGGAGTCGAGGAGCAGCCAGAGCGCGAGTGAGCCGGTGCCGGCCGAGAGGAAGCACCCGACGCTCTCGGCGACGACACGCGGCAGCCGGCGCCCGCAGGCGACCAGCAGTGCCGCACCGAGCAGCGGGACGGCGACGAGCAGCGGCAGCAGGTGGTTCATCAGCCGCGCAACTCCCGCAGTTCGTCGGGGTCGACCGTGCCGTGGCGCTTGGCGACCTGCATGACGAGGGCGAGCAGCAGGGCGGTGACGGTGGCGCCGACGACGATGTCGGTGAGGGTGAGCGCCTGAACGACCGGGTCCACCACGGGCCTCGAGCCTGGTTCGACGTCGGAGAAGACGGGCGCGGTGCCGCCGTCGCGGTAGCCGACGGCGAGCAGCAGGACGTAGGTGGCGGACTGGCAGACGGCGAGGCAGCCGACCGCGTGGATCAGGTTGCGGCTGGTCGCGAGGCCGTAGCAGCCGGCCAGAAAGATCCAGACGGCCACGAGGTACGGCAGTACGCTCATCGGTTTCCCTCCTCCTCCTCGATTTCGACGGCCTGGTCCAGGAAGCGCGCGAGCAGGACGACGACCGCGCAGGTCACCTCCATGCCGATGGCGGCGTTCAGCACCGGTACGGTGCCGCCGGACGCCAGCGTGTTGAACGTGCCGTACGGCAGGAGGGTGTTGGCGAGGAACGCCGTGCCGGCGAGAACGCCGGCGAGGCCCGTCACGAGGTAGCCGGAGGCGGAGAGCGCGTCACCGATCTCGTAAAGGTCGATCGGCCGGATGCGTTCCAGGGCGCGGTAGTCGGCGCCGAGGTAGAGCAGGTGCAGGCCGGTCGCGGCGACGACTCCGCCCTGGAAGCCGCCGCCGGGGCTGAGCTGGCCGTGCGCGATGACGTACAGGCCGGTGAGGACGGCGACGGGCAGCACGATGAGCGCGTAGCGGCGCACGGGCAGCGCGACTTGCTCCGGCTGCGGCCTGGCGCGCTTCTCGTCGCGGGTCTGGCGGAGCAGGACGACCGTGCCGAGGACGGACGCGAACAGGATGCTCATCTCTCCGAGCGTGTCGAAGGCGCGCAGGTCGAAGTTGACGGAGGCGACCGTGTTGGCGGTACGCCGGGACAGGGAGGCGTGGACGGCCCGGTCTCCGTAGGGGTGCCGGGAATCGCCGAAGGAGGGCAGGCCGAGGCAGGCGGCGACGAGGAGGGCCGCGAGGCAGGCGCCGCCGAGAGCCAGCACGGCCACCCGCACGCGCCGCGTCACCGCTCCTCCCCCTTCCCGCCCCGGGGTTTCCTCCTGACCTTGCGCACCGAGAGCATGATCAGCAGCGGGGTGACCGCGGAGCCCACCGCGAGCTGCGACAGGCCCACGTCGGGCGCCTGAACTACCGTGAACAGCACGGCCAGACACAGGCCGAGCAGGGCGAGGACGAGGGCCTGGCGGGCGGGGTCGCGGGTGGCGACGGCCGCGGTCGCCGAGGCGGCGACGAGCAGCAGGGCGACGACGATCAGCGGGTCATCCACGGCGGCTCCCGAACCCGCCCGCGAGCGCCCGGGAGGCGATGAGGTTGCCGCTGATCAGCAGCACGCCGACGACCAGCAGCTTGACCATCGCCCGTCCGGGTCCGGTGACGGCGCACAGCACCAGCACCACCACGGCCCCGTATCCCGCGACGGCGAGGGTGACGCCCCGGGCGCGCGGTGGGTTCTCGGCCAGTTCGTCGGCGAGCAGCCGGGCGAAGACGAGCGTGCCCACCGGCCCCAGCAGGGCCAGCAGGAGCGCGAGGTCGACGTACGACGTGCGCCCGAACCCCTGGGCCAGCAGCAGCAGTCCGGGGCAGGCGACAGCGCTGGACAGGTTCTGGGCGACGACCCGGCGGCGCAGCGGTCCGGTGGAGACACCCCACACCGTGGCGCCGGCGCCCGCGCCGAGCGCGATCGTGGCCGTGAGCGTCCAGCCGTTCACCGGGCGCCCACCGCCCGTCGCGCGGCGCGTGCCGCGACGGCGCCCACGAGCGCGGCCGACGCGCCGACGGCCCACTCCAGGGTGTCGACGGAGCTGATCAGAACGATCCAGAGCACGGTGAGGCCGGCCCACCAGAGAACGATCTCGAGGGCGGCCCGAAATGTCGTACGCGCGTCCACACACCGCCTCCGTTCACCGTCGCCACGGAATGTCCTGAATAACCGGAATATCATCCAAGCACCGCACGGGCCGCGGGGTGTGGCGGCGCGCGCGAGTGGCTGCTGCTCGGAGTGCCCCGCGTACGGGCGGGGAAACCGACGACGGTATGCCCCAGGTTCATCAGTGGCCGACGGCTGTCCCGGCTTGCGCACCGCCGGGCTTCGATGCGCCGACAGCGGGTAATCAGCTTCGCCTGGAGGGAAGTTGACACCGGGAGGATGCGATGGCACATCCGGCGTTGCGCGCACTGGCCGCCAGGTCCGGTCTCCGCCGGGCACCGGCGGCCCCGGAGCGGGAACGGCGGCCGCTGCCGCTTCCGCTGCGGTTGCTGGCCATGACCCTGGCCTTCGTGGCGATGGTGGCGTTCGCCGCCGCGCTGGCCCGGCTGACGCTGGAGCCGTCACCCGCGTCGCGGGCGCTGGTCCACAGCAATCTGCATCCGGGGCGTTCCCTGCGCGCCTATCTGGACCAGCCCGGGCCACGCGACGCCGTGCGGCAGATCGGCGGGAACGTGCTGCTCGGTGTTCCGTTCGGGATCCTGCTGCCGGTGCTGGCGCCCGGGGCGCGGGGCATCCTGCGCGTGGGCTTCGTCACGGCGTGCGTGATGCTGCTGGTCGAACTGGTGCAGGGCGCGGTCGTCACGGGGCGGGCCTTCGACATCGACGACGTCATCCTCAACACCGCGGGCGCGCTGCTGGGCCATCTGCTGGTGGGGCGCCGGCTGGGGCGGGCGGTGCATGCGCGCAAGCCGCGCAAGCCGCGCAAGGCCTGAGGCAGCGGCCTCACGCCGAGTCGTCGTACCAGGTCAGGTCGTCGTAACCGTCAGTGCGGCGTCCAGTGGAACTTGCCGCCCCCCACCCAGCGGACCAGGTCCGGGTCGTCGCAGTCGTGGACCAGGACGCCTGCCTGCGCGGCGAGCGCCAGCACGTCGGTGAGCGAGTGCGCCGAGCCGACCACCTCGCCGTCGACCTCCACGATCCGGAACGGCGGGTCGCCCGGCTGTACCCCGAGCACCACGATCCGCGGACGGGAGATGTGGGGACTCGCGATTTCGGTCATGCAATCGAGGGTAGAGCGGTCCGGGCGCCGGGGCGGCCGGACGCGCCCGTCGTGCGGGCCGCACCCGGCTGGGCAACGCTTGAGGAGGGAGGTGCCGATGGACCCCGTCACAGCGCTGGACCGGATCGCGTTCCTGCTGGAGCGGGCCCAGGCCCCCACCTATCGTGTACGGGCCTTCCGCACCGCGGCCGCCGTGGTGGCCGCTCTGCCCGGGGACGAGGTCACCGAGCGCGCGGCCGCCGGGACACTGGAGTCGCTCAAGGGCATCGGTCCCACCACCGCCCAGGTGGTGCGGGAGGCGGTGGCCGGGCAGGTCCCCGGCTACCTGCAGAAGCTGGAGCAGGAGGGCGGGGCCGCGCCGAAGCGGGGCGGCGAGCGGCTGCGGGCGCTGCTGCGCGGCGACTGCCATCTGCACTCGGACTGGTCGGACGGCGGTAGCCCGATCGAGGAGATGGGCCGCACGGCGGCGCGGCTCGGACACGAGTGGGCGGCGCTCACCGACCACTCCCCCAGGCTCACCGTCGCCCGCGGGCTGTCCGCTGAACGGCTGCTCGAGCAGCTGGACGTGGTCGCCGCGCTGAACGAGGAGTGGGCGCCCTTCCGGCTGCTGACCGGCATCGAATGCGACATCCTCGAGGACGGCTCACTGGACCAGGACCCGGAACTCCTGGACCGGCTCGACGTCGTGGTCGTGTCGGTCCATTCCAAACTGCGCATGGACGCGCGCTCGATGACCCGCCGCATGATCGCGGCCGTCCGCAATCCGCTGGCCGACGTGCTCGGCCACTGCACCGGAAGGCTGGTCACCGGGCGCGGGCGCCCGGAGTCGGAGTTCGACGCGGACGCGGTGTTCGCCGCGTGCGCCGAGTCCGGTACGGCCGTGGAGGTCAACAGCCGGCCCGAGCGGCTGGACCCGCCGCGGCGACTGCTGCGCCGGGCGGTCGAGGCGGGAGCGCTGTTCGCGATCGACACCGACGCCCACGCGCC
Source organism: Streptomyces sp. Ru72 (assembly GCF_002920635.1). Taxonomy (GTDB): domain Bacteria; phylum Actinomycetota; class Actinomycetes; order Streptomycetales; family Streptomycetaceae; genus Streptomyces. The sequence goes on along the minus strand of NZ_PQSR01000071.1, from coordinate 15,576 downwards.
CGGGCAGCTGGACTGGCAGATCAACGGCTGTGCCCGGGCCGAGGAGTGCCAGGTGCCGGCGGACCGTGTGGTCACGGCCTGGACCGCCGAGGAGCTGCTGGCCTGGACCCGTGAGCGGCGGGTCCCCGCACGTGTGGCCGCCGCGGCGCGTGGTACCCGGCCCGGTACGTGAGGGAGGAGAGGACCGAGCATGGGACGGGCGGCCGTGTTCGACGTGGACGGCACCCTCGTCGACACGAATCATCTGCATGTCACGACATGGTGGGAGGCGTTCCGGCAGGCGGGTCACCAGGTGCCGATGCACGCCATCCACCGCGCGGTGGGGCTCGGCTCCGAGGACCTGATCGCCCATCTGCTGGGCGGGCGGGACCGGGACGAGGTCGACATGCTTGTGGCCGCGCACACGACGCTGTACGGCACGTACTTCGACCGTCTGCCGCCGCTCAAGGACGCCGGACGGCTGCTGCGCAGGCTGGACCACGACGGCTGGAACGTCGTGCTCGCCACCTCGGCGAGCGGGCGCGAGCTGTCGGCGCTGAGGCGGGCGATCGGGGCGGACGACGCGATCGCGGCGACGGCGAGCGCGGACGACGTGGAGGCGGGCAAGCCCGCCCCGGAGCCCGTGGAGCATGCACTGGAGCTGGCCGGGGTGCCGCCCGAGCAGGCGGTGTTCGTGGGCGACACGGTGTGGGACATGCGGGCCGGGACACGGGCCGGAGTGACGTGCGTCGGCCTGTTGTCCGGGGGCATTCCGAGCGCGGATCTCCAGGAGGCCGGGGCGCGCGCGATCTACCGGGATCCCGCGCATCTGCTGGCGATGCTGGGGGACAGTCCGTTGGCTCCGGACACATAGACGGCGGACCGCGCGCACCGCACAGTGACGCACATCACTTCGAGCGGCTGGATTTTCCGGAACACCGACCGGTAGTTTCCCGTTGAACAAGCCGTGGGAGCGCACGGGACAGTGTCCCCGGGCCTCACCTTCCGCCCACAGGGACGATCGTTCGGCTGAAGCCCTGTGGAGCACTTCGCCGAGAGGCGACCGCCGTGCGCGCCCACCACAGACTGCCCCGACCGGTATTCCCCCGTCCGGTCGGGGCTTTTGCTTGCTCGCACACCCCGATTTCCCGCACGCACCGGTGTCCCGCACACGCCCGGTTTCCCGAACACCCCGGGGCGGCCTCGGCTTGACTTCGAGAGCACTCCAATTCGTACCGTCCCCGCATGAGCACTGCACAGCACAGGATCGGGTCGGGTTTCGGCGCCGGGAGCACCGCCGACGACGTACTTCGGGGCATCGACCTCAGCGGCAAGCTCGCGGTGGTGACGGGCGGCTACTCGGGGCTCGGCCTGGAGACGACTCGGGCGCTCGTCAAGGCGGGCGCCCGGGTGGTGGTCCCGGCGCGGCGCCGGAACGTGGCCCAGGAGGCTCTGGCGGGGCTCGACCGGGTGGAGGTGGACGAGCTCGACCTCGGTGACCTTCAGAGCGTGCGCGGGTTCGCCGAGCGGTTCCTCGCGTCGGACCGCACCATCGACATCATGATCAACAATGCCGGGATCATGGCCACCCCGGAGACACGGGTGGGACCCGGCTGGGAGGCGCAGTTCGCCACGAACCACCTCGGCCACTACGCGCTCGTGAACCGGTTGTGGCCGGCGATCGCGCCGGGCGGGGCACGAGTCGTGTCCGTGTCGTCGGCCGGCCACCACAGGTCCGGGATCCGCTGGGACGATCCGCACTTCAAGCAGGGGTACGACAAGTGGGAGGCGTACGGCCAGGCGAAGACCGCGAACGTCCTGTTCGCCGTGCATCTGGACCGGCTGGGCCGTAAGGACGGGGTCCGCGCCTTCTCCCTCCACCCCGGCGGGATCCTCACTCCGCTGCAGCGTCACCTCGCCAAGGAGGAGATGGTCGAGCGCGGCTGGATCGACGAGACGGGCGCCCTGGTGGACCCTGACGCCTTCAAGACACCCGAACAGGGTGCGGCCACCCAGGTGTGGGCGGCGACCTCGCCCCGACTTGCAGGCATGGGCGGGGTGTACTGCGAGGACTGCGACATCGCGGAGCCCGCACCGGCGGACGGCGGCCGCAGCGGGGTGAAGGACTGGGCGATCGATCCGGAGCAGGCGGCGCGCCTGTGGGAGGTGTCCGCGGACCTCACGGGCGTCGACGCGTTCGCGTCCGGCTCCTGAGAGGGAGGAGCCGGACCGCTCGGCGCCCGCGTACCTGACCGCGCCGCCGGCCCGTGGAGCCCCTTTCGCTCCTGGGCCGGCGGCGCAGCCGGTACGTCGGGGGTGAGGCGGTCAGTCCGGGGACTCGTCCGGTACGGGGCCCTCGGGGTGGACGGTGCCCGCGTGCGGGGCGCCCTGCCTGCCGGTGCCCGCCTCGTCCGTGTCGGGGACGTCCGGGGCATCGGCCCCGCCCTGCGCGGGGCGGGCGTCCCACCGGTCCTCGCCCTCATGGGCCTGCTGGTCCGGCATGTCCCGCGGAACCCGCTGGGTCTCGCCGGGACCCTCATGCCGGTGCTCGGTCACGGCGATCACTCCATTCCTCTCGTTGCCGGCACGGCGGGCCCCGCCCGGAGCGAGGCCCTTCCGGGCGAGGCGCGAGTACCGCGGGCAGGGCCCGCGAAACCGGCGGTGCGGGGTCGACCAGGGCAACGGGCAGGCGGCGGAGGGTTGAGGGGTGTCCGTGACCGACGGGCGCCCCTCCGCCCCGGGCCACCGCAGCCCCGCGGCGGCCGCCCTTCGGTGCCGTCATCCGGCCGCGTAGACGTCCTCGACGTAACGCCCCGACGCGATCAGCTCCTCCAGCCACCGTCCGGAGTCCCCGCCCGGCACCCGCTCGGCGTGCAGCGCCCGGAACGCCTCGCGCACGCCCGGAGCCATGCGGGAGCCGTCGGCGCGTTCGAAGGAGCCGAAGTCGTAGCCGAAGCCGGCGAGCCCGATGGTGTCGAGGTCATGCGCGTCATGTCGTCGGGGACGTTCACCGGCCGGCCGTCGCGGCCGACCCGGTCCCAGGTCTCGATCAGCCGGCGCGCCACGCGCAGCATCACCGGGTGATAGGTGCGCATCGAGCCGAGGGCGAAGGCGGGCATCAGGATGTCGCGGGCCCTGGCCCGGTTGGGCTCGTCGTTGTACGCGGTGAACAGGCCGTCCCCGGCGAACTCGCGGACGTTCTTCAGGGCGGGGCCGACGGCCTTGGCGAAGCGGGCCGCCGGGCCTTGCCAGGCCGGCCGTGGTACGCAAGACGGCCTTGTCGGACACCACCTAGGGCCGACCGGTCGATCTCGGTCCTCTCGTGCGGGTCGCGGGACCCGACCCCCTGTGCGCCCGCCTAGGATCCGGGGCCGTGGCGAAGACGTTTGAAGAAATCGTGGAGATGCAGCGCGCGGCGACAGAGGCCCAGGTGCGGACCGCCGGACTGCGCGAGAAGTACGGCCCGCCCACCGCCACGCCGTGGACCAAGCAGCAGACCGACACGTACGAGACCGCCTGGCGCGCCTGGCGCGACCTCGACCGGGACCTTCAGGCCGAGCTCACCGAGTACGCGAAGTCGCACGGCCGCACGCGCGCCGATGTCGAGGCGGAGGTGCTGGCACAGGCGGAGGAACCGCCTCGGGGCGCCTAGTACCCCAAGAGGCAACGTCGGTCTGTCTGCAAGCAGTTCTTCGGGCTCCACTGCACCGAGTTGTTCTGGTCCACCGGCGGTCTGGAGGGGGCGTGCGGCGGTGTGATTCGCGTCCTGGTAGCGCGGTGATTCGGCCGCACTTCGATCGGGACCAGCGGTGCGCGGGATCGCTGTCGCAGCGGACCTTCACGGCGGGCTCGGCGCCCTCGCGCCGGCCCGCAGCGGTCAGCACGCACGTGCAGTCGGGCATTACGCATGCGCCGATCGGGGTCCGGTGCCGGGGAGCGGGGTCGATCACCCGGCGGGCCCGGCACACACACTGGGTGACCTCGTGGGACAGCTCCCCAGCGGCCGCGTGCACTCGCCGTACAGGCGCGGCAGACAGGAGCGGGCTTTCGTTTTTCTGAGTGTGCTGTTCGGGAGAGGTGGTCAGACCGACAGACGGGCCGCGATGCCGTCGAGGACGCAGTCCAGGCCGGTCTCGAACTGCCACAGCAGGTCGTCCTTACGGTCGGCCTCGCCGATGTAGCGCGCGTACATCGGGAAGCGGCCGGTGCTGATGAGCCAGGCCATCTGCGAGGCGAGTCCGGAGCGGGCCTCCTCACGACTGGCCCAGCCGCGCACGCGCAGCAGCTGCGTCAGGCCGACCTCCGAGTCGACGGCGCCGTGCACATACGCGGTGACGGTGCTGTAGACCGCCATCGCCGTGTCAGCGTCGAGCCCGAGGCCGTCGAGCGCGGCCAGCGCGGCCTCCGGTACGGCCAATTGGTTCGGGGTCGGCGCGCACCAGGTCGCCCGGGTCACCCACGAGTGCCGCAGCAGGACATCCCGGATCCGCAGGGCCAGCGTGCGCATGGTCGTGCGCCAGCCCTCCGTTCCGTCCGGCAGGTCCAGTTCGCCGTAGACGAAGTCGACCATCAGCTCCAGGAGCTCGTCCTTGCCGGTGACGTAGCGGTACGCGGCCATGGGCGCCACGCCGAGCTCGGTGGCCAGGCGTCGCATGGTGACGGCGTCCAGTCCCTCGGCGTCGGCGATGTCCACCGCGGCCTTGGCGATCCGCTGCGGGGTCAGCGTGGTGCGGGGGGCCGGCGCCGGGCGTTCGAGGCGTTCCCACAGGGAGACGTGGTCCCGTTCCTCGGTCTGTACCTGTCTCTGCTGGGGGGCCATCGCCTGGTTCCTTCCGCCGGACGGTGCTGCGTACAGCGTATCAGGAATGGACAACGTACACAGTGCTGCGTACGTTGTACGCCAGAGATACAACGTACACACCCGGAGGTGCCTTCCATGGCTGACGTGACCGGCGGCCCGCTGCGGACCGCGGTGATCATCGGCAGTACACGGACGGGCGGTTCGGTCCGGTCGTCGCCGACTGGATCACCGAACGCATCGCCGAGCGCGAGGACATGACGGCCGACCTGGTCGACCTGGTCGACACGCCGCTGCCTACCGTCTTCCCCGCCTACGGCCAGACCCCCTCCGACGAGGTCGCGGCCCAGCTGGGCGCGGTCTCGCCGCGGCTCGCCGAGGCCGACGCCTTCGTGATCGTCACCCCGGAGTACAACCACAGCTTCCCGGCGCCGCTGAAGAACGCCATCGACTGGCACAACGAGCAGTGGCACGCCAAGCCGGTCGGCTTCATCTCCTACGGCGGTCTCGCCGGCGGGCTGCGCGCCGTCGAACAGCTGCGCGTGGTCCTCGCGGAACTGCACGCGGTCACCATCCGCAACACCGTCAGCTTCCACAACTACGGCGAGATCTTCGGCGCCGACGGCAAGCCGGCCGACCCCGCCTGCGACGCCGCCGCCAAGGCCATGCTCGACCAGCTCACCTGGTGGGCGCAGGCCCTGCGTGACGCCAGGCGCGCCCGCCCGTACGCCGTCTGACGTCCCGCCACTCGCGACCTGGGGCAGCGATGAACGACCGCCCGACACCCACTCCCACGCCCGACCGGCCCGCCTTACCCCGGCTCGGCGTCTTCGGACTGATGCTCGGCATCCTCCTGGCGACGCTCGACGGACAGATCGCCAGCACCGCACTGCCCACGATCGTGGGCGATCTCGGCGGCCTGGACCACTTCTCCTGGTCGGTGACGGCGTACCTGCTCACCATGGCCGCCGCCACCCCCCTCTGGGGCAAGCTCGGCGACCTCTACGGCCACAAGGGCGCCTACACCGACTCCGTGCTGCTCTTCCTGATCGGGACGGTGCTGTGCGGCCTGGCGCAGAGCATGGGGCAGCTCATCGCCTTCCGGGCCGTCCAGGGTCTCGGCGCGGGCGGCCTGATGGTCGGGGCGCTCGCGGTCATCGGTGTGCTGGTGCCCCCACAGGAGCGCGGCCGCATCCAGTCGATGGTGGGCGTCATGCTGCCGGTGGCGTTCGTCGGCGGCCCCCTGCTCGGCGGATTCATCACCGACTACATGGACTGGCGCTGGGCTTTCTACGTCAACGTCCCCATCGGCATCGTCGCCCTGCCGGCCGTCGCCAAGGGCACGACTGCCCGCGCACCGCGTCACGGGACGGCTCGACTACCTCGGCGCGAGCCTGCTGACCACCGGCATCCTGGCCCTCACCCTCCTCGCGAGCTGGGCCGGCACCACCTACGCCTGGACGTCCTGGCAGATCGCGGCGCTCGCGGTGGCGGTCGTGCTGAGCCTCGCCTGGTTCGTCCGCGTGGAACAGCGCGCCGCCGAACCCATCACGCCGCCGCGGTTGTTCACCAGCCGGGAGTTCACCCTCACCCAGATCCTCAGCCTTCTGGTCGGCGCGATCCTGGTGTCCGTCATCAACTACCTGCCGCAGTACATGCAGTTCGTCCAGGGCGCCTCGCCCACGGTCAGCGGCATGCTGATCCTGCCGCTGATGCTCGCCATGCTGACGGCCCAGCTGACCACCGGCCGGCTGATGGACCGCGGAGGGCTGGAGCGTGTCGTCCCGCTCGTCGGCGGCGCCGTCACCGTCGCCGGCGCGCTGCTGCTGCTCCTGCTCGGTTCGGACACCCCGCTCGCCGCGGCTTCGGCACTGACCCTCGTCATCGGAGTCGGTGTCGGGATCCTCATGCAGAGCACCCTGCTCACCACCATGAACAACGCCGCCCCCCGCGACATGGGTGCCGCTACCGGCACCGTCACCCTGGTCCGTACGATCGGCGGCTCCCTCGGTGTCGCCGTCCTCGGAGCCGTGCACAGCAGCCGCCTCGATGTAGTCGTCGAGGGCGTCCCGGCGGTCGGCCTCGGCCAGCTCGACGAGGTGCATGCCCGCGGCCACCCCGAAGTGGCACGGCTCGGCCGCGCTGTCCGGGTAGCAGAACGTGGCCCGCTCCAGCGTGGCGGCGGTCAGCCGGAAGTGCGAGGAGCCGAAACGGGGCGCCGCCCCGACCACCTGGCGGCGGAAGTTCAGCGCACCGTACACCGGTCGCCGGTGCGCGGCCTCGTTGTCGTAGGCGCCGCCGAAGATCCTGCTCTCCCAGCGCCAGCGGTCGCCGCCGGGGTGCGCGGTGAGCCCGCCGTTGCTGGTGCCGGTGACGAACTGCGAGCGGTAGGCGCCGTCCGCGGCCAGCGCCCGCAGGATCGGCCCGCCCGTCGCGCACGAGCCGGTCGGGATGGAAGTTGAGCGTCAGCCGCAGGTCCCGGGGTACCGGGGGACCCGAGGAGAGCGCCGCGACATGCCGCAGCGCCCGTTCGGCCGCAGTGCCGGCACCTGATCCGGCTCGCTCGTCCCCCCTGAAATCCATTGGCCACCCCCGATGGAACCTACTACTTTAGGCAAGAACCTAGGGACCCTAGGTTGCCAGGCTTCGTACCCGCGCAAGGACTCCTCATGAGATCGCTCACCGAGCAGGACATCCGCAACTCCTTCATCAACTGCTCGAAGGGAGAGGCGAAACGCCTGGCGATACCCCGTGACCTCGGCGAACGCCCCTGGGAAGACCTGGACTTCCTGGGCTGGCGGGATCCTGGGGCACCCGATCGCAGCTATCTGGTCGTCGAACGTGCCGACCGGCTCGTCGGCGTCGCGCTGCGCTTCCCGTCCTCGCAGCGCGGCTTCCTGCACCGGAGCATGTGCTCGCTGTGCCTGACCACCCACCCGGGCAGCGGCGTGTCCCTGATGACGGCCAGGAAGGCCGGCGCGGCCGGCCGCGAGGGCAACTCGGTCGGCGTGTACATGTGTACCGACCTCGCGTGTTCCCTGTACGTGCGCGGAAAGAAGGTCCCCGAGGCCGGGGGCCGCTTCCAGGAGAGCCTCACGGTGGAGGAGCAGATCGCCCGGATGACGGCCAACCTGTCCGCCTTCCTGGACAAACTCGGCACCTGACAGCGCACTGGGCCGCCCCCCGGGCGACGACCGCCGGGCCTGTTGTGTACGTTCGATGCCTGGGTGCCAAGGGAAAGGCGTTGGGGATGCGAGATGTCCGTGATGCCTGGGCGCAGATCGCCGCCCGGATCGCCAGGTGGCGGCAGGAGCCCGAGGTCGTCCAGGCGGTGCGTTCGACCGCGGCCGCGACCGTCGCGTATGTCGTCGCCCTGCGCCTGAGCCCGGAGCCGGCTCCCCTGACCGCGCCGCTGACCGCGCTCCTCGTCGTGCAGGTGACGCTCTACGCGACGCTCACCACCGGTGTGCGCCGGGTGAACTCCGTGGTGGCCGGGGTCGTCATCGCGATCGCCTTCAGCATCCTGGTGGGCCTGACCTGGTGGAGCCTCGCCCTGATCATCCTGGCCTCGCTGGCCGTGGGGCATCTCGTACGGGTCAGAGAGTTCGTGCAGGAAGTCGCGATCAGCGGCATGCTCGTCCTAGGGGTGACCCAGGTCGGCAGCACCGCCTGGGCCCGGGTCGTGGAGACGCTCATCGGCGCGGTGGTCGGCCTCGCCACCAATCTGTTCATCGCTCCCCCGGTGTGGGTGGGGGCCGCCGGTGAGTCCATCGAGGGGCTCGCGCGCCGGATCCGCCAGCTGATGCTGCGCGTCGGGGAGGAGGCCGCCGGCCACACGCCGGCCGCGCAGGCGGCCGCACGGCTGCACGAGGCGCGCCGGCTGGACCACGACATCGTCCTGGTGGATGCCGCGCTGCGGCAGGCCGAGGACAGTCTGAAGCTCAACCCGCGGGTCCGCGAGGGCCTGCTGCACCGGATCGTGCTGCGGACCGGACTCGACACGCTGGAGATCGTCACGGTGGTGCTGCGGGTGATCTCCCGCACCCTCGCCGACCTGGCGAAGGAGCGGGAACCCGAGCCGCTGTTCGAGTCGGAGATCGGGGCGACGCTGGACCGGTTGCTGTCGGAGATCGGCGACGCAGTGGTCAGTTTCGCGGTGCTCGTCACCACCGATGTCAGCCGCAGCGCCGAGTCCGCGGAGGCCCGGCTCACCGAGGAGCTGGTCACGGCGGGGGCGACCCGCGACAAGCTGGCCCAGCTGCTGCTGGAGGAGGTGCAACGCGACAGCCGCCAGTGGCAGTTCCACGGCGCGGTGCTGACCGAGGTCAACCGCATCCTGGACGAGCTGGACATCGAGCACCGCACCGGGCGCCTGCTGGAGGAGCTGGACCGCGGCACCCGGGAGCAGCGCGAGCGCAACCCGCGTCTGGCCAGGCTCTGGGACCTGGTGCGCGAGCCTCGGTTCACCCTGATGCGTGACCTTCGGCGGCGCCGGAACCGCACGGAGCCACCCCGGCGTTCCAGGTAGGACGGGCCACCGGACGGGGAGAGGGGCGGGGCGCATGGGCGCGGTGCGGATCGAGGGGAACCGGCTGCTGCTGCCGGGGGGTGTGCGGGTCGGCTTCATGCGGACGCTGCGGCTGCCGGAGAAGGGCACGCATCCGCTGCCGCCGGGGCTGGGCGAGTTCCCCGTACGCCGGGTGGAGGACCACGCCGAGACGGTGCCGGCCGACTGGCGGGCGCGCGGCGGCGTGATGCTGCCGGTGTATCTGCGGGAGGCCATGTGGCTGAGATTCGAGGCGTCCGAGCCCGCCGCCCTGCAGGTGGGCGCCGGCAAGGTGTGCGCCGTCTCCGGCAGGCCCTGGAGTGCGCGTCTCGGCCGGGATCCGCGGCGTACACACAGGCCGGGCTGCCGTGGTTCGACTACTACGACGAGGACGGCGAGGATCTCGCGCCCACGGACACCCTGGGCCGCATCGAACCGGTCGGCGACTGGCTCGGCGACGACCGCGAGCCGTGGCAGCAGCCCTCGCCGCACCAGGTGAAGCCGCTCGGTGACGCACCGGAGAAGCCGGTGGAGGACGGCGACTGGTGACTGTCCCGCTCCGGGAGGCGGCCGGCGTGCGGGGCCGGACCATTGCGCCTGCCGAGTGCACGCTCGGCGAGCGCGCCTTGAGGCCGACGTCTTTCCCCTCGGCCGCGTGAGCGGTGAACCGGGGGTTGTCGACGAGCCGTTCGCCTCACCGGTCACCGTCCGTGCGCTGCCGCAGCAGTGCGCGCGGGCAGGCCCGGGCGGCCTGCGCCAGCAGGGCGTGCATGCGTTCGGCGAGCTGCGCGACCGTGTCCGCCGGCTCGGGGAACGGCAGGCGTACGTCGCCGTGGTCGCGGGCCCGCTCGATGCGCAGCGTCAGGCCGTGCCGGTCGACGGCGAGGGGCTGGACCCGTACGGCGCTGTGCAGGCTGCCCGGATCGACGAGCCGGGTCAGCCGCTGGACGGCGTCCGGGTGGGCGTCGGCGAGGTGGGTGAGCAGCCCGGCCTCGGCGGCGACGAGCGGGTCGGGCTCGGCGCTCGCGTACTCGTCGAGGTCGACGACGACCACGCCGTTCGCCCGGCGCAGCGCGATCCGGGCCGGCCGCAGGGCGAGCCGGTCTCCCTCGGGCTCGATCTCGCCCGCGAGCCACAGCCGGGCGCGGATCCGGGACCGCATCGGAACAGGCGCGACGTCGGCGAACTCCAGCACCACAGACGGCTCTCCCCGGGGAGCGCACAGAGCGGCCGTGAGCAGTGTGCTGCCCTCGGGCGGGCGCAGCAGCACCCGGCCGTCGGCGGCGACGGAGTGTGCGCCGGTGAACTCCTCCCGTCCGTCCCGCGCGGTCACGGCGCAGGACCATGCGGCGGCGAGCACCGAGCGGGCACGCTGCGCAGCGACCGGCGCGGCCGTCCAGGCGTGACGGTGACCCATCCCCAACCTCCCTTAGGTAAGCCTTGCCTAACTTATCGGAGATCGGGGCGTGCGCCAACCAGGCCACGTGGTCGCCACGGAACCGTCAGAGGTGCGCCGTCCAGTGGGCGGGGCGCGTGACGGACGCCGGGAGCAGGGTGCCCGCGCTGCCCCGCGCCGCATTGATCTGTGGCTGGGTCAGAAAGAAGGCACCGGTCAGATCGGCGTCCGCGAGGTCCGCGTCCCGCAGATCGGCGCCGATCAGATCCGCGTGGCGCAGGTCGGCGCCCGTGAGGTCGGCGGCTATCAGACAGGCGCCTCGCAGACTGGCACCGCGCAGGTCGGCTCCCTTCAGACGCGCGCCGATGAGATCGGCGCCCCGCCGGTCCTTCGTACGGCGGCCGGTCCCGGCCCGGACCAGCTCACTGGTGCGCAGCAGCAGCACGTTGACCTCCTGCCGGTGCGCGCCCACATCCAACTCCCCGAGCTCCTCGGGGGTCCGCAGGGTCAGCCGCTCGGTCTCGTCCAGCATGCGGCGCAGATCGGCGTGGACCGGGCGGGCCGCGGGCAGGGTGAGCGCCTCGGTCAGGTACCAGAGCAGCTCGTGGAGTTGCCGCACGACGGGGAACACGCCGAACATCCGCCGGGCGTGCTCCCGGCCGCCCGAGCGCCAGTCCCGCCCGCCGAAGGTGATCTGCGAGACCTTCTGCCCGGCACCGAAGCAGTCGTAGACCGTGCACCCCGCGAAGCCGCGCTGCCGCAGCTCGGAGTGGACACCGCAGCGGAAGTCGCCCTGGAGGTTGCGGCAGGGCGTTCCGGCGTCCTTGTCGACCGCGAAGTCGGCGGAGCGGGCGAAGGGCAGGGCGACACAGCACAGGGCGAAGCAGGAGCCGCAGTCGCCGCGCAGGCCGGAACGCTGGGTGGAGGGTGCGTGCATGAAGTAACCCTAATCGGCGGTTCCCGTGCCGGGACGGCACCCGCCCGGCGGCCGGTGAGTGGCCGTGGGAACACGGCGCACGTACGGTCGCCTCATGGACAGCGCAGCAACGGAGCACCGCGGGGCCGGGAAAGCTCACCGTTGAGTTTCCTGGCCCGTGGGGGTCCTCTCACTCGTACGAAAACAAACTCCGCTACCACAGAGGCAGACCTCGTACGACCCCTGGAGAGACGTCATGTGCACGCACCGGCCCGAGTGCCCATCGGCCGACCGCCCCGACCACGACGCGGCGGTCATCGTCTCCGCCCACCCCGAACAGGGGTGGTACCGGCTGTGCAACGGCACCATCGTCTTCGACGACACCGGCGAACTGCTGCCGGACGGACGGGCGGTGGCACCGTTGCGCACGGCCGGCAGAGTGGACGGCGCGAAGGCCTGAGCGGCCGCAGCCGACGGCTGAGCGGACGCGCTAACGGCTGAACAGCTCGAAGGCCACGGCCGGTGTCCCGCCGAACCGCTCCCCCGCGGCCTCGGTCTGGGCCGTGAGGAAGGACCGGGCGTAGGTCTCCGGGTCCTCGTCGGTCAACGCCTCGATGTAGGTGCGGTGCCGGAGGAGTGACCGCACCGCGCGTTCGAGTCCCGCTGTCGCGTCCACGGCGTGCGTGGGCTGCGCGGAACCGGCGACGGCGACCCAGCGGACCCCGTCCCAGGGCTCCAGTCCGCGCTCGGTGAGCTCGGGGAAGATCCACCGGTTGCCGGCGTCCGCGGCCGCGTCCAGGGTGGCGCGTCCCACGGCCACGTGGTCCGGGGTGTTCCAGGCGACGCCGCCCCAGGTGTCGCGGTGGTTGAGGGTGATGACCAGCTCCGGGCGGTGACGTCGGATCGCCGCCGCTATGTCCCGGCGCAGCGCGACCCCGTACTCGACGACCCCGTCCCGGTGGTTCAGGAACTCCACCGTGGACACGCCGACCACCGCGGCGCTCTCCCGCTGCTCCCGCTCCCGCAGTGGTCCGCACACCGACGGCTCCAGCGAGTCGATCCCGGCCTCGCCGCGGGTTGCGAGGAGATACGCCACCTCGCGGCCTCCGTCGGTCCACCCGGCGATGGCCGCCGCGCAGCCGTACTCGAGGTCGTCGGGGTGGGCGACGACGGCGAGGGCGCGGCGCCAGTCGGCCGGCATGGCTTCGAGCTGCTCGTTCCGTGGCTCGGTCATGGCCGCAGGGTAGCGCCGCCCTCCTGTCCGCCCGTCAGGCGAGGGTGAAGAAGGCGAGGCCGCCCAGGCCGGCGAGGGCGCAGTAGACGGCGAAGGGGGTCAGGGAGCGGGTCTCGAAGTACCTCGTCAGAAAGGCCACCGCGAGGTATCCGGCGGCGAACGCGGCGATGCTGCCCACGAGCACCTGCCCCCGGATTCCGTCACCGGCGGGGCCGAACAGCTCGGGCACCTTCAGCAGGGCGGCGGCGCCGATGACGGGGGTGGCGAGGAGAAAGGCGAAGCGGGCGGCGTCCTCATGGCCCAGCCCGCGCAGGATGCCGGCGCTGATGGTGGAGCCGGAGCGGCTGATGCCGGGGAACAGCGCCAGGATCTGCGCCGCTCCTATGAGGGCCGCCTGGCGGTACGTCAGCTGGGCGAGGCGGTGGTCGGACAGCTCGCCGGGGTCGGGGTGTCCGTCGGTGGGGGCGGGCTCGGCCCGGTGCCGCCCGGTGCCGCCCCTGCGCAGTCGTTCGGTGGTGTACAGCACCAGGCCGTTGAGGGTGAGGAAGAGCGCCACGGGTATGGGCCGGCCGAGCACCGTGCGCAGGAAGTGGTCCAGCGCCAGTCCGGCGACGCCCACCGGGAGGGTGCCCACGACGAGGAGCCAGGCGAGTTTCTGCTCCGGTGTGTCGACACGGCGGGTGCGCAGGGAGGAGATCAGGCCGCCGATGACGCGGGCCCAGTCGCGGCGGAAGTAGACGACGAGCGCGACGGCGGTGGCCAGGTGCAGACCGACCAGGACGCTGAGATAGGGCGAGTTCTCGGCAGTGACGTTCAGGTCGCGGGCCCAGTGCCCGCCCAGGAGTGCGGGCAGCAGGATGCTGTGGCCCAGGCTGGAGACCGGGAAGAGCTCGGTGACGCCTTGCAGTAGGCCGACACCCACGGCCTCGCCATAGGACAACGCGGGCATCGGGGACCTCTTTCCTCACGAAACACAGATCACTTCAAAGATTGCGCAAGTCCTGAATAGTAGCGGCCGTGCCAACGGGGTCACCAGCGAGGTCGCAGGCCCGGGTGCCGCCGCGGCGGCCGCTGATGCACCCACCGCACGGGGTGGTGCCGGCACCACCCCCTGATCCACCGGCTCGGCCCACTGTGCTGCCGCCCCGTCCGGTCCAGAGTCGTAGCGAACAGGAGAGCTCAAGGGGGCGAAGGACATGTCCGAGAAGCACGAACCAGGTCCGGGGCGGCGGAGTTTCGTGGCCGGGGCGGCCGTGGTGGCGGGGGCCGCGCTCAGCGGAACGGCGACCGCCGCGCCCGTCAGCCGTCCCACGGCCCGCGGGGCGTCGGGGGCCGCGGACACCGCGATCGCCTTCACCCACGTCACCGTCATCGACGGTTCCGGCGGGCCCGCCGCGCCCGACATGACGGTCGTCGTCGAGGCCGGCCGGATCAGCGGGCTGACGCCCAGCGCGCGCACGCGGCCCCGGCCCGGCGTCCGGACCGTCGACCTGACCGGCAAGTACCTGATCCCGGGACTGATCGAGGCGCACACCCACAGCGACGGCCCGGACGCGGTGATCCCGCCGCTGTACCCGCTCGCGGGGGTGACCACGGTGCGCGAGATGTGGGGCCGGCCCGTCCACCACGCGTGGCGGCAACAGATTCTGAACGGCACGCTGCTCGGCGCCAGGTGGCTCATCGCAAGCCCGATCCTCGACGGGCAGCCTTCGTTGTGGGCCAAGGACGTGGGCGAGCACATCGAGGTGACGAACGCGGCCGACGCCCGTCGTGCCGTGCTCCGGGTCAAGCGGGAGGGCGCGGACTTCGTCAAGGTGTACTCCCGGCTGTCCCGGGAGGCCTACTGGGCCGTCGCCCACGAGGCCCGGCGCCAGAACATCCCGTTCCTCGGCCACTGCCCCGACGTCGTACGCATCACCGAGGCCGGTGACGCCGGTCAGCACAGCATCGAGCATCTGCACGCCCTGCTTCTGTCGACCTCGGCGCACGAGGCGGAGGTCCGGCGCGGACTGGCCGCCGTCCGGATCGACGCGAGCGATCCCAGCAGCCTGTCCCGCTACCACAGCTGGTTCCAGCAGGTGCATCCGCTCGAGTGGAAGGCGGTCCGCGGATACGACCCGCGCAAGGCGCGGGCCGTCTTCCGGCGGCTGGCGGCGGCCGGGACGGCGGTCGTCCCGACGCTGAGCGTGCACCACACGCTGGAGCTGCCCGACGAGGTACCGGCCGGGGCCGAGGACTGGCAGTACCTTCCGGCCTGGCAGGTGGACTCCTGGCCCGAGCAGTTACGGGCCCTGACCAGTGGGCGGACGCCCGAGCAGGCCCGCCGCATCCGGGCGATCCACGCCCACCGGCAGCTGCTGGTGAGAGAGCTGCACGCGGCGGGTGTGCGACTGCCGGCCGGCACGGACACCGGGACCGGCTATCTGGTGCCGGGGTTCGCCCTCCATGACGAACTGGCGTTGCTCGTCCAGGCGGGCCTGACCCCGGCCCAGGTGATGCGCTCGGCCACACGGGACGCGGCCCGCACGCTCGGCCTCGACTCGGTCGGCACCGTGGAGCAGGGCAAGGCCGCCGACCTCGTGGTGCTGGACGCCGACCCGCTGCGCGACATCCGCAACACGCGGCGGATCCACGGCGTGGTGGTGGACGGCCGCTGGATCGACCGCCCGGAGCGGGAACGGCTGCTGGCCGCCGTCCGTCAGGCGGC
>NZ_PQSR01000070.1 GCF_002920635.1 Streptomyces sp. Ru72 | reverse complement strand
AGTCCCTGTGCCATACCTTGCTCGCCTCGTGACTACGCTCGCAGCCCCTTGGGCCTTCTCTGGAGCAGACGGCGGCCCTTATCTGGAGTCGTGGCCCACGTCGCGGCTACTGGTGCAGCGAGGTGACACAGAGCTGATCGTGCAGGAACTCAAGCCGCCGACCACGGCCTCGACCGTCCGCTTTCCGGCGCCCTGGCCGCGCCGGTTCGGCTCGTGGGCGGTGTCGCCTGCCGCCGATCTGGCTGTCTTCGCAGGACCGCACGCGCTTAGGGCCATTGATCGGTCGGGCAATGTGCAGTGGGAACTGCGGCACCACTGCTGGGCGGGCTGTGCGGGCGGGCACATGGACTTCACCGAGTACGCGGAGGACCGAGATCATCGGTTCGCCAGCAGTGGCTCGGCCGGCTTCTCCGCAGACGGGAAAATCGTGTGGGCCCATATCAGCGGCCCCTTGGCGCACGAGGTCCCGGACGGTGGCCGTGGGGAGGAATGGCTGGTCATCAACGCTGCGGACGGCACGCTGCTGGCACGTGCCGAGACGGGGACGGCAGCGGCAGGTTCCGTCCATGTGCCGCACCCGGACCCCGGCCAGATGGGTCTGACCATCGGTGAGGGCCAGGATGGTGCTCCTCTGAGATGGGGGCGGTGGGACGGTCATGCCCTCGTCGTCGACAACTTCGGCGACGAGGACCGTGTCCTGTTGGCGGTGAGCCCAAGCGGAGCCCGCCTGCTCACCGTGACCCATGACCAGGACATCCTTGCCGTTCATCGGGTCACCGACGGCTCGGCGGTAGCCGAGCTGGGTGCGGACGCGGTCCCGCAGCATCCCGCGATCGAAGAGGAAGCCGAAGACGGCGAGGCCCAGGCGTTCTTCGACTACGAGGGAGGCTTCCTCGACGAGAGCACCCTCGTCGTAGGGACCGTCGAGAGCGACGAGGAGTTCGGCACAGGCCGGCACTGGCTCGTCGATGCGGCCGACATGCGGCTGATCGACCGGCTCACCTACCCCTTCGAAGTGTCAGGTCTGCCGAAGGCTCTCGGAGACGGCACCTGGTACACCGTGTCCGACCTCGACAGCGCCCTCCACGTCTGGACCTTGTAGCGGTGCTGCCCACGATCGCGCGAACCCACAGCTGAGCATCCGCGTGTACGCCGCCAGACGGGGCACCGACAGGTGCCCAGTAGCTCGGAGAAGCCAGGTCGAGCACCGGGTCGGATCACCTCCGGGACCGGTCCAGGCAGTACTTCCCTGCGGAAGCCGACCCATGCCATCGTCGGCGAGCCGGAGAGGAGTGTGCAGTGTTCACCCGAGCCCAGTCGCCTGTCGGGTTGCTGTGTTCAGATCCTTTGCGAACCCCTGCGGATGTTGTGTGGGGGCGGCAGTGGACATCGAGGGGGCTTGGGCGAGTCGTGGCTCACAGGCGCTCTGTCAGCGCCGGCGGTCGGCTGCTGATGTGGCCAGTTCCGCGAGCCGGGTGGAGTTCGGCAGGCCGGTGAGTTCGGCGCGTGCCTGTTCGGCGCAGGACGATGCCATCCGGGCCGCCTTGTTGAGAGCGTCGGTGCGTGTCAGCACGGCGAGGATGTCCCTGTGTGCGGTGACGGGGTCGGTGCCGCCGCGGAACACGGTGGTCAGGCGGTTGCGGTCGGCCTCGTCCGCGGCTTCGTAGGCGAGCAGGACGGGCAGGGTGGGCTGCAGGTTGGCGACATCGCTGGTGGCTGTCTTCCCGGTGACCTGATCCTCGGCGGTGTAGGGGAGCAGGTCGTCGCGGATCTGGAAGGCCATGCCGAGCTGTTCTCCGTACTGGCGCAGGGACTGGTGCTGCTCATGGGTTGCTCCGGCCAGGATCGCCCCGGCCTGGCAGGCGACGCCGGTCAGGGCGGCGGTCTTGGCTTGCATGATCTCCAGGACGGTCGGCACTCCGCAGGTCAGGTCGCCGCGGACTTCGGTTTCGCGCATGATGCCACGGCACATGTGTCGCAGGGCCTCGACAGTCACCCGTGCTGCTTGCAGCACACGCTCGGCGGGACCGCCGCTGAGCATGGCCACCATTCCGGCCATCGACAGTCCGTCGCCTGTTATCAGGGCTTCGGCGAGGCCGTACTGCTCGGCGGTGGAGGCCCGTCCGCGGCGTACCGGGTCCTGGTCGACGATGTCGTCGTGGACAAGGCTGGCGACATGCAGGCATTCGATACCGGCCGCGAAAGCCAGCACCTGGTCGACCGTGCCGCCGACGGCTTTGGCCGACTCCATGCACAGCACGGGGCGAAGGAGCTTGCCCGGGGGGAACAAGGCGTCCAGGCACGCCCCTTCCAGCAGGCTGTCGCCGCTGCCCACCCAGCGCAGCAGCTCGGCTTCCACGGGCGGGATGTGTGTACCGTCGGCTGAGGTCAGGGCTACGGGCATGACACGTCCTTTCGATGGTCAGCAGGGGATGACGGCACGCATGACGGGACGCCACACGTTGAGGAAGTCGCCCATGGGTGGCTGGACCGGCCGGTTCAGTACGTCCTGACCTGCGGACAGCACGCCGGCCACGTGCAGCGTGCAGAGCTCGACCAGTGCGTGGGTGAAGGGGCTGACCGGGGTGTGGTCCAGCTCAGCGGCCAGGACGGGCAGCCGGTCAGTGACGCGCGTGGCTTCGAACGCGATGAGATCGGCCAGGGGCGGTGTCCACCGTTTGGCCTTGACGTCCTCGGGGCGCACCCCGAACTGGTCGAGGTCGTCGAGAGGGAGGTAGAGGCGGCCGTCGTCGAGGTCCTCCGACAGGTCGCACAGCACGTCGGTCAGCTGGCAGAGTTCGGCGAATTCATGCACCAGCGGTTGCGCTTGGGTCAGTTCGGTGCCGGCCATGGCCCAGGTGACCCCGTACATGGGGCCGCCGGTCATCTGCGTGGCCCACTGGCGCAGTTCCTCGTAGGTGGCGAAGTCGCGGAACTCGACGTCGCGCTGCATCGCGGTGAACATGTCCTCGATCAGTGACAGTGGCATTCCGAGGCTTTGGTAGGTGTGCACCGTGGCGTGCAGGACGGGATCGCGGGAGCCGCCGGTGGCGAATGCTGTCCAGGTGGTCTCCGCGAATTCGGCGAGCCGACGCTGACGGTCCTGCGCCGGACCGGTGTCCGCACAGGCATCCGCACGGCATCCGTGTGCCATCAGCGCCGCCGTGTGAGGTCGTGCCGATGCGGGCGCGGAGCGCAGGGCACTCCAGCGGCCGCGCCCTCCGCCGAGAGCCGATACCTCGCGCGCGCACACCGTGTAGCAGTGCCGAAGGACGGGATCAGTGATACCCGCCGCGTCCAGCCATCGCCGTACCAGCATCTGTGAACCTTTTCTGCTCGACCGGTCCCCTTTCGGGGCCAGGGCTTCGCTCTGCGACGAGGGCGCGACCAGTCCGTCGTACGGCCCCTCGTGAGCCGTCGCAGCGGGGTGTCGCTCAGCGGGGCGTCGACGTGGCCTGGCCCGGGCGCGCAGGTTGTCGCTGCCTGGGGGGCCACGGCAGACGGAAGGGTGGTCTTGTGCTGAGGGCGTCTTTGGTGCGGCGGTGAAAGGCGAACAGGCCCAGGAGTGCGGCGCCGGCGAACCACAGGATCTGGACGGCCAGATCGCCGAGCAGGGGTTTGTGGGTGAAGCCTGCGGCGGTGGCGGCCTGCATGGTGCCGTAGGTGGGCAGGAATCGCACGGCCGCGCTTCCCGTGCCGCTGCTGGCCAGGGGGTTTTGCAGGCCGACATCGACGATGCTGGTCATGACCAGGGCGAACATGCCCTCCACCTCCCGGCGCAGCAGGGAGCCGAAGACGACACCGAGCGCCCCGTAGGTCATCGCTCCGCAGAACAGGGCCGCGGCGAGCTGCACGGGTTGGCGCGGGCTCCAGGCAGCGCAGATCACCGCGGCGGCATACGTGGCGATGGCGCCGGAAGCCAGGGTCAGGGAGGTGGTCTTGGCCAGGATGAGATGGATGCGGGGGTAGCCGGCCATGGCCAGTCGGCGGTCGAAGCGTCCGCCGTTGAACGTGACGGCGAACATCATGAACCCGGTGATCAGGGTGACGGCGTTGATGGCGCCGGTGATCTGGGTGATCTGGTTGCCTGCAGGTGTCAGGAGCCGGCCAGTCGCGCGCAGCTTGAAGGCCACGGGCCTACTGGGGATGACGGCGTAAGCCAGGCTGATCCAGATGGGTATGAACAGGGCGACCAGGAGCATGGCGAGCCGGTTGCGGGCATGCTCGACCAGGTCGAAGCGGGTTGCTGTGACGAACAGGCGCAGGTGTCGCCTCATGCCGGCACCGCCGTTGCGGGATGCAGGACGCCGCCCTGAAGCCGCCACAACTCGTCCAGGCGTTCGGCGTCATAGGCGAGATGCGAGACGACAAGGACTGAGCGGCCCGCATCGCGTAACCGTGACGCCAGGTCCCAGAAGCGCTGGTAGGTGTCCCAGTCGAAACCCTGGTAGGGCTCGTCCAGCAGCAGCACCTGCGGGTCATGCATCAGCGCCAGGGTCAGGTTCAGCTTCTGACGGGTACCGCCGCTGAGGCGACCGGCACGCTCATCGGCGTACTCCGACAACCGCAGCGCCTGCATGACCGCCTCGGCATGCCGCAGATCCGGCAGCCCCCGTGCGACGCGGAAGAACTCAAGATGCTGGCGCACAGTCAGAGCGTCGTTGATCACCACGTCCTGCGGGCAGTAGCCGAAACCGCCTCCATGACGGACCGTGCCACGCTGCGGGCGCAGCTCGCCGGACAAGATCTTCAACAGCGTCGATTTGCCCGCACCGTTCTCCCCGACGATCCCCGCCAGCACGCCAGGCCGCAGATCGAACTCCAACCCCCGCAGAACCTCACGACGACCGTACGCATGACGCACATCCCTGACTTCCACCGCACCCCCCAGGCCCGTCGGCCGTGCCCCGTACTCGCCGCCGACCACTCGCAGTCACTGCAAGGTTAGGCATCACATACGATCAAGAGTGCAGCTGAAGCCGCTGGATGACCCGCACGAGTGAAGGTCGCGCCGTAAACGTGGCCGCGAGCTGATCGGCGTCACCGAGCTGACGGCCGCCGCGGCGGGTTCGGCCCTGTCTCGGGCGTGTCAGAGGTGTGCGCCGGGGCGTGCTCATGCATGCGACTGAGGCCGTCGAGGATGAGGCCGAGCCCGAACTCGAACTCATCGGCGAAGTCGAACCCGGTCTTCGCCAGTTCCGTGACCACCTCGGCAAGGTAGGGGTAGTCGTCGATCCCCGACGGTTGCCGGTCGACGACGGCTTCTCGTCGTCGCGCCGCCTCCGCCGGGATATCGCCTGCGAGGGTCTTCTCCTGGAGGGCGAACCCGTAGATGTAGGCGTCCATCACGTTGTACGCGTGAACGGCCATGCGGAAGGGAAAGCCTGCGTCACGGCGGAGGCACCGCATCACAGCGTTGTGGTGGTGCAGGTTCGCCGGCCCTGGAGTACCCGTCTCCATCCGGCCGACCGCCCACGGGTGACGGAGCAGAGCCTGCCGCATCGACGAGGCGCGTGTGCGCATGGTGGTACGCCAGTCGGCGTCGACGGGCACCCCGACCTCGGCGAAGACCAGGTCGACCATGCCGTCGAGCAGCTCGCGCTTGTCCGCCACATGCTTGTAGAGCGCCATGGGCACGACGCCGAGTCGGGCGGCCAGTCTGCGCATGGTCAGTGCCTCGAAGCCGCCCTCGTCCGCCAACTCAACGGCGGTGCGCAGCACCTTGGCGCGGTTGAGCCGGTCCCGGCCGGCGGCTGCGGCGTTGTCCTGCATGGGGGCCCTTCACCTCCTGCCCGGTGTCCAGCCTTGACAGGTGTACATAGTACACCTAGCTTTGCCGTACTAAAGGTGTACGGCGTACACCTCTGTCGCATACCCCAGAAGGAGCAAGGCATGAGCGCGATGTCAGGACCCGTCAGGACGAAGCAGCCCCCCGTAATGCCCACCGCAAGGAGGCTTTCGCGGGCCGCCGGAATCTGTGCCGCGATCGCGGGGGTGCTGTTCATCGGGGTCCAGGTCAACCATCCAGCCATGGACGTCTCGTCGGTCACCACCACCGACTGGGCGGTGCGCAGCACGGCAAAGGCGCTCATGGCCGCGCTGGCGCTCGCCGGCATCACCGGCATGTACCTGCGTCAAGTTCGGCAGACCGGTATTCTCGGCTTCCTCGGCTACGTGTTGTTCGCCGCCGGCTACCTGCTCATGCTGAGCATCGAGGTCGTCGCCGCCGCTGTTCTGCCCGCACTGGCGCACACGGCGCCCGGATACGTCGCAGACGTCCTCGCCGTCGCCTTCGGCGGCACCGCAACCCATGGCATCGGCGCCATGCAGACCGTCTTCGTCCTCAGCTCCGTCGGTTATCTCGCGGGAGGGTGCCTGTTCGGTATCGCGTTGTTCCGGGCGCGCGTCCTCGCCCGGTGGGCCGCGGCGCTCCTCGCCGCAGGCACCGTCGCCACAGTCGCGCTCGCGGTACTTCCGGAGTCGTTCAACCGGCCGTTGGCCGTTCCGACCGGAGTGGCCTTGATCGGCTTGGGCATCTCGCTGTGGCGCGATCAGCCGACCACGGTCAGCGACAACCCAACGCCTCCCCGCGCGGAGTCCGCCGCCGCGCAATGATCAGCCAGCAGCCGCCGGCCGCGCAGTCCCAGGCCGCGGCCACCTGGGCTGCGGGTGCGTCGACAGCCGCGGAGCGGCACCAGGGCGAGCGAGTTCGGCGCCCGCCTGGCCCGGCCGCCTTCTCCGAGGGGCGGCGCCGCGCCGCTGCGTGGAGACCCTCTCCGTCGTCCGTGTGGTGTAGCAGCGATCAAGGCGAAGCCGCAGATCACCCCTCAAGCAGCCCACCTCCGCGCTGACAATGGCCTGACTGTCTATCAGCGCCGAGCGGCCGTCGTGGCCGGCGTCGGAAGTCTGCGGTGTCCGAACTCGATGAAGGTCGCGTCGACGCTGACACCGCCGTGCCACCCATGGGATGCCGCTGACATGACGTCAGGTCCGCCCGGATGGGCGGAGATTTCAAACCCGCCCGCGAGCTGCACTTTCATCGTGATCGCTGTTACGCCACTCGACGGGACGCCATCGAGCGTGCCCGTCGCGCGATCTTTTAACAAGTCCACCGATCTGCGGGTCTCAACGTCGACCGGCAGGGTTCCATAGGCGCCGCAACCGGTATGTGGGATAGCCCGCTGACGACACCACAGGGTTCGTGGTGCTACCGCGCAGGCGGGTGGGCGGGGCAGTGTGCGGATCCAGCCCGACGGGGAGCCGACCCTGGACAGGGCGCGACCGGCGTGTCGAGCCCACGCAACCACACATGGGATGTTCACGGACCGATACCGAGGAGGAAGGTGCGGCCAACAAGCCGTAGGAGCAAAGGCAGTGGGACGAAACGACGCAGAATTCGTCCCCGTGCAACCGGTCCGCGATTTCTGGCATTCATGGGATGTCCCAGGCGGGGATCAGCGTGATATCTGTACGAGTGCGCTTGTGCGGCAGGTTCGGGCCGACCCGCTCGGTACAGGAGGGCCGGGGCAGACGGGACGCCGCACAGGCTCGGTGTTGTCAACGCTCAACAGTGCAAGAGGCCCCCCACTCACGCCGTTCTGTCAGTACGTCAGGCGGTCGCCGACGCCGAACGGGACGGCACGACGGCCGAGTTGCTGACACGGATGGCGGCAGCTCCATTGATTCAGCACTCAGCCGCAGAGAGGACACCTGCATGAGAAGGACTTGGATACTGAAGCTGGTCACGCTTGTCACTGCCGCGCTCGGGGTGACGGCGGCAGGTGTGACCCCTGCCTCCGCTGCCTCCAACACGCCCTTGCGGGTCATGCCGTTGGGTGACTCGATCACCTGGGGGGTGGGAAGCAGTACGGGTAACGGGTACCGGGGTCCGCTGTGGAACGAGCTTGCGGCGGACGGCCATCCGCTGGACTTCGTCGGCACGGGACGGAACGGTTCGATGTCCGACCCCGACAACGAAGGCCACCCCGGATACCACATCAACGAGATCGCTGCACTCGCCGACGCCTCGCTGACCCGCTACCGGCCCAACGTCGTGACGCTGCACATCGGTACCAACGACCTCATAGGGGCCTCTGGGCCCAACGACGCCATCGCCGGGCTGAGGTCGCTGGTCAACCAGATCACCGCCGACGTCCCCGACGCTACCGTCCTCGTGGCCTCCCTGGTCGTGTCCACCAACAGCTCGGAGGAGCAGTGGCGGGGCACGTACAACCAGGCCATCCCCCAGATCGTGAGCGACGCACAGGCCGCGGGCAAGCACGTCGCCTACGTCGACATGAGCAGCCTGACCACGGCCGACCTGGCCGACGCACTGCACCCCAACGACTCGGGCTACCAGAAGATGGCCGACGCCTTCCACCGTGGCATCCAGTCCGCGGACAGCGCCGGGTGGCTGAGGAACCCCGCACCCGCCCCCGCACCCGTGCAGTCCGGCATCGCCGGCAAGTGCATGGACGTCAACGGCGCCGGCACCGCCGACGGGACCGCCGTCCAGATCTGGAGCTGCAACGGCGCTGCCAACCAGCTCTGGTCGCTCTACACCGACGGCACGCTGCGCTCCATGGGCAAGTGCCTGGACGCCGCCGGCGGGGCCACCGCCAACGGCACCAAGGTGCAGATCTGGGCCTGCCACGGCGGCGCCAACCAGATCTGGCAGCCCTACAACGGCGGCTACCGCAACCCCGCCTCCGGCCGCTGCCTCGACGATCCCGGCTCCTCCACGACCGACGGAACGCAGCTCGTGCTGTGGGACTGCAACGGCGGCTCCAACCAGAAGTGGACCACTCTGACCGCCGGATGACCCCCACTCCCGGGACCGCCCCTTCGGGCTCCGGTCCCGGGAGACCATCGGTGCCGGGCACCGACGGGGACGGCCCCCGCCGTGGCCGGGCTCAGTGGCCCGGTCGCCTGAGGCGACACCCTGAGAGACCTCAGGACAACCTGAGACGACCTCAGGACGATGGCAGCGAACCGGCTGATCGACGCTTTGTTCGCGTGCGGCGACGAGGCACGTATCCCGGAAAGGATCAACACCTTCCGGAGTCGGCCCACCCGTCCGTTCGGCGGGCCGTGTCGCGCCGGCCGGCCCGCCCTACTTGAGGTGCCGGGTGAAGAACTGGGCCGCGGCGTCGCCCGCGAACTGTGGGACGCCGGTGTGCCCGCCCATGTTGGCGTGCAGCGTCTTCTCCTTGGAGCCGAAGGCGTCGAACAGGTCCAGGGCCGCCTGCCGGTCGTTCCCTTCGTCGTCCCACTGCAGCAGGACGTGCAGCGGAATGGTGACCTGACGGGCCTCCTCGAACATGGTGGCAGGCACGAGACTCCCGGCGAACAGAACGGCGGCCGAGATGCGCGGCTCGACCACCGCGAGCCGGATGCCGATGGAGATCACTCCGCCCGAGTATCCGACCGGGCCGCCGATCTCGGGCAGCGACAGGAGGGCGTCCAGGGCGGCCTGCCATTCAGGGACCGACTTTTCGACGAGTGGGAGGACGAGGGCGTCGATGGTCTCGTCATCGACCGGCTCGCCGGCCTCCATGGCCCGGCGCAGGTCGGCGCGGGCCTGCTCGGCGCCGGCCCAACGGGGCCGGTCACCGCTCCCGGGGAGCTCGATGGTGGCCGCTGCGAAGCCGTCCGCCGCGGCCTGCCGGGCCCGCGCCACCAGCCGCGGGTACATCTTGCGCAGTCCGAGCGGGGAGTTGCCGAGCAGAATCAGCGGCGCCGGTGCGGAGGCGGATGCGGGCGTCCACAGGATGCCGGGGACCTCACCGAGGGTGAATTCGCGCTCGAGGACACCGTGGTCGAGGCGCTGTTCGGAAGCGAAGTGAAGGGGCATGGTCGTGCCTTTCGGGAGTGCGCTTGAACGGCGCTCCCGGACGACCTATCGCCCGACCGTGACCCCGGAGGGGAGCACCCATGTCGATACGTTCACGGGTACCACCTCCTCGTTCTCTCGCACGGCCTCCGTAAACCTAGCAGTGGTCGCGCTGGTCCGCCAAACGGGTTCTTGCGCGGGCTCCCTGGCCGGATACAAAGGAGTCGGAACACTACGCAGCGCTGCTTGGGGCCTCATCGTGGCTTCCCGAGGAGAGGCCCTGCACGGCGGGCGTGCCGGGCGTCTCCCACGCGGCGGGGAGCAGGAGTGTGGCGAGATTTGCGGCACTCACCAATGCCGCCCCCAGGAGTAGGGGAGTCGTGGTTCCGACAGCCGCCGAGACAGGGGCGGCGACGGCGAGACCGAGCGGTCGGGCGGCGAAGGAGATCAGCGTGTCGAACGATCCCACGCGGCCGAGAGCTTCTTGCGGGATGCGGCGTTGCAAGGTGGTCTCCCACAGCGGGCTGAGAAGGCCGACTCCGAACATCCCGCCGAAGTAGGCAGCCGTGACGATCGGGATCGGTAGGAGAAGGGCGAACGCCGTCAGCGGGAGCGCGAAGACAGCAGCGCCCACGGCGACGCCGACCAGGGGGCGGCGTATGGGCAGCCGGGACGCGGCGTAGATACCGACCACCATCCCCACCGCGCCGACTTCTGCGATGACGACCCAGGCGGTGTCTCCGCCCAGATGACGTACAGCGATCATCGGACCCAGCGTGAGGAGGAAGCCCGCCGTCAGGTGCCACACGCCATGTCCGAGCACGTTGGCCAGGAACCAGGGATGGCGCCGGGTTTCAGCCCATCCCTCGCACAGTTCTCCCAAGAAGGCGCTTCGCTCAGCGCGCTGGAGGGGACGGTCAAGCCGCAGGCCGCCGAGAGTGGTGGCGGATGCGATGAACAGCGTGCCGGTGAGCAGGGACGACCACCCGGCCCCCACAACCAGCATCAGGCCGCCGGCGACTGCGGGAGCCGCTGTCTGAGCGAGCCCTTGTGCGGCCCCGAGTTGCGCGTTGGTCCGAAGGCGCTCGTGTCCGGCCACCACAGCGGCGACCAGTGTGCGGACGGCCGGTGTCCCGAAAGCCACGGCCCCGCCCGTGATCGCCGACAGCACGGCCAGATCCGGGATCCGCACTCTCCCGCCGAGCAGTTCCGCGCCGATCGCGAGTTGTGCGGCGGCGCGTATCAGGTCCGCGGTGAGCACGACCCGCTGTGGCGGGAAGCGATCGGCGAACACACCTGCAACGGGCAACAGGACGAGCATGGGAAGCAGCTCGCAGGACAACACGAGGCCGAGGTTCATGGCCGAGCCGGTGCGGACAACCGCGAGGGTGAGCGTGGTCGGGATCAGCGCGGTCGCCAGAGCCGCAACAGTGCGCCCTACCAGCAACCGGCGAATCGGAGAGGTCATGACGCGCACGGTACTTCGTCTTCGGGCAGGATGTTTTCGGGCAGGATATCTCTGCAGAAGCAGACTCGGTCCTGTCCCGGGCCGTCGTAGTCGATACACACAGGCAAACCATCGACCTCGCGATCACCCGGCTCGACAGTGAACCCCATGGCCCGGTGAAAGGCAATGGAACCGACATTTCCTGGCGAGGTGATTGCACGCACCTGGCGGCGGCCCGACTCGGCAGCGCGTCGGAGAAACGTCGTGTAGAGCCTGCGGGCCAGCCCCTGCCCGCGCAGCGTAGGATCGACCCCCACGAAGTGGATATAGGCTTCCTCCTCGTTGTCTGCGGCGTAGAAGCCGATGAGGAACGCTCTGATCCCCTCATCGTCCTCCAGCACCAGACTGGTGCTGGAGAAGAACTGCAGAAACAGCCTCGGAAGCAGCAGAGAAAGTGCGCGTGCCTGATCAGGTGTGCGGGAGTCGCTCCACCACTGCCGCACGCACCCGACGATCACATGGTGATCCGAGACGCGCGCTTGGCGCAGTCCGAGTACCGCGTTCACTTCCGCCTCCTTTTCTTTCTTCTCCACGGGCCGAGAAACCGGGAGATTTGACGGTCAATGGATTTGCGACGGCTCATCCCTGCTTCTCCTCCTCTCCCACCGGCGCCGACCGGTCCCCGGCGCCCGTTGCTCGGTGTCTGCCGGCGGCCGCCCGGTCCGACCAGGCTGGAACGAGGGCGGTCAGCATCAGGGCGCCGGTCAGGACGAATGCGCCGGGGTAGCCAGTGAGGCCTGCTACCGCACCGAAGCCCACCGCGCCGATGCCCATGCCCGCGTCGTAGGCGACATTCCACAAGGCGCTCGCGGTCCCGTACCCGGAGGCCTGGACCCGGGAGTACATCAGTGTGATGGTCGCGTTCTGGGTGATGCCGAAGCCGACCCCGAACACGGCCACGCCCACGATCACCGCGACGGGGACGTCCGTGAAGGCGACGACGAGGATGCCGACGGCCGAGGCGAGCAGCCCCGGCAGCATCAGCCCGGCGGGTCCGTGCCTGTCGCCGTGCCGGCCGGCGAACCACCGGGAGACCGTCGCGGCGGCCGGCTGCACGAACAGCGCCGCTGCGACCACGCCGGAATACCGCGACGCCACGGCCAGCGGCAGGAAGGTGACGATGATGCCCGCGCCGAGCGCCGTCACCGCGAAGACGACCGTGGGCCGGACGATCGCCCCGGAACGGGCCCCCGCCAACACACCCAGGTGTGCGCCCCGCGCCGCCTCCCGGTCGGGCAGGCCCAGTACGGCGGCGATGGAGACCAGCGCGAGCAGGGCCGCCACCGCGCAGACCGGCCCGTATCCCGTGTGCGAGGCCAGCCAGGTACCAAGCGGCAACCCCACGAGCGACGGGACCCCGGCCATGATGCCGATCAGGGCCAGACCCTCGCCGCGGCGCTCGGGCGGGATGAGTGACACCGTCAGTGCCCCGCCCGCCACGACGGTGAACGCGAAGCCGAGGCCACGAACGAGACACACCGCGACGATCCACACCATGCTCTGCGAGACCGTCAGGGCAAGCGCGGGGGCACCCAGAAACAGCAACCCCGCGCCCAAGGTCCCGCGGTAGCCGCAGCGTGCCGCCAGCCACGGGGTCATCAGCTCACCGATGACCGTCGCCAGCATCAGCGCGCCGGTGACCAGGCCGGCCTCGTCGCTGCCCCGGCCCGGCACGCTTTGGGCGTACATCGGGACGACGGAGAGCAGCAGGAAGAAGCTGGCCGAGGCTCCCACCACCGTGACGAAGCGCATCAACAGTGCGCGGGTCAGCAGAGGTTGCCGTGACTCGGCAGCGCGGTGCTGCGGATCGACAGATGAGGTCATGAGGTGAACTTAGGAATCGGACGGGCCCTCAGTAAGGGGGTGCGCCACATGGCGTCTGGTGGTGGCACCCGGCAGCAAGACAGGCGCAAGTCCTCGCGATCACGAAGTGCCGACACGATCACCACCGTGCGGAGCCTGATCCGGCAGGCGTGGCAAACCCGCCGCTGGGCCGAACGCCCGAATCACCGGCCATGACCTCCCGCCCGTCGCGCGACCTGTTCGTCAGAAAGTGGCCGGAAACGGGAACCGCACGTCGGTGAGTTGTTCCGACAGTTCCCACAGACGGCGGCCCGTCTCGGGATCGGCTGCCGCGGTGGACGACTGCACTCGCGTGGGGCCGCCTCGCAGCTCGGCGAAGCCGTCCGGCCCGATGAACTCACCGCCCTTCACCTCCGGAGCGGTGGCCGCGTACAGCTGGGGCAGTGCACCCTGTACCGGGGGCTGGGCGAGCGGGGCGAGGATGCGGCCGAACAGCACCTTCACCATGCCGACCGGCGCGCTTGTCTGGAGGTTGGTGGAGGTGTAGCCGGGGTGGGCGAGCAGGCTACGCACCGAGCTGTCGGCCGCTGTCAGTCTCCGGTGGAGTTCCCATCCGAAGACGGCGTTGGCGAACTTCGACTGGTTGTAGAACCGCATGGGCGAGTACGTGCGCTCGCCGGAAAGGTCGTCGAAGTAGACGTGCCCCTGCCGGTGGTTGGTCGAACTTACCGTGACCACCCGGGGGTCATTGCCGTCGGTCAGCAGGTCGAGCAGCAGACCAGTGAGCGCGAAGTGGCCGAGGTGGTTGCAGGCGAACTGCAACTCGTGGCCCTGAGCGCTCAGTGAGCGGGGCGGCGCCATCACGCCGGCGTTGTTGACGAGTACGTCCAGCCGCGGATGATCGGCGCGCAACTGATCGGCGAACGCTCGGACCGAGTCGAGGTCGGCCAGGTCGAGGCGGCGCACCTCAAGAGCGGCGTCAGGCTGCTCAGCGGTGATCTCTGCGGCGGCCCGGTGGCCTTTCGCCTCGTCGCGTACCGCGAGGATCACGCGCGCGCCCTTGCGGGCGAGTGCCCGGGTGGTCCCCAGGCCGAGGCCGCTGTTGGCTCCGGTGACGACAAACACCCGCTTGGCCTGGTCCGGGATCTGATCGGCGGTCCAGCGCTGATTCTGCGTCATGCGGCATACGCTGCCGTTCATGGCACTTGGTGTCAAGCAGTCACCGAGTGCCATCGGTGACGTAGCGATAGGATCGCCCGGTGAGCCCTCGCCCTGACGTCACCATGGCCCAGCGCAAACGCCAGTTGGTCTCCGACGAACTGAGCGAAGCGGCGCTGCAGCTACTGGCGCTGAAGGGGTTCGACGCCGTCACCATCGACGAGATCGCGGCCACCGCCGGCGTCTCCAAGCGAACGTTTTTCCGGTACTTCGCCTCCAAGGAGGACGTGGTCGTCCAGTTCCTGGCCGACATGGGCACCGGCATGCGCGTAGCGCTGGCGTCTCGCCCCATCGAGGAGCAGCCTTCGGTGGCCCTGCGCCATACGGTCTGGGTCTCCATGGCCGCCTGCGCCGACCACTCCGACAGGGCACTGCGTGTGGTTCAGCTGATTCTGCGCACCCCCGCCCTGCGCGCACGCTTCCTGGAGCGCCAGGACCAGTGGCGCGACGACCTGGCAGCAGAGTTGGCGCAGCGCCTCGGGCTCGACCCCGACACCGAGCTGTACCCGCAGCTGGCCGCCGGGATGGCGCTCACCGCCTTCGACACCGTGCTGCAACGGTGGAGCGGCAGCGACGGCGCGGAGGACCCCGCCGAACTGACCGACCGGGCCTTCGCCGTGATTGCCCCGGCGTTGGACGCTGTTGAGTGAGCCGTCTTGCAGCCGTTGAGATCCCATCCGGCCACCCGGGCTGAAACGTCGGAGGCCGCTGACGGCACGGAGCCGACCTTGCGGCGTGCGGGGCGGCGGGGCCCCTCTGTACTGGTGGCGTCGGAGGAGGTCGGCGTCGACTGTTGTGCGGATGGTGGCGAGTCGGCTGAGGTGGCCACCGTACCTCTGCGGCCGCGGGAGCAGGGGAATCGGCTGCGGGGGGTCGCGAGGTTGGGAATCTGCGCGGTGTTGATCCACTTGGTCGCGGCTCTCCTCGACGGCCATGCGGGCCGGTGGCGTCTTGGCCCGTCGGCCGCAGCAGGTCCAAGGTCACGAAATGGGCGGGTCACTCCTGCGTGAGCCGGGCTGCCCGGCGCCGCGCCCTTGCAACCGCCCGCTCCGGGCATCACCTCCGGGAACACCGGCGTCATGTCGGTGCCGCGCCGTTTTGTTCGCAGGTCGGCCGCCAAGGGCCGTTAGCTGATCTGTTCGGCCAGGGCGAGGATGATGCCTGAGGGGCCGCGGAGGTAGCAGAGGCGGTAGATGTCCTTGTACTGCGCTACCTCGCCGATCAGTTCGGCGCCATGGCGGCGCAGGCGAACGATGGTGTCGTCGATGTCGTCGACGGCGAACATGACCCGGTGCAGGCCCAGCGTGTTCGGTGGCGGGTTGTGCGAGCCCTCGCCGATCGCCGCGGGGGTGTGGTACTGCGTGAGCTCCAGCTTGCCGTGCCCGTCCGGGGTCCGCATCATCGCGATATCGCTGCGGACTCCGTCGAGTCCGACGGCCTGATCCGCGAAGAGGCCCTCGATCTGCGCCTTGCCTTCGACCTCCATGCCCAGTTCGGTGAAGAAGGCGACGGCGGCGTCCAGGTCTTCGACGACGATGCCGACGTTGTCCATCCGCTGAAGCTTCATGACGGTTCTCCCTCTGCGTTGCGCGGCCCTTTGAGGCCACCGGTATACCGAAGACGGAGCCGGCGGCCCATTCTCGACACCCGTAGGTTCAGAAACTGGGAACCCGCCTCGGCGTGAACGTCGAGGGAACGAGCCGGGCCGCCCGGAGCGCTGCCCCGAGTGAGCCGAAGCACGGTAGGTGTCACATGGGGGATGCCGGTTGTCACCGAGAACGCGAACGGCGGACCGGAGCGACAGCCGGCCGGTGAGCGCCGGCGCTCATTTCCTCTGCCCCTTCAGTACAGCTGCGGCTTATGATCACCAGCAAGGCGGGGTCGTAGCACAGAGGTAGTGCGCCGCGACATCATCTCGGAGGACGTCGGTTCGAATCCGACCGCCCCGCCCCTCTCAGAAGGACACCCTCTGGCTGCACAGCCGTTGGTTGGAGATGGTGCAGGTCGCCCGGGTTTCTGCGCGTGGCCAGGACGTGGTGTCGGAGTACCGGCATGAGTGGCTGGCGCAGGTGTGCGTTCATCGCCTCCGGCCGTGCGAGACCGTGTTCGGTGGACCCGGAGGACACCCGAGGGAAGCGCAGGTGACCGATCGGCCGTACCGGGTCAGGCCTCTCGCCGCAGGCCGCCAAGGTGCTCGCCGAACTGCCTGAGCACGCACAAGGTTGGTGTCGGCAAACAGGTTCTCGGCACCGTGCTCCAGCCGCAACGGTGGAGCGCGACGGCGAACATGCCGACCACGGCAAGGCCACCGTCGCGCAGAAAACCGCGCACGTCTGCGTCGGCCCGTCCGACCGAGCTAGGGCCTCTCGTTTGGATCATGCCGGGCTCGCGGCTCCCTGATCCGGCCTGATCCAAACGAAAGACCCTAGCCGGGTTCGCGTTCGTCGTGGATGGTCAGTGCTCCGGCGAGGTCGAGGTCGGCGACAGTGCCGTGTGCCCCGGCGCGGACGAGCAGCACCGCGCCGAGCGCGGTGCTCCAGAACGTCCTGGCCTCAACGTCGAGCGGTCGACGGGCCCTCCAGCCGCGACTGTCGATGAGCTGGCTCACGAAGCGCTCGGATTGCCGGAACAGCAACTGGAGGTGCTGGTCGACCACGGGGGCGAGTTCGGGCTTGGAGATCCCGGCGGCGAGTGCTCGCGCGACTGACGGGAGCGAGGGCATGGCCAGCACGGCACGGGCGATGTTGCGCCGAAATGTCGCCGCATCCGGGGCTTGGCGACCGATGCGCTCAATCCGCCGGGCGTCGTGCAGGAGGCCGAGAAAGGCGGCGTGCACGAGCAGCGAGTCCTTGGAGCCGAAGTAGTAGGTGACCTGATTGGGGAAGACGCCTGCCGCGTTCGCGATCTCCGCGACGCTCACCTCGGCGCCCGGTCGTTCCTCGCAGAGCCGTGCGGTTGCCTCAATGAGCCGGCGCCTGGTCGCGCGACCGCGGTCACGCGACCGAGTCGACGTTGATCGAGCTTCGGTTCGCTTCTTCTCCACCCCCGAATTGTATGTGATACAACAAGACCTGCCGCACTTGTATGGCGTACAAGAAAGGTTCAAGGGCATGCAACGGACGGAAGTCGTGGTGACCGGACTCGGCGCGATCACACCACTCGGTGCAGACGTGGAGTCCACCTGGAAAGCTCTGCTTGCCGGCGAGTCCGGAATCCGCGGCGGCGTCCTGCGAGGCCACGAGGACGCAGGCTTTGCCGACACCGTCGCGGGGACGATGGCGATCGACCCCGCCGAGTCGCTGCTGCCGGTCCAGGCCAGGCGGCTCGACCGCTCGCAGCAGGCAGCCTTCACCGCGGCGGCCGAAGCCTGGGCCGACGCCGGCGCCCCGGAGGTGGACCCGGACCGGCTCGCATCGGCGATCGGCACAGGTATCGGTGGCGTACAGACGCTGTTGAAGCAAGACGACGTACTGGAGGTGGGCGGGGCGCGGCGCGTCTCGCCGCGTACGGTCCCGATGCTCATGCCCAATGCGGCGGCGGCGCTGATCAGTATCGAATACGGTGCACGGGCCGGGGTCTACACGCCCGTCTCGGCATGCTCCTCCGGTGCGGAGGCGATCGCTCTGGGAGCCAGCCTCATCCGTGCCGGCGAGGCGGACGTGGTCATCGCCGGCGGGACCGAGGCCGCGATCACCCCGATCACCGTAGCCGGCTTCGTGCAGGCGCAGGCACTGTCGCGGCACACCGCCGACCCCGCCTCAGCGTCACGGCCGTTCGCCGCGGACCGCAGCGGATTCGTCCTCAGTGAAGGCGCCGCTGTCGTGGTGCTCGAAAGCGCCGAGCACGCCGCCGTCCGAGGCGCGCGTGTCCACGCGGTGCTCGCGGGCGCCGGCATCGCCGCCGACGCTCACCACATCACGGCGCCTGCTGCCGACGGCTCGGGCCAGATCTCGGCCATGCGGAAGGCCCTCGCGCAAGCCGGCTTGGCTCCCGAGCAGATCAGCCACATCAACGCCCACGCCACCGGAACTCCGGTCGGCGACGTCGCCGAGGCGCGTGCGATCGGACAGGTCTTCGGCCGCGCCACCGTGACGGCCCCCAAGGCGGCGCTCGGCCATCTCTTCGGTGCGGCTGGTGCGATCGAAGCGCTCATCGCCATCCTCAGTGTGGAGCGCGGTGTCATCCCGCCGACCCGCAACATCACCGCGGCCGGCGTCGCTCCCGACATCGATCTCGATGTCGTCGCAGAGCGGCGAGACGCCCGCCAGGAGGCCGTGCTCAGCAACTCCTTCGGCTTCGGCGGGCAAAACGTCTCACTCATCGTCACCGGCGCACGTCACCACGCGTCCCGTACGGCCTAGACCGCACCTGTGCCCCGACCGCCAGGTGACGTGACGACGTACCCTGGCCCCTTCTGACTCGTTTCGGACGGACTGCCCGTTCCTGGCGGTGCGAGTGGCTCGTCGGGGGCCGCTTCGTCCGGGCTGCGGGTGCCTTTTTCACAACGAAACCTCCGTAGCCGGGGCAGGTGTGCGCCGCCCGCCGCCGTCACCGCCAGGGCGCCCAGCAGGGCGAGAACAGCCGCGGGGGCGATGACGGCCCAGGGGGCGCGTTCGACGTACGGCTGGTTCTCGGCGAGCAGCAGTCCCCAGTCCGGCGAGGGTGGCTGGGCGCCCAGACCGAGGAAGCCCAGGGCGGCCAGGTTCAGCGCGATGCCGGGCAGCCGGAGCAGGGCGTGGCGGACGACGGGCGGCAGGACGGCCGGGAGCAGTTCGCGGGTGAGCAGATACCAGTCGGTCGCGCCGAGTGCGCGGGTGGCGGTCAGGTGGAGGGTGGCGCGTTCCTGCTGGAGGAGGGCCGAGGTGTGGGCGGCCAGCGGGGTCCAGGCGCCGACGGCCACGGCGAGCGCGGGCGTCCACGGCCCACTGCCCGCGACACCGGTGACAAGGAGCCCGGCCAGGACGGGCGGCACGGCGTTGACGGTGTCGACCACCGGCCCGGAAAGGCGGGGCAGCAGGCCCAGCAGAACGCCGGTGACCAGGGCGGCCGCGCTCACGGCCAGGGCGATGCCGAGGGTGGAGAGCGCGCCGTGGGCGATGCGGGCCAGGATGTCCCGGCCGAGCGCGTCTGTGCCGGACACATGCGTGAAGGAGGGGGCTTGGAGCCGGGCGGCGGGGTCCAGAGCGAGCGGGTCGCGTGGCAGGCCGAGGCCGATGACGGCGGCCAGCATCGCCCCGTACAGCAGAGGCAGGACGTGACGCGCGGGCGGCGCGGGCCGGTGCAGCGAGTGCAGGGCGCCGTCCCGCAGCGAGGGTCCGGTCAGCAGTCGGGCGGCGTGCCGCGCCAGGGCGCCGGCGACCGCGGCGAGCAGGACCAGGGTGAGGGTGCCGGTCTGCAGGACGGGCAGATCCTGGGCGAGGGCGGCGCGCAAGGTGAGCTGCCCCAGACCGGGGATGTCGAAGATCTGCTCCACGGCGACGGCGCCGCCGGTCAGGCCGACCACGAACAGTCCCAGGTTGGGCAGCAGTCCGGGTACGCAGCGCCGCACCGCCTTGCGGGCCATGGACCGGGGCGGGAGACCGCGGGCGGCGGCGGCCAGCGCCCACGGCTCGGCGAACGCGCCCGGCAGCAGATCGTCCAGCATGCGCCCGAGTACCGCACCGGCCGGCAGACCCAGGGCGATCGAGGGCAGCACCATCCACTCAGGGCCGTACCAGCCCAGGGCGGGCAGCCAGCCGAGCTGCACGCTGATGACCGAGGCGAGTACGGAGGCGACGAGGAACTCCGGCAGCGCGGCCAGCACCGCCGATCCGGTACCGCCCGGACGCCTGGTGCCGAGTCGGCGCCTCGAGCCCAGCCACAGGGTGCGGGCGCACACCGTGACGGCCGTGCACACGGCGACCGCGAGGGCCCCGGCCATCAGCATCAGGGAGATGCCGAGGGCCTGCGTGACGGAGGGCAGCACCTGGCTGCCGGAGACCCAGGAGCGGCCCGCATCCCCCTGTAGCAGCCCGCCCAGCCAGCGCCCGAGGAGCGGCAACGGGCCGTCGGAGAGGCCGAGTTGGTCCCGTACGGCCCGCAGCGCCTCGGGAGTGGGATCGCGGTCGGCGGAGCGGGCCTTGAGTACGGTCAGCGCGGGGTCGTTGCGCGACAGCCACGGCAGCAGGCCGATCCCGCAGACCAGGGCGGCGGTAAGCACGACCCGCCACAGCAGCGTGGGGCCGCCGGCCCGCGCGAGAGCACGCAGGGCGGAAGGCAGAGCGGAGGGGCCACCGCGGCGGCCGGATGTGCGGTTCAGCGCCGGGTTCCTGTTCCCACGTACTGCCGCTCGTCCCAGCTGAACAGCGCGCCCTCCACCGACTTCCCGATGCCCTGGACGGCCTTGACGTGGACGAGGGGGATCACCGCGTCGGTGCCGAGGATCGCCGCCTCGGCCTTCATGGCGGCGTCCTGCCGCTTGGCGGCGTCGGATTCGGTCTGGGCGGCGGCGACGAGCCGGTCGACGTTCTTGTCGCACAGCCGCGACAGGCTGTAGGTGCCGTGGCAGGTGAAGTCGCTGGCCAGGACGGAGACGGGGTCGCCGGTGTCGAGCATCATGTTGCGGGAGGTGACTGCGGCGTCGTACTTCCCGGCCAGCATGTCGCTTTCGACCTGCGAGTCAC
Source organism: Streptomyces sp. Ru72 (assembly GCF_002920635.1). Classification (GTDB taxonomy): domain Bacteria; phylum Actinomycetota; class Actinomycetes; order Streptomycetales; family Streptomycetaceae; genus Streptomyces. Next base: position 18,176 of record NZ_PQSR01000070.1, on the reverse strand, counting down.
CGCGCACCACCAGCTTCACCTCGAACCCGGCCTTCTGCAGGTCCTGTTGCAGCACCTGGGCGACCTCGGGCAGCTCGGGCCGGGTGGAGTAGGTGGCGATGGTGATGCTCTTGCCGCCGGGGGCGGTGGCCTTCGCCCGTCCCGTGGGCGCGACGCGCTTGCCGGCCGCCCAGGGCAGGGCAGGGCCGAAGAGGCCCTTGGCGGGTTGGGCGTATCCCTCGTACACCTGCTTGGCGATGACTGAGTTGCCGATGGCTTCGCGCGCGGCGGCCCGCAGCCCGGGGTCGGTGAAGGGGCCGGACCTGGTGTTCAGGTACAGGCTGGTGTCGCGGGCGGTGTCCGTCTCGTGGACCGTGTCCTCGTCCAGGGAGGCGATCTGCGACACGGGGATCGCCTGGGCGATGTCCACCTGGCCGGTGCGCAGGGCGTTGGCGCGAGCGGTGCCGTCGGCGATGAACCGGACGTCGATGCCCGGGGCCTGCGCGCGGCCGTCCCAGTAGCCGTCGAAGCGGTTCAGAGCGGCTTCCGTGTCGCCGGTGATCTTCGTGATCTCGAAGGGGCCGGTTGCGGTGCCGACCGGGTTCACGGTGCCGTTCTTCTCGTACGCCTTCGGGGAGAAGATCGCCAGGCTCGGGTTCGACAACCGTAGCGGCAGCACGGGGTCGGCCGTGCTGGTGCCGACCCACACCCGGTCCTCGTCGAGGGCCTGGGCGGTCAGCTTCACTCCGCTCAGGGCAGCGGGGGGCGGCTCGGCCTCGGCGGCGTGGGTGAGCGCGGAGGCGACGGCCGTCGCTGTGACCGCGGTACCGTCCTGGAACCTGGCGTCCCGCAGCGTGAACACCCAGCTCCTGCCGTCCTTGTCGCTGCTCCACGACTCGGCGAGCGCGGGGATCGCGGTGCCGTTGGCGTCCAGCTTGATCAGCCCCTCCGAGACACCCAGCCGGGACATGATGAAGGCGTCCTGGCCGTAAGGGGTGTAGTGCTCGGTGGGTCCGAATGCCAGCGCCACGCGCAGCCGGGCTCCTTCCTCGGAGCCGGAGGAGCCGGAGGACGGTGAGCCGTCGGCTCCGGAGGCGAAACAGCCGGTGAGGACGGGAGCGAGGAACAGGCCGGCTATGAGCCGACGACGGGGTGTTCTCATCATTCGGGTTCTTTGTCCTCCGTTGTGACGATCAAGGTGGCGCGGACAGAAGAGTACATGAAAATCATTTCCATGTAAGGGTGTGTCGGCGTACCGATGTCCTCGCCGTCGGGCTCATTGACCGCTTGTCGCGCGCCGGTTTTCGCGGCGCATCCATCGAGCCTCTGCCCCCTGGGCGGCTTGGACAGTGATGCGGGAGGGCCGCGCAGTCCGGGGCATGAGTGGGCAACCGCAGGACAGGGAGCCAGTGCGCGTTCGCATCGATGAACGCGCGCCGCGGCCTTGTCAGATGCAGCCGCACGTTGTCCCGGGCCAACACGATCGGGCCGCCGGGCCGGATCCGGGAACACCGCCGAAGGCGTCTGGTCGCTGGTCGAGCGTGAGGTCGGCAACCTCGCCGCCGCCGACCTCGCCCAAATCATGCGCACGGTGAAACGGCGGCCCAGGCAGCTCCAGTACCGGCCTGAGGTGATCGACGGCTGCCTCACCTGCACCGGCTTGGTCCTGGAGAACTGAGTTCACCACCAGCGAGGAACGAGCACGCGAGTCGATGAGCTCGGCCGCTGAAGCACTCAGTGGCCAGGCGGCAGGCTCGTGTACTCCTCGGGGAGGGCGACTCCCGTGGTGGCATGCAAGCGCGCCATGTCACGGCGGTCCTTTTCGGTGGCCTCGTAACCGATGTGGCACTGCACTTGTGTGGCGGCGTCGACACACCAGACGTCGTGTCCGCCGATCGTCCCGATTGTCGGAGCCGGATAGTGGAAACGCTCACCGCCGGGGAGAAGCTGATAGCCCCCCTCGCTGCGCAACCCGGTGATGGGGTGCAGGTCGATCTCCCTCCCGGCTCCGTCCGCGACGGCCAGCGCGGTGGGCAGCCAGTCTCGCAAGACCTCCGTGAACCCGGCTTCGGTCAGGGTCGTCCGCACCAGGGGGAGTTCGTCCAGCAAGACGACCAGATCGAGATCCGAGTGCGCTCGGGTCGTCTCACCGACCAGAGCGTCCACACCCCAACCGCCATCCACCCATGCCGTCGCGCCCGCAGTCTCCAGCAGGTGCAGAACTTCCAGCACGTCAGTTTCCTGCAGCACAGGGGGACTCTGGCAGCACCGACGCCCGGACGCCACCGAGATGCGCGAACACAACAGCACGGTAGCTGCCCCGCCGCGGCAGCCGCAGCGACCGGCAGTCCACATCTGGGACTGCAGCGCGGGCCGGCTACGCGCACTCGGCTCCGTGGGCCTCACGTCGAACGCCTATGGAGACGCCTTGGCTTGACCAGATGGCCGCCTGGTCGCGTCAGAACATCGCCTTCGGATCGCGACCGGGTGTGCTGTGGATCGCAACGCCCGCAGGGGCCTGGTCGAGGTGGACCTCGAAACCCGGCAAGCGAGCGAGCACGATCTTCGAGAACGGCGGCACCGGAGGAGGCCGCGGTTCGCGCGACGCCGGTTCACGTTCGCCCCCGGGCCCGGCGAACGGGGTGAGCCCGAGGTGGAGCCACCCGGCCCCCTCCTCGGCGAAGCGGGTCAAGGCGGTGAGGTCGACCAGTTCGACGGTGCCGACGGGAGCATCGCGATCCGGCGCGGCGTCACGTGCCGCGCGACTGTTCCCCTTGCAGGCTCCCCAGGCCTTCACCGACCTGCTGAGACAGGCACACATCTGTGCGGCAGACCGGCCGTCAAGGCAGGACAGGCCGTGAGGAACCTGCACCGGTCAGGCGGCGGGCGAGTGTCCGGGACGACGCGTCGCGGCAGCCACTGCGTTCTTGGCACTGCTTGCGGACTACCAGCGCATCCTGACCGCGGTGCGGCAGGCCGCCGGCCCGGTCTCCGCCCGGCAGATCGGCGAGGTGCTGGGCTTGGACACCCGGGTACGGGCCAAGCTGGAGCCGTTGCGAACTCGCCGATCTGCTGCGCGGCCATCTGACGCGATACGGTCCGGGTGGAGGGCGCTGCCTGCCGGAAGGCGCTGTCGGCCGGGAGGGTCGCGACCATCGTCCTGGCCGTGCTGCGGCACGACCAGCGCCGGGCCGACATGGCCGGCGGCAACGACGTCTCCGCCACCACCGTCCGGCGGCGGGCGCGACGAGCTGATCGCCCTGCTGGCCGCGAAGGCCCCGCGGCTGGACCGCCCCCACGTGATTGCCCTGGCCGACGAGCGGGGCCGGCTGATCTGGATGCCGGCTGCCCGGCCCGGCCGCATCCCACGACATCACCGCCGCCCGCCGCGACCACGTCCTGGCCCACCTGCGCGCCGGAATCGAGGCCTCCACCGGCAGATGATCTCTACCGCAGACAGCCCGTGACCAGGACAAGCACCCGGAACAGCGTCACTGAGGCGGGATCGGCTGGGTGAGGTTCACCGGGTTGCCGTCGGGGTCCTGGATGTGGGCGACGCGCTGTCCCCACGGCATGTCGTTGGGGCCGCTGCGGACCGAGCCGCCCAACGCCTCCACCCGGCCGAGCGTCTCATCGACATCGTCGACACCGATGCTGAGCAGGATCCGCGACGCCTCCCGGTCCCCCCGGTGCGCCTTGGCCACCAGCCCGAGGTCGGTGTCGCCGATGCGCAAGCCAAGGTAGAAGACCGGGCCTTCCTCCGGTACCCGGAAGATCTCCTTGGCGCCGAACAACTTGGTGTAGAAGCCGAGCAGAACGTCCTGGTCGGCAGTAATGATCACTGGCTGGATGGTGGACATGGCACTCCTGTCGAGACGATCGTGTCGCTGGGTAGACCCTTCGAGAACGGTCAACTCATCGGCAAAAGCACCCCGCCGGACGATCTACACCCCAGACTGCCGCCCACGACCAGCACGAGCAGCCCGAAACGAGGTCACGCCACCGGCTCACCAGCCACTTCAAGATGGTGCTGCTTCAGAGATCAAGCAGTTCCTCGGCCCGAAGGAGCACAACGGCGAGTGGGGGCGTCGCATGGCTGGACATCTGGCCGCGGTACGAGGGTTGTGGCCGGACTCCACTGCGGCCACAGGGCAGCCGCACGCCTACCCGGAGGAGGCAGAGGCGGTTCGTCATGGGGTTGCTACCGGCGAGGTCATGGGACCCGGGGGACATGGATGAGGCGGACAGGGGGACCGGCCGGGTGTCCAGGCAGGACCGCTCCGGCGCGGGCGGGGCTGGTCGACGGTGGCGCCGGGGGCCCGGGCTGCCCGCGCTGCCGGGGCAGGCGCACGCCTCCCGCCACCGTGACCGCGAGCGCTCCGAGTGGGGCGAGGGCGGCCCAGGGCGCGTGTTCGGAGTAGGGCTTGTTCTCTGCGAGCAGCAGGCCCCACTCGGGGCAGGGCGGTTCGGCGCCGAGGCGAGGAAGCCGAGGGCGGCCAGGAGGGCGGTGCCGGGCAGCCCTCACCGGAGCCGGTGGAGTCGGACGACGGCGATCCGTCGTCGGAGGCGAAACAGCCAATGAGGAGCGGAGCGAGGAGCAGGCCGGCATGAGCTGGCGGCGGGGGTCTTCTCATGGAGGACGGGGAGGTCGGCGATGTCGGTGATCCGCTTCGAGCCGAGCCGGTGCTCGTCGTGCTCGAAGCCGCGGTCCCTGGACACCATGTTCTTGATGCCCAAGGCGACCGCGGAGCGCAGGTCCTACTTCGGGTTGGCCGTGGCGTGCACGATCCAAACAACCATTTGTTGCCGTTTCAGCCTGAAACAAAACATGATATGCTAGCCGGCATGCGGTCAAGCCGTTCTCAGGCGGGGCGCCGGCCCGGCGACGTCGAGGTCGTTTCGGCCGTCGACCAGCGGCTGGCCGCGCGGGGGATTGCATCGGCCGCGAATGCTCGCTGCCGGGAGACAGTTGGTCGTCGACTCCCGGGCCTCCTGCCCTTCGCCGCGATGCGGCGATGCGCTCATGGAGTGCTTGGGGGACCTTATGGGGTGCATGACAGGTGAGTCGAGAACCGTCCGGCAAGGCGGAAGACTTCGCTACGGGCCGCTTCGAGCGCGCCCGGGCGGGAGCGGCGGATCCGTCGGAACACCCGCTTCTCACCGCGTCGAAACCCTTGGCCGCACCGCCCGAACCGGTCCCTGCCCGATCGGCGTACCAGGCTCGCTATGGTCATCACGTGGCCAACCCGACCTCGCGCGACTACAACAAGGCATCAGTCCTCGACGTCATCCTGTCCCACGCGCCCTTGACGCGGAACCAGCTGATCGAGCTGACGGGCCTGAGCAAGGCCACGGTGTCCAGAGCGGTGGAGGAGCTGCGGGCCGACGGCTTCGTCGTCGACGGCGGGGTCGACGAGATCACCGGTCGCGGCCGCCGCTCCACCTACCTGGACCTGCCCGGCACGACCGGGCACGTCGCCGGTGTCAGCTTCGGGGCACAGACCACGAGCGTGCTGGTGACCGACCTGAGGGGTCGTGAGATCCAGCATGTGACGGTTCCCACCGCCGATCACCAGGAGGTCGAGGACGCCGCGCGATGGCTGGTCGACCTCATCGCGCGGGCCGCCCGATCCGCGCAGGGTCCTCTGCGTCAGATCGTCGCCGCAGTGCCCGGCCGGGTCCGGAACGGCACGGAGATCTTCGGCCCCGCGGAGTCGATGAGAATCTTTGCGGGCTCAGGCCTCCAGCAGGCCGTCGAAAACCTGATCGATGCCCCCGTGCTCCTCGACAGCGATGCCAACGCGTCCCTGCTCGGAATCCTCACCGATGACGCAACCATCAAGGACGCCGCGCTCTTCAGCCTCAGCACCACACTGAACTTCGCCAGCTGCACGGATCACGAGCTCGCCCGGGGCAGTACGCCCACCTTCGGCGATATCGGTGTGCTCTCCTCCGGAGTCGGCGACGAGAACCTCGACGAGCTGCTCAGCACCCGAGGTCTCCTCCGGTTCGCTCGCAAGCGGGGGCTCGACCTGGAGCGCATCGAGGATCTCTGGCTGCAACCGCACTCCGAGGCGCCGCACGCCGAAGTGCTGCAGGCGTTCACCACCGCGATCGTGACCGCTGTCAGCGTCGTCGCCGTGACGCTCGACCCGGAGTCGGTCTACTTCGTGGGCCGGCTGCGCCCGCTCGTCGACGTCGTCCTTCCCCAGGTGCGCGGGCGGCTCGAACAGAGCCTTCCGGCGGTGCCGGAGATCAGGACGGGTCCGCATCAGATCGGTCTGTCGACGGCACAAGGAGCGGTCTACGCATGCCTGACGATTGCTCAGGAACGGCTGGGCGAAGCCGTGCTCGGAGCACGGCAGCACAACCGGCTGACGGAGCGGTCCGCACCGGCCTTCTGAGCCGGCCGCCGGCACGCGAGATGCTGCGGGGCACAGGTGAGGACACGGGGCCCGCCGTCGGCACACACGGCCGGCAGGCGGATCCCCGGTGGCGTCACAGGGCTTCGGTCCGTACTCACGATGAGAGTCCACGAAAGAGAGGGGCCCCGGCCGACGCGCGGCTGGGGCCCCTCAAGGCGGTGACTGTCGGTCAGCAGGTGGAGTCGCCCACGCCGTAAACAGCCTGTCCAGGCGTCGGCGGACCGCACCACATCGCGATCACCGTGGATCAGGCGGGTCAGCGCTGCAGGGTGAGCACGCCCGGCCGGTACGGCAGTTGGATGTAGGGGGTGTCCGACGGTGTGTTGGGGGACACGCCCTGATAGAGGAACTGCAGGTTGCAGGGGTCGATGGTCATGGTCTGGTCGGGGTTGTTGCGGACCAGGTCACCGTGGCTGATGCTGTTGGTCCAGGTGGCACCGCTGTTGGCCTTGCCCGCGAAGGGGTTGGACTCGGTGGCGGCCTGCGGGGTCCACGGACCGTCGAGGCTGGTGGCCGTGAACGAGCGGAAGAAGCGGTCCTCAGTCGCACCGCGAGCCTCGACGATCATGAGGTACTGGTTCTGGCCCTGGACCTTGTAGACCTGCGGTGCCTCGAACAGGTTCTTCTCGGTGTCGCTCATGACCGTGGTGTAGGACGAGCCGAAGCTGCCCGGGAAGTTCCCGATCGGCATGGTCGACTTGAAGATGCTGCCCTTGTCATTGGCGAAGAACAGGTACATGTTCTGGCTGTCACCGATCAGGGTCAGGTCGATCGGGGCGCCGGTGGGGAGGCTGCCGGTGAACAGCGGCTGCGGCGCGGACCAGCCGTTGGGGTTGGTGGGGTCGCTCGACGTGCGGTAGACGAAGGGCCACTGACCCCACTGGTAGGCCAGCACCCAGATGTTCTTGGGCGCGAAGTAGAGCAGCTGGGGCGCCACGGCGTTCTGGTTCATGGGGATCTGGGCGGCCGAGGCCATGTCCGACCAGTTCGTGAAGGGAGCGAACGCCATCGAGCCCCACGACGACCCCGAGGCGTTCGTCGCGTAGACCAGGTGCTTGCCGTTGTAGACCACGTTGGTGAAGTCCTTCAGCGAGTACCATCCGTTCGCCGGCTGCGCCAGCGGACCCGTCGAGGTCCACCTGTACGTCGACGGAAGAGCACACGAGTTGGACACCCCGGACAGGCCGGTCCACTTCTGGTTGCCGGCGCCGGTGCAGTTCCAGAGCTGCACCGCCGTGCCGTTGGCCGTACCGGCTCCCGACACGTCCAGGCACAGCCCGGACTCCACGCCGACCACCGTGCCGTCGGTGTTCACCCGCCACTGCTGGTTCGCACCGCCGTTACAGGACCAGATCTCCACTCGGGTACCGGCCGTGGTGGCGTGGCCCGGCACGTCCAGGCACTTGTTGCCGTAGACGGTCAGCTGGTTGCTGTCCGTCAAGGTCCACTGCTGGTTGGTCCCGCCGTGGCAGTCCCAGATCTGCAGGAGCGTGCCGTCGGTCTGGCTGGCGCCCGGCACATCGAGACACCGGCCGGAACCAACGCCGCGCAAGGCGCCGCTGGTGGCCGCCTGAGCCGGACTGGCCACGAGCATCGCCGCCACCGCGGCCAGGGCCGCAACCGCGGCGGCGAGCACCGCAGACGGATGTCTGCGGCTGAAACTACGTCTGTGCATGAGGCCTCGCCATCCTTGAGCAAGCGGCTCCGGTTTGCCCCTTCAGAGGCCGTCCGGATGTCAGTGCGGTGCAACCCTTGTTCGTCATTCCGAACAAGGGTCGAAGTGTCGAGCAACTGGATGATAGGGAACCTGTGAACGGCGTCAATACTTCTCGCATATTCGCGAGCCGAACATGCGCAGGCTGAAACCAGGGGGCATCAGGTTCCGCGGTTGCGCGGCTCTTTGGCGTGAGAGGCGGGTAGCAGTGCGGGCCCGGGCTTGGTGACCATTGCGGCTGTCCTGCCCCTGATGATCGCGAGAGCGTCCCGGGTTTGCTGATGCATCTTCACCTCTTCACCGGTCCTCGACGTGCTTGTGATGATGGGTCCGCTTGACTCCGGCCGGGGCGCCGACCTGTGTCCCTGCTTCGACTCCTTGCCCGACCTGTGCTCGCGGCGGGCCGGTGGTACTCACTGACGGCGATCCTGCTCGCGTGTGCTGGCGCGGTCGTTTCCGACGCAAGGAGCATCAACGAACTCACCGTGTGGGGTGCGAGGGCCTCGGGCGAGCCGCTTGCGGCCCTCGGTGTGCGCCGTCAGCTCGGATGGAGGCGCACGCCGTCGTCGGCGGCGATCGGGCGTGTGTCGGGGGCCCTCGGCGGTGACACCCTGGACCGGGCGGTGGGTGCCTACGTCGCCGACCGGCACCATGTCGCCGCCAGCACGCGCGTCACCTCCCGCCAGCCGGTGGGTCATCGCGGCGGACGGCAGGACACTGAAGGGCTCGGCCCGTTCCGGAGCGGCCCGCCGTCACCTGTTCTCGGCCGCCAGCCACAACACCGTCGTGACAGGCACCGCTCGACCCGGCAGGTGCGGTCGTCGCCTTCGACGCGCTGCACTCGGTCAAGGCGAACATCGCCTGGTTGGTGGAGACGAGGAACGCCACCGCGTCGCCGTGATCGAGACCAGCCAGCCCACCGCCCACCGGGTGCTCGCCACGCCGCCCTCGCGGTACATCGCCGTCCAGCACACCACCGCAGACGAACCGCACCGGCGGCATGGGCGGGCACCGCGGGGAAGTTCTAGTTTCAGGTTGGAACTGAAATAAATATGGTATGGTTCCGGCCAATGCAGCGAGCAACTCCGGAACGAGACTGAAGGTGTGCCTGCCGATGACTTCGACGCTGAGTCGGGCAATCGCCCACTACCCCAACCGGTTCGACCCCGGGGCACTGAGCGACCTCCCCGAGCACCTGCAAGAGACCATCCAGCGCCGGAACAAGGTCCTGGGCCCCGGCTACACACTGATCTACAGGGAGCCGGTCGAGTTCGTCTCCGGTCACGGAGCCCACTTGATCGACCGGGACGGCAACGACTACCTCGACGCCTACAACAACGTCCCCTGCGTAGGGCACGCCCACCCTCACGTGGCCGAGGCCGTCGCCCGCCAGATGGCGGCGGTCAACACCAACACGCGCTACGTCCAGGAAGCACTGGTCGACTACGCGGAGCGGCTTCTTTCGACGTTCCCCGAGGAGTTGTCCAAGCTGAGCCTCGCGTGCAGCGGTTCGGAGGCGAACGACCTGGCGGTGCGTGTGGCGCGATTCCACACGGGCGGCGAGGGCATCATCGTCACCCGCTGGGCGTACCACGGCATCACCCGGGAGGTGGCGAGCTTCTCCCCGACCCTCGGCGCGGGCTCGCCGCTGGGGCCGAACGTCCGCCTCATCGACGCTCCCGACCCGCGCCTCGTCGCGCCCGGCTCCACGCTCGACGAGCACATGCGCCGGCAGGTGCGCGGCGCGATCGACGACCTCGAGCGCCACGGCTACCGGCTCGCGGCCCTGATCACCGACTGCGCTCACAGCAGCGATGGCATCTTCACCGATCCCCCCGGCTACATGCAGGCAGTGGTGGAGGAGGTGCACGCGGCCGGCGGCGTCTACATCGCGGACGAGGTCCAGTCGGGCTTCGCCCGGCTAGGCGACTCGATGTGGGGCTTCAGCCGCCACGGTGTGCTGCCGGACATCGTCACCATGGGCAAGCCGATGGGCAACGGCCTGCCGATCTCGGGTGTGGTCTTCCGCCCCGAGGTCTGCGAGGAGTTCGGACGCAACGTCCGCTACTTCAACACCTTCGGCGGCAGCTCCATCCCCGTGGCAGCCGGCGCTGCGGTGCTGGACGTCTTCGAGAAGGAGAACGTGCAGCAGCGCGTCCTGGAGAGCGGCAACGCTCTGCGCGCGGGGCTGCGGGAGATCACCAAGGATTCCCCTTACATCGCCGAAGTCCGCGGCGCCGGCCTCTACGTCGGCGTGGAGATCGTCAAGGACCGGGAGACCCTCGAGCCCGACCGCGGACGTGCCGAAGACGTCATCAACGACATGCGCGATCGCCGCATCCTGATCAGCGGCACGGGCACGTCGGCGAACACACTGAAGATCCGTCCCCCGCTGGCCTTCGACTCCGCCGATGTGACGCGATTCCTGGAGACCTTCGCCGAGGTCGCGAAAAACCGTCTGTGACACGCCGGCGGAAGGGACTGACCGTGAACACCTCACCAGGTACGAACTATGCTCAGCGGCTCCTCGAGGAGAGCGGCCTGACGTCGTCCCACGAGCCCATCGACGCGATGCTGGTGAGCAGTTTCCTTCAGGGGCGCTACCACCTCACCGGGCGCTTGGGGCGACTGGCGACCGAGAAGGACGACACATTCCGGCTCAGCACCGACTCGAGCAACTACCTCGTCAAGGTCTCACCACCTGACGAGGCGGAGGCAGTCGTCGCCCTCCAGACCGCCGCGATGCGGTACCTGGAAACCACCGCTGGGCACTTGCCCGTTCAGCGGGTGAAGCTGACCGCCGACGGAGACGACCACGTCACGATCAGGCTGAACGACGGCAGGACTCGAGTCCTGCGGGTGTTCGACTTCGTCGAAGGCCAGGTCCTGGCCGATGCGAACCCGGACGCGGAGCGGCTCTCCAGGGCGGGCGCGATGCTTGGGCTGATCGACGTGGCGCTCAGGCCGTTCACGCACCCGGCGGACCGACGAGATCTGGCATGGGACATCCGGCATTTCCACCAGATGACCGAACTGGTCGAGCACACGCCGAGCTCCGAGCACCGTCGGCTGGCCCAATCGGTCTTCCGGCTCTTCGGCGAAAACGTCGTCCCGAAGCTCGGGGATCTAGAAACGCAAGTGATCCACGGTGACTTCAGCCCGTACAACATCGTGGTGGATCCCGGAAGCGATCACTTCGTCACCGGTGTCATCGACTTCGGTGACACGGTGCGCAGTGCGGTGATCTTCGACCCCGCCGTTCCCATGGCGAACCTGCTCGGCAGGACGCCGGATCATCCCTGGCGGGACGCCTGCGCCTTCGCCGCAGGCTACCAACGGAAGCGACCGATCCAGGCGTCGGAACTCCCGCTGCTCCCGGTTGCCGCGCTGGCACGGCTCACACTGCGTGCGCTGATCACGAACTGGCGCGCGGAGCGCGCACCCGATCGGCGCGCGTACCTCCTCGATCACGCCAAGGACGACTGGATCAATCTCGAGCGATCCTTGACCGTGAGCCTGGACGACGTCGTCGCGTACCTCAGGGAAGCCCGTCACGGGCACTGCTGAAAAGCCCGACGCTCGGAGGGGGATTTGGTCGTGTACGGGGTGGCGGCCGGTCTGCGCGCCCGACGGACTGCAGTGCTGTACGGAGTTGGTCCACCTCTTCCCGGTGCGTGCCGCGGGCGTCGGCGAGTTGTTGGCTCCGTCTCCGGGACCAGGGTGTTGGAAGCCGCCTCGACGTCGGAGGTGTTGGGCTGTGTGGATGATGACGTCCCCCCCCAGCGACGCGGCGAGGGCGCCCTTCGAGCAGTCCGCGTACCAGTGGACGTAGCGCCGCGACGCCATCGTGCTGAGCGCAGCCACTCCGAAGCACTGATGCAAAGATTCCATTGCAAGCATTCCTTTGCAGCGCTATCTTTGTAAGCATGAACGAGCCGCCTGACTCGCACGTCCGCAATCTCGATGCCCGATCCCTGCGTGGGCTCGCACATCCACTGCGCATGCAGCTGCTGGACGCCCTGCGCTTCGGCGGCCCGGCCACCGCATCTCAACTCGCCGAAAAGCTGGGCGAGTCAAGCGGTGCGACCAGCTACCACCTGCGGCAGCTCGCCGTTCACGGCTTCATCGAGGACGCCCCCGAGCGGGGCAAGGGCCGGGAGCGGTGGTGGAAGGCGGTCCACAAGGGCCTGCGCTTCGACGACGCACTGCTCACTGACGCCAGCCCGGACGTGCGCGGGGCTGCCGACATGTATCTCCACGAGGTCGCCACCACTCAGACCCGGGACCTCTCGACCTGGCTCGGCAACCGCCAGGCATGGCCGGAGGAATGGAACCTGGCCTGGGACATGAGCAGCGCGACACTGCGGCTGACTCCCGAACTGACCCAGGAGCTCGTCGAGAAGATGCACGCGCTCGTCGACACCTACCGCGACCGGGCCGCCGGCGAGGACGACGCCAACACCGCCCAGGTGCGCATCCACACACATGCGTTCCCTCTCACCACGGAGTGAAAGGCCACAGTCCGATGCATCCCGAGAACCACCTTGCCCTGCACCGTGTCCGCGCCGCCGAACTCCGTGCCGAAGCCGACGTGTACCGTCTCGCCGCAGCGGCCAGGCACCCCCGGGACCTCCGTACCCGTCTCGGCTGGGCCCTCGTGGAAGTCGGCCTGCGGCTGGCTGCCGCCCCCAAGACGGCAGTCGCCATTCCTTAGCGCCGTGCGCGACCGCCGCCCTCGTGGGGCAACATGACCGCCAGGACGGGGAATTGGCTGACGCCGAACCCACCATCCGCGTCTTCCTCCGGCGCGCGCATCCAGGCCCCCGAACAGGCCGAACACAGTGCGCGCGCAGGCTCTTCCGGCCGAGATCACCCAAGCCGGCACACCGGGCAAGACCACACGACGCGTGGGGACATCCCCAGACCAGGTCTGTCCCCTTCCTGAGCACCACATAGCCGAGTTCACAGTGCGCCATCACGTGATGAGAACCTTTGAACATGGCCAGGGCCGGTAAGACTCGCTACCGTCACCGGTCGCTGCCGGTAGCGGGGAACCGGCCGGGCGGCCGGTGCCGGACCACCAGCGCCCCCGAGCGCCGCCACCTCACCCACCGCGCCTACCGCCTGGAGAACCCGGCATGACCTGGACCGAGCGCACCGTAGTACGCGAAGGCGTCCGCATCTCCTGCCGTGACTGGGGCGGATCAGGACCCCCGGTCGTCCTGCTGCACGGACTGGCCGGCCACGCAGGCGAATGGGACACCCTCGCCCGGAACCTGAGCCGCCGCTACCGGGTGGTCGCCGTCGATCAGCGCGGCCACGGCGCCAGCGAACGCCGACCGCGCGATGTCTCCCGCGCTGCGTACGTCGCCGATGCCGTCGCCGTCATCCAACAATTTGACCTGCATCGGCCGGTACTGGCAGGTCAGTCGCTCGGCGGCCACACCGCCTTGCTCACCGCCGCAGCACACCCCGACCTGCCGAGAGGCCTCATCCTCATCGAGGCGGGCCCAGGCCGCGCCACCCCGAACACGCAGGCCGAGGTCGGCGCAGCGCTGGACGCGTGGCCGACACCGTTCCCCTCACGACACGCCGCCGTCGCGTTCTTCGGCGGCGGGGCTGTCGGCGACGGTTGGGCGGCCGGGCTGGAGGAGCGCGGCGGCGGATGGTGGCCGCGTTTCGACCGTGACGTGATGGTCAACGCCCTTACCGAGAACACCCGGCGTTCCTTCTGGAACGAGTGGACGAGCATTACGTGCCCGACCCTGCTCATCCTGGGTCAATCTGGCATCATCCCCGTGGACGAGGCGGAGGCCATGCTCCAACAGCGCCCCATGACGGTGGCCATGAGCGTCCCCGACGCGGGGCACGACGTCCACCTGGAACGACCCGAGGTCCTGCGGCAGGTGTTCCAGAATTTCCTCGAGCAGCTCGCCGACCAGCCTGTCCACGGCCGGACCTGACCCCAACGAAGGGGGACGTGGAGAGTGACGGCGATCCGCGCCCCACAGGCATCAGTCAACAGTCGCCTGGACTCTGCCCGAATACTGCGATCTGCCTGTCCGCCGCCCCGCTACGAGCCGACCACGAACGCGGCCTACCGGTGGGCCCGGAAGATTCAGCGGGGGCCGGCCTTCGGTGGCCGCCCCGGCGCGCTCGCCGTGCACGTGTGGGACTGCGAGGAGGCGCCTGGGGAGGCGGAGGAGCTGGACGTGTTCGCGGCCCTGGCGGCGCTGCGCCGCCCCGGCGCCGTGGCTCGCACCGAGTGCGGGGCGGACGTCGCCCTCGGCCCGCTGATGCAAGCCGGGTTCAACCGCCGAGCAGTGCGTCGAGCAAGCACTCGTCCGGCCCCCTGGGAATCGATCATCCAGGGAACCGCGAGGCGCTCTACCGGCGGACCGCCGAGATCAGTCCGCCAGGCCGCTCCTCGCGCTGCGGCGGGGTGCTGATCGGGCGGCCGTAGGCGGCAGCGCGCTCGCGCAGGGTGTGGCAGCCGGCCTCCCAGCCATGGCCGGCCAGCCAGCCCACCGGGTCGTCGGGCATCTCCGAGACCCACATGGACGCCGCCGATCCCGGTACGGCGTCCGCGCCGAAGCGATCGATCACACCGCGCGAGCCCAACGTCAGCCCCATCCGACTGCCTGCCGCCGACCGCGCGCTGATCCGGGCCAGCAGCAGTTCCACCGCGTCCTCGGGCAGATAGATCAGCAGTCCTTCGGCGATCCACACGGTCGGCACCGCCGGGTCGTGCCCTGCGGCGGCCAGCGCGCCCGGCCAGTCCTCACGCAGATCCACCGCGACGGTGATCCGCTCGCAGCGCGCGACGGCCCGCTCCTGGCGCAGCACCGAAGCCTTGAAGTCCAGTGGAGCGGCGGTGTCGACCTCGAACAGCCGGGTGCCCTCGGGCCAGTCCATCCGAAAGGCCCGGCTGTCCATGCCGGCGCCGAGCAGCACGACCTGCCGGACTCCGGACGCGGAGGCCTGCTGCAACAGGTCGTCGAGGAACTTCGTCCTGATGACGATGGAGAACGACACGGCCAGCCGGCGGCGTCGCGCCGCCTCGTCATCGGGCTGCGGCGGCGAGGAGGGCCACAGGCCGCCGGCGGCGGCGAAGGCCTGTGCCAGCGGATCGCGGAACAGTGCGTCCTCCCGCTCGGTCTCGAGCGCCCGCACCCTGGCCACCCCCACCGCCGTGGCCCACACTCCCGACGGCTGCACCCGCTCCTGCTCATCAGTCACCGCGCCAGCCTAGATGATCGATTCAAAGTGGGTCTGATGGGTGGAAGCCAGGCTCATGCGCGGCCGGCCGGTCATCCGCGCACCGACCGCCTGCGACCTCTTGGTCGGGATGACCCGTGTTGCGGCGTGGCGCTGCCCGGAGCCCTCGGCGCGGTGATCGTCATGGTCGCCAGCCGAGGGACCATCTACCCCGCAGGGACGACACCTGCCGCGCCGACGCCGGGACGGCCGCAGGCGCCCTCGCGGTCCGGGGCGGCTTCGCCCCGACGGGATGAGGCCGCGCCGATCTCCGGCTCGACGAAGAAAATTCCTCCCCGATCACGGCAACCTCTGTGTGCGCGGCGGCAACTGACGGATGAACGGGGCCGAGACCAGGCCCACCGCGCAGAAGGACAAGCCGTTGCCAGATCAGAACCGCTCTCATCGCCGCCGTCCGGCAACCCGCCGCGTGCTCGCCGCCGCCGCGGTTCTCGCCGCCGCGGGTGCTGCCGTACCGCTGGTCGCCCTGGCCGCACACACGCCGAAGGCCGGCACGCCGACCGTGGCCGCCGATGCAGCGGCCGGCAGCGGCCGCTACTTCGGCACGGCAGTGTCCTCGGGCAAGCTCGGCGACTCGACGTACTCCACCATTCTCGACCGGGAATTCGACATGATCACCCCGGAGAACGAGATGAAGTGGGACACGATCGAACCCTCCCGCGGGTCGTTCAACTTCGCCCCCGCCGACTCGATCGTCAGCCACGCCACCGCCCACGGCCAGCGCATGCGGGGCCACACCCTGGTGTGGCACTCGCAGCTGCCGGGTTGGGTCAAGTCCATCACCGACGCCAACACCCTGCGCAGCGTGATGAACAACCACATCACCCAGGAGATGGCCCATTACAAGGGCAAGATCTACGCCTGGGACGTGGTCAACGAGGCCTTCGCCGACGGCGGCAGCGGGCAGCACCGCAGCTCCGTGTTCCAGAACGTGCTGGGCAACGGCTTCATCGAGGAGGCTTTCCGGACCGCCCGGAACGCCGACTCCAAGGCCAAGCTCTGCTACAACGACTACAACATCGAGAACTGGTCGGACGCCAAGACCCAGGGCGTCTACAGGATGGTCAAGGACTTCAAGTCCCGCGGCGTGCCCATCGACTGCGTCGGCTTCCAGAGTCACTTCGGCGCCGGCGGCCCGCCGGCCAGCTTCCGGACCACCCTGTCCAACTTCGCCGCGCTCGGCGTCGACGTCCAGATCACCGAGCTCGACATCGCCCAGGCGTCCGCCACCGCGTACACCAACGCCGTACAGGACTGCCTGAACGTCGCTCGCTGCACGGGTATCACGGTGTGGGGCATCCGCGACAGCGATTCGTGGCGCACCGGTGAGAACCCGCTGCTGTTCGACAAGAGCGGCAACAAGAAGCCCGCCTACGGCGCCGTGCTCACCGCCCTGGGCGGCAGTGGCGGCGGCGGCACGCCGGGCGGGGACATCACCTCCGGCACCGTCTACACGCTTTCCAACGCGACCACCGGACGCGTTCTCGACGAGCCCGCGGGGCACAACGGCAACGGCACCCCGCTCCAGATGTGGGATGCCAGCGGTGCCTCAAACCAGCAGTGGCGGGCCGGCCGGAACAGCGACGGCTCCTACACGCTGACCAACATCGCCAGCGGACGGGTACTGGACGAGCCGGCCAACCACACGGGCAACGGGACGAGAGTGCAGGTCTGGGACGCTCACAACGGCGCCAACCAGCACTGGCGGGCCAGCCGGAACAGTGACGGCTCCTACAGCCTGACCAACGTCGCCAGCGGCCGGGCGCTGGAGACCCCCGCCGGTCGGACCGCCAACGGCACTCCTGCCCAGATCTGGGACTCCAACGGCGGCGGCAACCAGCACTGGAACGTCAGGCCGTCGGCGCCGAGGGGCGGCACCTGCTCTCTTCCGTCGACGTACCGGTGGACCTCGACGCGTCCGTTGGCCCAGCCGGCGAACGGGTGGGCCTCGCTGAAGGACTTCACCACCGTGACCTACAACGGCAAGCACCTGGTCTACGGGACGAACTACTCGGGATCGTCGTACGGCTCGATGATGTTCAGTCCCTTCACGAACTGGTCGGACATGGCGTCGGCCGGTCAGACGGGGATGAGCCAGAAGGCGGTGGCGCCCACGCTGTTCTACTTCGCGCCGAAGAAGATATGGGTGCTGGCGTCCCAGTGGGGTGCGTCGCCCTTCGTCTACCGCACGTCGAGCGACCCCACCAACCCCAACGGCTGGTCCGCGCCGAAGCCGCTGTTCACCGGCAGCATCCCCCGGACCGAGTCCCCCACCGGCCCGATCGACCAGACCCTGATCGCCGACGGCCAGAACATGTACCTGTTCTTCGCAGGCGACAACGGAAAGATCTACCGGGCGAGCATGCCGATCGGGAACTTCCCGGGCAACTTCGGCTCGTCGTACACGACGGTCATGAGCGACACGGTGAAGAACCTGTTCGAGGCGCCGCAGGTCTACAAGGTCCAGGGCCAGAACCAGTACCTCATGATCGTCGAGGCTCGGGGTGCGAATGAGCAGCGCTACTTCCGCTCGTTCACGGCCTCCAGCCTGAACGGTCCGTGGACCCCGCAGGCCGCCACCGAGTCCCACCCCTTCGCGGGCAAGGCCAACAGCGGTGCCACCTGGACCAACGACATCAGCCACGGTGACCTGGTCCGCAACAACCCCGACCAGACCATGACCGTCGACCCCTGCAACCTGCAGTTCCTCTACCAGGGCAAGTCCCCGAACGCGAACGTCCCCTACGACCGACTGCCGTATCGGCCGGGTGTCCTTACGC
>NZ_PQSR01000069.1 GCF_002920635.1 Streptomyces sp. Ru72 | reverse complement strand
TGGGCTCCCCCGACAGGAACAAACCTCTCCAGGTCGTCCACCAGGGCGCCTCGGGACCGGTGGCACTGGCAGTCGGCGGCCGGGCCTCGACGCAGCTCACCTTCACGCCCGTCCTCGGCGAGGCCGGCGGGTACTGCGCGTCCGGCGCCGCGCCCTTCGCCGCGCCCTCGATCGTGGTGGGTGTCGCGGGCGCGGGCCGGCAGCTGGCCCCGGACGACGGCGGCGACTTCGCACTCTGCGGGACCAGTGTGCGCGCCACCGCCTTCCGCGCCACGGGCGCCTGAACCGGACGGACGCGGAACCGCCTCCCCGCCGTACGGGCTCACCGCCCTCGTCCTCCTCAGGGGCGCGGGCAGGCCTTCCGCGCCGGGCGGTGCACGGTGTCGAAGTCCCCGTTGCGCCACGGGACGGCGACGTCTGCGGTGTCGTGCGGCCGCGGCCGGAGCCGTTGACCGTGTCGATGCGGGACGATCTCGCACCGGGCGCTCGGCGCAGACGGGGGAAGCCTGACCTGCGGTGTGTGCGGCGGGGCAGGAGAGCGGCGACCGTACCGCTCAGAAGCGGTCCGCCGACGCGCTCGCGTCGTATGCGGCAGCCCCAAGGCGCGGGACCGAGGTAGGGACCCCGGCCCTTCGCCGTCACGGCACGGAGGGCATACCGAGAAGCAGCGCCCCGGTCGGCGCCGCCACCACGTCCTCGACCGTCACCGGGTCCAGCGAGGCGAAGAACGCCTCCTGGGCCCGGCGCAGCGCACCCCGCAGCCGGCAGCCGGTGTGGAGGGGGCAGGGGGTGGCGCCCTCGCAGTCGACGACGTCGCCGTCCCCCTCGAAGCGGCGCACGACCGCCCCGACCGACGCCGTGCGCCCGGCCCCGGTGAGCGTGAGGCCGCCGCCCCGGCCGCGGCGGGCCTCGACGAGTCCCATGTGCGTCAGTTCGGCCACGACCTTCGCGGCGTGCGTGTACGGCACGTCCATGGCCCCCGCGACCTCGCGGGTCGTGGGGCTGGAGTCGCCGGCGACGGCGAGCCGCATCAGGACCCGCAGCGCCAGGTCGGTGGAGCGCAACAGCCGCATGCCGTCAGCGTAGATAATGCGCATCCTGGCTTCAAATTATCGGCGAGAAGCCCGCCCGGCTCGGCCATTCGGGTGGTCCGGCCTAGGTCCACGTACTCCCGCCCCACTACGATCAGCCGTCCCGAAGGTCCCTTTCCCCCCGAAGGACGCGCCATGGGTTCCGCCCCCACCCCCGGTTCCGCCGAGCGCAAGGCCCGCATGGAGCAGATGCGCCGTGCGGAACGCGCACGTGAGCGCCGCAACCGCATCCTGACGATCGCGGCGAGCGTGGTCGTCGTCGCCGGCCTCGTCGTCGGCGGGGTGGTCCTCGTCGACTCGCAGTCCGGGAGCAGGGCCTCGGCGGCGAGCGGCTCCAAGGGCTCGGCTAGCGGCTCCAAGGGTCCGGCGAAGAGCTCCAAGGACACCGGCCACTTCGTCACCGGCAAGGACGGCGTGCGGATCTGGACGGGCAGGCTCTCGCGCAACCACGTCACCACGAGCGTGCCCTACCCGATGCACCCGCCCGTGGGCGGCGACCACAACCCGGTCTGGCTGAACTGCAACGGCGACGTCTACACCGAGCCGGTCAGGGACGAGAACGCCGTGCACTCGCTGGAGCACGGCGCGGTGTGGGTGACGTACTCCGGCAAGGCGTCGAAGGCCGACGTCACCGCGCTCGCGGCGAAGGTCAGGAAGACCCCGTACACGCTGATGAGCCCCTATGAGAACCAGGCGAGCCCGATCATGCTCACGGCCTGGGGCCACCAGCTCTCCGTGAACAGCGCCGACGACCCGGGTGTCGACAAGTTCCTCGCCACCTACGTCCAGGGCGAGCAGACGCCCGAGCCGGGCGCCTCCTGCACCGGCGGGACGATGCGGTGAACCGGCACATCGGCTGGATCGCCGGGGCCGCGGCGGCGGCGCTCGTCGCGACGGGCGCGATCACGTACGCCGTCGCCGAGGACGGCGGGTCGGGGAGCGTCCGCGTGCCCGCCGCGGATTCGGCGGACGCCGGGTTCGCGCGGGACATGGCGGTCCACCACCAGCAGGCCGTCGAGATGTCGTACATCGTGCGCGACCGCACCAGGAACGAGGAGGTGCGCCGGCTCGCGTACGACATCGCGCAGACGCAGGCCAACCAGCGCGGCATGCTGCTGGGCTGGCTCGACCTGTGGGGGCTGCCGAAGGTGTCCTCCCAGCCGCCGATGACGTGGATGGGCATGGGCGGCATGGCCTCCGGCAAGGACGGCGCGCTGATGCCGGGCATGGCGACCGACACGGAGCTGAGGAAACTGGGCGAACTCAGCGGCAAGCAGGCGGAGATCCTCTACCTGCAACTGATGACCGACCACCACAAGGGTGGCATCCACATGGCCGAGGGCTGTGTCGCCAAGTGCACGGTGGGCGTGGAGAAAAGGCTCGCGCAGGGCATGGTCGACGCACAGCGGTCGGAGATCGAGTCGATGACGACGATGCTCGAGGAACGCGGCGCCCGGCCACGCACCTGAGGCCGCCGGCCTGCATACAAGTCGACAAAGCGTCCTCCGATCGGAGACCGCCGCAAGGGCATCCCGGCAATCGCAACCTTTCCGCAACACACAGGGAACGCACAAACCGGCCCAAACCCCCAGCAGCCGCGGCCACTTGGCGTTTCCTTGGCCTTTTCATTCCCCTGGCATGAACCGTTCGCCGAAAGAGTGGCCCCCATCGTGTGATCCATTCACCGCGCCGTCATCGCGCGGTGCTCTACGCGGATCACATCGACCGACCACTACATGCGACGAACCGCATCGCAGGGGGTTCTATGAGATCCAACCGCGCCAAGGCGCGCGCCGGGGTGAGCCTGGCAGCGACACTGCCGCTGCTCGCCGGCGCACTGGCGCTCGGCATACCCGCGGCGCACGCCGCGGACAACC
This sequence comes from Streptomyces sp. Ru72, assembly GCF_002920635.1. Lineage (GTDB taxonomy): Bacteria > Actinomycetota > Actinomycetes > Streptomycetales > Streptomycetaceae > Streptomyces. The sequence goes on along the minus strand of NZ_PQSR01000069.1, from coordinate 36,544 downwards.
CCGGCCGGCAGGCTCTCGCGGGCACCAAGCCCGCGTGGGCCACGGCCACGGCGGACAAGGGCGCGACCTCCGACAGCGCCCAGGTCTCCGCCCGGGTCTACCTCGCCGGCCGTGACGCGCGCGGCCTGGCCGCCTACGCGAAGGCCGTCTCCGACCCGCACTCGCCGTTGTACGGCAAGTACCTGAGCGCCAAGCAGACGCAGGCGCGCTTCGGCGCGACCAAGGAGCAGGTCGCCGCCGTCACGTCGTGGCTGAAGGCGTCGGGCCTGAAGGTCACGGCCGTCACGCAGCACTACGTCGCCGTGAGCGGTGACGTGGCCGCCGCCGAGAAGGCGTTCGGCACGCAGCTGCACAACTACGCCAAGGGCGGCAGGACCTACCGTGCGCCGTCGAAGGCGGCCACCGTGCCGGAGAGCCTGAAGGGCGCGGTCCTGACCGTCACCGGCCTGGACAACGCCCCGCACAAGTCGAACCACGACGACCAGCTGCCGCCGCCGGAGACCGTCTTCCGCAACTCCGGGCCGTTCTCCTCCTACTACGGCTCGAACACCGCGACGACGCTGCCGCAGGCGTACGGCCACGAGATCCCGTACGCCGTCAAGGGCTACACGGGCAAGCAGCTGCGGGCCGCGTACGGCGCGGGCACCCGCACGGGCAAGGGGGTGCGCATCGCCATCACCGACGCGTACGCCTCCCCGACCATCGCCTTCGACGCGGCGACCTACGCGAAGAAACACGGCGACGCCGCCTGGACCACCGGCCAGCTGCGCCAGGTGCTGCCGAACCAGTACACCAAGACCAAGGAATGCTCGGCCGCGGGCTGGTACGGCGAGGAGACGCTCGACGTCGAGGCCGTGCACGCGGTCGCCCCCGACGCGAACGTCACCTACGTCGGCGCCGCCTCCTGCTACGACGACGACCTGCTCGACTCGCTCAGCAAGGTCGTCGACAACCACCTGGCCGACATCGTCTCCAACTCCTGGGGCGACATCGAGGCCAACCAGACCCCGGACCTCGCGGCCGCCTACGACCAGGTCTTCCAGTTCGGCGCGGTCGAGGGCATCGGCTTCTACTTCTCCTCCGGCGACAACGGCGACGAGGTCGCCAACACCGGTACGAAGCAGGTCGACACCCCGGCCAACTCCGCCTGGGTGACCGCGGTCGGCGGCACCTCGCTGGCGGTGGGCAAGAACGACACGTACAAGTGGGAGACCGGCTGGGGCACCGAGAAGGCTCTGCTGTCGAGCGACGGCAAGAGCTGGGTCGGCTTCCCCGGCGCGTTCACCTCGGGCGCGGGCGGCGGCACCAGCAAGACCGTGGCGGAGCCCTACTACCAGAAGGGCGTCGTCCCGAACGCGCTGGCGAACGCCAACAACGCGACCGGCAACCGCGTCGTCCCGGACATCGCGGCGATCGCCGACCCCAACACCGGTTTCCTGGTCGGCCAGACGCAGACCCTGCCGGACGGCAAGACGCAGGCGTACGACGAGTACCGCATCGGCGGCACCTCGCTCGCCGCGCCGGTGATCGCCGCCGTGCAGGCGCTGGCCCAGGAGGCCCGCGGCGGCCAGCCGATCGGCTTCGCCAACCCGGAGATCTACGCCAGGTACGGCTCGAAGGTGTACCACGACGTCACGGACAACCCGACGGGCTCCGGACTCGCCGTGGCGCGCGTCGACTTCGTCAACGGCTACGACGCCACGGGCGGCATCGCCACCTCGGTCCGCAGCCTCGGCAAGGACAGCTCGCTGAGCGCGGTGAAGGGCTACGACGACGTGACCGGCGTGGGCTCGCCCGCTCCCGGCTACGTCGAGTCGTACAAGCGCCGCTGAGGCACCGCCGGCAACGGCAACCTTGAGGGGGCGCGGGGTGGATCCACCCCGCGCCCCTTCGCCGTGCGTGAGGTGGCACACACCCCGCACCCCCCATCGTGTCGCTCTGACGATTACACTGGGCGCCGTGCCTCCGTTGAACTTCTGGTCGATCTATCAGCATGGCTTCGCACGTGTCGCCGCGTGCACGGGTCACACCGTCATCGCGGACCCGCACGCCAACGCCGAAGCGGTCCTGCGCCACGCGCGCCGGTGCGCCGGGGAGGGGGTCGCCGTCGCCGTCTTCCCGGAGATGGGGCTGTGCGGCTACTCGATCGAGGACCTGCTGCTTCAGGACCCGCTGCTCGATCAGGTCGAGGAGGCGCTGGAGGAGGTGGTGGCCGGATCGGCCGAGCTGCTGCCGGTCCTGGTCGTCGGCGCCCCGCTGCGCCACCGCAACCGCATCTACAACTGCGCGGTCGTCGTGCACCGCGGCCGCGTCCTCGGTGTCGTGCCCAAGTCGTACCCGCCGAACTACCGGGAGTTCTACGAGCGCCGGCAGATCGGCGACGGAGCCGACGAGCGCGGCGGGTCGATCCGCGTCGGCGGCGAGGCCGTGCCGTTCGGTGTGGATCTGCTGTTCGCGGCCGAGGACGTACCCGGCCTGGTGCTGCACGCGGAGATCTGCGAGGACATGTGGGTGCCGGTGCCGCCCAGCGCGGAGGCGGCCCTCGCCGGTGCGACGGTCCTGGTCAATCTCTCGGGCAGCCCGATCACGGTCGGGCGGGCCGAGGACCGCAAGCTGCTGTGCCGCTCGGCGTCCTCCCGCTGCCTCGCCGCGTACGTCTACGCGGCGGCCGGTCTGGGCGAGTCGACCACCGACCTGTCCTGGGACGGCCAGACCATGATCTACGAGAACGGCGTGCTGCTGGCCGAGACCGAGCGCTTCCCGCTCGGCGACAGTTACGCGGTGGCCGACGTGGACCTCGACCTGCTGCGGCAGGAGCGGCAGCGGATGGGCACGTTCGACGACAACCGCCGCACCCACCAGGCGCGGACCGGCGACTTCCGCACGGTGGGGTTCGAGCTCGCTCCGCCGCTCACCGACCTGGGGCTGCGCCGCCGCCTGGAGCGCTTCCCGTTCGTGCCGGCCGACCCCGAGCGCCTCGCCCTTGACTGCTTCGAGGCGTACAACATCCAGGTCGAGGGCCTTCAGCAGCGCCTCGCGGCGATCGGCGGCCCGAAGGTGGTCATCGGGGTGTCCGGGGGCCTCGACTCCACGCACGCGCTGATCGTCGCCGCCCGCGCGATGGACCGCGCGGGCCGCCCGCGCAGCGACATCCTGGCCTTCACGCTGCCCGGCTTCGCCACCAGCGACCACACCAAGGCCAACGCCCACAAGCTGATGAACTCGCTCGGCGTCACCGCCGCCGAGCTGGACATCACGCCCACCGCGCGGCTGATGCTGCAGGAGATGGGCCACCCGTTCGCCTCCGGCGAGCCGGTGTACGACGTCACCTTCGAGAACGTGCAGGCGGGTCTGCGCACGGACTATCTCTTCCGGCTGGCCAACCAGCGCGGCGGCATCGTCCTCGGTACCGGTGACCTCTCCGAGCTGGCGCTCGGCTGGTCCACGTACGGCGTGGGCGACCAGATGAGCCACTACAACGTCAACTCGGGCGTGCCGAAGACGCTGATCCAGCATCTGATCCGCTGGGTCATCAGCAGCGGCCAGTTCGACGAGGAGACGGGTAGGACGCTCGCCGCGATCCTCGACACCGAGATCAGCCCGGAGCTCGTACCGGGCGAGGAGATGCAGTCCACCGAGTCGAAGATCGGCCCGTACGCGCTGCACGACTTCACGCTCTTCCACGTGCTGCGCTACGGCTTCAGGCCCTCGAAGATCGCGTTTCTGGCCTGGCACGCCTGGCACGACCCGGAGGCCGGCGCCTGGCCGCCGAACTTCCCTCAGGCCAAGCGGGTGGCGTACGACCTGCCGGAGATCCGGCACTGGCTGGAGGTCTTCTGCCGTCGCTTCTTCGCGTTCGCGCAGTTCAAGCGCTCGGCCATGCCGAACGGGCCGAAGGTCTCGGCCGGCGGTTCCCTCTCCCCGCGCGGCGACTGGCGGGCACCGTCCGACAGCAACGCACGAGCCTGGCTGCGGGACCTGGCCCGCTTCGACGCCCCGGAGGCGTGACGATGACCGCCCCTGGGCCCCCGGTCACCTCTTGAGCGAGGCGACGAAGGGGGCCCAGGCGGCGGCGGTGAGGATGAGGACGGGGCCGTCGGGCACCTTGGAGTCACGGACGGGGACGAGGCCGGGGATGTCGTGGGCGACTTCTACGCAGTCGCCGCCGTCACCGTTGCTGTAGCTGGACTTTCGCCAGAGGGCGGCGCCGGGGAAGTCGCTGGCCACCTCCACGTATTCCCCGCCGTCACCGTTGCTGTGGCTGCTCTTGAACCAGAGTGCGTCACTCAAGTCGATCCGGTTGCTTGCCATTTCGGTAATCCTCTGCCGCTGCCTTGATCATGGCGAGGGACGTGTCTGGTGACAGCGCGACGGCCCTGAGCCGATCGTATGCCTTGCGGTACTGCTTCACGAGGGCCGGATCATCGATGGTGTCCCCGCTGTAGGACGCCTCGGTGTAGATCAGCGGCGGAGCGTCCGGGAACGTCATGACCATGATGGAGGCGGCCATCAGGGGATACACACCGCACTTCCGCGGAACGATCTGCGGAGTGATCCGCCGACGCTCGGCCAACTCCACGATCCGGTCGAGCTGTTCAGCCGTCTCCGGCGGCGAGAGGATCGGGTCCGCGATCAACGACTCGTGCAGGATCGCCCAGTACTCCGGGGTGGAGTGATCGTCCTCGAAGAGGCGGGCGCGGGCGGGCCGGGCCGTCACCTTCTCCTCGACCCACTCGTCGGAAACCGCCGGGTGGGCCGACCGGACCAGCGTCCGAGCGTACGGGGCGGTCTGGAGCAGCCCGGGGAAGATGATGGGCGACCACAGCTCGATGGACTCCGCGTACTTCTCCGCCTCCAGGGCCTTCTCGAAGTACGCGGCATGCGGCCCCCTCCGCGCCTTCCGCACACCCTCGCAATGCCGCTCGAAGAAGCCGTCGGTCCGCAGGACCCGGTCGGCGTGCCGGGCCAAATCCAAGGGCATCCGCCGCTCGCCGCGCTCGATGTCGCTGAGGTAGGTCTTCCCGTAGAAGCCGCCCTCGAGGAACGCTTCCAGCGACAGGCCCGCCGCCTCCCTCTTCCACCGCAACTCCTTGCCGTAGAAGGTGGGGACGTTGGCCGAACCGGAGCAGCGACCTGTCACCGGGAGCGGGAGAGCTGTTCGCGCACCCATGCCGGATCGGGGTTGACGTGCGGCCGACCGGCCACCACGACGGTCGGCACGGTCTCGTTGCCGTCGTTGGCCGCCCTCACCACCGCGGCTCCAGCCGGATCACGCCAGATGTCGACCCAGTGCGCCTGCCGGGCGCGAAGGCCCAACCGGATACGCAGGCGCAGGCAGTACGTGCAGCCCGGCCGCCAGAAGACGACCGGCCGCCCGTCGGCCGCGCTGAGGCGCTGCGCCTCCGCCGCACCGATCGACCTCGGGAAGACGAGAGGCGAGTTCAGACCCGCAAGGAACACGAACAGCAGGAGGAGCCCTACGGCAGTGCCGGAGCTCCCTTTCAGGACCAGCCCGGCCGCAACGTCGGAGCCGCCCAGCACGAACAGCATCGGGTAGAGCCAGGCACGCATCACGAAGGCGAGACTATCCGCGCCACGGACGATGCGGACCGAAGTACGCCCTCCCCCTCCAGAGGCAACGCGATGCGCTTGGCGGTCAGGATGGCTGGACTTGGTCGAAGTGGGCGAGGGCTTCGGCGGGATCCGGGCTCACGAGGCGTTCCAGACCGGCCGTGGTGATCTTCGCCCACCTGCCGGCCCGTGCCCACATCTGTTCCTCGAAGGCGCGGACGGCCTCGTCCAGGTCTCCGGGCCCGGTGGCGATGGACTCGGCGAGTTCGGCGCCTTCCAGCATCGCCAGGTTCGCGCCCGCCCCCAACGGGGGCATCAGGTGGGCGGCGTCGCCCAGTAGCGTCACTCCGGGGACGTGGGTCCAGGTGTGGGACACGGGCAGGATGAAGAAGGGGCGGTGGACGAAAGCGGTGCCGTGGTGGAGGAGGTCGAGGACGGGAGCGGCCCAGCCGTCGAACAGGGCCAGCAGGCTCGATCGCACGGCCTCGGCGTCGGTCAGGTCCAGGTTCGTGTGCCAGTCCAGCGGCGCGCGGAACTTGGCGTACACCTTGACGTGGCCGCCGCTGTTGCGCTGGGCGACGAGGGAGCGGTTCGCGCCGTACACAGCGACGGAACCGTCGCCGATCAGCCGGGCGAGGTCGGGGTGGCGGGTGTCGACGTCGTCGAGGGAGGTCTCGACAGAGGTGACGCCGGTGTAGTGCGGCGTGGCCGGAGAGACTGCCGGGCGTGTCCGGGACCAGGCGCCGTCCGCGCCGATCACGAGGTCGAACGTCTCCTGTCGCCCGTCCGCGAAATGGACCAGCACGCCGTCCCGGGTCCCCGGCACCACCTGCGTCACGCTCCGACCCCACTGGACGTCGAGAGGACCGAGCAGCAGGTCACGGAGCTGCCCGCGGTCGATCTCGGGATTGGCCCGGTCATCCGGACGGGGCCGCCAGTCGCGCAGGACGGTCCCGGCCGGGTCCAGGATGCGCATGGCCTGCCCCTCGGGACGGGACAGCGCCTGGAACTCCGCCAGCAGCCCGGCCTTGTCCAGCGCGAGCTGGCCCAGCCCTTCGTGCAGGTCCAGCGTGCCGCCCAGAGGGCGGGCGTCGGGGGCGGGATCGCGTTCGAGGACGGTGACGGGGTAGCCATGGCGGTGCAGGACGCGGGCGAAGGCAAGGCCGCCGGGACCGCCCCCGACTACCGCGATGCGATGTCTCATGTCGATACACTGTATTGGATCAATACGATGTATCGCAACAGTACAGTGTGACCATGACTGTGTGGGACCGGCCGGAGCCGCCGACTCGCCCCGTGCCCCTCGACCGGGACCGGATCGTCGCCGCCGCCATCGCACTGGCCGACGAGGGCGGGCTGGAGGCGGTGTCGTTGCGCAAGGTCGCCGCCCGGCTGAACGCCGGCCCGATGCGGCTGTACGGATACATCTCCACCAAGGAGGAGCTGTTCGACCTCATGGTGGACGAGGTCCAGGCCGAGATTCTCCCCGAGGAGCAGCCCGCTGACTGGCGCGAGGCGCTGCGCGTCCTCGCCCACCGCACCAGGCAGGCCGCGCTCCGGCACGAATGGCTTGCCGACCTGCTCGGCGGCCGCCCGACCCTGGGGCCGAACGGCCTCGCCGTGACCGAGGCCAAGCTGGCCGCCCTGGACGGCCTCGCCGACCTCGACACCGTCATGCGCGCCGTGGAGACTGTCAGCGCCTACTTCACCGGCGCGATCAGGCGCGAGATCACGAACCTGCGGGCCGAGCGCGCCACGGGCCTGTCCAAGCGCGACTGGCAGCGCGCGCACGGCCCGCATGTGACGAGGATGCTGGCCACGGGCCGCTTCCCGGCACTGGCCAAGGCCGTGTACGACGGCACGGACGTGGACGCCGAGACATCCTTCACGACCGGCCTGGACTGGGTCCTCGACGCCGTGGCCGCCAAACTCACCCGGCCGCCGGCGTGACGCTCAGCCTTTGCCCTTTGCCGAACGGGGCCGGTGTCCACCGGCGCCGCGGGCCAAGGGGCAGAGCCGCGCGAAGCCCCGGGACGCAGCCCCGCGGGGTCGAAGGGGCGCAGCCCCCGAGAACGGGAGAGGCGGGATCGGGGGCGGGAACGGCCCGCCGACCACCGCCTCAGCGGTGCAGTGCCTCCGCCTCCTGCGGGACATGGGTGGCGATCACGCGCTCCCGCCGCCCAGCGGGGACCCGGCGACGGTCGACCGCGTAGGCCACCCCGGCCACCGCCAGCCCCAGCACCGCCAGCCCCGCCCCGGCCACCGCCGGAGACGTCACGCCGAAGCCCGCGGCCAGCGCGAGGCCGCCGATCCACGCTCCGCCCGCGTTCGCCAGGTTGAACGCCGCCTGGTTCGCCGAGGAGGCCAGCGACGGCGCCGCCGACGCCTTCTCCATCACCATCAGCTGCAGCGGCGAGCCGGTGACGAAAGCCGCCACGCCCAGCAGGGTGACCGCCAGGGCCGCGCTCAGCTCGGCGCCCATCAGGAGCGGGAACAGGGCCAGGACCACCGCGAGCGACGTCAGGCCGCCGAACAGCGTGCCCCGCAGCGAGTGGTCCGCCAGCCGGCCGCCCACCAGGTTGCCGATCGTCGCGCCCACGCCGAACAGCGCCAGCAGGAGCGTCACGCTGGAGTCGGCGTAGCCCGCCGCGTCCGTCAGCATCGGCGTGACATAGCTGTACGCCGAGAACAGCGCGCCGAAGCCCGCCACCGTCGTCGCCAGCGCCAGCCACACGGGCAGCGAGCGCAGGGCGGCCAGTTCGCCGCGCAGACCGCCGGCCGGGGCGTGGGTGTGGTCGTGCGGGATCAGCAGGGAGAGGGAGGCGATCGCGGCCAGGCCGATCGCGCTCACGCCCAGGAACGTCGCGCGCCACCCCAGGTGCTGGCCCATCAGCGTGGCCACCGGCACGCCCGCGATGTTCGCGACCGTCAGGCCCAGGAACATCAGCGAGACCGAGCGGGCCCTGCGCTCGGGCGCCACCAGGTTCGTGGCGACGACCGCGCCGACGCCGAAGAACGCCCCGTGCGGCAGCCCGCTCAGGAAGCGGGCGGCCAGCAGCCAGTCGTAGCCGGGCGCCAGCGCCGAGAGGGCGTTGCCCAGCACGAACAGGGCCATCAGGCCGATCAGGACCGTACGCCTGGACATGCGCGCCGTGACCGCGGCGAGCAGCGGTGCGCCGATCACCACGCCCAGGGCGTACGCCGAGACCAGGTGCCCGGCGGTGGGGATGGATATGTGCAGGTCGTCCGCGACATCGGGCAGGAGGCCCATCATCACGAACTCGGTTGTTCCGATGCCGAAGGCGCCCACGGCGAGGGCGAGCAGGGCCAGGGGCATGAAGTGCCTGTGCCTTTCCAAAACGATGTTCCGTACGTCGTCTGCGTTCGTATGTTCACGTACGGAACAAAGTCTGGCAGGCCCAGTATTCCGCGAGGTTAAGGGGTGGTGACGTTCACACGTGCCGCCACCGGCAGATGGTCGCTCCCCGTCCTCGGCAGCGTCCAGGAGCTCACCGGCTCGACGCCCTTGACCATGATCTGGTCGATCCGCGCCATCGGGAACGACGCCGGCCAGCTGAATCCGAACCCGCTGCCGGCCGCGCCCTGCGTGGAGCGCATCTGGGAGGTGACCGCGTTGAGCGCGCGGTCGTTCATGGTGCCGTTCAGGTCGCCGAGCAGGATCACCTTGCCCAGCTTCTCGTCGGCGATGGCCTCCCCGAGCGCGTCCGCGCTGGTGTCCCGCTGCCGCGCCGTGAACCCGGCCGCCAGCTTCACCCGCACGGAGGGCATGTGGGCGACGTAGACGGCGACCTCGCCCTCCGGCGTGTTCACGGTGGCCCGCATCGCCCGCGTCCAGCCCAGCTTGATGTCCACGGGCTCGACCCCGCTCAGCGGGTACTTGCTCCACAGCCCGACCGTGCCCTGCACCGAGTGGTACGGGTACGTCGACGCCAGCGCCCGCTCGTACACCGGCACGGCGGACGCCTTCAGCTCCTCCAGCGCCAGCACGTCCGCCCCGGACGCGGCCACCTCCCGGGCGGTGCCGGACGGGTCGGGGTTGTCGGCGTTCACGTTGTGCGTGGCGACGGTCAGGTCGCCGCCGCTGCCGCTCTTGTCGCCGAGCAGCCCGCCGAAGAGGTTCATCCAGACCGTCACGGGCACCAGCACCGCGATCAGCGCCGTCGCCGACTTCCGCAGCAGCGCCAGGATCAGCAGCAGCGGCACGCCCACGATCCCGAGCCACGGCAGGAACGTCTCCGTCAGGGAGCCTGTGTTTCCGACCCTGTTGGGGATCCGCGCGTGCAGCAGCATCACCAGGGCGAGCACCACCGCGAGGGCGGCCAGGACGACGCCGCGGCGCCAGATGCCGCGGTCGCCGCGCAGACCGTCGTACAGGCGCCGGATCCGGGATCCTCTGCGGCCCGGACTCGTGCCGCCGCCACCCGTCTCCGTCATGTACGCCTGCGCCATACCGTCGCCTCACACCTTGCCGTGCACACCGTCGTCCCCCGCTAACGACCCTAGGGGATGATCGGCTCCGTCCTTGCCGCCCCCTGGCGGCCGTACGCGCACGAGGACGAACAAGGCGGTGTCCGAAGTTCCGAACGGGGGTTCCTGAGGGGCCTTCTGTGACGAAACGCGCACACACACCCGGGAAACCGGCACATGGGCCTTACGATCTGACGGGTCGTAGGCCTTCCAGGACCGTGTCGACGATCCGCTCGCTCAGTCCCTCCTCGAGCGGCGCTTCGGGGGACAGCAGGGAGCGTACGAGCAGGGGGGCGACCAGCATGTCGTTCATCAGGTCGATGTCCACGTCTGTGCGCAGCTCGCCGTTCCGCTGTCCGCGACGCAGGATGTCGAGGCTGAGCCGGCGCCGGGGTGCTATGACGGTCGCGTGATAGGCGGCCCAGATCTTGGGGCTGGACTTCATCTGGGCCTGCACGTTGCGCAAGATCGCCGAGGAGCGGCTGGCGAGGGCGCGCTGCCGGAGCCACTCCAGCAGCATGACCAGGTCGTCGCGCATCGAGGTGCCCGGCAGTTCGAGGTCCTCGGGGTCGGCGGAGCGCAGGACGTCCACGAAGAGGTCCTCCTTGTTGTTCCACCGCCGGTAGATGGTCGCCTTGCCGACGCCCGCGGTGCGGGCGATGCGCTCTATGGACAGGTCGGCGAGGGACACGCCGTCCTCCATGAGCTTCATCACCCCTTCGATGATGGCCCGTTCGACGGCCTCGCTGCGTGGGCGTCCGCGCACGGGCCACTCCTGCTGCCGGGTCCGGGGCCTGCTGTCGGCGAGGCTCACGTTCGACTCCGTCCTTGGCCGGCGGTGGGACGTTCCCCCGCCGTCTGTCGTCAACGGGCACCCGGCTGCCCGAATGCCCTTCTTGACGTACCGTCAGTGATCGGCCGCGACCAGCTCCGGCTCCTCCGTGCCGGTCTGTGCGGACGCCTTCCCGGGCAGGAACAGCGCGACCACCACGGCGCCGAGGACGGCCACGCCCGCGCCCCACAGCGCGGTGACGTGCATGGCGTGCAGGAAGGCGTCGTTGGCCGGGGAGACGAGCCCCCTGCCCTTCGGGCCGAGCTTGGAGGCGACGCCGAGGGTCGCCTCGATGGACTCGCCCGCGGTGTGGCGTACGCCTGCCGGCAGGAACGTCAGCTTGTCCTGGATGCCGTCGCGGTAGGACGTCGACAGGACCGAGCCGAGCACCGCGATGCCGAGCGCGCCGCCGACCTGGCGGAAGGTGTTGCTGAGCGCGGACGCGGAGCCGGCCTTCTCGCGGGGCAGGGCCTGCATTATGACGACGCTGGTCGGGGTCATGATGTGCGCCATCCCCGTGCCCATCAGGAAGAACAGGACCTCGAGGATCCAGATGGGCGTGTCCGCCGTCAGGGCGGCGAACGCGGCGAGCATCGCCGCGATGATGAGCATGCCCGCGGTGGTCGTGGCCTTGTTGCCGAACCGGTCGACCAGCAGCCGGGCACGCGGCGCGAAGATCAGCTGCGCGGCGGCCAGCGGCAGCAACAGAAGACCGGCCTGCAGCGGCGAGTAGCCGCGCACGCTCTGGGTGTAGAAGACGGAGAAGAAGGTCACGCCCATCAGCGCGAAGAAGACCAGGGAGATCGCCGTGATGGCCGAGGAGAACGCCTTGTTCTTGAAGTAGCCGACGTCGATGGACGGGTGGTCGCTGCGCTTCTCGAACCAGACGAAGAGCGCGAGGACGGCAAGGCCGGCCAGTATGGTCCCGATGACCTTGGTGTCGGTGAAGTCGGCGAGCTGACCGCCCTTGATGATGCCGTAGACGAGCAGGACCAGGCCGACCACGGACAGCACGACGCCGATGGGGTCGAGGCGCCCGGGGTTGGGGTCGCGGGAGTCGGGGACCAGCCAGATCATCAGGGCGAGCGCCAGGATCACGATCGGCACGTTGATCAGGAAGACGGAGCCCCACCAGAAGTGGTCGAGCAGCACGCCGCCGGTGATCGGCCCTATAGCGATGGCGAGGCCGACGCCACCGGCCCAGATGCCGATGGCCTTGGGCTGCTCCTCGCGCTCGAAGACGTTCATGAGGACGGCGAGCGTGGCCGGCATCACGAAGGCCGCACCCAGGGCCATGAGGGCGCGGAACGCAATCAGCTGATCGGGTGAACCGGACTCCGCGGCGAGCGCCGACCCCGCGCCGAACACCACGAGACCGGCCAGCAACGCCTTCTTCCGGCCCAGACGGTCGCCCAGCAGCCCAGCGGTGAACAGCAGCCCGGCGAAGACGAGCGTGTAGGCGTTGATGGCCCACTCCAGCTCGCTCTGGGTGGCGCCGAGGCCGGTCGGCGCGGGGGTGGAGATCGTCTTGATGGCGACGTTAAGGATGGAGTTGTCGAGCACCACGATCAGCAGGCTGAGCATCAGCGTGCCGAGGATGGCCCACCGGCGCCGGTGCACGGCATCGGGCACCCGCCGTTCGACAGGGGCAGCAGGGGTAGTCATACGAGCGAGCCTAGGCGACTTCCGATACGGAACCGTCTCGTATCGGAAGTCTTTACGGACTCCTTAAGAAGAGACCTGGATCACGTGTCAAACGGCCCAATCCGGGAGACGCAGCCCCGGCCGCTCGGGGTTGAGCGGGCCCCCCTCCCGGCCCGGCGCCGGGTGCGCCCCCTGCCCTAGCCGCGCGTGGCACGAGGTGCCACCATGGGAGTGGTCCGGGGACGCCGTCAGGGCGCCTCGAGATGACAGAAGGAGCCGTTGCGATGACGCAGCTTCCGGCTGCCCAGGGGCAGCACGCTCAGGGCACGCTCAGGTCCTCCGACAGCAGCAAGGCGCTGTACGGGGGGAAGAGCACCCGCCGTATCACCGTCCGCGACATCACGGCCGCCAAGGAGCGCGGCGAGAAATGGCCCATGCTCACCGCCTACGACGCGATGACCGCGTCCGTGTTCGACGAGGCCGGCATCCCGGTCATGCTCGTCGGCGACTCGGCGGGCAACTGCCACCTGGGGTACGAGACGACCGTGCCCGTCACCCTCGACGAGATGACCATGCTCTCCGCCGCGGTCGTACGGGGCACCAGGCGCGCCCTGATCGTCGGCGACCTGCCCTTCGGCTCGTACCAGGAGGGTCCGGTCCAGGCGCTGCGCTCGGCCACCCGGCTGGTGAAGGAGGCCGGGGTCGGCGCGGTGAAGCTGGAGGGCGGCGAGCGCTCGCACCGCCAGATCGAGCTGCTGGTGGAGTCCGGCATCCCGGTCATGGCGCACATCGGCCTCACCCCCCAGTCCGTGAACGCCATGGGGTACCGCGTGCAGGGCCGCGGCGAGGAGGCGGCCGCGCAGCTGCTGCGGGACGCCAAGGCGGTGCAGGACGCGGGTGCGTTCGCGGTGGTCCTGGAGCTGGTCCCGGCGGAGCTGGCGGCCGAGGTGACGCGGGTGCTGCACATCCCGACGGTCGGCATCGGCGCCGGTCCGGACACGGACGCGCAGGTGCTCGTGTGGACGGACATGCTCGGGCTGACCGGGGGCCGGGTGCCGAAGTTCGTGAAGCAGTACGCGGACCTGCGACAGGTGATGGGCGACGCGGCGAGGGCGTTCGCCGAGGACGTGGTGGGCGGGACGTTCCCGCTCGAGGAGCACTCGGTCCACTGACGTTCGCTGAGCGTCCACGCGGCGAAGCCACCCAAGGCCACCGCCCCGCGCCCCTTCAGGTGGCGCGCGGCAGCCCGCCGATCTTCCCCCGTCGGCGGGCTGCCGCCTTTTTTGCGTCTGAGCCCGCGCCGCTCTCGCGGACCCGGTTGCTCGACCCGTTCTGCGCCTGAGCCGGCGCCGCTCTCGCGGACCTGGTTGCTCGCCGTCGGGGTTCCTCAATCGATGGTTGCGGTGGTCGTCGGGGAGTTGTCGGTGCTGTCGGCGGCAAGGGGTGGGCTGTCAGCGGTCTGTCGGCGGCTGTAGGTGTGCTGTCGGTCGTTTGTCGGCGGGGGCTGACACCTTCGTGGCATGACGCGAATCGACAACATCCCGAAGGACGCCGCACCGGACGCGGCCGTCACCGTGCGGGGGCTGGTCAAGCACTACGGTGAGACCAAGGCGCTGGACGGCGTCGACCTCGATGTGCGCGAGGGCACCGTCCTCGGCGTGCTCGGGCCGAACGGTGCCGGCAAGACCACCCTCGTGCGCTGCCTGTCCACCCTCATCACCCCGGACGCCGGCCACGCCGTCGTCGCCGGCTACGACGTCGTACGGCAGCCGCGGCAGACGCGCCGCGTGATAGGCCTCACCGGCCAGTACGCCTCCGTGGACGAGAAGCTGTCCGGTTTCGAGAACCTCTACATGATCGGCCGGCTCCTCGACCTGCCCCGCAAGGAGGCCCGCGCCCGGGCCGACGGGCTCCTGGAGCGGTTCTCGCTCACCGAGGCCGCGAAGCGCCCGGCGTCCACGTACTCCGGCGGCATGCGCCGGCGCCTGGACCTGGCCGCCTCGATGATCGGGCACCCGGCGGTGCTCTACCTGGACGAGCCGACCACGGGCCTCGACCCGCGCACCCGGAACGAGGTGTGGACCGAGGTCAAGCGGATGGTCGCCGAGGGCGCCACCGTGCTGCTCACCACCCAGTACATGGAGGAGGCCGAGCAGCTCGCCTCGGAGCTGACCGTCATCGACCGCGGCAAGGTCGTCGCGGGCGGCCGCATCGACGAACTGAAGGCCAAGGTCGGCGGCCGTACGCTGCGCGTCCGCCCGGCCGACCCGGCGGAGCTGCGCCCGACGGCCACGGCACTCGACGAGTTCGGCCTCACCGGCCCCGGGAGCGCGACCGTGGACACCGGGACCGGCACCGTCCTCGTGCCGATCCTCAGCGACGAGCAGCTGACCGCGGTGGTCGGCGCGCTCACCGCCCGCGGCATCACGCTCGCCGGCATCTCCACCGAACTGCCCAGCCTGGACGAGGTGTTCCTCTCCCTCACCGGACACAGGACCGGTGCCCCGCAGGACGCGTCCCCCACCCGTGAGGAGGTCGCCGCATGAGCGCCACCACTTTGACCGCACCCACCGCACCCGCCTCCGAAGGCGGTATCGGACTGCGTGCGAACCTGCGCCACATCGGTGCCCTGGTCCGCCGCAACCTCTTGTGGATCCGGCAGGACCCGGAGTCGATGTTCGACGCGATCCTGTTCCCGATCATCTTCTGCCTGCTGTTCGTGTTCGTCTTCGGCGGCGCGATCGCGGGCACCCACAACCGGCACGCGTACGTCAACTACGTGGTCCCCGGCCTGATGGCGATGATGGGCATGAACATCGCGCAGGGCGTCGGCACCGGATTCAACGAGGACTTCCACAAGGGCGTGATGGACCGCTTCCGGTCCCTGCCGATCAGTCGTGCCTCCGTCCTGATCGCGAAGATCACGGTGGAGCTCGGACGGATGCTGTTCGCCACTGCGGTCCTGCTCGCGGTGGGCTTCATGCTGGGACTGTCGGTGTCGAACGTCCCGGGCCTCTTCGCGGCGATCGGACTGTCGGTCCTCTTCGGATTCGGGGTCATGTGGATCTTCCTGACCCTGGGCGTGGTGCTGAAGAGCGCCCAGGCCGTCCAAGGGATGGGGTTTCTCGTGCTGATGCCGCTGCAGTTCGGTTCGTCCATCTTCGCTCCGACCGACACCATGCCGGGCTGGTTGCAGGCGTTCACCGACTACAACCCGCTGTCGACGCTCGCGGACGCCGCCCGGGGTCTGATGAACGGGGGTCCGGTCGCCCACAGCGTGCTGATGACCCTCGCCTGGTCGGCCGTCCTCACGCTGGTCATGGCACCCATCGCCATCCGCAAGTTCAACAACAAGCGCTGACACCGGCGCGGGCACAGCCGGTCCACGTCACACGAGGGCGGTGGCCTCCTCCAGGGAGAGGCCGCCGCCCTCCGCGTAGGCGGACTCGTAGGCCGTGTCGCCGAGCGCGGCCCGGGCGGCCGTCTCCGCCCTGGCGCGTGCCTCGAGCTCCGCGGGCCCCCGGACGTGGCCGGGCGGCAGCAACCCGTCGGAGGCACCCACACATCGGGCGGCATCCCGGGCACGGCGCCCGCCGTCCACGCCGGCGAGCGCGATCGCCGCGGTCATCAGATGCACGGAGCCCATGTGCGGCGCGATCACTCTGCTCATCCGGTCGCCGGCCCGCGCGAGCGCCGTGCGCACCTTGGTGAGCGCCTCCTCGTACCGCGCCTCGACGGTGTACAGCCAGGCGTCCACGCCGATCAGGAACCCGTCGAAGACCGGGAAGGACGCGGCGCCGAACTCCTCGGCCGCCATCTGGAGCTGCTCGCGCGCCTCAACCACGCGGTCCGTCCGGCCGAGCCACATCGTCAGGAACATCCGGGCGAACGGAATGGCGTCCATCGGGCCGTGGCGTTCCTCGATCACCTGGCGCAGCAGCCGCTCGCCCCGCTCGGCCTGTCCCGCGTCCAGCAGGACACTGCCGAGGCGGGCGCCGAGCACGGCCGTCTGGGAGCGGGCCCCGAGCTGTTCCGCGTAGCGCTGCGCGGCCTCGTAGTCGGCCGCGGCGAGCAGGTAGTCGCCCCGGCGTTCACGGGCCTCGCCCCGCGCGGACATCGCCTCGGCCGCGCCCCAGGTGTCACCGAGGCGGCGGAAGATCTCCAGTGCCTCGTCCGCGGCCCGGGCCGCGTCGCCCGCCCAGTCGGCGCGGTTGGCGAGGATGTTGGCCCGCAGCTGCAGGATCTGGGCCAGCTCCCAGGGGTGGCCGAGGTCGCGGCAGGTGCGTACGGCCTCGTCGAGGACCACCAGCACCCGCTCCATGTCCGAGTTGAACAGGACGGCGAAGAACCACAGGAAACCGGGCACCCGGCAGATCTGCGGCTGACCGGGCCGATAGGTCTCGCTGATGACGCGCAGCTTCGCCCTGGCCTCGGGTGTCTCCCACGCCTCGGGGTCCATGTCCATGGTGGCGATGTGGACGAGGTGCGCGCCGCGGCGAGCCTCGTCCAGGACCTCCGGGCGCATCGGCGGCGGGCTGTCGGTGGGCGTCTCGGGCAGGTCGGGCACCGGGCGCGGCGGCCCCGCGAACGGGTCGGGGCCGAGCGCCATGACGGCGGTCGACCAGGCGCGGGCCTCGGTGCGCAGGTCCCGCATCTGCCAGTACCAGCACAGCGAGAGCAGCAGGCACAGCGCCTCCTGCTCGTCGCGGGCGGCAACGGCATGGCGCAGGGCGGTGCGCAGGTTCTCGTACTCCAGCTGGAGCCGTTCGATCGCCGCACGTTGTTGCGAGGAGCGCAGCAACGGGTCCGTGGTGCGGGCGAGTTCCCGGTAGTACGTGAGGTGCGCGCGCTCGGCGTCGGAGCGCTCACCCGACTCGTCGAGCCGTTCGCCCGCGTACTCGGCGACCGTCTCCAGAAGCCGGTAGCGCATCTCCCCGTCGCCCGACGGGGCGGCCACGACGAGGGACTTGTCGACGAGTGAGCCGAGCGCCTCCAGGGCGGCGGGCCCGCACACGGCCTCGGCCGCGATCAGGTCGCAGCCGCCGGAGAAGACGGACAGCCGGCGCAGCACCGTGCGTTCGTCCTCGTCGAGGAGGTCCCAGGACCAGTCGACGACGGCACGCAGGGTCTGCTGGCGGGGCAGCGCGGTGCGACTGCCGGAGGTCAGCAGCCGGAAGCGGTCGTCGAGCCGGTCGGCGATCTGGCGCGGGGTGAGCACGCGGAGGCGGGCGGCGGCCAGCTCGATGGCGAGGGGCAACCCGTCGAGGCGGCGGCAGATCTCGCCGGCGGCCTCGGGGTCGTCCTCGACACGGAAGCCGGACCGGGCGGCGGCGCCGCGGTCGGCGAACAGTTCCAGCGCGTAGCGCTGCGGCAGCGGTCCGACCGGGCGCAGCACCTCCCCGGGAACGCCGAGGGGTTCCCGGCTGGTGGCGAGGACCGTCAGACCGGGGCAGCGTTCCAGCAGGTGCGCGACGAGGCGGGCGGCGGCGTCCACGACGTGCTCGCAGTTGTCGAGGATGAGCAGCATGCGGCGCCGGGCGCAGTGCTCGGCGAGCCGGACGAGGGGGTCGTCGTGCCGGTCGGCGACGGCACGCAGCTCTTCGGCGCCGGCGCCGCGCAGCACGGTCTCCCGCGCGCCGACCGCGGTGAGTACGGCCTCGGGTACGGCCTCGGGGTCGTCGACGGGCGCGAGCTCGGCCAGCCACACTCCGTCCCTCAGTTCGTGCGCCACGCTCTCGGCGGCCTCCTGGGACAGCCGCGTCTTCCCGGCGCCACCGGGCCCGAGGAGGGTGACGAGCCGGGCGTGGGCGAGATCACCGCGAAGGGCGTCTATGTCGGCGTCGCGCCCGACGAACGAGGTGAGCCGGGCGCGGAGGTTGCCGGGCGGCGGGGGCGCGGCCGGGGCGCCCACCGGGGACGGGACCGAGGGGGGCGCCGCGGTGCCGGGGGCATGCAGCAGCTCCTCGTGGAGTGCGCGCAGTTCGGGCCCCGGATCGGAGCCCAGCCGGTCCGCGAGCAGCTGCCGTACGTCCTCGTAGGCGGCCAGGGCCTCGGCCGGGCGGCCCGCGTCGCGCAGCGCCCGCAGGCGCAGCGCCTGGAGGGGCTCGTCCAGGGGGTGGAGGTCGCACAGGGCGGTCAGTTCGGGCAGGTGCCGCTCGCCGTGGCCGAGGGCGAGCCCGGCGGTCAGGCGGGCGCGGCGCGCGTCGAGGCGGCGGGTCTCCCAGCGGGCGGCCTCGGCGGTGCGGTCGGGCAGATCGGCCAGGGCGGCTCCGTGCCACAGGGCGAGGGCGTCGTCCAGCACGACCGCCGCCTTCGCGGGGTCGCCGTCGGCCAGTGCGCGCAGGCCCTCCCCGGCGAGCCGCTCGAACCGGTGCAGGTCGACGTCGTCCGGCGCGGCGGCCAGCCGGTAGCCGCCGTCCACGGACTCCACGGCGTCCGCACCGAGTGCCCGGCGCAGCCGCCCGACCAGCGCCTGCAGCGCGCCGGGGGCGTCGACGGGCGGGTCGCCGTCCCACACCTCGTCGACGAGCAGGGCGGCCGGCACGGCCCGACCGGCGCGCAGCGCGAGCACGGTCAGCAAGGCACGCAGCCGCGCCCCGCCGACGGGCAGTGGCGTGCCGTCGGGGCGGAGTGCCTGGGTGGTACCGAGAAGGCGATAGCGCACGGGGGTCATTCTCTCCGCCACCGTCACCCGGGGTCACGGGGGTTTCCGTGTGGCGCGGCGCTGGCGCCGGAACTCGGCCCCCGGGCAGGACGTTTTCCCGGTGCGCCCGGTACGGTCGGGCCGTCGCCGTATGTGTACGAGACCAGGGAGACCCATGACCACCGCCGCCGCCCGGCGCAGTGACCGCAGGATCAGTCCCGTGTTCGTCGGGATCCTCGCCGTGACGGCGGTCACCGGCTGGGCCACCTGGAGCGGGTTCGCCGAGCAGCCCGGCGTCGCCGTGTTCCTGTTCGTGACGGCCGCCTGGGTGGTCTCCCTGTGCCTGCACGAGTACGCACACGCCCGCACCGCTCTGCACAGCGGCGACATCTCGGTCGGCGCGAAGGGCTACCTCACGCTGAACCCGCTGAAGTACACGCACGCCCTGCTGAGCATCGTGCTGCCGGTGGTCTTCGTGATCATGGGCGGGATCGGTCTGCCGGGCGGCGCGGTGTTCATCGAGCGGGGCCGCATCCGGGGCCGCTGGCGGCACAGCCTGATCTCGGCGGCGGGTCCGCTGACGAACGTGCTGTTCGCGGCGGTGTGCACGGCTCCGTTCTGGCTGCACGCGCTGGACGGGGTGCCCCGCGACTTCCGGTTCGCCCTGGCCTTCCTGGCACTGCTGCAGGTGACGGCCGCGATCCTGAATCTCCTGCCGGTGCCGGGCCTGGACGGCTACGGCGTGATCGAGCCCTGGCTGCCGTACGGCGTCAAGCGCCAGGTGGAGCCCTTCGCACCGTTCGGCCTGCTGTTCGTGTTCGCGCTGCTGTGGGTGCCGTCCGTCAACACCGCGTTCTTCGACGTGATCGACACGCTCCTGAACGGCCTGGGCATCGGCAACTTCGACCGCTACTGCGGTCAGGAGCTCTACCGCTTCTGGCAGGGCACCAACGAGTTCTGCTCGGTCAGCCCGTGACGGAGTTCGCCCCGTCCGACCGGCCCGCGCGGCCGCGCTTGACGTAGTACCAGGTCATGTTGGACGACACGCCCGCGAGCAGGATCCACACGACGCCGAGCCAGCTGCCCTGGACGAAGGAGACGACGGCCGCGGCCACGGAGAGGACGCAGACGGCGAGGGCGTAGAGGGCGAGGCGGGGCATGTCGGTCGGCTCCTGTCGGGGGACACTGCTCGGAATACTCGGAACTGCTCGGAATACTCGCAACTACCCGGAACCGCTCCGGCGACCAGTGTCCCCCATCGGGTCACACGTCCGTGATCCGGAGACCGGCGTGTGCCTTGTACCGCCGGTTGACGGAGATCAGGTTCGCCACCAGCGACTCCACCTGGTGGGCGCCTCGCAGCCGGCCCGCGAAGATGCCGCGCATGCCGGGGATGCGCCCGGCCAGCGCCTGCACGATCTCCACATCGGCCCGCTCCTCGCCGAGGACCATGACGTCCGTGTCGATCTGGTCGACCTCGGGGTCCTCGAGGAGGACGGCGGACAGGTGGTGGAAGGCGGCGGTGACCCGCGATTCCGGCAGCAGGGCGGCGGCCTGCTCGGCGGCGCTGCCCTCCTCCGGCTTCAGCGCGTAGGCGCCCTTCTTGTCGAAGCCGAGCGGGTTGACACAGTCGACGACGAGCTTGCCGGCCAGCTCCTCGCGCAGCGACTGAAGCAGCGGGCCGTGACCCTCCCACGGCACGGCGACGATCACGATGTCGCTGCGCCGCGCGGTCTCGGCGTTGTCGGCTCCCTCGATGCCGTGGCCGATCTGCTCGGCGGCGGCCTGCGCGCGCTCGGCGGCACGGGAGCCGATGATCACCTTCTGGCCGGCCCGGGCGAGCCGGTAGGCGAGGCCCTTGCCCTGCGGTCCGGTGCCGCCGAGCACGCCGACGACGTACCCGGAGACGTCGGGGAGGTCCCAGGGGTCCTTGGCTGGGGCCTTGGGTGCACTGTCGGTAGAGGTCATGGGCCGACTCTACGTGCGCCCCGGCCGGCCGCGCCGCTCAGGTGAGGACCGTCATGGGATCCGGCGGGAGGTGCCCCACCGGAGGGCTGGTGGTGGGCGCGGCGGTGCTTCTGTGGCCGGTGGTCCCGATCCGTCCCCGGGTCGGGGGAATTCAGTTGGGAACTCCCGCTCCCCGGGCGCAGTGTGCGGCAGGATGCCTGCGTATGGATGCCGTACGGGTCGCCTTGCTGCGGGAAGTGCTCGCCGGGACCGAGTGGCCGGTCGCCACCCGGCGGTTCGCGGGGACGCTGCGCGGATCCGTGGTGTCGCACGGGGGCGGGCTGCTGCTCGTCGGCACCCAGGACTACGAGCCGTGGCACCTGGCGGCGCACCTGGTCGACGAGGCGGCCTGGTCCGGTACGCCGGAGTTGTCCCCGACGTTGGTGCGGCACGCGGCGCGGGCCTCGGATCCGGCGCACCTGGCGGTGGGGCTGGGACGGCTGTCGGCGGCCCGGCGCGGGGAGACCCTGCTGGTGGTGTCGCCCGCCGCGCCGGGGGCGGGGCTGCTGGAGCGGGTCCACGACGCGCGGCGGGCCGGGGCGACGGTGCTGGCGCTGGACGCCGGGGACCGGGACCTGACGGCTCTGGCGCACGAGTCGCTGACGGTGCCCGAGGACACGGATCTGGACCTGGACACGGTGCAGCACCTGGTGAGCGCGGCGGTCGGGGAGAACCGGCTGCCGGCCCCTCGGGGCCGCCGCTTCCGGGACCGTCTGTCCCGGCTGGCGGACCAGTTGACGGAGCCGCCGCCGGCCAGGTGGTAGACGCCGGCGCGATGCCGCTGGCGGTGCTGCGCTTCCTCGCGGACGAGCTGGGCGCGGACTGGTCGCTGGGGCTGATGTATGCCGCGGTCCCGGCCGGGTCGCTGATCGTGTCGCTGACGAGCGGCTGGACGTCGCGGATCCACCGGCACGGGCTGATGGTGGTGCTCGCGGCGGCCGGGTGGGGGCTGGCGATCGCGGCGGTGGGGTTCACGCGGAACGTCTGGCTGGTGCTGCTGTTCCTCACCCTGGGCGGCTGCTTCGACATGGTCAGCGGGATCTTCCGGGGGGCGATGTGGAACCAGACCATCCCGGACGGGCTGCGGGGCCGGCTGGCGGGCATCGAGCTGCTGTCGTACTCGGTGGGGCGCAACTGGGCCAGGCCCGCTCGGGCGGCATTGCGGCGTGGACGAGCCGTCGGTGTGGTCGGGGGCCTGCTGTGCACGGGCGCGGTGGCGCTGCCGGCACTGTGCCTCCCGGCCCTGATGCGCTACGACGCCCGGACGAACGAGCACGCGGTCCGGCTGAGGGCGCAACGCGAGGCGGCGGGCCGGCCACCGCAGCGCGAGGCGGCGGGCTGACCACAGGTCTTCCCGCCGCCTGCGCCTCACTGGGCGTCCCCCCGGCCCTTTCGGGCGGGCGGACGGGGAATCTCCGCCGCGCAGCGGCGGAGGCGGCCCGCCCGGGTGAACGGCGGTCCGTCAGCCCCGGCTCAGTCCTCCCCCCGGTCCGCCGCCGGAGGCGCGTCGTGCCAGCGCGGGTCCGTCTCCCACTCGACGTTCCGCTCCCGTGCCGTCTCCATCGCGTGTTCCGCCTCCTGACGGGACGCGTACGGGCCGAAACGGTCCTTCGCCGGGCACTCCGGACCCTCCTCGACCTTCTGGTGGACCAGGCAGTAGTACCACTCGCCCGGCTTGCCGACCGTACGCTTCCTGAACAGCGCCATCGCAGGAGCTCCTTTCACCACGGCCATGGTCCCGCACGGCCGCTGGATAGACTCGCTGGCATGTCTGGCCAGTCGCTGCTCGTACCAGGAGAGCTGTCTCCCACCCGTTCCGTGCCCGGAAACATCCGCCGCCCCGAGTACGTCGGCAAACCGGCGCCCACCCCGTACACCGGGCCCGAGGTGCAGACCCCCGAGACCGTCGAGGCGATGCGCGTCGCCGGGCGGATCGCGGCGCGGGCGATGGCCGAGGCGGCGAGGATCATCGCCCCGGGCGTCACCACGGACGAGCTGGACCGGGTCGCGCACGAGTACATGTGCGACCACGGCGCCTACCCCTCCACCCTGGGCTACCGCGGGTTCCCCAAGTCGCTGTGCACCTCGATCAACGAGGTCATCTGCCACGGCATCCCGGACTCCACGGTCCTGCGCGACGGCGACATCATCAACCTCGACGTGACGGCGTACCTCGGCGGCGTCCACGGCGACACCAACGCCACCTACCTGGTCGGCGACGTGGACGAGGAGTCCCGGCTGCTCGTCGAGCGCACCCGCGAGTCCCTCGACCGCGCCATCAAGGCCGTCAGGCCCGGCCGTCAGATCAACGTCATCGGCCGCGTCATCGAGTCGTACGCCAAGCGGTTCGGATACGGCGTCGTGCGGGACTTCACCGGGCACGGGATCAACTCGTCGTTCCACTCCGGGCTGATCATCCCGCACTACGACAGCCCGCACGCGACCACGGTGATGCAGCCCGGCATGACCTTCACCATCGAGCCCATGCTCACCCTCGGCACGCACGAGTACGACATGTGGGACGACGGGTGGACGGTCGTCACGAAGGACCGCAGGCGGACCGCGCAGTTCGAGCACACGCTGGTCGTCACGGAGACGGGCGCGGAGATCCTCACGCTGCCGTAGACCACGCCGCACCCCCTGGAGCCCGCTCTGTCCACAGGGCGGGCTCTTTCGTGTGGACCGGGAGCGGATCGCGGGTAGGATCTTACCGACAGGGTGTCGGCAAGCCGCGCGGAGGTCCCATGAACACCCCGGAGACGGCCGGCACGGCCTTCTCGGCACTCATCCGCACCGCGTCACAGGACGAGCACCGGGAAGCGAACAGCTCCGCGTTCATCACCGGTCTGCTCGGCGGCAGGCTCGGCGTGGACGCGTACACGCGATACACGGTGCAGCTGTGGTTCGTGTACGAGGCCCTGGAGTCCGCCGCCGCGCGGCTGGCGGGCGACCCGGTGGCCGGGCCGTTCGTGCGGCCGGAGCTGTTCCGGCTGACCGCGCTGGAGCGGGACCTGGCGCATCTGCGCGGGCCCGAGTGGCGGGCGCGCCTGACGGCGCTGCCCGCGACGCGGACGTACGCGGACCGGGTGCGGGAGTGCGCCGAACAGTGGCCCGGCGGATACGTCGCACATCACTACACCCGCTACATGGGCGACCTCGCCGGCGGCCAGATCATCCGCGACACGGCGGAGAGGACATGGGGCTTCGCCCGGAAGGGCGACGGGGTCCGGTTCTATGTGTTCGACGGGATCCCGAACCCGGCGGCGTTCAAGAGGACGTACCGGACGCTCCTGGACGGCATCCGGGTCGACGACCTGGAGAAGCAGCGGGTCATCGCCGAGTGCCGGCGGGCGTACACACTCAACACGGCGGTCTTCCGGGCTCTGGGCGAGGAGTTCCCACGGAGTGCTTAGGGCCAGCGTGTCAGCGTTCCAGAAACACCCTGCCCCCGACCTCCACCCACCCCTCCGGCTGCGGCGCCGTGAGGATCTGCGAGCCCGCTCCCTGGCGGATGTTGAGCGCGCGGCCGAGTCGGGCCGTGAGCAGGAGCGCCGCCGCCCCCGTCGCCTCGTCCTCGACGATGCGGTCGTCGCGGCCGGGGAAGGCCCGGGCACGGATCCGGCCCGCCGACTCGTCCTCCCACGCCCAGGCGTAGACCCTCCCCCAGACTTCGTCCGGGGGGACCCCCATCTCGCTTCGCTCGCCCGGCGGCGGGACGGGCAGGCCGTCCACCTCGGCGGCCGTCGCGTACTGCCGCAGCGTGCACGGCGGCGCCCACTCCGGGCGGGCCTCGATCCAGCTGAACTCGCCGTCCTGACGCGCCCCCACCACACCGGCCGGAGTGACGAGTTCCGGCAGATCGAGCAGCCAGGCCGTGCCCACGCAGGGGTGCCCGGCGAACGGCAGCCGCAGCGTGGGCGTGTAGATGTCGATGATCCCGCGCTCGGGGTCGTCGACGAACACGGTCTCGCTGAAGCCGAGTTTGGCGGCGAACGCCTGCCGCTCGTCCCGCCCGGGCATCGGCGAACCGTCCCGGACGACGCCGAGTTCGTTGCCGTAGCCGCCGCCTGGTCCGCAGAAGACGCGCAGCACGTCGTAGTCAGTCACCGGCGCATTCAAACACCAACCGAGGACGAGGGGCGGAGCCCGGATGACCCCAGTGAGACCTGAATCACGGTCCGGGTGGGTATGAGGCAGGTAATGCTCAGTTAAATTAGGCAAGCCTCACCGAACCATTCTCCTTGGAGCTTGCATGCGAGCCGTTCGACTCTCCGTCGTCACCGCCGCCGCCACCGCGGCGGCTCTGACCGCTGTCACCGGATGCACGGAGAAGAGCACCGCTGAGGGATCCGACCGCGTGATCCGGGTGACCGCCACCGACTCCAAGTGCGAGGTGTCCAAGAAGGAGTTCCCGGCCGGGCACGTCGAGGTGGCGGTCGAGAACAAGGGCGCCAAGGTGACCGAGGTGTACCTGCTCTTCCCGGACGACCGGATCGTCGCCGAGCGCGAGAACATCGGCCCCGGCACCAAGCAGAAGGTCACCGCCGAGGTGAAGGCCGGCGACTACCAGATCGCCTGCAAGCCGGGCATGACGGGCAAGGGCATACGCCAGACCGTCAAGGCCACCGGCGGCGGCAGCGTCGCCAAGCGCGACCCTCGCCTGGACAAGGCCGTGGCCGCCTACCGCGCGTACGCGCAGGCGCAGGCCGACGAGACGCTGCCCAAGGTGAAGGTGTTCACCGACGCCGTGAAGGCCGGTGACATGGAGGCGGCGAAGAAGGCGTACGCCCCCTCGCGTCTCGGCTGGGAGCGCACCGAGCCCGTCGCCGAGTCCTTCGGCGACATCGACCCGAAGGTCGACGTCCGCGAGGACGGCCTGGAGGGCGGCCAGAAGTGGACCGGCTGGCACCGTCTGGAGAAGGCCCTCTGGCAGGACAAGAAGATCGGCGCCGAGGAGAAGGCCCTCGCCGACCGACTGGTGACCGACCTGAAGGAGTGGCAGGAGAAGGTCGGCACCGCCGAGATCACCCCGACCTCCATGGCCAACGGCGCCAAGGAACTCCTCGACGAGGTCGCCACCGGCAAGGTGACGGGCGAGGAGGAGCGCTACTCGCACACGGACCTGGTCGACTTCAAGGCCAACGTGGAGGGCGCGCAGAAGTCGTACGAGCTGCTGAAGCCGGTCGCCGGCGAGAACGACCCGGCGCTCACCAAGGAGCTCGACAAGCAGTTCACCGCGCTGGGCGCGCTGCTGGACAAGTACCGCTCGGACAAGACCTCGTACGACTTCGTCTCCTACGACAAGGTCACCAAGGACCAGCAGAAGGAGCTCTCGGACGCGGTGAACGCCCTCGCCGAGCCGCTCTCCAAGCTCGCCGCCGCGGTCGTGAAGTAGGCAGGGGGCAGGTCGATGACCGACATCCAGGGGAGCACTCCGTCGCGCCGGGCGCTGATCGGCTGGACAGGCGCCGGGCTCGCGCTCGGTGCCGCCGCGGCCGGTGGCGCGGTGGCGGCGGCCAATGCGGGCAACGACGTGGATCCGGCCGCAGCGGAGGCCGGTGGCGCGGTGGAGTTCCACGGCGCCCACCAGGCGGGCATCGCCACGCCCGTGCAGGACCGGCTGCACTTCGCCGCGTTCGACGTGAAGACCGACGACCGCGCCGAGTTCGTCCAGATGCTGAAGGACTGGACGGCCGCGGCCCGGCGGATGACGGCCGGGCAGGCCGTCGGTGACGGCGCGTACGGCGGGCTCGCCGAGGCGCCGCCGGACGACACCGGGGAGGCGCTGGGCCTCAAGCCCTCGCGGCTGACCCTGACGATCGGCTTCGGGCCGTCGCTCTTCGACAGGTTCGGGCTGAGGGACAAGCGCCCCGAGGCGCTGGTCGACCTGCCGCAGTTCCCCGGCGACAATCTGGACAGGTCCCGCACGGGCGGCGATCTGTGCGTCCAGGCCTGCGCGGACGATCCGCAGGTCGCCGTGCACGCGATCCGCAACCTGGCCCGCATCGGCTTCGGCAAGGTCGCCATCCGCTGGTCCCAGCTCGGCTTCGGCAAGACCTCCTCGACGACCCCGGACGCGCAGACGCCGCGCAACCTCTTCGGGTTCAAGGACGGCACCCGCAACATCGCGGGGACGGAAGAGGACCGGCTGAAGAAGTTCGTGTGGGTCGGTGACGGGGACGGGCCGGCCTGGATGACCGGAGGCTCCTACCTGGTCGCCCGGCGGATCCGCATGAACGTGGAGACCTGGGACCGGACCTCGCTGCAGGAGCAGGAGGACGTCTTCGGCCGGGACAAGCGCGAGGGCGCGCCGGTCGGCAAGGCGAAGGAGCACGACGAGCCGTTCCTGAAGGCGATGAAGCCCGACGCGCACGTCCGGCTCGCGCACCCGGACTCCAACGGCGGCATCACCATCCTGCGCCGGGGCTACTCCTTCACCGACGGCACCGACGGCCTCGGCCGCCTGGACGCGGGCCTGTTCTTCCTGGCCTACCAGCGCGACGTGCGCAAGGGGTTCATACCGCTCCAGCGCAGGCTGGCGGCGCACGACGCGCTCAACGAGTACATCCAGCACGTGGGGTCGGCCGTCTTCGCCATCCCCCCCGGCGTCCGGGACTCGGGCGACTGGTGGGGCCGCACCCTGCTGTCCGAGGAGGCGTAGCCCGTGTTCTCCAACTATCTGATCGGCCTGCGAGAGGGGCTGGAGGCCAGCCTCGTCGTCTGCATCCTGATCGCCTACCTGGTCAAGACGGGTCGCCGCGACGCCCTGAGGCCGATCTGGACCGGCATCGGCATCGCGGTCGTCATCGCGCTCGGCTTCGGCTGCGTCCTCGAATTCGGCTCCCAGGAGCTGACGTTCCAGGCGCAGGAGGCGCTCGGCGGCTCCCTGTCGATCCTCGCCGTCGGCCTGGTGACGTGGATGGTCTTCTGGATGCGGCGCACCGCCCGCCACCTGCGGTCCGAACTGCACGGCAAGCTCGACGCGGCCCTGGCGATGGGCACGGGCGCGCTGGTCGCCACCGCGTTCCTCGCCGTGGGCCGCGAGGGGCTGGAGACCGCCCTGTTCGTGTGGGCGTCGGTGCACGCGGCGAGCGACGGCACCCCGCGCCCCCTCCTCGGTGTAGCCCTGGGCCTCGCCACGGCCGTCTTCCTGGGCTGGCTGTTCTACCGCGGCGCACTGAAGATCAACCTGGCGAAGTTCTTCACCTGGACCGGCGGCATGCTGGTCGTCGTCGCCGCGGGCGTGCTCGCCTACGGCGTCCACGACTTGCAGGAGGCCGGCTGGATCCCCGGCCTGACGAGCCTCGCCTTCGACATCAGCGGCACCATTGCGCCGGACAGCTGGTACGGCACGCTGCTGAAGGGCGTCTTCAACTTCCAGCCCGATCCGACGGTCCTTCAGGTCACGGTGTGGCTGCTGTACTTGATCCCGACGCTCACGCTTTTCCTGTCCCCGGTAGGGTTCGCCTCCGGAAAGGGGAAGGTGAAGGTCACTGATGAGCAGGGAGCGCGGGGATCTCAGCCCTCGAACGCTGCGTAGTCCAGGCCGGTTCGCCCTGGCAACGGCGGCGGTGACGGTTCTGTCCGTGACGGCGAGCGGCTGTGTCGTGGTGCACGGCGAGCGGGAGGTCGTACCGACGGCGACACGCGCCGAGGCGGCCCGCGCGCTGAAGGACTTCCTCGCCGCCTACAACAAGGCGGACAAGACGTACGACCGGTCTCTGGACGCGGCCCGGGTCACCGGTGCGCTCGGCGCCATCGACGGCGGCAAACTGGAGGCCGGCCACAAGATCAACCCGGGCGGAAACCCCGGCCATGTGCCGCTGAAGCTGACCGACGCCAAGTTCACGATCCCGCGGAAGGCCGGCTGGCCGCGCTGGTTCGTCGCCGACACCCGCGCCAACAAGGGCAGCGCGGACGCCCATTGGCTGCTCGTCTTCACCCGCTCCGATGCGAGCAAGGTGTGGGCGGTGTCGTATCTGACGATCCTCGCGCCCGGTGACGTACCGGCGTTCAAGACGGACAAGGACGGCTGGGCCGAACCCGTCACCGCGGACGACCCGGCACTCGCCGTCCAGCCCCGGAAGCTCAGCACCGCCTACGCGACCTATCTGCAGAACGGCGGGGACATGTTCGCCCCCGGCCCGCACACCTCGCAGTGGCGCGCCACCCGGCTGAAGAACGCGAGCAAGCCCGGGCTCGCCCGGCAGTACATCGACGAGTCCCTGACGAACGGCGACTACGCCCCGGTGGGGCTGCGCACCACGGACGGCGGCGCGCTGGTGTTCTTCGCCACACACCACTACGAGAGGCAGACGGCAGCGCAGGGCGTGAACATCAACGTCAGCGACCCGAACATCAAGGCCCTGCTGACCGGGGAGGTCAAGCAGTCCCTGATCCTGGAGTACGTGTCGAACCAGGCGGTGCTGGATCCGAGGAAGGGCCCGGTGAAGTTCGTGAGCCGGGTGGAGGGGCTCACGGGGGCAGAAGGGGAGTAAGGCGAGTGGCGCAGCGACGGGGGTCGTCGCCGGGGCTCAGCCCCGGTGCGGCCAGCCCGCCAACTCGCTCTCCTCGCCCGCGTACCGCGCGCACGCGTCGGTGAGCACCTCGAGCAGGCTCAGCGGATCCGGCAGCACGTGCTCCGGCCCCCGCACCCACTCCACCGACAGCTCCCCCGGCAACTGCGCCGGAGGCACCAGCACGTACGACCCCCGGCAGTGCCACCGCAGCCCGGGGTGCTCGTCCATCGTCTCGGGGTGGCAGTCCAGTTCGCACGGCCACCACTCGTCCTCGTCCTCGGGCGTGCCGCGGGTCAGGGTGAAGAACAGCATGCGGCCGTCCCCGGTGGTGGCGACCGGACCCACCTCGACACCTGAGGCGAGCAGCCGGTCCAGGGCCTCCTCGCCGGCCTCGCGCGGGACGTCGAGCACGTCGTGCACCATGCCGGTGGCGGTGATGAAGTTGGCCTGCGGCTGGTGCCGGGCCCATCGCTCGATCTGCGCGCGGTCCGTGGTGGACTGCGTCTGCCAGGCGAAGGAGACGGGGTGCCGGGCGGGCGTGGGACACCCGACGCGGTCGCAGGAACAGCGGTATCCGACAGGGTGGGCGGCAGGCGCGAGCGGCAGCCCCGCGGCGGCGGCAGCCAGCAGCATCGTCTCACGGCCGCCGTCGCCGGCGTCCTCCTTGAGACGGGCGGGACGTCGTCCGCGCAGCCACTGGGAGATCCTGCCCTGCACGCTCGTGCGGCGGCCGAAGTCTGCGCTCATCTATCCCCTCGCCTCGCTGCTGTGTCTTGACAGCATGCCCTATGGTCCCACCGTCCTGCGCGCGGGGTGACCGAAGTTGCCTACCGGGACGGGCAGGCTGATGCCAACTGCGGTGCACCATCAGGGGACATCGGGGCATTTCATCCGGTCTGTCCATGCTTATCGTCGCGGGACGCGGGCCAGGCGTCGCCCCAATCCGCGTCGCGGGCGGCTCTGTAGAGCGGCCCGTGGCGCTTGGTGACCGTGTCGCGGTGCAGGGACTCGTCCGGGCCGCACAGGTCGAGGAGCACCTGGCCCTTGCGGATCTGGGGACGCCGGACCACTCGGGAGGCGGCGGGGCGCACCGGGAAACGGGTCGCGGCCACATAGCTGAACTTCTCGTCCTCGTACGCAAGCGAGCCGCCCTTGACCTGGCGGTGCAGCGAGGAACGGCTGACCCGGGCCGAGAAGTGGCACCAGTCCTCGCCGGGGGCGATGGGGCAGGCGGCGCTGTGCGGGCAGGGGGCGGCGATGTGGAAGCCGGCGCGGATCAGGCGGTCGCGCGCCTCGATCACGCGGGCGTAGCCGTCGGGGGTGCCGGGTTCGACGATCACGACGGCCCGGGCGGCGGTGGCCGCGGCGTCGACGACGGCGGCCCGGTCGGCTTCGGTCAGCTCGCCGAGGACGTACGAGACCGTGACGAGATCAGTGCTCTCTATGCTGAGCGCCGATCCGATCCGAGAGCGTCGCCACTCGGCGGCCTTGAGCGCCGGATGGGCGGCGGCGATCTCCCGGCCGAGCGCCAGCGCGGGCTCGGCCCAGTCGAGCACGGTGACCGGACGCTCCCCGCCCCAGGTGGCGCTCACGGCCCAGGTCGCGGCGCCGGTCCCGCCGCCGACGTCCACGTGGCTCGCGGGCACCCAGCCGGGGGCGGCGTCCGCGAAGGCGCCGAGCGCCGCGGACACCGCCTCGAAGGTCGCGGGCATGCGGTAGGCGGCGTAGGCGACGACGTCGGAGCGGTCCCGCAGCACGGGTGCGTCGGTCGGGGTCCGCCCCCGGTAGTTCGCGATCAGCCGGTCCACGGCCTGCGCGGCCTGCCGGGACGGAAGCCCGTCGAGCAGCCGGGAGAGGGCGGCACGGAGGGCGTCGGCTGGGGAGTCGGGGGCGTTCACGTGCCGATTCTAGGGCGGTGAGCGGTGCTCACTTCGGAGAGCAGGAATCTCTGTAGCTCTGCCGCCCCGTGGGCGGCCGGCCCCGCTGGGAGGTGTCCAGCGGGGCCGGCCAGTGGTGCGTCACCAGGGGGTGACCGTGGAGCCGACGGTCGGGGCTACTTTCCTTCGCCGGGCATGACCACCGCGGACAACACGGCGGGCACGGCACCGACAAGCAGCATGACCACGGGCCAGGACGTGGCCGAGAGGACTCCGGGGATGACGAGGGGGGTGAGGAAGGCGCCGGTGAACACCATCGTGTTCTCCAGCCCCAGGGCGGTCCCGGAGCGCTCCTTCCCCGCCATGATCGCGATTTCGGCGTAGTGCACGCCGTGCCAGCCGCAGGAGAGCAGGCCGGCCACCACCATCAGCGCGGCCGCGATCCAGGCGGGTCCTGACTGGCACAGCGCGAGTCCGACGAAGCAGGCGGCGATGATCCAGCTGTAGACGATGACAACACTGCGGCGGTGCCGGCCGCCCCGGCTGTCCGTCCAGCGGCCGCTCCACACCCGGGAGACGGCTCCCAGGGCCTGGACGGCGAAGAGCAGACCGGAGATGGCGGTGATGCCGATCCCGTGCACGGCGTGCAGGTAGATCGCGGCGAACGACAGCACCGTGAACTGCGGGAAGTCGAGCAGGAAGGCGCTGAGGGAGATCCGCCAGATCTTCCAGCGGCGCAGCGGGCTGACACTGGTGTTCCTGTGTCCCGCGGTGGGCAGCGGCGGCTCGTCCAGCCAGCAGACGATGGCGACGGTGGCGACGAGCGCGAAGGCGGTCAGGAAGCCGAAGACGCCCCGGAAGCCGACGCTCATGGCGAGGGCGGGCAGGGTGAGCGCGCCGATGGCGCCGCCGAGGGGGACGGCCGCCACGCGGAGGCTGATGGCGAAGCCGTGGTTGCCGGGTGGGAACCAGCCGAGGACCGCCCGGCCCGAGGCGCTGTTGACGCAGCCGCCGAGAGCGCCGGCGAGCAGCAGAACGGTGGCCAGAAGCCAGGACGGCGGGGTGTGTCCCCCGGTGGGCACGAGGAAGACGGTGGCAGCCCCGAGGCACACCGTGGTACCGGCCAGGCCGGTGATGAGCGCGGCCCGTTCGCCGAACCGGTCGGTGAGCACGCCCCAGATGATCTCGGTGACGGCGGCTCCGCAGGTCAACGCGGCGAGGACGAGCCCGAGCTGCCCGGTGGAGTAGCGGTAGTCGGACTGGAGGACCGCGCTGGCCATGGGGATTCCCTGGAAGGCCGCGCTGAAGGCCGCCTGCGCGAGGATGCCGATTCCGAGGATGCCCCACTTGTAGTGGGGGGAGTGTGTCTTGCCCGACCTGCCGACGGGGAGGGGGTCCGCCGTGCGGACGACGGGTGCCGTCGTGATCTGTTGGGACATCGTCTTGGAGAGCTTTCTACTCGGGGGGAAGCGGGGGCCTGTGAGGGGGCAGGTCAGGAGGCGGTGACCGGTGCGCCGTCCAGGGCGAGTCCGGTGTCCGGGAGTTCGCCGGGCAGCAGGGCCTCGGTGCGCTTCTCCCGGATCACGAGCAGGGTGCAGCCACGGGGGCTGCTGACCCGGTGGATGCTGCCGGGCTTTTCGAGGACGAGGCAGCCGGGTCCATAGACATCGCCGTTGTCGTTGCGCAGTTCCCCGTCCACGACGACGATCAGTTCGTAGCCGAGGTGGCGGTGGAGGTCTCCGTGTGCGCCGGCGCCGAAGCGCGCGAGGTAGGCCTCGGCACCGTCGGGGCCGGTGTCCTCGGCGGTGTAGAGCCAGTGCACGTCGACCGCCTGGCGTCCGGGCTGGACGTAGGCCTGCCATGTCAGGCGCTCGAGGTCCGTGCCGTGGAGGAGATCGCGGATGACGAGGACGTCGCGGCGCTGGGGGGTGTGGCCGGTCACGGTCATGGGGGTGCCTTTCGGATCGCTGTGGCTTAGGCCGTGTGCCGTGTCGGCTCCGGTGGCGCGCAGTCGCGCGCTCACCTCGGAGCGGCGGATCTTGCCCGACGTGGTGCGGGGCAGCGCATCGGTGAAGGAGGCGCTGTGTACGCGCAGTGCGCGCGTGACGTGGAGGTCGACGTGGCCGAGGAGTTCTGCTTCCGTGGCGTCGGTGCCGGGCTCGAGCTCGACCACGGCGTGCGCGGCGAGCGTCAGTGCCGGGTGGGGCACCGGTACCACGGCGGCCGCGCGAACGGCGGGGTGGGTGCGCAGGATCGCTTCGAGTTCGTACGGGGAGACGCGGTGCCCCCCGGACTTGAAGACGTCGTCGCGGCGTCCCAGCAGCCGTACGTACCCGTCGGACGCCAGAACCGCGGAGTCTCCGGTCGCGTACCGGTCGTGGGTGAGGACCTGCCCGGTGCGCTCGGGGTCTCCGTCGTAACCGGCCATGATGCCCACGGGCCGATCGGCGAGTTCGACGTACAGCTGCTCGTCACGGACGCTCAGGTTCCAGCCGGGCAACGGCTTGCCCAGCCAGCCGGGCTTGTGGGGCAGTCCGGGCGTGGTGCCGACGAGGGCGGTCGTCTCCGTCTGGCCGTAGCCTTCGCGGATGGTCACGCCCCATTCGGCTTCGATGACCTCGGTGACGTGCTGGGCGAGTGGTTCGCCGGCGGTGGTGGCTTCGCGCAGTCGCGGTTGGGCGGTCGAGGCGTGCGCGGCGAGCCTGGTCCACTGGGCGGGAGGAGCGCACAGGCTGGTGATGCCTCGTTCTTCCAGGAGCCGCGGCAGCTGCCCGGACTCGATGTGCTCGGTGGAGGGGACGACGAGGGTCGCCTCGGCGGTGAACGGGACGAAGAAGCTGGACCAGGAGTGCTTGGCCCAGCCGGGCTCTGAGATGTTCACGTGCCGGTCGCCGGGGATCAGGCCGTTGAAGTACATCGAGGACAGGTGTCCCACCGGGTACGAGGCGTGGGTGTGGACGACGAGCTTGGGCGCGGAGGTGGTACCGGAGGTGAAGTAGGCGAAGGCCGTGTCCGACGCCGGTGTCGGGCCGGTGGGCAGGTAGGAGGTGGAGACCTGGTAGGAGTCGTCGTAGGGGTGCCAGCCGTCGACGGGAGCACCGACCGCGATGCGCGTCAGGGTGTGCGGGTCCAGGCCGCATGATGCGAAGAGGGGTGCGAGTTCGCTGCGGCAGATCACGTGGCGGACTCGGCCGCGCCTGAGCCGGTCGGAGGCTTCCTTGCGGGTCAGGGACGTGTAGGTGGGGATGGCCACGGCTCCGGTCTTCAGGCAGGCGAGGAGCGTCTCCCACAGCTCGATCTGTGTGCCGAGCACGATGAGCACTCGGTCGCCGCGCCGTACGCCTGTGTGGGTGAGCCAGTTGGCGAGCTGGTCGGAGCGGGTGGCGAGGTCCTGGTAGGAGATCCGCTGGTCCCGGCCGTCTGCTCCGATCAGTTCCAGCGCGGTGCGCCGGTTGTCCTGGGCGATGACGTCGAACCACTCCAGTGCCCAGTTGAAGTGGGTCGGGCGGGGCCAGGAGAAGGCCCGGTGGGCGGCTTCGTGGTCGGCGCGCAGTTCCAGGAGCAGGTCACGGGCGCGTCGGAAAGCGGCGTGGGCGGGGGTGCTGCGATGCGTGGAGTGTGCCGTGCCGCGGTCGTCTCGGGCCGTCGTCATGCTCGGGTTCCTTCCAGCGTCCGGTGGGCTGCCGGCCGCGGGAGCGCTGCGAGCGCGTCCTGTGCGATGGTGTCGGCGTCCCTGGTGAAGTCGGTCCATGGACCGGGCCGTGCGGACCCGACCTGCATGAACCAGCGCTGTCCTTCGGAGGGGATGCCGAGTACGTACACTCCCTCCGCGGCCGTTCCCGTCGCGGTCACGGGCCGGTACGGACTTGCTGTCGTCGCCACGCCTCCGGTGACGGATCCGCCGTCGCCCCGGTCGTTGGCCCAGGGCGTCCACAGACCGGTGTCGCGCAGGTGCCGGGTGAGCGGCGCGGTGTCGCGGTCGAGGTCCGGTGCGGGGATGCGGGCGTCGACGAGTGCCTCGCAGTGGTGCAGTGAGCCGGCGACCTGTGGGGATCGGACGGTGAAGTACCCGCTTGCCTCGTCCGCGGCGAACTCGGCCGACGGACCCGCCACCCGCAGGACGCCCGCCTCGAGCAGTGCGCGCGTCTGCCGCAGCCGCTGCGCTGGAGGGCCTGCGGCCAGGAAGGAGCTGAGCGGGGCGAACCAGCCCAGGAAGTCGTCACGGTGCGATGCGGCGGTCAGGCCGTCGAAGTCGACCGCGCGCCTTATGGTTCCCCGCACGTCGCGCAGGACGTCCAGGGCTGCCTTGCGGGGGCCGTGGAAATTGCCCAGCCCGGCGTGTTGGAGGTCCTCGTCGATCACCTGTCCCAGGGCTGCGCTGAATGCGGCGGGGCTGTCGAAGCTGCGGCCGGCGAAGGGTCGTGCCAGGCCGTCCACGTCCAGGGGAGGCAGACCGTCGACACCGAGTTCCGTGGCCGCGGCGCGGATGATGTCGTCCGCCGCGTGGGCTGCCGCGCTCTCGACGAGGGAGGCCGCACGTGTCAGGAACTCCTGTTCGGCGCGTTCCCCGAGCCGGGCGCGCACCGCGGTCGCGTAGTAGACGAGTTGCATCTCCGCGTGCAGCCAGGGCCATATCCGTGCACGGAAGTCGAGGGGCCTGCCGGGAGCACGCAGGGCGGCGACCCGCTCCGGAGTGAACAGCCGTGCCGTGTAGCGCCACAGCGGGCCCTTCTGGTTGAGGCCGCGAGCCGGCAGCGGCACTCCGGACCGTGAGCCCGCCACCAGGACGGGTTCGAGGCCGGAGGGCAGATACCGCAGAGCCTTGTCCGGGCCCTCGCGGAACTGACCGCCGCGGCCGGTGGTCAGGGCCGCGACGATGTCGTAGAACGTCAGGCCCATCCCGAGGACCGCCACGCGGGCACCGGGTGCGATGCGCTCCAGGGGCATGTCGGCCGAGCTGTCG
>NZ_PQSR01000068.1 GCF_002920635.1 Streptomyces sp. Ru72 | reverse complement strand
TAGCCGACGGAGAACGTGGCGTCGGCCCGGTCGGTGGCCGTCGAGATCGGGTCGATGCGCAGCACGTAATCGGAGTGCCTGATGTAGCGGGTCGGGTAGTTGTACGAGCGGAAGGACGTCCACGAGGAGTCGGCGAGCCCCGCCGTGGAGTAGAACGTGGCGTCCTGTGCGAACGTCGACGTACCGTCGTTCACGTCCAGCCGCAGCCGGTAGTCGTAGTGCCGCAGATAGCGCGTCGGGTAGTTGACCGACTGGAAGGACACTCCCGAGCTGTCGGCGAGACCGGGCACGAGCTTCCACTGCGCGTCCGTGTACGGGTCGAAGGGATACTCGTCGATGCGGCCGACGTAGTCGGAGTGCCGCACGTAACGCGCCGGATAGTTGTACGACTTCAGCCGCCGCCAGGCGGGAGCGCCCCACCTGGCCACGAGGTTGGTGTACTCGGTCGTGGTGATCGGCTGGATCGTGCCGTGCTTGGAGTTGACCGGCTGGGTGTAGTCGCGCTGGTTCAGGGCCGTCCAGGTGCCGGAGGCCAGGTCGGTGCTCTGCCAGGCGTAGAAGACGCCGTTGGGTGTGTAGGTGTCGCCCCACAGGTACCAGGCGCTGGAGGTCTGCGACCTCACCAGGATCGGTGCCTCGGTGCCGCCGTGCGCGACCGGGGTGCTGAAGACGGTGAAGCTGCCGGGATCCAGGGACATGGACCGCGCGCCCACCAGAGCCTGCTTGGAACTGTCCTTGAAGTAGAGGTAGTTCATGCCGCCGACCCCTACCGCCATGTCGCCGTCGATGACGTCGTGGCCGGGGTCGAAGAAGACCTGCGGGGACGACGCCGTCAGGAAGTCGGCGGTGTAGTTGACCATGATCACGTTGTGGCCGCTGCCGTTGACGGCGGAGTAGATGATCGCGTACCGGCCGCGCGCCGGGTCCCAGAACGCCTCGGGCGCCCAGCTGTGGGTGTTCATGTCGTGCAGCCTGAGGCGGCGGTAGCCGGTGAAGGTGCGCAGGTCGGCGGAGTCCCAGACGTGGATGTACTGGCTGACGTAGCTCCAGTCGGTGCCCTTGAGGTCGGTGGCGAGGACGACGAAGGTGCCGTCCTGCTTGCGCAGGATGAACGGGTCGCGCAGGCCGCCGGCGCCCTCGGTGGGCGTGACCACGGGGTTGTTCTGGTTGAGCGGCATCCAGTGGCGGGAGTCCGTGCTGACCGCCAGGTGCAGGCCGTAGTCGGTGCCGGTGCCGCTCGGCGACTCGGTGAAGTAGCCCATCACATAGGCCGAGTCCGCGGCGCGCGCGGGCCGGGCGCCGGCGGTCAGGTCGGCGGACAGGGCCAGCGGCACCGTCGCGGCCATACCGAGGAACAGCCGGCGCGACGGCCGCGGACTGGGGCGGGGGTGGACGCTCATGCGCTCTCCAAAGGGGCGTGCGGGGGCCGGGATTTCGAACGCGGTTCGATGAATCGATCAGAAGGTAGAGGCGAGCTGAGTGAGCGTCAATGGTGAAGGCGATGCTTGCCGATTCCTGTGGGGCGGTGGCCCCCTCGGGCGGCGTTCCGGCGTGCCGTGGTCGGCACGGCCCGTTCCCGGCCTCACGCCCGGCCGGGGGCGCTCGGTGAACAGCCGTACTCAGGGGGAGTGATGACCCTCGTGCGTCGGCGTGTGCTGCTCGTCCCCGGGCGCCCCGCCCATCATGAGGTTGGTCGAGGCGATCTCGAACGCCATCGCCGCCGTGAAGTTCGCGCCCTTGCGGAACAGCGATCGGGCGAGCGCGACGGCGGCGTATGAGCACGAGGAGGAGGCCCGCCGAGTCCGGAGGCCAGGGCCAGCGTGCGCGGCCGGTCGTCACCCAGCAGCCGTACGACGGTCGACCGGCGCACCACCGCCTGCACCACGGCGGACAGGGCGAAGCCGAGAATCAACGCCCAGGTGATCTCCCAGGTCATCGATCCGGTGATGGCGAGCGCGTGGACGATCGCGTCCCACATGAGGTGCCCTCCTCCCTGATGGTCCGACACCGGACTGTACCCCCTGGGGGTATGCCGCAGTATGCCGGTGCGAGAGCCGGACCCGTCGCCGGGTGTCGGACGGACGCACCGTCACCATGGTGACGGTGGATTGCCGGTGAACCGGTCGGCATGCCCACGCGTATCTCTTCCCGGGACGGCGGGAGACCGCGGGCACGGAAGGAGAGCAGTGTGTCGACACCGACCGGGCAGGGTCAGTCGCTGCGGCGCCGGGTGCCGGAACCCACCTACGTCGTGCGCCGCCGCCGCACCGAGGCCCTGGCCGAACTGGTCAGAGAGCTGCAGGAAGGGGAGGGGCGCCCGCCGCAACCCGGCTACGAGCCGATCGTCGTCCACCTGGCGCCGGCGACCGCCGAGGACGCGACGGAGGAACTGCCTCCCGTACCGTCCGCCCGGGGCCGGCGCGAGCGGCCCGTCGACGACGGACTCACCCTGCGCCGCGCGGCGATCACGGTCGGGGTGACCGCGGCCGCCCTCATCGGCTTCGGCGCCGCCCTCCTCCTGCCCGGCCCGCAGGGTGACGGCACCGAGCAGCACGCCGCGGCCCCGCCGCCCCGGCCACCCGCCACCAGCGCCCCCGCCCAGCGGACGGGCACCGACCCCGACGGCCCCGGGACCCTGCGCGAGGGCGACAGCGGTCCGCAGGTGACGGAACTGCAAAAACGCCTGCTGCGCATCCCCGACGTCTACGAGCACGGCTCCACCGACGGCCGCTACGACGCCACGCTCGCCGCAGCCGTGGCCCGCTTCCAGCTCTGGTACGGCATCCGCGGCGACGAGACCGGCGTCTACGGCAACGACACCCGTCGCGACCTCGAGTCCCGCACCACGCTCTAGCGAGGTGCGGCACGGGCACGGGTACGCGTACGGCGGCCGCTCACCCTCGATCCGTACGCTCCCGTGCCCGTCCCCCGGACTGCGACCGGCTACCGCTTCAGCAGCCGCACCGCCAGCCCCTCCGCCGTGTACACCGGCACCGCCCGGTAGGCGTCCGACGCCACGGTGACGCGCCCGAACTGCCCGCGCAGCGACCTTGCCGCCACCACAGGTACGGCGGCGCCCGCGGCCGGCGGCCGGTCCTCGTCCAGGTGCAGCGTCAGCACGCCGGCGCGGTCGAGTACCACGCGCCGTTCCACCGTCAGCGCCGCCTCGCGCCCCGCCCGGAGCGTGACGTCCAGGGCCCCTCCGGCCGCCTGCGCGTAGGAGCCGCGCACCCGTACGGAGCCGGTCACCTCCAGCGTTCCGCCCGTCACCCGCACATCACCGTGGCCCAGCGCGCTCCGCGAAGCGGCGACCAGGGTGCCGTCCTCGACCACGGTGCCGCCCGTGTACCGGTTGTCCCCGGTCAGGGTCAGGGTTCCGCTGCCGCGCTTGGTCAGGCCGCCCTGGCCGTCGATGTCGTTGCGCCAGCTGTCGTGCGCGGCGAACCCGCCCTCGGCCGCGTTCATCGTCACACGCACGTCCGAGTCGAAGGAGCCGTAACCGTCCGCCGCCGCGAACAGGTTCAGCCGCCCCCACTGCTCGAAGCCGTCCAGCAGCACATAGCCGGAGGGCAGTGCGGTCGTGCGCAGCACCTCACGACGTTGCGCCGCGTCCAGGTACGGCAGCCGCGTCTCCAGCAGCACCTCGGCGCCCTTGGGCACGGTCAGGTCGCTGTGGCACCCGTGGCGGGTCAGCACATAGGTCAACCGGGGCCCGACCGCACGGGCGTTGGCGTCCCGGTCGGCGTACGGGTCGGTGTCCGTGCCCGCCGAGTGCGCGTAGGCGTAGAGCGTGTCGGCCGTCGCGCCGGTCTTCTCCTGGAAGTAGGCGAGAGCCTGGGCGCGTGCCGCGGCCTTGAGGCCGGCGTTGGCCGGGTCGGCGAGCGTGGCGGCGGCCAGGGCGGTGGCCATGACGCGCCCGCCGATCACGTCGACGGTGGAGTGCATGCCTGCCACGATCCGGGTGTGGCTCAGCTCCAGGGCGCGGGTCACCAGCTCCTGGAAGCGTTCCGGGACCGCGTACGCGTAGGCCAGCCCCGCCAGGTGGAAGGCGTTGGTGTGGCCGCTGGGGAACCCGCCGTCGTCGGTCGGGGAGGTGCTGCGCTGGCGCAGCAGCTGGGGGGCGACGACGACGTCGGACTCGTAGACCGGGTAGCCGAGCGCGTCGGTCCTCCCGGTGTCGACGACCTCGCTGTCCTCGTTCATGCGCCACGGACGCGGGTACTGGTAGGCGTACTTGGCCGGGTTGCCGGACGCGTAGGGACCGCGCACCGTGTCGACCAGCTCGGCCACCTTGCCGAGCGCGGAGTCGTGGGAGCCGGCGCCGAGCGCGGAACCTGCGGGGGCGTCGGCGGGCACAGCATCGTCGATCTTGGTGGGCGGCGTGCCGTCCGGCGCGCTCGTGATCGACGTGACCGCCTGGGCGCCCGCCTTGTAGAGGTCGGCGAGCGGGCCCAGGCCGGCGATCATCGCGTAGCTCTGGTGCTGCCGGTCGTACAGGAACGCCTCTTTCGCCTGCGCGTCGGTGCGGGCGGAGGTGATCCGGGCGCAGTAGCGCATGTTGGCACGCAGCACCTCGGGCATCAGGGGAGTGCCGGTGTTCCAGGCGTCGCCCGTCTTCCACACCGTGCTCATGCCGCCGAGGACGCGGACGACCGCGTTGGTCTCGGGGGTGAGGTTGGCGAGCACGTTCGTCCGGTAGTCGTCGACGAACGCGGCGGGGCCCGTGGCGGCCTTGGCGTCCGCCGCGGCGAGCCAGCCGGCGAAGGTGGGCGCGGCCAGGAGCCCCGCCGAGGCACCCAGCGAGGTCTTGAGGAAGCCTCGGCGGTTCACGGACGAGGTGGTGTGGTGCCCGGCGGGTGACGACATGCGTGAGCCTCTCTTCAGTTCTTCGGCCGTGCGGCCGGGGTGGGAAGTGGCGTGCGATCGCTTGCGACTCGTGGACGGCTCGTGAGGCACCCGAGTCAGCTGATGCGTACGAGCGAAGATCTACGGCCGAGCCGTGTCCCCTCGGCGAGAGTTCGTCGACCGGGACGTGTCCTGTACGTGAACGAGGTCGATCCGTCAGCCGGGGCCGACGCGGCTGCCGGCCATGCTGTCGTAGAAGGGCGTACCGGGAGAGACGTCAGAGGGTTTCACCGGGCGGTCGGTCGCGGCGGACGCGTAGATACCGGCCACCAGCGCGAGAGTTCGCCGGGACTCTTCGAGCGGCACGGGCGGCGGGGTGCCGTCGCGCAGGGAGGACAGCACCTTCGCGAACTGGGCCCAGTGCCCACTACGGGAGTTCTGCGCGGCCGCCCCGTCCCCGGCACCGGTCAGGCCGGCCTGCCACGCGGCGAGCACGTCGTCGTGCCCGGGTGCCGGCGTCACACGCCAGTCCTCGTCCCGGTACCCGTACAGGTGCGTCACCTCCACGGTGGCGTGCTCGAAGTCGTAACGCAGGTACGACTCCTGACGCGGCGAGAGGGCGCTGTTCACCACGGAGGCCACGGCGCCGTTGGCGAACGCCACATGCGCCAGCGAGACGTCCTCGGTCTCCGTGCGGCGCGCCTGCGTCCTGGTGACGGCCCGCACCTCGGTCCAGTCGCCGAGCAGGTCCAGCATCATGTCCATCTGGTGGATGCCGAGCCCCATCGTGGGTCCGCCGCCCTCGGTGTCCCACCGGCCGCGCCAGGGCACGTCGAAGTACGCCTGGTCGCGGAACCAGGTGGTGTGGCAGACCGCCAGCAGCGGGCGGCCCAGCAGTCCCGAGTCCACCAAGGCCTTGAGCCGGGCCTGGCCCCGGCCGAAACGGTGCTGGAACACGGTCGCGAACCACGGCGGGTCGCTCACGGCGGCGGCGATCTCGTCGAGTTCCCGCAACGACAGAGCAGGTGGCTTCTCCACCAGCACGCTGGCCCCGGAGCGCAGGCAGGCCAGTGTCTGTTCGCGGTGGAGACCGGGCGGCGTGCACAGATACACCAGGTCGGGGCGGGACCGGGCGAGCAACTCGTCGAGGTCGTCGTAGCCGGCCGGTGCCCCGTGCTTGGCCAGGAAGGCGTCCAGCCGGGTCCGGTCGGTGTCCGCCGCAGCCACGATCCGAGCGGCGACCGGACCGGGGGACGTGAGCGCGGCCGCGTGGTCCATGGCGACGTCGCCGGTACCCACCACCGCAATCCGTATCATTTCATCCATTGCTCACGCTCCATCCTGGTTCGGCTGGTGGTAGGAAGTAGGGCTGTCGCGCTGCCGACGGCGCGCCCGCCCGGTGACGTCCGGGCGCCACATGCCGACGGCATCATGCGAGGTACGTCGCGGAACGGGCGTGTTCGATCGTCAGCGCGCTCACGCCGGTGATCGCCGCGTCGAAGCCGAGTTCGCTCACCGCTATCCGCGGCACCCAGGGGATCCGGCCGACGAGGCGCTTGGTCAGCTGTTCCGCGGACTCCTCGCTGTACTGTGCGAACGCGCCGGCGAGCACGATGACCTGGGGCGAGAGCACGACCGAGGTGGCGACGAGGGCGAGGGCGATCGAGTCGAAGAACTCGTCGCGGGCCCGCGCGGCCTCGCTGTCGCCCTCCCGGCAGCAGGCCATCATCGCGCGGAACGCGGGACCGATGCGCTTGCCGTGCAGGCCCTCCCGGGCGGCGAACGGAAGCACCTGAGCCGCCAGGGTCGACTCGACGTCGCCCTGTTCCGTGAAGTAGCGGGCGAACGACGCGCTGGAGGTCAGCAGGAAGCCGATCTCACCCGCGGCCGACCGGTGCCCACGGTAGAGATGTCCCTCGTTGATTATCCCGGCGCTCAGTCTGGCGCCCAGCACGAGCGCGACGGCACTCTGTGCGTTCGCGAGGGCTCCGCCGGTCCACTCGCCGTAGGCCGTCGCGTTGGCGTCGTTCTCGATGTGGATCGGCAGACCGCACCGTGCCGAGACGATGTCGGCGAGCGGCACTTCCCGCCAGTCGAGTTCGACCGCCTTCGACACGACCCCCGCGTGCACGATGCCGGGAACCGTGATGCCGATGGCGACGATCGGCGCCGTCACCCCCGTCTCCGGGGAGGTCAGCCGGTCGACGAGGTGGAGCAGCCCGTTGATGCGGGCGGCGCCCGCGTCCTGGCCGTCGAGATCGAAGGTGTGGCTCTCCTCGTACAGCGTGGTTCCGCCCAGGTTGACCAGGCGTCCTCGTGCCGTGTACTCGGTGACGTCGACCGCCATGATGGCGCGCGCCGACGACGCGAAGCGCAGCAGCGTCGAGGGCCGGCCGACCGAGGATCGCACCTGTCCCGCGAGTTCGACCGAGCCTTCCTCTATGAGCGCCGAGCACAG
The DNA here is from genome assembly GCF_002920635.1 of Streptomyces sp. Ru72. Lineage (GTDB taxonomy): Bacteria > Actinomycetota > Actinomycetes > Streptomycetales > Streptomycetaceae > Streptomyces. The sequence goes on along the minus strand of NZ_PQSR01000068.1, from coordinate 34,674 downwards.
GCGTTCGATGGTGGCCGAGCCGAGCCCGGTGCGCTCCTGGATGTCACGTCGAGACAGTGGTCCGTGCTCGCGGAGTACGTCTAGGATCGCGGTCCGGTTGATCTCGGTGACGTGCCGAGTTGTCGCGGTGCGCGGCGCCCGTCGTTTCACAACCCTCCCCAATAACCATCGGACTGAGGATAAGTCTCGTCCGCTCGTTTCTCGGCTGTGGCCCGGAGACTATCAGCCCCCTGCTGCGCGACAAGAGCGCCAGATGTGCAAATGAGATGCCGCCAACCCTTGTGGGTATTCCATCACAGTGATAGGAAACGGGAACCTGCTACTGCCAGCGGCCGGTGGCGTGCTCCGTCCGCTACGACGAAAAGGGATCGAAGATGACCAGTGTGGGTGTGCGGCGCTCCCGCCGACTCGGCCGTGGCGGCATACGCCGCGTGGTTCCCCTCGCTGCCGCGGCCGCGGCAGGTGCCCTTCTGCTCTCCGCCTGCGGGTCGGGGTCCGGCTCGGGCGGGAACTCGAAGTCGCTGACGTTCTGGATCTCCACGGTCCCGGGGCAGGACGCGGGCTGGAAGAAGCTGGTGGCGCAGTACAAGAAGGAAGCCGGCGTCGACGTCAAGCTCGTCAACATCCCCTACGACGGCTACACGACGAAGCTGCACAACGCCGCGCAGGCGAACTCCCTGCCCGACGTGGCGGCCGTGCCGGCACTGGACCCGATCTGGTCGAGCAAGCTGATCGACCTCAAGTCCATCGCCGGCAACAAGAGCTACAACATCAACGCCAACTTCCTCGCCAAGGACTCGTCCGGGAAGGTGCTGTCCATCCCCTCGGACATCACCGCGTCCGGCTTGTTCATCAACGAGTCGCTGTTCAAGAAGGCCGGCGTCTCCTTCCCGACCTCGCCCCAGAAGACCTGGACCTGGACCGACTTCATCGCCGCGGCGAACAAGGTCCGCGAGAAGACCGGCGCCAAGTACTCCCTGGCGTTCGACCAGTCGCCTTCCCGGCTCCGTGCCATGGTGTACGAGATGGGCGGGCAGTACGTCCACGCGGACTCCTCCGGCAAGTTCTCCGTGGACGCGGCGACCAAGAAGGCCGTGAACACCTTCGTCGGATGGAACGACGACAAGACCATGCCCAAGTCGGTGTGGACCAGCGGCGCCGATCCGTCCGCCATGTTCCAGAGCGGTGACGTGGTCGCCTACTGGTCCGGCGTGTGGCAGGTCGCGGCCTTCGCCGAGAGCATCAAGAAGTTCGACTGGGCCAGCGTCCCGACGCCCGCCGAGCCGGTGCAGGCCAGCGACGTCAACAGCGGCGGCATGATGGTCGGCTTCAACAACAACGGCGCCGCGGCCACCGCCGCGCAGAAGTTCCTGTCCTGGATCTACGAGCCGGACCACTACCGTGAGCTGTGCGAGGCCTCCGGATTCCTGCCGGTCGAGAACGGTCTGAACCCGAAGTACCCCTTCACCTCCGAGGCGGCGCAGGCGGCGTTCAAGCTGTACAACGAGGAGATCCCGCTCTACGCCCCGATCTCCGGCTACTTCAACAACGCGCAGACGCAGTGGGTGCTGAAGGGCAAGAGCCTCACCGAGGACCCGACCAAGACGGAGCTCGGCAAGGCGATCAACGGCCAGCAGTCGTCCGACAAGGCCCTGGAGAACATCGTGGCCGGCTACAACCAGCAGGTCGGCGGCGGATCGTAGGCCGCGGGGCCGGGCGGCGGAGTCGAGACACCGCCGCCCGGCCCTGACGCCCGTGTGATGCCGGGCTCATGCGTGAGCCCACAGCAATCCATTCCACCAGCACGGAGTCAGGAAGATGACCATAAGCGCCTCGGACGTGTCCGCGAGCCCGCCCAGGAGACGCAGTAAGTACACCCTTGCGCCGCTCGTCCTCATCGCGGCCAACGTCGTGCTCTTCGCGTTGTTCTTCGTCTGGCCGGCGGTGATCGGTCTCGTCTACTCCTTCACGAACTACACGGGCGTGGGGGTGTTCCAGTGGGTCGGACTGGACAACTACCACAACCTGTTCGGGGACTCCACGTTCTACGACGCGCTGAGCCGGACGCTGCTGTACACCGTCCTCTTCGTCCCGCTGAACTTCGCGCTCTCGCTGCTCGCCGCCAACCTGGTGGTGAACAAGCACGCCAAGGGCGCGTCGGTCGCCCGCGTCATCTTCTTCATTCCGTGGCTGCTGTCGCCCATCGTCGTGGGCGTCCTGTGGCGGTGGCTGTTCGGCGAGAACTTCGGACTGGTCAACTACGTCATCGAGAAGCTCGGCGGAGGTGCCGTTCCGTGGCAGTCGAACGCGGACCTGTCGCTGCTGGTGGTGGTGATGGCGGCATCCTGGATGTGGACGGGTTTCACGATGCTGCTGTTCATCGCGGCGATCAAGAACGTACCGGTGTCGTACTACGAGGCGGCCTCGCTCGACGGCGCCGGTCCGTGGCGCCAGTTCATCAGCATCACGCTGCCGAGCATCGCGCCCACCTCGTTCATCGTCATCCTGCTCAACACGATCAACGCGATGAAGGAATACCCGGTGTTCGTCGCCCTCAACAACGGCGGACCCGGATCGTCGAACAACCTGCTCGTCCAGTACATCTATGAGACCGGCTTCAAACGGGGCCAGATCGGCTACGCGAGCGCCGCGTCATTCGTGCTCATGCTCATCCTGATGGCCGTCGCGATCATCCAGCTGATCGTCAACCGGCGGGTGGAGAACCGATGACAACCACAGACATGCCACGCCCGCTCGACGCCGATGCCGAACAAGCCGTCTCCAAGAAGCTCCCCCGCAACGCGGCCGGCGGTGGGCTCCGGCGGGCGGTGCCCGCGACGACACTGATGTGGATCCTGGCGTGCCTGTACGGGCTGCCGGTGCTGTGGTTCATCCTCAGCTCCCTCAAGCCGGCCAGCGACCTGTTCTCCTATCCGCTGACGCTGGTGCCGCACCACCCCACCCTGTCGGGTTACCTGGCAGCGTGGCGCAGCGCCAACTTCTCCCAGTACTTCATCAACACGGCCATCGTGTGCGTGATCACGACGATCCTCACGGTGGGTGTCAGCTGCTGCACCGGGTACGCGCTGGCCAAGTACGACAACAAATGGCTCAAGGTCTTCTTCGTCTGCATCCTGGCCACCACGATGCTGCCGTCCGAGGTCATGCTCGCCCCGGAGTTCCTGGTGGTCCGCAACCTCGGCCTCTACAACTCGTTCGCCGGCATCATCCTCCCGGCCGTGCTCACCGCGACCGGATGCTTCATGTTCCGCCAGTTCTTCCTGACGGTGCCCGACGAACTCGTGGAAGCCGCACGCATCGACGGCGCCCGCGAACTGGCGATCTTCGCGCGGATCATGGTGCCGCTCTCCCGGCCCATCATGCTGACCCTCGCCATCCTGTCCTTCCAGTGGCGGTGGAACGACTACATCTGGCCGCTGCTGATGCTCAACGACCCGAACAAGTTCACCGTGCAGATCGGCATCCAGAGCATCGTCGGCGCGCAGAACATCAACTGGTCGGTCCTGCTCGGCGCATCGGTCATCTCCTTGATCCCTCTGATCGTCATCTTCCTGGTCTTCCAGCGCTACGTCATGAGCGCCGACATCAATGCCGGACTGAAGGACTGACCGTGCAGATCACGCTCGACCGCGAGTTCGTCCGCGCGGTGGCCCGGGCCGCCGACCGGCTTGCCGTCCCGCTGGCGGCCCGCCCGGACGAAGAACCTGCCGGGGTCTCCCACCGAGGTCTGGCGCACCGGGTGAAGACACTGCTCGCCGCGTACCGTTCACCGGACTCGACGCTGCACGGCAGCGGGCGGGCCATCGCCGCCACGATGACCCACCTCGCCGCTCTCCGGGCCGTGCAGACACCCTCCGGTCTCTTCGCCGGTGGCGACAACGTACAGTCACCCCCGGATTCCGCCTTCACCATCAACGACGTGTGCGACGCGTACGTCATTGCCGCGAGCGGGGGGTCGGAACTGCGCGAGGTCGCCGCCGCTCTCGCCGAGATCGCCGGCGCGGCTTCCGAGAGCCTCCGGACAGGCGGGGTCCACACGCCGAACCACCGATGGGAACTGTGCGCGGCACTGGCCCGGTTGCACCGGTCGTTCCCCGACGGCCGGCTGCTCGAGCGAATCGACGCATGGCTCGCCGAGGGCGTCGACATCGATGCGGAGGGCCTGTACTCCGAACGGAGCGCCAACTACGCGGCGCACGTGTCCAACCCGTCGCTGCTGCTGCTGGCCGACGTCCTCGGCCGCAACGACCTGCTGGATGCCGTCGAGCGCAACCTCACCGCGACCCTGGACCTCATCAGGCCGGACGGCACGGTGGAAACCGTCCACTCGCGGCGGCAGGACCAGAGCCGGCGGTTCTCGCTGGCGCCCTACCTGCCGCACTACCGGCTGCTCGCGATCCGTACCGGCCGGGGCGACTTCAGCCGGGCGGCGCGGCTGGCGGCAACCTGCGGCGTCGACGACCCCGATCTGCTCGCCGAGACCATCCTGACCCCGGACCTGTGCCGCGAGCTGCCGGCACCGGCGCCGGAAACGCTTCCCCGCGACCGGTACATCACCACGGCGCGCCTTGCCTCACGGGCCTCCGCCACCGCGCACACCGTCGTCTACGGCGGCTCGGACGTGCCCGAGCACCGGCACATCCGCTCGGGCCTCGCCTGCGATCCGACCTTCCTGCGGCTCTTCGCGGGCGACGCGGTCCTCGACGCGGTGCGGCTGTCGCGGGGCTTCTTCGACCTGGGGCCCTTCCGAGCCATGGACATGACATCTCTCGGAGACGGCCGGTACCGGCTCACCGAAACACTCACGGCCGCCTACTACCAGCCGCTCCGGCCGGCCGAGCGACGGGCGGACGGCGCCTACGAGATGGCGGACGAGGGACGCTTCTCGGCCGCGATGTCGTTCGCGCAGCGGCCGCGGGACGAGGTCTCGCTGACGACCCGCGTCGATGTGGAACTCCGGGACGACGGTGCCGACATCCGGTGCGACATGGCCGGCCCGCGGGTGCCGTGGGCACTCGAGCTGAGCTTCCGGCCGGGAGGCGTAGTGCACGGTGCCGTACCGATCGGCGACGGACACTGGTGTCTCGGGACCGGGGCGATGACCTACCGGGCGGGCGACAGTGAGATCCGCGTCGAGGTCGGCGTCCGCGCCGGGGAGCCGCTCGCAGGGCCGGACCAGACCGACGTCCTGCGGTACGACCCAGGCCAGGACTACACCTTGCTCGGCGGAACCGATGCGGTGACCGGGGAACGTGTCTACGTCGGTGGATACGGCCCGCACACACTGAGCGTCGCACTGCGTGCCCGCCGACCCTGACCTGTCGTTCAACCTGCGGGCCGGTCCGGGCGCGGGGCGGCCCGGCCCGGCTGACCCACCCGGAGGGCCGGGCCACTCACGCCTGCGTCAGGGGCGGGTCGACGGCTCCCGGCCCGGCCGGAGGCAGCCCGTACGGTACCGGCAGGGCCGTCGCCTGCACGATCAGGTCGGCGCGGTCCCGGGTCGCCGCGACCAGGTCCGCGTTGTGCTGGTCGGTGCCCAGCACCCAGGCCACCGCCGCGTCGTGCTCCTTGCCGAACTCCTCGTGCCGGGCCACCAGCCGCCGGACGCGCTCCTGCTCGTCGATCTCGCAGAACCACACCTCGTCCAGGTACGCCCGTACGCGTGCCCACGCCCCCGTACCCAGCAGCAGGTAATTGCCCTCGGTCACGACCAGCCGCGCCGACGGTGGCACGGGGATCGCCCCCGCGATGGGCTGCTCCAGCACGCGCTCGAAGCCCGGCGCGTACACGATGTCGCCCTCCCGCTCCTCGTGCAGGCGCCGCAGCAGCGCCGCGTACCCGGCCGCGTCGAACGTGTCGGGCGCGCCCTTGCGGTCGCGGCGGCCCAGACGGTCGAGTTCCGCATCGGCCAGGTGGAAGCCGTCCATGGGGACGTGCGCCACCCACGGCGGCCCGTCCCCGTTCAGCTCACGGACCAGGTGCTCGGCGAGCGTGGACTTGCCGGACCCCGGGCTGCCGGAGATGCCGAGGACAGCTCGGTGGCCGGGGCGGGTCAGGGCCGCGGCCCGCTTCAGGAGGTCGTCGAAGGTCATCGTCCCGTCATTCCACCAGAGGTCGCGCGGGATGGCGAGACCGGCGTACCGGTCCCGGCGACCGGCCGGCCGTCGAGTCTCCGGCGTACGTGAATCACTGCGGGAAGGGCGCGCACACGCGCGCCCGCTCGGGGCCGTGCCGCGCGAGGCGGTACCTGCACGCGCTCGGCCACGCCCGCACCGGCGGGCGGTCCACCAGGTCCTGACGCCGGGTCCGGCGACGGCGCCACGTCCCAGGCCCGCCGACGGAGTGTCGACAGGGCGCAATGTGGCACTCGCCACCCTCTGTCCGGCGTTCATGAGGGAAGGTGGCTCCTATGACGAAGCTCGGTCTTCCGGACGGTATCCAGGCCTGCCTCTTCGACCTCGACGGGGTCATCACCAAGACCGCCGTCGTCCACGCGGCCGCGTGGAAACAGACGTTCGACGACTTCCTGCGCGCACGGGACGGGGCTGACTTCCGCCCTTTCGACGACACCGACTATGACGAGTACGTCGACGGACGCCCCCGCGCCGACGGCGTCCGCACCTTCCTCGCCTCCCGCGGCATCCGGCTACCGGAGGGCGCCCCCGACGACCCGCCCGACCGGCAGACCGTGCACGGCCTCGGCAATCGCAAGAACGAGCTGCTGTTGGAGCTGATCCGCACCCGCGGCGTCGAGGCATACGACGGCACGATCCGTTACATCGGCGCCGCACGGGCCGAGGGCCTGCGCACGGCCGTGGTGTCCTCCAGCGCCAACTGCCGTGATGTGCTGCGGTCGATCAACGCCGAGCACCTCTTCGACGTACGCGTCGACGGGGTCGTCGCCGCCGAACGGCACCTGCCCGGCAAACCGCACCCGGACACCTTCCTCGCCGCCGCGCACGACCTCGGTGTGGAGCCCAAGGCCGCCGCCGTCTTCGAGGACGCGCTCGCCGGCATGGACGCCGGGCGCTCCGGCCACTTCGGATACGTCGTCGGCCTGGACCGCGTCGGCCAGGCGGACGCGCTGCGCGCCCACGGCGCCGACGTCGTCGTACCGGACCTGGTGAACCTGGGGGAGTGGTCGTGATCACGCACAACTCGTACACCGTTGAGCCCTGGACCCTGCGTGAACGCGGCCTGAACCTGGACGTCCTGCCCCAGAGCGAATCGGTGTTCGCACTGTCCAACGGGCATGTCGGCTGGCGCGGCAACCTCGACGAGGGCGAACCGCACGGACTGCCGGGCAGCTATCTCAACGGCGTCCACGAGACCCACCCGCTGCCCTACGCCGAGGCGGGCTACGGCTATCCCGAGTCCGGGCAGACCGTCATCAACGTCACCAACGGCAAGATCATCCGGCTGCTCGTGGACGACGAGCCCTTCGACCTGCGCTACGGCCGGCTGCGCTCCCACGAACGCGTCCTCGACCTGCGCACCGGACTGCTCACCCGGACCTGCGAGTGGACCTCACCGGCCGGCTCCACGATCCGTGTGCGCTCCACCCGCCTGGTCTCCTTCACCCAGCGCGCGATAGCCGCCGTCGCCTACGAGGTGGAACCGGTCGGCAAACCCGCCCGGATCGTCGTCCAGTCCGAGCTGGTCGCCAACGAGCAACTGCCCGGCCGTGACCGCGACCCACGCGCCGCGATCGTGCTCGAGTCGCCGCTGGAGGCGGAGGAGAACTTCGCGAAGAGCACCCGGCTGCGGCTGGTGCACCGCACCCGGCGCAGCGGCCTGAGGGTCGGCGCCGCCGCCGACCACGTCGTCACCGGCCCCGACCCCACCACGACCGAGAGCGAGGCGACCGACGACCTCGCCCGTCTCACCGTCGCCTCCGCCCTCGCCCCGGGCCAGACGCTACGGGTGGAGAAGTTCGTCTCCTACGGCTGGTCCGGCACCCGGTCCCTGCCCGCGATCAGCGACCAGGTCGACGCGGCGCTCGCCGCCGCCGCAGGCGTCGGCTGGGCGGGGCTCGTCGCCGAACAACGGGAGTTCCTGGACGAGTTCTGGGCGCGCTCGGACGTCGAGATCGACGGGGACGAGCAGATCCAGCAGGCGGTCCGCTTCGCCCTCTTCCACGTCCTTCAGGCCGGGGCCCGCGCCGAGCAGCGCGCGATCCCCGCCAAGGGACTGACCGGCTCCGGCTACGACGGGCACGCCTTCTGGGACACCGAGATGTTCGTGCTGCCCCCGCTCACGTACACCTCACCCGGAGCCGTCGCGGAAGCGCTGCGCTGGCGGCAGAACACCCTGCCCGCCGCGCGCGAACGTGCCGTCCAACTGGGTCTGCGGGGCGCGGCGTTCCCCTGGCGGACGATCGACGGCTCCGAGGGCTCGGCGTACTGGCCGGCCGGTACCGCCGCGTTCCACGTCAACGCGGACATCGCCGACGCCGTCGTCCGTTACGTCGCCGCCACCGGCGACGAACGCTTCGAGCGCGACACCGGGCTCGAACTCCTGGTGGAGACGGCCCGGCTGTGGCGGTCGCTCGGCCACCACGACCACCACGGCACCTTCCACATCGACGGGGTGACCGGCCCCGACGAGTACAGCGCCGTCGCCGACGACAACACGTACACCAACCTGATGGCCCGCGCGAACCTGCTGGCCGCCGCCGACGTGGTCGAGCGCCATCCGCGTCGCGCCGGGGAACTGGGCGTCGACGACGAGGAGGCCGCGGCCTGGCGGGACGCCGCCGAGGCCATGCACATCCCGTACAACCAGGAGCTCGGCGTCCACGAGCAGCACGCCGGCTTCACCCGCTACCAGCGCTGGGACTTCGCCTCCACCGGCGCCGACCAGTATCCGCTGATGCTGCACTTCCCGTACTTCGACCTGTACCGCAAGCAGGTCGTCAAGCAGGCCGACCTGGTGCTGGCGATGTACACGTGCAGCTCCTTCTTCGACGCCGAGCACAAGGCGCGCAACTTCACCTACTACGAACCCCTCACCGTCCGCGACTCGTCGCTGTCCGCCTGCTGCCAGGCGGTCATGGCGGCCGAGACGGGCTACATGCGGCTCGCCTACGACTATCTGCACGAGGCCGCGCTGATGGACCTGCACGACCTGGAGCACAACACGCGCGACGGTCTGCACATCGCCTCCCTCGCCGGCACCTGGATGGCGCTCGTCGCGGGCTTCGGCGGCATGCGGCACCACGGGCAGCGGATCGCGTTCGCCCCGCGTCTGCCGGAGAGGTTCGGCCGCCTCGCATTCACCCTGCAACTGCGGGGCCGTCGCCTGCGGGTGGAGATCGGCCGCGGCGCGGCCACCTACACACTGCAGAACGGCGACCCGCTGACCATCCACCACCACGGCGAGCCGCTCACGGTCGACGCGGACAAGCCGCAGACCCTGGACATCCCACCGCTCAAGCCCCGCCCCGCACCGGACCAGCCACCGCACCGGCGCCCGAACCACCCGGATGCGAACGAGGGCTGAGACCGCACGCGCCGCTGCTCACCATGCCGTCCGGCACGGTGAGCAGCGACTGCCCGGACCTCAGCGCGAGGTCAGCTTCCACAGGTGGTCGGCGGTGCCGTTGTCGGACCACTGAAGAACCTGCGCGCCGGAGGACGTGCTCATGTTGTTCACGCCGAGCAGGAGACCGCTGTTGTAGTTGGCGATCTTGTAGTAGCCGTCGCCGGACGGGATGAGCTGCCAGAGGTGGTCGTCCGTGCCGTTGTCGCCCCAGATCAGGGCCGTGCCGCCGTCACTGGTGCTCATGCTCTGGATGCCGAGCAGCAGACCGCTGGACTGCTGGACGATCTTGTAGAGGCCACGGCCCGCGGACACCAGGGTCCCGTTCTGGTCGGTGCCGGTGGTCGAGGTCGCCTGGACCACGGACGTGCCCTGGGCGGTGCCGGCGCTCTGGGTGTCCAGAGCCAGGCCGCTGTTCTTGTTGGTGATCTGGTAGCGACCGGCCAGCGAGGTGGAGGTGCCGGTGGGCGTGACGACGATGTGGTAGCCGTCGGAGGCGTTCATCGTCACCGGCACCGTGATCGAGCCGTTCGAGACCGTGTAGTCGGTGTCGGAGATGGTGATCGGGCCGGACACCGCCGTCGTGCGGCCCTTCGACGGCGTGTACTCCAGCTTCACGTGAACCGTGCCGCCGAACGCCGGCAGGGAGTTCAGGCCGTTGACCGTCACCGCGCAGGAACCGGTGCAGCCGCCCGCGACGACGCTGATCTGGTCGCCGGAGCCGTTGAGGGCGGCGAAGCCGTCGATGCCCGTCTGGGCCGGGGGCGTGGTCACGAGCATGTTCCCGGACATGTCGCCGTACCACTTGTACGCCCAGTAGGCGCCGTTGGGGGAACCGCCGGTGTCGGTGAGGGTGTCGCCGAGGGTGCCGTAGTGGTTCCAGAAGGCGAGCTCGGCGTCGTGCACACCGGCCCGCTCGAACTTGGCGGCGTACCCGATCAGCGGCCCGGGCACGCCGACCTCGCTCGTGGTGCCGTACTCTTCGATGGCGATCGGCCGCGGGCTGATGCCGAGGCTGGATTCCAGGGCGCGGTACGCCGACACGTCGGCGGCGATGCTGGACGCCCCCCCGAGCTCGTGCCAGGAGATGATGTCGGGCACGGTGCCGGAGGCCTTGGCGTCGGTGAGGAACTGGCTCATCCAGCTCTGGTTCCAATGCGAATAACTGGGGCCCTGGATGGGGGTCTTGGTGTCCTTGCTGCGCACCTCCTTGTACGTGCGCGCCCAGCCGGCGTCGAAGGCGCCCGCGTTGGTGGTGTCCCAGGTCCAGTCGGGCTCGTTCCACAATTCGTACGCGGCGATGTCGGTGGCACCCGACGCCTGCACGGACGCGACCTGCTTGTCCACGGCCGACAGCCAGTCGCTCCAACTGACCCACTTGTACGGGAAGTTCGGATACCAGTCCGGCATGCGGACGACGACCTTGGCGCCGGCCCGAGCGGCCTTGGGTGCCACGACCAGCGCGTCCCCGGCGGGCTTCGGCTCACCGTTGGGCAGCTGGGAGCCGCCCGGCGCCATCTGCACGAAGGTGTTCGGCTTCAGCGGGGTGACCAGGCTGTCGGCGGGGGTGGTGTCGTCGGCGAGGCCGTAGAGGCTGCCGGTGGCGACGTGCGTGACCGGGCGGAGGGTCTGGTTCGCGTTCACCACGAGGGTGGTCGAGGATGTCGGGGACGCCTGGACGGGGGCGGCCGTGGCGAGGCCGGCGGCGAGGACGGCTGTGCCGACGGCGGCGGTCAGACCGACGCGTCTGCGAGTGCGGCTCATGAAATTCTGTCTCCTGAGGAGAGGGAATCGGGGGGATGTCCGTCCTGGCCCGTCCGGGACGGACTCAGTCCTTCACCGCGCCCGCGGTCACACCCGCGGCCACGTAGCGCTGTGCGAGGACCAGCAGGACGGCTGCGGGGACGGACGCGACGACGGCGGTGGCCATGATCGCGTTCCACTCCTGGTTGTTGTTGCCGATGTAGTGGTAGATGCCGAGGGTGATCGGGCGCATGTCGCCGCCGCCGTCGAGGGTGTTGGCGAAGACGAAGTCGGACCAGGCCCACAGGAAGCTGAAGAGCGAGACGGTGACCACGGCGTTGCGGCTCACCGGGAGCACGACGGACCGGAAGGTGCGCCAGGTGCCGGCGCCGTCGATGCGGGCCGCGGCGATGAGCTCACCGGGGATGCCCGACATGAACGCCGTGAAGATCATGACGCCGAAGGGCACCGCGATGGTGGAGTCGGCGATGATCAGTCCCCACCAGGAGTTGAGCAGCCCGAGGTCGAGGAAGATGCCGTAGAAGCCCATCGCCATGACGATGCCGGGGATCATCTGGGCGACGAGCAGGGCGAGGCCGAGGAGTCCGCCGCCCCAGGGGCGCAGCTTGGCCAGCGCGAAACCGGCCGGCGCGGCCAGGACCAGGGTGAGGACGACGGTGCCCAGGCCGATCAGCAGGCTGGTGCCGAGGTAGGGCATCTGGTCGTTGAGGACGGCCCGGTAGCCCTCGAAGGTGGGGTGCAGCGGAAGGAGGTCGGGCGGGGTCTTGCGCATGTCCTGCTGCGGGGTGAGGGACACGTTGAGCATCCAGTACACCGGGAACAGCATCACGGCGGTGAGCAGGACGCCGATGGCGGTGTGGAGGCGCGAGCGCCGGGCGGTGCCGGGGCGGGCGGTCATGCTTCCTGCCTCCTCTGGACGCGGATGTACAGCAGCCCGAAGACGAGGGCGATGAGAATGAGGATGTTGCCGACGGCGGCGCCGGGGCCGAACTTCGGCAGGAGGGTGCCGAAGCCGAGTTGGTAGGACCAGGTGGCCAGGGTGGAGGAGGCGTCGCCGGGGCCGCCCTTGGTCATGATCCAGATCAGGTCGAACACCTTGAGGGTGTAGACGAGGCCGAGCAGCAGCGTGATCGCCGAGACCGGGCGCAGCAGCGGGAAGGTGACACGCCGGAACTGCTGCCAGGCGCTCGCTCCGTCCAGGGACGCCGCCTCGTACAGCTCCGCGGGGATGTTCTGCAGACCGCTGTAGAGGATGACCAGGTTGAACGGGATACCGATCCAGATGTTGGCGATGATGACCGACGTCAGCGCCCAGTCGGGGGAGTTGAGCCAGTCGACCGGTGACACGCCCACGAGGTGGAGGGCGTAGTTGATGACGCCGGACTCACTGTTGAACATCCACGACCAGGTCGACGCCGAGACGATCAGTGGGAGCAGCCACGGGATCAGGAACAGGGCCCTGAGCGTGCCGGCCAGTCGGAAGTGACGGTTGAAGAAGACCGCGAGGGCGAGCCCGGCCGCGTACTGGAAGGCGATCGACACGAAGGTGAAGACCATGGTGTGGCGTATCGCGGGGCCGAACGTCGGATCGTCGAGGACGGTCCTGAAGTTGTCCAGCCCGGAGAACGGCGCGTCGCCCGCCACGAACGACCGGACGGTGTAGTTGTGCAGGCTCAGGTCGAGGTTGCGGTAGAGCGGGTAGAGGTAGAAGGCGGCGAGGTAGACGACCAGCGGAGTGAGGAAGGCCAGCGCGGTGAGCCGGCTCCTGCGGCGCTGACGGCGCCGCAGTGCGGACGAGTCCTCGCCGTGGGTGGCGCCGGTCGCCCCGGACCTGGCCGGGGACCGCTGGGAGCGGCGGTCGACGCGGGCGATGGTCATGCGAACTCCTGAATGCGGGTGGCGTGTCCGGGGCGACTGCGTCCGGGTGTCAGCTCTTGCCCTTGGCGGCGGCCGTCTGCGCGGTGTCGAGGGCGTCCTTGGGGCTCTTGCTGCCGGACAGGGCCGACTGGACGGCGGTCCACATCGGCTGGGAGATGGTCGGGTACTTGGTCCCCAGACCGCCGCTGGTGCGACCGCGCGCCGCGGCCACCGCGTCCACCCACGGCTTCAGCGCGGGGTTCTGCTTCACCTGCTGGGCCTGGACCTCCTGGGTGGGGGCGACGTACATCAGGGTGTTGTCCGTGGAGAGAAGGTTGGCGGAGCTGGTCAGACACGTGACGATCTTCTTGCTGGCGTCGTAGCGTGAGGTGTCCTTCTGGACCGGGACGGTGACGAACTCGCCGCCGGTCGGAACGGGTGCCGAACCGCCGGTCTGCCCCGGGACGCTGATGACCCCGTAGGGGAACCCGGCCTTCGCCGCGTTGCCGAGCTGCCAGGTTCCGTTCTCGCCGAAGGCGTAGTCGCCGGTGGCGAACTCCTGCCAGCTGGTGGTCTGGGTGTTCTGCAGGACGTCCTTGGGCGCGTAGCCCTCGTCGACCCACTGCTTCCACAGCGACAGGGCGGCCACGCCCTTGGACGAGTCGAGCTTGGTGAGGTCGCCGCCGGCGCCCCAGAACCACGGCAGGAACTGGAAGCTGCCCTCTTCCGTGTTGATCGCGGAGAACGTGATGCCCTTCTTGCCGGCCGCCTTGACCTTCTTCAGGGCCGCCGTCAGGGAGGCCCAGTCCTTGATGGAGGCGGGGTCGACATGGGCGGCGGACAGGACCTTCTTGTTGTAGTAGAGGGCGAGGGTGTTGGCGCCGATCGGGACGCCGTAGGCGGATCCGTCGATGGTGCCCGCGCCGATGATGTTCTTCTGGATCGCGGACGTGTCCAGGCCGAGGTCGCTGGTCTTGTTGAGGATGCCCGCCTCCACCAGTGTGGAGACGACCGGGTTGTCCACGAGCATCACGTCGGGGGCGTTGCCCTGCTGCGCGGCCAGCAGGGCCTTGTTGCCCAGGTCCGTGGTGTCCATGCCGGTGCGCTTGACCTTGACGCCGGCGTCGGTACCGCACTTGGTGACGAGCTTGCCCCACGCCGAGGAGGCGTCGAACTGCGGGTACGGGTCCCAGAAGGTGTAGGTCGCGCCCGACTTGCCGGACGAGGACGAGGAGGAGCCCGAACCGCCGCTGCAGGCGGTGGCGGAGGCGAGGGTGCCGATGACGGCGACGGCGGCGAGCAGGGTGCGGCGGGTGTGTCTCACGGTTGACCTCGTTGTCTTGGGGTGGGGCGGGGCTGGAGGAGGGGGAGGAGGAGCGCGCTCAGGAGGTCGGCAGCCAGACGCGCATGCTGCCGTCCTGGCGGTTGGCCCAGGCGTAGTAAGGGATCGCGGTCAGCTCGACGGGCTCACCGGCCGAGGGCTCCTCGGCGCCCTCCGCGGTCCGGTACGGCCACCAGCCGGCGTGGGGGATGTGCCGTCGGTGCCCGGCGGCCACGACGGTGGTGACGCCGCCGAGAAGGTCCGGGCGGTGCTTGACGGCGAGCGGGCGGGTGGTGTCGATGACGATGTCGTCCAGGCCGCCGCCTGGGTGGTCGACCTGCTCCAGGCAGTACACGAGCGGCCCGCGTTCGATCGCCACACAGCCGCGTACGGCGTCCACCCGCGGGTCGGCCGCGGTGAGGCGGGGTTCGAGGGTGAGTTCGAGGACGACTTGGTCTCCGGGTGCCCAGGTGCGCTCCAGCCTCAGCCAGCCGTCGTCGACGGGCGCGTCGGTCTGGTCGTACGCCGTGTCGCCGACCCGGACCCGGTACTCGCGGCACCACTGCGGGACGCGCAGGGACAGCGTCCAGGGCCGCTCCTCGGGGGCCTCCTCGACGGTGAGGGCGATCGCGCCGTGCCAGGGGTAGTCCGTCACGGCGCTCATGGCGACCGGGACGCCGCCGATGTCGCCCTCGTAGCGGCCGGTGACGTACTGGTGGATCTGCAGGCCGGTGTCATCGCAGGTGGCGAGGTAGTGCTCCAGGGAGGCGAGCAGGCGCATGACGTTCGGCGGGCAGCAGGCGCAGCGGAACCAGCGGGTGCGGCGGGCCGACTGGTCGCCCCCGGTGTCGGTGTGACCGTCACGCACCTGAAGCGGGTTGACGTACAGCCAGCGCTCGCCGTCCAGGGAGACACCGGCGAGGAAACCGTTGTACAGGGTGCGCTCGATCAGGTCCGAGTAGCGTGCCTGGCCGGTGAGCAGGGCCATGCGCCAACTCCACTGCACGGAGGCGATGGCGGCGCAGGTCTCGCAGTAGGCGCGCTCGTTGGGCAGCTCGAACGGGTCGCCGAAGTCCTCCTCGTCGTGGTGGGCGCCGAGTCCGCCGGTCAGATGGGTCTTGGTGGCGGTCATCGCCTGCCACAACCGCTCGGCGGCGGAGCGCAGTTCGGCCTCCCCGGTCTCGGTCGCCAGGTCGGCCGCGGCGGCCAGCAGATAGAGCTGGCGTACGGCGTGTCCCTCGACGTTGGTGGCCTCGCGCAGCGGTACGCGGTCCTGGCAGTACGCCTCGCCGCCGAGCAGGCCGTGACCGTGGCGGTCGACGAAGTAGGCGGCGAGGTCCAGGTAGCGGTGTTCGCCGGTCTCCCGGTAGAGCTCGACCAGGGCGGTCTCCACCTCGGGGTGACCGTCGATGCCGTCGATGGGCCTGCCGCTGCCGGGCGGACCGAACACCGAGTCGATGTGGTCGGCGAAACGGCGGGCCACATCGAGCAGTTCGGTGCCTCCGGTCGCCCGGTGGTGGGCCACCGCGGCCTGGATCAGATGGCCGGCGCAGTAGAGCTCGTGGCCCCAGCGCAGGTCCCCGTAGCGCTTACCGCCCTCGCGGAGCTGGAACCAGGTGTTGAGGTAGCCGTCGGGCTGCTGGGCGTCGGCGACCAGCGCGACGATCCGGTCCACGGCGTCGGCTAGTTCACCGTCGTCCTCGGGCTCCGTCCGCTGGGCGAGCTGCCAGGAGGCGGCCTCCAGCCACTTGTAGACGTCGGAGTCCTGGAACGGGTACGTGCCCTGGAACTCGCCCTCGGCGGTGCCCGCGACCACCCGCAGGTTGTGCAGGTTTCCCGCCGACTCCAACAGGTGGGGGCCCTGCGGGATGGAGGTGCGTGCGTTGACCTCGCGGCGGGCGTGCCAGAAGCCCTCGCGGATGCCGGCGGCGGCGGGCCGCAGCGCGGTGTGGGCCCCCGGACCGGGGCGGACCGGGCCCGGGGAGGGCGGGGTTGTGCGTGTGCGAGGCATGGTTCTCCGGGGTGCGTCGCGGGACGGTGGCAGCCGACGCGGTCGCTTCGGCTGCGAGGAGGCAAGGAGACGAACAAGCGAAGCGGTGCATGTTTGAGCAACCGTTTTTCTGCGGTGAAAGTAGTGGACAGAAGCAGGCGGCGGTCAAGAGGTATGACACGATATTTTTCCGCTTGCTCACGGGCTGGCGCTCAGGCCGACGCTGCTGTCAGGATGATGCGCACCGTTACCCCCGAGGAAAAGGTTTGCCCGTGACTCCTGCTGCAGGCCTCCCCTCCGCCGGCCGGGCCAAGCTCGCCGATGTCGCCGCCCTGGCGGGCGTCAGCGTCGGCACGGCGTCGAAGGCGCTGAACGGCGGCGGCAGGATGCGTCCCGAGACCCGGCAGCGAGTGCTGGACGCGGTGGAAGCGCTGGGCTTCCGACCCAACCAGCACGCCCAGAGCCTGCACACCGGCCGCAGCTGGACGGTCGGACTGATGACGACGGACGGCATCGGCCGGTTCAGCACCCCGGTCCTGCTCGGCGCCGAGGACGCCCTCGGGGCTGGGAAGATCTCCGTGCTGCTGTGCGACACGCGCGGCGACGCCATCCGGGAGCAGCACCATCTGCGCAACCTCATGGACCGGCGGGTCGACGGCATCATCGTCACCGGCCGCCGCACGGACCCCCGCCCCCCGCTGACCGGCATCGAGTCGGTCCCCATCGTCTACGCGCTCTCGCCCTCCACCGACCCCGCCGACACCTCGGTGGTCTCCGACGACCAGGGCGGGGCGCACCTCGCCGTCGACCATCTGCTGGCCACCGGGCGTACCCGGATCGCGCACATCACCGGTCCGGAGCACCACGCGGCGGCCCGCGACCGGGCCCGCCACACCATCGAGCACCTGGAGGGCTCCTCACTCCGACTCGCCACCGGGCGTGTCCACTTCGGCGAGTGGAGCGAGGCATGGGGCCGCCGCGCCGCCGACGCCGTCCTGCGCACGGCACCGGACACGGACGCCTTCTTCTGCGGCAACGACCAGATCGCCCGGGGCGTCACCGACACGCTGCGCGAACGCGGGGTGAGCGTGCCCGGTGAGATCGCGGTCTTGGGCTACGACAACTGGGACACCATGGCCCTGGCCAGCCGCCCGCCCCTGACCACCATCGACATGAACCTCGCCGAGATCGGCAGGATCGCCGCGCTGCGCCTGCTGGAGGCCATCGATGCGGAGCCCGCACCGGGCCTGCACACCGTGCCGTGCCGGTTGGTGGTGCGCGAGTCGAGTTGAGAGCCACCGGCTGCACAGCGGTGACCGCTGACCTGCGCTGACGAGTCATGAACGCCGGTCCCCGGGGCGTCTGCGATGCGGTCAACCACCGATCGCCTGTTTTGCGATACTTAGGCCAATTGGGCCGATTGGGTCATTCGCTCACAGGGTGATGATGTGGTGACACACAGAGATCAGGCCGAGGGACTGCCGTTCCACGAGCCCGCTGTGGCCCGGGTCCGCGCCGTGGCTCAGGGAGCGGCCCTGATGAGCGCCGCGTTCGGCGTGGTGGGCCTGTCCGGCTGGGTCCTCGACATCGCCGTGCTGAAGAGCGTGCTGCCCGGCGTCGCCGCGTCCATGAAGCCGAACACCGCGGTGGCCCTGCTGGCGCTGGGCCTCTCCACGTTCATGCTGGCTCGCCGCCCCATGACCCCGCGGAAGACCAATACCGCCTGTGCGGCCGCGGTCGTGGCAGCCGTGATCGGCGGGCTCACCCTTCTCGAGTACCTGACCACGGCGAACGCAGGCATCGATCAACTTCTCTTCAGGGACGACACCGCGCGGGTGGCGACCGGGGCGCCCGGACGGATGGCGCCGAACTCGGCTGCCGCACTGACGCTCGGGAGCGTGGCGGCACTGTGCGGGAGCAGATTCCGACTGCCCGCCTGGACGAGTCAGATCCCCGCACTGGCCGTCCTCGCCCTGGGCATGCTCCGGCTCTACGGCTTCGCCTACGCCGTGCCCGAGCTGGAGCGGTTCGGCCCTTACACCGGCATGGCCCTGCACACCGCGCTGGCCCTGGTGCTGCTCGGCATCGCCGCCTTCCTGGCCCGGCCGGACGAAGGCCCAGCGGGACTGCTGATGAACGCGGGCACCACGGGCGCGCTGGGCCGACGGCTGTTCGCCACCATCCTGGTCGCGCCGCCGCTGCTGGGCTGGGGAGTCCTGGCCGGTGAGGACGCGGGTCTGTACGGGAAGCGTCTGGGCACCGCCCTGCTGGTGTGCGGCCACGTGATCGTGTTCACCGTGGTCGTCTTCGCCGCTCTGGTCGTGGGCCGGCGTATCGAGGTGGCGCACGCGCGTGCCGAATACCAGGTGCGGCAGAACGAACTGCTGCAGGCGTTCATGGACCACACGCCCGCGGTGATGTTCATCAAGGACCTGGACGATCGCTTGCTGGCGCTCAACACGAGGTTCGAGGAGAGCACGGGACTGTCCCGCGAACGGATTCTGGGCCGGCGGGAGCAGGAGGTCCTGCCGCCTGACATGGCGCGTCACATGCGGGCCGCCGGCCTCGACGTGCTGGCACGGGGCAACCCCGTGCAGCAGCAGGAGCATGTCGACCTGCCGGGAGGTCCGCGGGACTTCCTCGCCACGGTGTTCCCGCTCAACGATCCGAACGGCGCGCCCTACGCCGTGGCCGTCGTGCTCACCGACATCACGGAACGAGTCGCGGCCCAGTGCGAGGTGGAGCGGGCGAACCGGCGCTTCCACGCGCTGCTGGAATCCGCACCCGACGCCACCTTGATCACGGACGGCGATGGCGTCATCGTCATGGCCAACGCACAGGTGGAGCCACTGTTCGGTCGTGCATCGGCCGGCGTCGTCGGCACCAAGGTCGAGGACCTGGTGCCCGGCCCGCAGCGCCCACTGCACCGCGCGCTCCTGCGCCGGTATCTGCAGCTGCCCGACCCGAAGCCGACGGTACTGGACAGGGGTCTGCACGGGGTGCACAGCGACGGCAGCGAGTTCCCTGTAGAAGTGAGCATCAGCACTTCCCAGGCCGAACAGGAAACTCTCGTCTTCCTCACCGTTCGGGACATCACCGAACGCAGGCAGGCCGAGGCCGAACGCGCCGAGCGCTACGAGCAGCAACGACGCATCGCCTACACGCTGCAGCACAGCCTCATGGGCGAGCCGCCCCGCCTGCCGCACCTGCCCAGCGCGCACCGGTACCTGGCCTCCGTCCAGGACCCCGGAGTCGGCGGCGACTGGTTCGACATCATTCCTCTGGACCAGAACCGGACCGGCGTCGTCATCGGCGACGTGATGGGCCGGGGCCTGGACGCGGCGGCCGTCATGGGCCAGCTGCGCGCCGCCGCCCACGCCCTGGCCCGCACGGGTATACCGCCGTGGCGGCTCATGACCGGGCTGGACGCGTTCGTCAACGACCTGGCGGACCAGCTCGTCACGTGCTGCTACCTCGTGATCGACCAGGGCGCCCGCGAGGTCAGCCTGTGTTCGGCCGGGCACCTGCCGGTCATCGCAGTGGATCGTGAAGGCGTCACCCGCCGGCTGCAGGCACCGGTCAGCGTGCCGCTGGGCGTCAACGACCTGTGTGGCGGCGGACTGTCGTTCCGGGAGACGACCCGTCGGCTGTCACCGGGCAGCACACTCGTCCTTTACACCGACGGACTGGTCGAGAGGCCCGGCACCGACATCGACGCCCAGATCGACGTCCTCGCCCACACCCTCGGCACATCGCTGAAGGGCGCTCCGGCCGACCCGGAGATCCTCGACGAGGCCGCGGCCCGGCTGATCGAGACCCTCATACCGGACACGGCCGCCCATGACGACGACGTGACGCTGCTCCTGATCGGCGTGCCCGAGCCGGACGCGACCACCGTGGGCCCGACCGCAGGGGAAGTCGGATGCCGGCCACGCGCTGACAGGTCGCCGGGGCCGGCGTGACCACGTCCTACCGCCGCCACCGCGGGCGGGCCGCCCGGTCGCCCCGTCAGTCGGGCAACGTGCCGCCGTCACGCCAGGGTTCGCGTGCCGGTACGGCGGCCCGCATCGACCTCAGCGCCAGCAGCAGGACGCCGATGTCGTCCAGGTACACGGGATCGGGCAACAGGTCGGCCGGGAGCACCAGGTACAGGACCGCGCCCCAGAACAGCCAGCGCGGGCCGGTGGGCAGACCGGCACGGCGCAGGTCGCGGCGGGTGCGGACCAGCCGTCGCAGCAGGGCGAGGGCCACGCCGAGCAGGGCCGCCGCGAGGACGGCGGCGACGGCGAGCGCGGCCCAGGTCGTGGAGTCCATGCGCAGCTCCGGGCATCCGTAGGAGTCGTCCTCTCCTACGGATGCCCGCTTCGCGGTGGACTGTGCGCGTGCTGGACCGAACGCCCCGGACGGCGGCGGAGGAAAGGCGGTCGTGACGGTGCGTCAGTGCCCGGGGCGTGCCAGGTTGCTCTCCATCAGCGCCTGGCTGACGGCGCGTACGCTGCGCGCGATGTGCTGCAGCTGCATGACCTCGGCGGCGTACATCCTGATCGTGTGCTCGATGACCGACTCCGGCAGACCGAGAGCCGGCAGCTCCGCGCGGGCCGTCTGCAGTGCGGTGCGGGCCACCCGCACCTCGTTCTGGACCTGGATCTGGGCGTGCCGCGCGAGCAGGACGGGATGACGGATCAGGGCCGGGTAGCTGGCGTAGCGGGCGGGCACGAGTTCCCGCAGCCACTTGGCCGCCGACCGCTCCCAGTCGTAGCTGCCGGGGGTTTTGACCTGGCACGGCCAGTCCGAGCTGATCGGCGAGTACGTCGTCAAGGCCATGATGTTCGCTTCCGGGTCACGTCGGCTCAGGGTGCTGCGGCGACTTCGGGGGCGGCTCCGGTCTAGGGGAGGGCCGGAGCCGCCACCGGGGATGCCCGCGCAGCGGGGCCCGGCCGGACACCCGGAGCCCGTGGGTAGGAGCGGACGACTCCGGTGTGTCCGTACGGCGCGTCCCGGCTGTACCGGTCCGCGATCCGCGAGAAGTATTTATATATACCGGCGGATACGCAAGGACATGAAAAAATTCATGTTGTATTTGGTGCGAGAGATCCTGTTTGGCGGGATGGTCGGTCCGGCGCCCGGCCCGGTCAGTCCTTGAGGAAGAACTGGTGCTGGTCGGCGATCTGCTCGTACTCCTCCAGGCGCGCCTGCGTCCGCTCCGGATCGGCGTCGGTCATCGCCTGCAGCAGCGCCGCGGCCATCAGCCCGGGGGCGGCGTAGGAGTCGAACACCAGGCGGGAGCCGGTGCCGGTGGCGAACACGACGTCGGCCTCGTCCGCGAGCGGACCCAGTCCCAGATCCGTGATCAGGGCCACCTTGAGCCCCGCGCTGCG
Organism: Streptomyces sp. Ru72; assembly: GCF_002920635.1. GTDB lineage: Bacteria > Actinomycetota > Actinomycetes > Streptomycetales > Streptomycetaceae > Streptomyces. Next base: position 12,803 of record NZ_PQSR01000068.1, on the reverse strand, counting down.
CGCCACCCGCACCGCGGTCAGGCTCTCCTGGGCGTGCCGGGGCATCCCGAAGGCCAGCACCCAGGTGCCGCCGGCCTCCCGTGACTGCAACATCGCGTCGTAGGCGACGGTCCCGCCCCGCGTCACCAGCCGTACGTCGGGATGGATGCGCCGCGCCCCGTAGGCGAAGTACTCGGCGAGGGAGGCGGAGATCCTCAGGCCCATCACGGTCAGGGGCGTCGACTCCGACAGCGCCCGCCCGATCCGGATCACCTGGTCCGGATCGGCGAAGTCCCGGCGCAGGTTCTCCAGGTTCTCGATCTCGGCGTCCACGGCCGCCTGCAGCTCGTTGGCCGTCTGCTCCGCCGGCGTACCCGGGCTGCCGAGGGTGCTCAGGGCGATGGACTGCAACTTCTCCCGCAGCGCGGGATAGCCGCTGAAACCGACCGCCGCGGCGAACCGGGTCACCGAAGGCTGGCTCACACCCACCCGCTCGGCCAGGTCCGTGATCGACAGGAACGCGGCCTCGGTGATGTGCTCGATCAGGTACTGGGCGATCCGGCGGTGCCCCGGGGACAGCCGGGGACCGTCGAACAACTCTCTGAGCTGGGACGTCGGGCTGGCACCCGCTTCCGGGGCCGTCTTGCCCGCAGTGATCGCAGATGCCTGCGCGCGTGCCTGCTGCGGCGATGGCACCGGACCTCCTCCGTCGTGTCCCAGGGCCTTCAACATAGCTCACGGACGGCGCTGACCAGGGGGCTTGGAGCCCATATCGCGGACTGCTCGCCGACAGGCGGGCCGGGGACGCGCGCCGTACCGTCGTGCATGGGCCCCTTGGGGCGGGGTACCCGCGTCGGCCGTCCGGTCGGCCCATCGGTCTGCCATCGCGAGGAGAGGAGCGGCCGTGAACGCGTCCGAAACGCACGCACCACAGGTCGAAGTAGTGGTCAGCGACTGCTCGGCGACGGATGCCGGGAACTTGTTCGCCGAACTGTGCCGGCACTTCGGCTCGGACCGAGACGCCGAGGAGGCGCCCCACGAGGCGCACACGTCCCGGCCCACGATGTGGACAGGGACGTTCGACACGTCGGCCACACGCGGCACGGACGAGCGCCAGTCACCGCCACGGCCGCTGTCCGGCCCGGTCAAGGCCGAGCTCCAGGGCGAGCCCAGGGCCGTGGAGCGACTGCGCCGCGCCCTGGACGAGCTCTACGCCGTCCACCAGCTCGGCGTGGTCGCCGGGGACCAGGAGGTCGACGTCGAGCTGCGGCTGGAGAGCCGGACGCGGCCCTGAACGTCACATCCGGGCACCACGCCGGCGCGTCGCCGCGTGGACCAGTAGGGCGGGGCGCGGAGGGAAGAGAACCATCCGCGGCCGCCCCCGTCCACGGCTGGCACCGGTCTGTGGCCTGCACCGGTCTGTGGCCTGCACCGGTCTGTGGCCTGCACCGGTCCGCGGCCTGCACCGGTCTGTGGCCTGCCGTCGTCGCACGGCTTGCCTTCGTTCCGCGCGCCGTCCGCGTGCTCGGCAGCGGCGGCCCGTTCCAGGTGCCGCCCCGCCGTTCGGCGGGGGATTCCCGCCGAACGGCGCGTACCGCGGCGACGGGGCGGCGGGCACCATGAACGGCACTGGCCACAGGGGCGTGGCCATGACGCGAGGAGCAGCCATGACCGCCGAGCCGACGACCTCCCCGGCACCCGCAGACGCCGAGCCCGTCTTTCCGCCGCCGCCCTTCGATCCGGAGCTGGCGGCCGCGCTCGAACTGATCGGCGAGCAGTTGTCCCCGGGCTTCCCGCCCGAGGCCATCCCCGAGGTGCGCGCCGGCATGATCGTCCCCCCGCCCTCCGACGAAGAGCTTCGCCGCGGCGGTGCCTTCGAGGTGGAGGAGCGGGCGGTGCCGGGACCGGCCGGCGCGCCCGATGTCTCCCTGCTCGTCTGCCGGCCCACGGGTGCGACCGGTCCGCTGCCGGCCGTCTACCACGCGCACGGGGGCGGGATGATCCTCGGCACCAACCGGTTCGGCGTGGACGAGGCGCTCGACTGGGCCGAGGAGCTGGGGCTGGTCGTGGTCTCCGTGGAGTACCGGCTGGCCCCCGAGCATCCGCACCCGGCCCCGATCGAGGACTGCTACGCGGGCTTGAAGTGGACCGCCGAGAACGCCGAGGAGCTCGGCATCGACCCTGAGCGCATCATCGTCGCCGGCGGCAGCGCGGGCGGCGGCCTCACCGCGGCGCTGGCCCTGCTCGCTCGGGACCGCGGCGGTCCGGCCCTGCTGGGCCAGATGCTGATGTGCCCGATGCTGGACGACCGCAACGACTCGGTCTCCGCCCACCAGATGGCCGGGCGCGGCGTATGGGACCGCACCGCGAACGCCACCGGCTGGGGCGCTCTCCTCGGCGACGCGCGCGGCGGCCCGGACGTCTCCCCGTACGCCGCCCCGGCCCGTGCCACCGACCTGTCCGGCCTGCCGCCCGCCTTCATCGACGTCGGTTCGGCGGAGACCTTCCGCGACGAGGACGTCAGCTACGCCACCCGCATCTGGCAGGCGGGCGGACGCGCCGAACTCCATGTGTGGCCCGGCGGGTTCCACGGCTTCGACGGCTTCGCCCCGCAGGCCCTGCTCTCCCAGGAGGCCCGAGCGGCCCGGTTGCGCTGGCTGCGGCGGCTGCTCAGCGCCTGACCGGCCAGGGGTGCCTTGCGGATCGGCGCGGAGTGGCGGATCCGCAAGGCACCCCTGCGCCCCTCCCCAGCGGGGCGAGCGGTCCGCGGCGCCGGGGATCCGGCTGTGGATCCGGCCCCGGAGCTTGGCAGACGCCCTGCTCACCCGCAGGATGGTGCCCGTGAAAGAGCTGGCAGGACGGCTCGCGGCACTCGATCCCGATGCGGGCGCCGCGCTGCGCGTCATCGCGTACTTCGACCGTCTGACGGAGGAGCGTGCGGGCCTCGAGGCCCTGGTGCGCGGCGCCGCGGTCCTGTCCGGCAGCCCGGCCCGGCTGGTCGACGAACGGCGCGGCGTCCGCGTTCGTGTCGAACCCGACGGGCGCCGCCACGACACGGCGGACCCCCCCCACCCCGCCTGGCCGAGGGCGACCCTTGCGGCGGGCACCGATGTCGCTGCGGACGACCCGGAGCAGGCCGGGCTGTGGCTGGAGCACCCCGGCCCGGCCGACGGCGTCCACGCCATGATCCTGGAGCGGGCCGTGGCAGCCGTCCGCCTGGTCCTGGACCGCACCCGGGGCCGGGCACCCGCCGACGACCCGGCGCTCCTGGAGACGCTGCTGGACGCCTCGGCGCCGCCGGCCGTACGGGTGAGCGCGGCGGCCCGGCTGGGACTCCACGCCGAGCAGCGGGTACGGGCCGTCGCGCTGTACGGCGGCGGCGCCCGCGTCGAGCCGGCCGAAACCGTGCGAGGGCCGGCGGGGGAGGAGCCGCGGGCCGGCATAGGTCCCGCGGTGGAGCCCGTACGACTGCCCGAGTCGTGGGCCGCCGCCCGCACCGCGCTTCGCTTCACCGCCGAGGGCACCACGCACGACCCCGGCCCGCGCACCGTCCACGCGGACGACCTGGGCGGACTCGCCCTGCTCGCCGGGGCGGTCGGCCCGGACACCCCGCAGATCCCGGACCTGCTCGCGCTAAGGCGGGCCGTCGCCGAGGCCCCGTGGGCCGCCGCGACCCTGCACGCCGTGGCGTCCGCGCCCAGCCTGCGGTCCGCCGCCGCGGAGCTGACGGTCCACCACTCCACGCTGCAGGAGCGTCTGGCCCAGCTGGAGCATGTCCTCGGCTGGGACGTGCACTCCCCGCAGGGCCGGCTGCGCCTGCAACTCGCCCTGGCGATACGGAGACTGCGGCGTTCCACGCCGGAGACCGCCGGCTGACCGCCTAGGCGAACAGCCGGTCCAGAAAGGGGTTGCCGAACACGCGGTGCGGGTCGAGCCGGGAGAGCACAGCGGACGTCTGGGTCCAGGACGGCCCGTCGCCGAACGAGTCGGGCACGGCGTCGTGCAGCACGTCCGGGTCCGCCCACGCCGCCTGGTCCGTGTACGCCCACCCCTTGGACCACTCCACGCGCGCGAGGCCCACCCCGCCGTCGTAGGTGTCGAGCAGGAACCGCTCCAGCTCCCGGTAGAACTCCTCCGCGTGGGGTGTGCCCGGCAGGGTGAGCACGTCGAGCCAGACCGCGGTGTCCCACTCCGGGTGATCGGCGCGCGGCCGCAACGCCGACAGCGACGGGGCCCGGGCGCCGGTGAGCCCGACGTCGGCGGGATCGTCGAGGCCCGTCACACGGATCTCGACCTGGCCGTTGACCGGGAAGCGCCCGCGTGCGGCGTACGCGGTGAGCCGTTCCCGGTAGAAGGAGGTGAACTCGTGGACTACGCGCTGCACTCCGTCGCGTGAGGTGAGGACCGCGTAGCCGTTGGCGGTGACCCGCAGCGTCGTGGGTCGGATGTACAGCAGCGTGTTCTTGGACGGCCCCCACAGGTCCGCGGAGAGCGTGGCGGTCAGACCGAGCACGGCGGCGTCCAGCTGTGCGTTGCCCAGCTCGGGCGCGAGGTACCAGGCGGCGTCGGACACCATCCGTCCCGCGAGGTCCGCCACGAGTGTGGGCACGTGGTCGGAGAACGGGTAGTTGTACGGCGACGTCACCGGCCGCGAGGTGAGCGGGCGTCGTGGGGCGACGCTCCACACCTTCAGCCAGGGGAACTCCGTGAAGGCGAACCAGATCGCCTCCGCCCGGCCCGTCTCGTCCAGGAACCGCGCGAAGGTCCGGCCGTCACTGCCGGGCGCGGCGAAGAGCTCGGCGGCCGGGACGTCGGTGCGGCTGACGCAGCGGAGGTTGGTGTTGACGCCCACGCGCAGCACCACCTCGGTGACCAGGGCGCGGCCGAGATGGGTGAGCAGCGCGGCACCTTCGGCCTCGTCGCGCCGGTACGTCCGCAGGACGTATGCGTCACTGTCCTCGTCCCACACCACCGCGGTCAGGGACAGCACGAGGTTGCTCAGCGAACCGTAGGTGTGCCCGGGCAGCCGGCTCTCGCCGTGGGCCGGGACCGCGGTGCCGTGGGCGTCGACGGCCAGGGCACCGCCGAGGGTCAGGTCGCCGGGTGCCGGTGCCGCGGTCAGACCCAGGCCGTGGTCCTCCAGGAAGCCGAGCAGGGCCTCGAGAGTGACGCCGGTGCCGGCCCGGACGGCGGCCGGATCGGTGGACTCCAGCGACAGTCCCGTGAGATGGGTGGCGGTGTCCACGAGCAGCACGGGCGACCCGGCCCCCGTGCCGGCGGGGATCGTCAGGGGCGACCAGCCGTGGGAACAGCCGCGGGCGCGGACCGTCCAGCCCTGCCGCCGGGCCCAGTCGACCACTTCCACGACCTCTCGCGCGTCCACCGGCGCACAGGCCCACAGTCCGTGGGCGGTGATCTCCCCGACCCAGTTGCGGTATGCCGTGCGGTACAGGCCGACGTCCGGCGGGAATCCGGGCAGCTCGTCCGCGGCGGCGATGCCTTGCGTCAGGACCGGGGAGGCGGCGGCCAGAGAGGCGGCGGTCAGCAGGAAACCCCGGCGCGTCCAGGAGGCTTCCGCTCCGCCTGCGGCGGGAGGGGGACCGGCTCGTGGTTCGGTCATGTCCTTTACCGTAGGCGCCAGTTGACACGTGTCTCCCTCCTGTCACATCAATTCACTCGTATGGGTGATGGAGATGTATCCGGTGTGGGAGGGGCGTTCCTGGTGGGCCCGGGTGCGGATGACACACTGACCGCATGGAAGAGCGAGAATTCCGCAGGTCGGGGCAGCACGCCTCGGTGATCGGCCTCGGCACCTGGCAGCTGGGCGCCGACTGGGGCGACGTCGACGACAAGGACGCCCACGAGGTGTTGGAGGCCGCGGCCGAGTCCGGGGTGACCTTCTTCGACACCGCCGATGTGTACGGCGACGGACGCAGCGAACAGGCCATCGCCGCCTTTCTGCACGGCAGGCCGGACCTGCACGTGCTGGTGGCGACCAAGATGGGCCGCCGCGTCGACCAGATCCCGGAGAACTACGTCCTCGACAACTTCCGGGTCTGGAACGACCGCTCCCGCCGCAACCTCGGCGTCGACCGCATCGACCTGGTACAGCTGCACTGCCCGCCGACGCCCGTCTACTCCTCCGACGAGGTGTACGACGCCCTGGACACCCTGGTCGAGGAAGGCCGCGTCGCCGCCTACGGAGTGAGCGTCGAGACGTGCGAGGAGGCGCTGACCGCGATCGCCCGGCCGAACGTGGCGAGCGTGCAGATCATCCTCAACCCGTTCCGTATGAAGCCGCTGCGTGAGGTCCTCCCGGCCGCGCGGGAGGCCGGCGTGGGTATCATCGCCCGGGTGCCGCTCGCCTCCGGCCTGCTGTCCGGCAAGTACACCAAGGACACCGTCTTCGCCGCGAACGACCACCGCTCCTTCAACCGGCACGGTGAGGCCTTCGACCAGGGCGAGACCTTCTCCGGTGTGGACTTCGCCACCGGTGTGGAGGCGGCGGCCGAGTTCGCCGCGCTCGCGCCGGAAGGCTGCACGCCGGCCCAGCTGGCGCTCGCCTGGATCCTCCAGCAGCCCGGCGTGACCACGGTCATCCCCGGCGCCCGCTCCGCGGACCAGGCCCGCGCCAACTCGGCGGTCGCCAAGCTGCCCCCGCTGCCGCGCGAGACGCTCGACGCGATCCGGGACCTGTACGACCGGCGGATCAAGGAGCAGGTCGAGGACCGCTGGTAGCCGTCCGCCGCCTCGGCCTGTTCCGCCCTCACGCCTTCAGGCCGTCAGGGCGGAACGGGTCGCGCGGGACGTGCCGCGCGCGGCGGCCCGGACCCGGTAGACGGTCTTCGACCGGTCGACCACCGGGTCGCCGAGCAGGATCCGCCCCGCCGCGCACAACGCGTCGCACTCCTCTGTCGGCAGGGCCACGGGACGGCCGTCGGTCTGCCAGTAGCCGTACCGGCGCCGCCCGTTCCCATGCACCGTCAGGAAGACCGCCAGGCGCTGGTCCATGATCAGGCGCAGCACTTCGGCGGCACGGGAACTGAGCCGAGGGCGCGTCATGGTCGGTCGGCCTTTCCGGGGGCAGGGCGGTGATCCTCCCGCCCGGAAGGCGAGATGATCTTTACCCCGCATTGTTGCCGAGGGCACTGACAGCGCGCATCCGGCGTGCCGGGGACGCCCCGTGACGTGACGGGGTTGCGTCTCGGGTATGTGACGACCTTCACCCTCATGTGTCGGAAAGTGATGAATTCCTTACAGGGGGGAGACGTAAAGATTTGGGAAGTGGCAACCCAAGACCGTGGAGGTTTCACGTGCGACCGTTCACCCTCAATTACGCCGTGCCCAGGGGGGCTCAGGCCACGGTGACGCCGTACCGCTTCGACGCCTCACGGCAGTTGAACGTGCTTGCGGACGGTCGCCCCGCCGTCAGTGACCGTGCCCTGCTGCTGGCGGCCGGCACGACGACGTCGACGGCGGGTTCCCAGACGCATTTCGACGACTGACGGCACGGACGGATGACGGTTCTCATCCTCACGTCGGAACAGGACGTGACGGCCGACATGGTGGTGGCCGAGCTGCACGAGCGGGCTGTGCCCGTGATGCGCCTGGACCCCGCCGACCTCCCGGGCAGGGCGGTGCTGTCGGCCGACTACTCGCACGGCGACTTCGACGGCTACCTCTCGGTGGGCGGGCACGTCCTGAGCATGGGTGGCCTGCGCTCGGTGTGGGTACGCCGGCCCGGCGAACCGGCCGCCCACGCCGCGGAGCCCTCGACCTGGCTGACCGCGGAGACCCGCCAGGCCCTGTACGGCATGCTCTGCTCGGCGTCCACACGGTGGATGAACCACCCCCGCAACGCCGAGCAGGCCCGCTACAAGCCGTGGCAGCTGCGGATCGCCCATCTCAGCGGCTTCGCCGTGCCGCCGACCGTCGTCACCACGGCGCCGCGCGTGGCCCAGCAGTTCGCCGAGGAGTACCGGGACGTGGTGGTGAAGTCGGCGTCGGGGCCGCCGCCTGACCACCCCGAACTGGCCCTTCCGACGACGCTGATCGGCCCGGACGCCGACTTCTCCGCGGTCGCGGCCGGACCGGCCCTGCTGCAGCGCTACATCCCCAAGCGCGCCGACATCCGGCTGACCTGCGTCGGCGCGCGGCTCTTCGGCGCCCGCAAGAGAGCGGCGCCCGGGCAGGTGGACGGCCGGTACGGCGACACCGAGTACTCCTGGGAACCGGCCGTGGTGCCCGACCGCATCGTGAAGTCGGTCCAGGAGTACCTGGCGCTGGCCGGCCTCGCGTACGCCGCCTTCGACTTCGCCGAGGACGGGGAGGGCGTGTGGTGGTTCCTGGAGTGCAACCAGGGCGGCCAGTTCGGCTTCATCGAACTGGAGACCGGCCAGCCGATAGCGGAGTCGATCGCCCACTGGCTGGCCCGGCGCGCACCCGACCGGCAGCCTTCGGAAAGCCGTTGGTGATCGCGGAGCCGACGCGGCGGAGGACCCGATCCGTACGGATCAGCCGCGCGGCCCCGTTCTGCGGCGGGACCCCGGCAGCAGATGCGGGGCGTGGTCCGCGGCCGTGTCCCGCAGTCGCCTCATCGGCGGCAGACGTGGGAGCGGCGGACGCGTTCGCAGTTTCGTGCAGTACGTGCACAACGGCCGCCGGTGGACGACCACTTCGTCCCGCGCCACCGTCACCGCGTTCCCCACTCCACTCGACGCCGTACGGAAAGTCCACTCACCCGGCCGGCGGCCGGAACGTTCTCAGGAACACGTCCAGTGCCTGCTCGTCGGCGGTGCTCTGCGCGTCCGCCGCCGGAGTCGTCCAGCGCAGGGAGCAGCCGCGGCCGTCGCCGAGGAGGAAACCCCGGCCGAAGGTGCGTACCCGGACGCCGTTGACCGTGGACAGCCACACCATGTCGGCGCCCTTGTGCCCCTGATAGGTCACGGCGCGGATGTCGCCCACCCGTGTGTAGTCGGCGTACGTGCTCTTCAGGGACGGCTCCAGCCTCCGCCACACCGCGACCGGATCCGTACCGAGCCGCACGCTGTAGGTGACCGCCAGTGTGCGAGGGTCCCCGCTCGCGCCGAACGTCACCCGGTAGGTGCCCTCGGCGGCCTTGAGGGTGTCGATGGGCTTCCATCCCTGGGGCAGGTCGATGGAGAAGCCCTCCGGCGCGTCGTAGCGGCGGAAGGTCGTCGCCGGCTTCCTGGTGGTGGGCGACGACGGGGGTGCGGACGGTGCCGGTGCCGTACTCGTCGTGGGAGGAGTCGTACCGTCGGTGCCGTGCCCGGACGGCGCGGCGGGCCGCGAGGGCGCGACGGAGCGCGACGGCTCCGTCCCGGTCGCCGACGCGCCGCCCCCCTCCGAACCGACCGTCGCGACGAGGATCGCGACCGAGGAGGCCACGAGTACGAGCCCCGCCCCCACGAGCACCGACCGGCGCACGGCCGGTCTGGCCCAGGCCCGCCCCGCCCGGTGGGCGACCAGCCACGCTCCCCTCAGGCGCGGCATCAGTGTCTCCTGCGTGGGCTCGTCGAGGTCGTCGCTCACGATGCGCACCAGCGAGGCGCGCACCGCGGATTCAGGGACCCGCTCCAGGGCGTCGCGGCGCAGCAGCCCCGTGATGGCCGGGGCCAGCGGCCCGGCGCTCAGCGGAGGGCGCAGCGGCAGCCGGTCCACGGCGCGCAGCGTCGCTTCGACCGGGCCCCGGTCCCGGAACGGCGGACGGCCCTCCACCATCGCGTACAGCAGCGCTCCGAGCGCCCATTGGTCCGCCGCCGGCCCGGCGCTCGAACCGCGGGCCTGCTCGGGGGAGGCGTACGACGGCGCGGTGACCCGCTGGGTGACCGACGAGCCGATCAGTCCGAACCCGGTCACCACGACCCGGCCCCCCTCCTGCACGAACACCTGCCCGGGGCTGAGGTCCCCGTGGGTCACGCCCCGCCGGTGGGCGGCGTCCAGGACGTCGAGGATGCCGAGGCCGATGCGGGCGGCACGCACGTGGTTCAGGGGACCGCGTTCCAGGATCTCCCCGAGAGGCGTGCCGTCGATCCGCTCCGTCACGGTCCACAGGACACCGTTGTCGTCGACCACGTCGAGGACGGTGGCGATCCGGCCGGGACACAGCGACTCCATGGCCTCCGACTCGCGCAGGATGCGGGCGATCGTGCGGCGCGAGGTGACCTCGGGCCGCAGTGGTGCGAGCCGCGACTCGGTGAGGGTGACCGGCCGTGCGAAGTCCGCGTCCTCGCCGAGCCACACGGTGCGCCCCTGCTCCCGGTGGACGACTTCGAGCGTCCGGTACCGTCCGGCGACCAACTCCCGTGTGGAGACCTGCCCGTCGTCCATCGTCATCCCTCGCAGCGCACCGGACTCTCCCTTTCCCGGATGTACGGCGGACGTGACGGTGGGTGTTCAAAGAAAGGCGATTTTCTGCGAGCCGGATTTCCCCGACCCGCCGCGCACCGCTCACACGTGCGAAAACGAGTCCCTTTTGCTACTGGCCGGTAGTTTACCGTCGGTTACCTCAACGGTCGCGCCGATGTACGACTCTGCGAACGCGGCCGCGGCTGCGGGGGAGTGGAACAGCCGTCGCAGCCGGGCGATGGCGCTGCCCGCGCGGAACGGATCACCCGACGAGGGCCCGTGCAGCAGCTCCGCGAACCACTCGGAGAACTCCTGGTACTCCCACACGCGCCGCAGGCAGGCCGCCGAGTAGCCGCGCAGGCCGCCGGTGTCACCTGCGCGGTGGTAGGCGATCAGCGCGTCCGCGAGCAGCAGCGCGTCGTGCAGGGCGAGGTTCATGCCCTTCGCTGCGATCGGAGCGACCAGGTGGGCCGCGTCGCCCGCGAGGAACAGCCGCCCGCAAGCCATCGGCTGGACCACATAGTTGTGCATGTCCAGGACGCGCTTCTCGATCAGCCGCCCTTCGGTCAGTGGCGGCGCCCCGGCGACGGACAGCCGTTCCCGCAGCTCCGACCAGACACGCTCGTCCGGCCAGTTCTCCGGGTCGTCACCGGGCGGCACCTCGAGGTAGTAGCGGGTCACCTGCGGGCTGCGCGCCATGTGGGCGGCGAAGCCGCGCGGATGGACCCCGAAGACGACGCAGTCCGACGACGGCGGCGCCTCGGCGAGCAGTGCCAGCCAGCCGACCCCGTGGTCGAACCGCGCGAGGTGCGCGCGCTCCGGCGGCAGCGCGGCCCGGGTGACACCGCGGGCGCCGTCGCAGCCGGCGATCACCTCACATGTGATGCGCCGGTGCTCACCGGAGTCCGGATCCGTGTACGACACGGACGGCTCGTCGGTGTCGATGCCGTGCACCTCCACGTCCCGCACACCGAACCGTATGTCGCCCCCCTTGACGTCCGCGTACTCGCGTACGAGGTCGGTGACGAGTAGCGGCTGCGGGTAGACGAAGTGGTGGTGGCCGGAGATCTCCGTGTACGGGAACCGGAGCCGCTCCCCCTCGGCGCGGAACTCGCACTCGCTGTGCGTCTGCGCCGTCTCCAGCAGCCGCCCGGCCAGCCCGTGCCGCTCGAGAGCCCGCACGGCCCACTCCTCGAGGAACCCCGCCCGGGGCCGCTGTTCGATGAACTCCCTGCTCTCCGCCTCCAGGACGACGCAGTCGACGGAGGCGTCCCGCAGGACGTTGGCGAGCGTCAGCCCGGCGGGACCGGCGCCGACGATGACGACGGGCACGCGCGGCTCGGGCGGGGGAACGGGGGCGGGGGAGGAGTCGATCATCCGGTCATTATGGCGGCGTACCGTCAATCCCTCGCAGGGCAGGCGCCGTTGCGCCTGCCCACCCCGTTGTCACGGCCTCAGCCCAGGGCCTCCCGCAGGGCCGGCAGAAGCTCCTTGCTCGACCACTCGATGTACTCGGGCTGCGACTCGCCACCGATCTGCACCAGCGCGATCTCCGTGAACCCGGCCTCGGCATAGGGCCGTACGGCCTGAACGAAGTCCGCCGGGTCGTCGCCGCACGGAATGGAGGCGGCCACGTCGTCGGGCGTGACGAACTGGGTGGCCGACGCGAACGAATCCGGATGCGGCAGCTCGGAGTTGACCTTCCAGCCGCAGCCGAACCAGCGGAACTGCTCGTGCGCCCGCCGGATCGCCGCGTCCCGGTCCCGGTCGTAGCAGACCGGCAGCTGCCCGACCCGCGGCTTGCCCTCGCCGCCGTGCCGGTCGAACGCGGTCAGCAGATCCGGCTTCGGCTCTGTGGCGATGACCAGGTCGGCGAGCCGGCCCGCGAGCGCACAGGACCGCTCGCCGGAGACGGCGACACCGATCTGCGGCGGCTCCTCCGGCAGGTCCCACAGTCGCGCCGAGTCCACGCTGAAGTGCTTTCCGCGCCGGCTGACATGGCCTCCGCCGAACAGGTCGCGGATGATGCCGACCGCCTCTTCCAGCATCTCGTGCCGCACCTCCACCGAGGGCCAACCCCGGCCCACCACGTGCTCGTTGAGGTTCTCGCCGGCGCCGAGCCCCAGCCGGAAGCGGCCCTCGGACAGCAGCTGCATCGTCGCCGCCTTCTGGGCCACCACCGCGGGGTGATAGCGGACGGTCGGACAGGTCACATACGTCATCAACGGGATGCGCGAGGTCGCCTGGGCGGCGGCGCCCAGCACGCTCCACGCGTACGGGGCGTGCCCCTGCTCCCTCAGCCACGGGAAGTAGTGGTCGGAGGTCACGGAGAAGTCGAACCCGGCCTCCTCGGCCCGCACCACATGGTCGACGAGCTCGCGCGGTCCCGCCTGTTCGGTCATCATCGTGTATCCGATTCGCACCATAAAGCGCGGGTTCCCGGTTGGAAGGGGCGA
>NZ_PQSR01000067.1 GCF_002920635.1 Streptomyces sp. Ru72 | reverse complement strand
TCAGTTGTGGACACCTCCGCACACCCCCACGCGTCCCGGCCATGCGATTTCCCCCGAACGGGGCCCCGCTGTCCGGATCGGGTCGGCTGTAAGGCCCCCGGGGGCTTTCCGGCAACCCCTAGGGGCGCCGGAAGATCGTGACGGAGTGACCGACGTCGTCGATCGCCCTGCTGCCGCGGATCAGCTGCTTCAGCCGCGCATCGGCCTTGGCGATCGAGGTGTCGGAGACGACGAGCAGCCCGTGCACCCGGTTCGCAGGCACCTTCAGCGGGTCGCGCCCGTGGATCCCGTACCAGGAGGGCACTCCGCTCCCCTTGTAGACGAGCCAGACGCTCTTCTCGTCCGGGTACCGCTCGCGCAGCCGGTCCGCCAGCCGTCCGAGGTCCTGTCCCCAGTCGACGTTCGAGTCGTGCAGTCTGAGATACGTCTTCGCCGGCCCGCCGAACGCCTCGTTGGAGTACGGCAGGTAGTACGGGTACGCCCGCACCGAACTGACCGCCACGAATGTGACCAGGGCCGCCGTCGCCGTGTACGCCCACCGCCGCCGCAGCGCGAGCGCGCAGGCCGCCGCGACGGCCAGGAACACCGGTACGAAGATCGCGTAACGCACCCCGAGGTCCCGCGAGCCCTGCATGGCCGCGGCCAGCAGCACCCCCGGCACCAGCAGCACGTACGGGACGGCCGGGCGCAGCCGGGGCACCACCGCCATGGCCACCGCCCCGCCGAGCCACAGCGCGAGCATGCCGAGCGGCGTCTTCACCAGCAGCGCGGCCGGCAGGTAGTACCACCGGTTGCCGGTGTAGAGCCGGCCGAACAGATAGCCGCGCCACCGCGCGCTCTCGAACCCGAACTGGATCCGCATCCCGTCGCGGTACGGCTCCGGGAGCGGCAACGCGTGGACGAGGAGGGCGCCCGGACCGTGCACCGCGGGCGTGTGGGCGGGTGTCGTCCACCGCAGCCGGGGATCGACGACGAGATAGACGGCCCACACGACGGCGACGAGGACCAGCGCGACGCCGAAGGCCGCCGCCCCGGCACGCGCCGCACGCCGCGGCAGTGGCACGCCGGGGCCCCGCGCCTGCCAGTACGACCACCCGGCCAGCGCCAGCAGGACCGGCACCGCGGGCAGCGTGCTCATCTTCGTGGCCACGGCCGCCCCGGTCGCCACCCCGGCGAGCGGCAGATACGGCAGCGGCCGCCGCCGCGCCCGCCACACCATCCAGGCCGCCGTCACCACGAGCCCCGCCGCGGGCACGTCCAGGGTCGCCAGGGAGCCGTTCGTGATCAGGTCGGGCGAGAACGCGTACAGGGCCAGCGCCGCCAACCCGCCGACCGAACCGGTCAGTTCGCGGGCGAAACCGAACACCACCAGCCCCAACAGCAGCGTCACCACCATCACCGGCAGCCGGGCCCAGAACATCACCCGCCACGGGTCGTTGCCCGACGCGTACAGCAGTCGCCGCCCCAACTCTCCCTGATCGCCTCGGAAGCCCGGCTCGAGGTGCGGGTGCGCGAAGACCGCGCCGGTGGCGATGAGCAGCTTGCCGAGCGGTGGGTGCTCGGGGTTGAAGCGCAGACTGTGCTCCCGCACGTACACGACCGCCGTGCCGACGTACACGGGTTCGTCGATGGTCGGCGTCTGCCGCACCGCAGTGGTGGCCATGGCGAAGGCCATCTGGACCAGCAGCGCGCACACCGCGAGCACGAGCAGCGGCCGCCGGTGCCGCCGCAGCGCCGCCCAGCCGCCCTGGCGTCCGGCGTCCGCCCGGGAGGGGGAGCCGGCCGGTTCCGGGGGGCCGTCGCCGTCGGACGTGACGAGCGGCTGCCGGTCGTGCGTCATCGTCCGCGCCCCCCGGTCGTACGTCGCGTCCGAGCCGTCCGCGCCCCTGCATGCTGCCATGACTCTTGCTACGTCGGCACGGCACTACCTTGCTCAATCGCACGCGTGTCGTGATCGGAAGGACGCGGACGCGCGCACGCCGCCCGGGATGACCGTGCGGATCACTCAGGCGGCGGATCCCTTTTCGTGAGTGCCCGGGGCTGGAACGTCAGCGGCCGATTCCCTCGCGAGAGTGGACTGTTCTCGCCCCGGCGGCGTAGTGCGCGGTGTGTCGCCGAATCGGCCCACGGGCGTGGTGGTGGGCCGAAGATCCTCCGGAGCCCTGTGACCGGTCAGGGGCGGGCGTACTCCTCCCGGACGACGGCGGCGAGTTGGGCGAGGGCCTCCTCGGCGCGGGTGCGGTCGGCGGTGTCGAGCACCGCCAGGGCGTCCGCCGCGACCTCCCGGACGCGCTGGGGCACCTCGTCCAGGGCGGCCATCCGATAGGCGAGGGTGCGCCGTGCGGCACGCTCCTCTCGGGTGACACCGAGGGGGCCCGTACGGGGGAAGACCGCGGCCTCGTACGCGGCGACGTGCACCAGCACCCCGTGCGCGATCCCTTCCGCGTAGCCGCGCATTCCCGCCTGCCGCCGGGCCGCGGCGAAGTGCGCCAGCGCACGCCGGCGGAAGACGAGAGCGCCGAGTGCGCCCGCCGCGCCCCCGCACACCGCGGCCACGAGGGCACCCCGCGCGCCACCGAAGAGAGCACCGATGAGGGCACCGCTCGCGGTGGTCAGACAGACCAGCCCGGTGACGAGCAGAAGAAGGGCGCGGGCGGGCGTGATCGGGGCCATGGCGTGCAGTTTGCCAGCGCTGCGGGGGGCCCGGTGCCCGGGCTGTCGCGCACGTGATGTGCGACACGTGCGCGATCGCCTTTCCCACGGCCCTGAAGCGATTCATGCTGGGCACGGCTTGATCAGTGATCTAGCCAGGCAAATCCATCGGCCGTCCGATCTTGCTTGCATTTGACACTTAGTTGCGTGCGCGGATAGGAACATGGCCGGAAGTGGAGAGGTGGACCGTGCACGAGCCCCATGTGATCGGTGACTGGCAGGAATGCGGGGACGAGCATGCCGGTCTCCGCGTCCGTGTCCACGGGCTGGAAAAGGCGGAGCCGCCGCGTGGGCGTGACGATTCGGCCGAAGGCCTCACCTATTTCCGCTTCCGGGTGACCGTGGAAAACCGGTCGGCGGAACCGGTCGGCATTCATCTGGAAGACGGCCAACTCGACGTGAGGACCGGTTCCGACGGCGAGAGCGCATTTCTCGACTGGCGCAACTCGCACTTCATCGAAGGCTTCGACGTCTATCCCCTGCGCCGTGCGACCGCCGTCCTGTACGCCGCCGCCCCGGAATCCGCTCTGAGCCTCGTGGACATCCAGGTCCAGCTGAAGGCGGACGACGAATGGACGGACCGGTATCTGTGGTCCGGCGACATGACCGTCACGGACGGCCCGCAGGGCACGGCCACCCGCGCCGACGGCATCTCCGAGACCCTGGCCGGCCAGATCAGCACGTTCCTGCGCGAGCAGGCGGAGCGCGGCCAGCACTGAGGGCCGGAGGGTTCGGGGCCTGTCGCGGCACTAGCCTCGGACGGCGCGCGCCAGCCACGGCGTGAGCGAGATGCGCAGGATCAGCTCCTTGTACGTCTCGTCCCCGGGCAGCGGCACGACCAGCCACTGACCGGGCGGGAAGAATCGGCCCGTCACATGGGCAAGGCCGCCGTAGACGGACCGCAGGAACGCCGGGACCACGTCCCGGGGAAGATCCTCGAAATCAACGCCGTCGACGGTGATCTGCGCGTCGTCGTCGGGGAACAGCCGGACGGTGACGGCCGGTGAGCCTCCCAGCTCGACGAACGCCTCGTGCGGCAGCGAACCGTCCGGATCGAGAACCGCGAACGCTCCGGCCGAGGCGCGGTGGGAGGTCTGGTCCGCGCCGATGTCGTGGGTGACGGTCATCGTCAGGTTGTACTCCCGCGCGATCTCGCGTATCGCCGTGACGGCCGACTCCGTGGTGGGCAGATGCGGATGCCTCATGGCAGGTGACAGTAGCGTCTGCGCGCCACTCCGCGAAGGCGGACGGCGCTCAGACGAGGAAGTCGAGGACCAGCCGGTCGATCTGCTGCGCATGGGCGAGAGGCAGCGTGTGATGGGTCGCTGTGGGCAGCACATGGATCCGCGCGTGCGGCGCTCGTTCCCTTACGCGCTCACTGATGGTGCGGGTATCGTGCGCGCGGCTGCGCGCCGCCAGCACCACCAGCAGGGGGACTGTGGAACGGCGCAGGAGTTCCCGGCGGGGCGGGCGAGGATCGACGATCTTCGGGACATAGCCGGCCGTGCCGCGAGCGGTCACTTCCAGCCACCCCTCGTCCAACGTCGTCCCAGCCGTCTCCCACTCCAGAAACCCGCGCGCCGCCCGCTCGCTGGGCTTCAGGAACAGCGGCGCGGCCCGCAGCAGGTACTGCGCCCGGTATCCGCCGAAGCAGCGCGTGGGATCCAGCAGCACAGCCCCGCTCACCCGCTGCGGTGCGTGCAGGGCGTAGGTGAGGGACAGCCAGGCCCCGTAGGAGTGCCCGCACAAGGCCGCGCGCTCGATCCCCAGCGCACCCAGCACCTCGTCCAGCCATGCCGTCAGATCGCCCTTGCCGCGCACCGCGCGACCGTCCGCGACGCCTCGTCCGGCCTGGCCGATGATGTCCACCGCGTGGACCCGGTACCGGGCGCTGAGCCTTTCGACATCGGCGAGCCAGACCGTCGACGTGGCGCCACCGCCGGGCAGCAGGATCAGCGCCGGTGCGTCGCGCGGGCCGCAGGAGTTCACGCGCGTCGTGCCGTACGTGGTGGGTACGTCGGCCGACTCGACCGGCACCGGCCATCTCCCCAGCACGGCGTCGTACGCGGCCAGAAAGCGCTCCTCGGCTTCGGAACTGCGGAAACGCGGTGCAGCGGACATGGGACCCCCGGTCGAAGCGGCTTTCGAGACTACATCACTGAACGATATACTCACTCACTGAGATATCGAACCGTGGAGAGGCCCCACGTGGACCACCGGGACCCGCGTCTGCAGCTCGTGCACCTGCTGCGCGGCATCACCGTCGAACTAGACCTGCTGGGCGCCGAGTTCGCGGCGCGGAACAGCCTGCACCCCACCGATCTGCGCGCACTGATCCACCTGCTCGACTTCGACCGGACGGGGACCGACGCCACGCCCGGTCGGCTGGGTGCGCAGCTGGGACTGAACTCCTCGGCCGTCACTGCCGTCGTCGACCGGCTGGAACGACGCGGTCTGGTCGACCGCGGACACGACCCCCGCGACCGGCGCCGGGTCCTCCTCACCGTCACCGAGCAGGCGACCGACCTCGGCTGGTCCTTCTTCGGGCCGCTGATCGGCCGGCTGGTCGCGACGGAAGAGGACTTCGACGAGAGGGAACTGGACGCCGTCCGCCGCTTCCTGCAGGCGGCGCAGTCGGTCCTGGTGACGGCGCGTCAGGAGAAGTAGCCGCCCGCTCGGCCCTCGAGCGCATCCCCGCACCACCGCGAACCGTCGTGCTCAGCCGGCACGCCAGGCGGCCGTGACACTCGCGATCGATGGCCTAGTCGCCGCGATGCCGCCAGTACCACACCGCACCGGCCGCCAGGGCGCACAGGAAGACCAACGGCACGATCAGGCCGGGGATACGGGCCGGGCTCATCGGTGTGCCAGGGGAACGGAGGGGCGGTGCGGGGGCGTTGCCATGGCTTGATCGTGCCTGTTTTCGGCGCGCGGGGCCATGGTCTGGACGCCTGGAATTGTGTACGAGCGGGCATGGCTCACTCGCGGTAGACGGTGAGCACGGCCCCGTTGATCTCGATGCGCTGGGGGGTGGGGCCCTCGCCACGGCGCAGCAGGGCGAGGCACTGGTCGAAGAGGGTCAGTTCCTCCTCGCTGAGCACGGCCGCCGCGAGATCGAGGAGTTCCCCGATGGACGCCTCGGTGAGGTCGGCCGGCAGTTCGCCGGAGAGCAGGACCACGGATTCTCCCGTCGGTCCCTTGACGATGGCGGTGGTGGGGCCGCCGTGTACGAAGAGCAAAGTTCCCCCCAGTGGGCCTGGGGCGTGCGGCTCACGGGGCCCCGGGCAGGAGGAGAGACTAGCGGCGGATCATGTGCGTTCGGGTGGAAGTGACGTCTTCTGGTGCAAGTGACCGGTGGGGCGGGGGTCCGCTCGCCGTAGCCCCGCTCGCCCGGTCGCGCTCAGGACGCGCCCGAGGACCGGCCGAGCAGTGACTCGACGAGGGCCGCGACATGGCGGCGGTCCTCGGCCGACAGTCGCTGCACACTCGCGATGAGCACGTCCACCTCCGGATCTCCGGAGGACTCGGACGCGGGTGCCGGTTCGGCGGCGGGGGCGTAGAGGTGGATGCCGCATGCCTCGGCGGCTGCCCGGCGGATCGTGTCCAACGGCAGACCCAGACCCTGGGCCAGCCCTTCGAGGGTGGCCGGCTGCGGCATCCGGGCCATGTGATCGGTCGTGGCGAGGTGGTGCACCGTCGAGCGGGGGATGCCTCCGCGGCGGGCGACGTCGCCGTACGACCAGCGCTCACTGTCCAGCCGGTCGCGGATGATCTGCTGCAGTGCGTTGGCCACCGATGGTCACTTCCTGCTCGCCGCCGGGCGGAACTCTTCCGCGTCGGATCATTCTAGGGGCGACTTGGGTGCGTGACGGAAGGTGTTCTCCGGTACCGCTTGCGTCACACCCGCCTCGGCCCCTAGTGTCCAATCTCGTTGGACAGCCCGTCCGACGGAGTTGGACGCGATCCGGGGGGACCTGACCGTGTCCAACGGCACCGCATTCCGAACCCCGAGGGGGAATCGACCATGATGGATCCGCGTGAGCTGGACGCCGAGTCCGCCGAGCTGCTGCCGGGCCGCGAGGCCCTGGGCCGGCTGAAGTTCAGCTTCGGCAAGACGGTGAACGTCACCAAGCACGTCGCCAACGTCTCCGCGCACAACGAGTCGGCCGCGCTCAACGACCACTCGTCGTGGTCGGTGGCGGACTCCGGCGCCGCCCAGTCCATCACCATCACCCAGTGATCCGGTGCCGCACGGCCCGGCGCCCCGGCACCGTGCGGCACCCGGTACCGCCGCGGCGACACCTCACCACACCTCCGCTCGCCGCGGCGGTACCACCACCGGGCGGCAACACCTGACGATTTGTCACCCCACATCGGCCGGGCGGCGATCCGCGTCCGTCCAGCCCCACCACGCCGTACAACGAACGACTTCGAGAAAGGACACGCCATGAGCATGAACGCTCACGAGCTGGACGCCGAGACCGCCGAGCTGCTGCCGGGCCGCGAGGCCCTGGGCCGGCTGAAGTTCAGCTTCGGCAAGACGGTGAACGTCACCAAGCACGTCGCCAACGTCTCCGCGAGCAACCAGTCGGCCGCGCTCAACGACCACTCCTCGTGGTCGGTCGCCGAGTCCCAGGCCACGCAGTCCATCACCATCCACCAGTAACCCCCGCACCACGAGGGCACGTTCAGCGGACCGCGCCAGGGGCAGGCGCGGTCCGCACCGGGGGGAGGAAAGGTGCACATGACGCTGCTGGGGGACAACGCCGCGGCACTGTACGACACCGGACCGGTGCCGGGGCCCGGGGGGATCCCGGTGACGTACGAGCAGGTCGCCACCGGCGACCTCCCCGTCGTCGGCCCGGAGAAGCCGCTCGTACCGCGGCTGAGCGCCGGGCTCCGACTGCACGGCGAGTACCAGGGATCGGGGTTCACCGAGCCCAGGTACATCGCCCGTCGGGGGGACGGGCAGGTCGTGCAGCTGACACGGCTGCTGCATCTGGTCGCGTCGTCGATCGACGGCAGCCGCGACCTCGAGACGATCGCCCACCGGGTCAGCGCCCGGTTCGGACGCGAGGTCAGCGCGGACAACATCCGCTATCTCATCGAGAACAAGCTGGAGCCGCTCGGCGTGACGGTCCCCGAGGGCCAGGAGGACGACCAGGTCTCCGCGCCGAGATCGGACCTGCTCCTCGCGCTCAAGGGACACCGCGTCCTGTTCAACGAGCGGCGCGTGGCCAAGATCGCCCGCGCGCTCGCCTGGCTGCACCGCCCCCTGGTCGTGGCGGCCGTGCTCGCGGGCATCGCCGTCCTGGACGTGTGGCTGTTCGTGTTCTTCGGCGCGATCACCCCCGTGCTGCAGGTGCTGGACCAACCGGTCCTGCTGCTCGTCGTGTTCGTGCTGACCGTGGCGTCCCTGGTGTTCCACGAGTTCGGCCACGCGTCCGCCTGCCGCTACGGCGGTGCCCGGCCCGGCTGCATCGGCTGCGGGCTGTTCCTGATCTGGCCCTCGATGTACACGGACGTCACCGACGTCTATCGCATCGGCAGGGGCGGCCGGCTCCGCACCGACCTCGGCGGCGTCTACTTCAACGTCGTCTTCATGCTCGCCATGGCCGGCGCCTACGCCCTGAGCGGCCAGGCCTTCTTCCTGGCCGCCGTCTACCTCGGCCACTTCGAGATCCTCGAACAGCTCATGCCGGCCGTCCGCCTCGACGGCTACTACATCCTCGGCGACCTCGCAGGAGTGCCCGACCTCTACGGCAAGATCAAGCCGATCCTGCTGAGTCTGGTCCCGGGGACCGCGGGGCGCAGGGCCCGTGCCGAGGTCGCCGCGCTCAAGAAGTCCGCGCGGGCCGTCGTCGCCGCCTGGGTGCTGACGATGGTGCCGCTGATCATCGGCGAGCTCGGCTACGCCCTGTGGAACCTGCCCCGTATCACCACCACGATGATCCGCTCGCTGACCGTGCAACTCCTCGGCACCGGCGGCGCGTTCGCGCACGGCCAGATCGCGGCGGGCCTGATGGGCGTGGTCGGCTGCGTGATGCTGCTGTGCCCGATGGCCGGCGTGGTCTACCTGTCGGTCAAGCTCGGCGGGCGCCTGTGGCGAGGAGGCGCGAAGGCGACGGCCGGCCGGCCACGGCTGCGCCTGGCGCTGTGCGCCCTGGTACTGGCCGGCCTCGGCGGCCTGAGCTACGCCTGGGTCTCGGGTCTGACTCCGCGTCCGCTGCCGAAGCAACCGCCGATCGCCCCGATCCTGCAGCCCGGCGTGTCCACCTCGCCCCCGCCCGCCCGGCATGCCACGGTCCCGGACCGGCACACGACCGCACCGTCGGCCACGGCCACCACCGTGCCGTCCGGCACGGCGTTCCCGAACGTCTCGGCCGATCCGTCGGCCACGACCGGCCCGTCGACTTCGGCGAGCCCGCACCCGAGCGACTCCAAGGCGTCACCGCAGGGCACGGCCGGCCGGCCCTCCGGCAGTTCCGTCCCGAGCGGGCAGCCGCCCACCTCCGCCTCGGCGGGGCCCGCCTCCGGCTCGCCGTCGGCGCCGTCGTCCCCGGCCGACAGCCCGTCCGCGCCGGTCAGTTCGAGCGCGCCGCCGGCCGGATCGCCGTCGCCCACCGCCTCCTGATCGCCCCGGCCAGGGCCCGGGGTCCAACGACACCACTCCAGCGGGAGACCATATGAACCAGCATCGCAAACCCCGTCCGCAGTCCGCCCTCAGCAGGCGCGCCGTCCGCGTCGGACTGTTCGCCGCCGGGGCGGCCGGACTCGCGACGGCCGTCCCGGCGCAGGCGGCGACCGGGATGCCGCACCACACCGCGGTCGCCACCGACCAGACGTTCAGCCGGGCCGACTTCCGGCACCACACACAGGCCAGGGACTCCTTCACCGTGCGCCAGCTCGGCACGGTCGACGCCGCGAGCGTACGCAACCAGGCGAACGCCGTCGGGGTGGGCTGCTCGGTCGACGACCACTGCCGTTCGGTCGCGCTGTCCTTCCAGATCGTCACGATGGCCGGGGAGCACACGCATCTCACCGCGGTCAACCGGGGTGACGCGGTCAACGAGCACTGCGACGGCTGCCAGACCCTCGCCGGGGCCTACCAGTTCGTCGTCTCCACCCCCCGCCCCTTCACGCTGGACCAGGCAACTCAGCGGCGGCTCACCGACATCCACCGGCGGCTGGACGCACTGACCCGCTCGAACCTGCCCGCAACCGACCTCAAGAAGCGCGCCGACGCCCTGGCCGCCGAGGTGAACACCGTGCTGCGCGAGGCGGTCGTCAACGCTCCCAAGGGTGATGAGCGGCCCACCGTCACCCTCCACCGCCACCTGGACGGCTGGCCCGCCCACTGACCGGGCCGGCCCGGGCCCGCCGCCCCGAACCACGGGGCGGCGGGCTGCTGTGCGTGTGGCCCGGCTTCCCTCCGGTCGTCAGCTGCTGCGGGCGCGCAGCGCCGCCAGCGCACGGTCGGCGTGTGCGCTCATGCGCAGTTCGCTGCGCACCACCTCCAGGATGGTGCGGTCCTGGTCGATGACGAAGGTGACCCGCTTGGTGGGAGCCAGGGAGATGCCCCGTCTGACTCCGAACCGCTCCCGGACGGCGCCGTCCGTGTCCGACAGCAACGGGAAGCCGAGCGTGTGGCGTCCGGCGAACTCCTGCTGCCGGTCGACCGCATCCCCGCTGATACCGACCGGCCGTCCACCGACGGCCGCGAACTCGGCGGCCAGATCCCGGAAATGGCACGCCTCGGCGGTGCAGCCCGGGGAGAGGGCGGCGGGGTAGAAGAACAGCACGACCGGCCCGTCGGCGAGCAGTTCGGTGAGGCGTCGCTCCGTACCCGTCTCGTCGGGCAGGGTGAAGTCCTCGACCTTGGCGCCCACGTCGACACGATCCGCCATCACTGGATCTCCTCGTCCTCGCCGATGCCGACGCCCGTCCCGGGGCCCGCCCGGGCCGATCCTACGGGACGGTCCGATCGGGCGTGCGGCGGGGCCCGCAGCCGTCGGTGCCGAGGCCGAGCCGGCGGTCGAGCGACCGCGAGGACTACGCTCACGCGTGCGGATCGTCCATGCACCGGTGACCCTTCACGCTGGGATCAGCGGTAGGTACGGAGGGGATGTCTCTCGGACTCCCCACACTTGCCGTGGTCGCCCGACAGGCCGTCGCCGGCGACCTGATCGCCGAGTGAGCAGCAGATCGTGGTCCGGGTGCACGGCCAGGGCATCCGAGTGCACGGGGCCGCACTGCTGCCGTTCGGCGGCAACACCCCGTGCGACGACACCGAAGGCCGCGGGAGGCGACCGGCAGGCGGTCAACACCCGGATCCGGGCCCGCGGAGAGGTCGACGCGGTCGTCGACTTCGACCGTGTCGTGCGCGACCCCGGCGGCCCCCGGCGGCTCCGGCCGGGTCCCCAGGCCGGCGACCGACTGCATCTCAAACCGGGGGATTTTGCGCACTGGCCACGGCAGTCACTCCGGCCCTCTCCCGTAACACGCGGGAGTGGCAGTGAAGTTGGCGCCGCGTCCTTCGTTCGGGGACTGGCACCGGCGAACACCGGTTCCCTAGGATGGTGTGCCCGCCGAGCCGGTTCGACGGCGCGGCCCGGATCTGGGGGAACGATGCAGTCTGGCAGGCAGTTGTCCACGTCGATCGACGCCACGGTGCCGACGGCCGCCCGTATGTACGACTACTACCTGGGCGGCAAGGACAACTACGCGGCCGACCGGGCCGCGTGTGAAGAGCTCGACAAGGTCGTGCCCAGCACGCGGGCGCTCGCGCTCAACAACCGGCGGTTCCTGCAGCGGGTCGTGCGGACGCTGGCGCAGGAGTACGGCATCCGCCAGTTCCTCGACCACGGATCCGGACTGCCCACCCAGGACAACGTCCACCAGGTCGCCCAGCGCATCGACCCGTCGTCCCACGTCGTGTACGTCGACAGCGACCCGATGGTCCTGGTGCACGGCCGGGCTCTGCTGGAGCAGGACGAGCGCACCGCCGTGATCCAGGCCGACATGCGGGACACGGAGACGATCTTCACCCACCCGGAGACCCGACGCCTGATCGACTTCTCCCAGCCGGTCGCCGTGCTCTTCAATTCGGTGATGCACTGCATCCCGGACAGCGAGACCGACGGACCGCCCGCCCTGGTCCGCCGGGTGGCCGAGCGGCTCGTGCCCGGCAGCTTCATGGTGATGTGCCAGCTCGTCAGCGAGGACGCCCAAGTCAGGGACTTCGTCACGAACTTCATGGACCAGGCCACACAGGGGCACTGGGGGCGGGTGCGGCAGGAGAAGGACGTGGAGGCCTGGTTCGACGGCATGGACATCCTGGAGCCCGGTCTGGTGGAGGTGTCCACCTGGCGGCCGGACTCCGAGGTAGCTCCCCGTCAACTCACCCAGGAGTGGATCGAGTTCGGAGGAGTGGGACGCATCCGCTGACGGGCCGCACCACACCGGGGGCGTCCGCCGGCGCCCACGCCCCCGGTCAGCTGGCCGAGCGACGTCACCCGGCCGGGTAACGCTCCCGAAGCGTCCTGCGCAACAGGGCCAGTGACTCGCGCGGATCGAGTGCCTCGTCGGCGAGCCGGTCCAGTACCACCCGGTACTCCTCCGTCTCGTCCGGGTCCTCCAGGAAGTTCGCGCTCCTGATGTGCTCCAGGTAGACGATGTCCGGCAGGTCCGCGCCACCGAAGCGGAGATAGGTGACCGGTATCGCCGGGGCCGACGCGTTCGTCACGTCCAACGGCACGACCTGTACGGTCACATGCGGACGCTGTGCCATCTCGACCAGGTGCTCGAGCTGCTCGCGCATCACCTCGCGGCCGCCCAGCACCCGCATCAGCACCGACTCGTCGACGACGGCCCACAGTCGAGGAGCGTCCGGCCGCGACAGCAGTTCCCGCCGCCGCATCCGCAGTTCCACCCGGCGCTCCACCTCGGCGGCCGACGCCGTCGGCAGACCGCGCTCCACCACGGCCCGGGTGTAGGCCGGGGTCTGCAACAGCCCGGGCACGTACTGGATCTCGAAGGTACGGATCGCGGTCGCCGCCTCCTGCAGTCCGACCAGGCGGTCGAACCACTCGGGCATCAGCCGCTTGTCGTAGCGCTGCCACCAGCCCGGCTCACCGGCCCGCCGCAGCAGCTGGACCAGCACTGAGGCCTCGTGGTCATCGGCCTTGTACAGCCGCAGCAGCGCATGGACGTCGTCCTCCGTGGGCGGCCTGCGTCCCTTGCCCGCCTCGATGCGCGACAGCTTCGCGGGACTGAACCCCAGCGCCCGCGCCGCCTGCTCCTGGGAGAGGCCGGCGTCCTCGCGCATGCCCGCCAACTGCACGCCGACCAGCATCTTCAGGAGAGTGGGAGCGGGCTGCGTCCGGGTGAGATACGGTTCGAGACGGGAGACGCGGTGCGACGAGGCGGACATCCTGACTCCCGGTCAGCCGACGGACAACAGGCCCTCATTATCGCATCCCACCGCGCCCTGTCGCAGGGGACGGCAGGACAGACCCGGCGGAATCCGGCTCACACCAGGTGATCGAACTCCCCGTCCTTGGCGCCTGCCAGGAACGCGGCCACCTCGGCGGGCGTGTACACGAGCGCCGGTCCTTCCGGATCGCGCGAGTTGCGCACCGCGATGGCCCCGTCGGCCAGGCGGGCCAGCTCGACACAGTTGCCCTCGGCGTTGCTGTGCCCGCTCTTGATCCAGCGGGCCTCCAGCGAGCCCGCCTGCACTCCGTTCGGCACTGAAGGCACCACAGTCTCCTTCCGTTTCCCGCCGTGCAATTTCCCATGCAATTGCACGGCGGTACTGACTGTGTGGATAATAGCGGCGGCGTCCACCGCTTCACAGACGTCCGCGTGCTGACGTCGCATCAGGGCGGTGCCGTGTCGTAGCAATGCCGTGTCGTTCCTGGCCCCACACTGTCTGCGGGAGTGGAAATGGCCACATCACTGAAGGACCTGGGGCACGTGCCGTGGGACTCCATCAAGGACTCCAGCGGCTCCGCCGAGGCCATCCCGGTCCTGCTCCACGACGTCGCCCGGGGTGACGAGGCCACCGCCCGGGCGGCGCTCGGCCACCTGCGGGAGCGCATCTGCCAGTACGGCTTCGTCGTCGACCAGGCCACGGCGGCCACGGTTCCGTTCCTGTGGGAGCTGGCCCGGCTTCCCCAGGTGACCTGCCGCGTGGAGATCCTTCACCTGCTGAGGAGCATCGCCGACGCCCACCAGTGGGAGAGCACCGCGTCCGTCTACCCCAAACTGCTCAACTACCCTCAGGACTACGTGGGCTGGGAGCGCGCGGCGCGCCGTGCGGTGCACGCCGACCGGGGGGTGCTGCGCCAACTGCTCGCGGAGCAGGACGTCGAACTCGTCGAGGCCGCCGCCGAACTCGCCGCCGCACTGGCCGGCTGAGGCATCGGACTCGTCGCCGGAGACCTGGGGGCCGATCGCCAGGGGCTGCGGAACGGTCGCCAACCCTGTGATCCGGTCGGTCGAGGCCCAAAGATCCCGCGCCGAGCATTATTTCGCACTCATGGCTCGCCCAGGGACGGGTATGCGTGGGGCGATGAATGAACGACACCACGCCACGCCGACCCTCGACACAGGCTCCGAGGCCCGGTGCTGTCCTCGCGACGCCACGGGGCCCGCAGACCTGCCCGACTCCCCGCACACGCGATGAAACCGGTGGACCTTCCCCCGCGGGACGGCGGGAACCCAGGAGCCGCCGACGAGCGCCGCACCAGCGCCCCCGTGAGCCCGCGGCACGCGCACACGGCCGACGGCGTGCGGCAGAGCGATCCGTCCCCGCCCGGCGGCCCGGTGACCAGCGCGGCCACGGCGCGCGCGTACGTGCTCGCGGTCGTCCGGAGCCACTGGGACACCGCGCCCGTGCGGCCGACCGAGCAGGCTGTCACCGACCTGCTGCTCGTCACCTCGGAACTGGTGTCCAACGCCATCCGCCACGGGGGCGGGCTCGCCGGTTTCGAGGCCGTCCCCACGCGGGAGGGCGTCCGCCTCGTCGTGCGCGACCGCAGCCCGGACATCCCCTCCGTGGCGTTCGGTACCGGCGAGCTTCCCCACAGGCAGGACCGGGGCGGGTTCGGCTGGCCGCTGATCATCAAGCTGGCGCGCGACATCGTCATCGAGCCCCGGGTGGGCGGCAAGACCGTCAGCGTGCTCGTGCCACTCGGCTGAATCGTGTTTCCAAGGGCGAAGCGGGGCAACGCGGAACAGGACGCCCTGTGAAGGAGCCCACATGATCGCCGTAGCCCTGCTCATGCCGGTGTCCATGCTGTGTCTCGTGCTCGCGCTCGGCAGCTATGAGGAACGCCTGCTCACCCCGGGCGGCGCCAGGAAGGCCCGCCGCGCGGGGCGCCGAAGGCTGCGCGCCGTGCCCCACGCCACTACGGACGGCACCGACGCCGGGTCCCGGGTCCGCGAGAAGCCCACGGCACAGAGGGCCGGAGACACGCGGGCCGCCGCCGGCACCGCCCCGGAAGGCTCCGGGTCGCGATGGCGGGCAGCCTGATTCCACGGGTCGCCCCGCGCTCACCGCCGGTCGGCCGACGGCCCCGCGGGGAGCTCCCGCCTCGGCGGGGCGCGGACCGAAAGGGCCCGCGCCCTACCAGGGCAGGAACACGTGCACGTCCTTGCCGTCCGGCTGGACCACCACGCTCACCTGGTGGCACAGCGTGTGCACCAGGTGCCATCCGATGCCCCCGCTCTGGCCCGGCTTGAAGGGACGCGGCGCCGGAGGCGTCGTACTGGTGTCGTGCAGCGTCACATGGACACCGTCGTACGTCGGACGCATCCGCAGGCCGAACGGTCCGGGTGCGTACTGGACGGCGTTCGCCGCCAGCTCGTCGACCACCAGCAGTATGTCGTTCCAGTACTCGGGACTCGCCGGAGGCGAAGCCCGCGCCAGCCGACGCAGAAACTCCTCGGCGGCCAGCCGTGCCCCGGTGACGTCGGGCAGATCACCGCCGAAATCCGCCACCAGGGCCTCGACCGTCTCGAACGGCCAGGCCTTGTCCCAACGCGGCTCGGTTGCCATGCCGTCCTTCCCCCGGCCGGCACTCCGGCCGGTTCTCGTCGTTCGTCGCGCTGTCGCCCGGCCCCCCTTATGACGGTTGCCAGAAAGCCGAAGGATACGCATCCAGGATCACGGCACGGGCGGTTCCCCGGTAGCCCCGGCGGTCTCGCCGTCCACGTGACACAGCAGGAGGCACACGTCGTCCTCACCCTCCGAATCCCTCAGCATCGGCTCGAGTACCCGGTCCGCGGCGCCCTCCAGACCGTCGTTCCGGTCCGGCACGGCGAGCGTGGACATGGCCTCGGCGAGACGCTCGATGCCCGGGTCGATGCCGTACGCCCGCCGCTCCACCAGGCCGTCCGTGTACAGGGCGAGCGTGGAGCCGGGCGGCAGGGGCGCGGTGTGGTCCTCGATCTCCTGCTGCACCGGAACGCCCAGCATGGCGCCCGGCTTGGCGTCGAGAGTGTGCACCCGGCCGTCGGGCGTGCGCAGCACCGGCGGCGGATGACCGGCCGCGGCCCAGGTCAGCACCGGTTCTCCGGGTCGGAAACGGGCGATCACCGCGGTGGCGTACAGATCCGGCTGCAGATGGTGCAGGAACTGGTGCAGTCGGGTGAGGAGCCGGCCCGGGCTGCCCCCGTCGACGGCGTACGCGCGCAGGGCCGTCCGCAGCTGGCTCATCATCACCGCCGCGTGCAGCCCGTGCCCGGTGACGTCTCCTATGACCGCGATCAGGCTCCCGTCGGGCTGCCGGAAGGCGTCGTACCAGTCGCCGCCGATGTTGAGACCGTGGGTCGCCGGCAGATAGCGGGCGGCGAGCCGGAGCCAGGGAGTGGCGGGGAGCTCGGTGAGCAGGGCCCGCTGCAGCGTCTCGGCGATGTCGCGGCTGTGCTCGAAGCGCTGCGCGTTGTCGATCGCGATGGCGGCCCTGCGGGCCAGCTCGATCAGCATCACCGCGTCGTCCGGATCCCACCGGTCGCCGGGCGGGGTGAGGGTGATCACGCCGAGCGGCACCTGCCGGGCCGACAACGGGAGGCACAGCAGCGGCCGGGTGGGGTGCAGGGCGGAGGGCGGCCGGTCCTCCACGCCGGGCAGACCGCCCGGCTGGGGCGCCGCGTACTGCGGGCGGCCCGTGCGGGCGGCGAGCACGGCGGCGGCCGGGCGGGGCGCGTGGCTCGGCTCCGCCTCGTCGTCGCCGAACAGCCATACGTCGGCGGTCCGCGCGTACGTCGGAGTGAGCAGCTCGGGGAGCAGGCGCACGATCTCGCCGTGGTTCAGGGACGCCGTCAGTGCGGCGCTGGCGTCGGCGAGGAAGGTGAGCCGGCGGCGCGCCTCCTCGGCCTCGGTGCGCGCGGCCCGCTCGGCGGCGAACAGCTCGCGCTGCGCCTGGCCGGCGGCGTCGAGCTCGGCGTGCAGCGCGAGGACGCCCTGGTTCGTCTGGTGCAGCTCCTCGCGGTGGAAGGCGACCAGCGCCTCCTGCTCCGTCAGCGCGTCCAGGACGCGCGCGGTGTCTTCGTCGGCGCTGAACAGCGCCTCGGCGAGGGCGGGCGGGGAGGCGCGCACCGTCACCGTGTCCGCCCGGCCGCCCCGCTCCGGTGCCGGAACCTGCGCCTGCCACGTCGGTTCCTCGTGGGGGCGCTCGTCCGGGTCGGGACGGACGGTGACCCACAGCCTCGGCTGCTCCTCACGCCGCGACGGGGGAGCGGTCCCGAGAGTCAGCCGCCAGGCGCCGCCCTTGGTGAGGCACTGGCGCAGCTGCTCGGTGAGCGAGGTGACCAGGCGGGTGCGGTCGACGGCGGAGACGCCGAGGTCGGCCGCGAGCCGGGCGGTGGCGATCCGGGCCCGGGCGGCATCGACGACGGTGATGATCTGCCAGGTGTCGGTCATGGTTCACGCTTCGGCGGTGTGGGGGACAGCACGGTCACCGTGGTGTCGTCGCGGACGGGCCGGGCGGCGCTGCTGGCGTCCCGCACGATCACGGCGGCCGTCACCCCGGGGTCCAGCTCCGCGGTGGGCACGTCCTCCCGCAGGGACCACCGGCTGGGCAGTCCGTCGCTGTGCAGCACGAGGAGACAGTCGGGTGACCAGGGCAGCCGTCGGCAGGGGATGTGCGTCGGTCGGTGGGCGCCGACTATGCCGGGATGGGACAGCAGGTGCTGCCAGCCACCGCCGGAGCGGAACCGGGCACCGATGTTGCCGATGCCGGAGAAGGCCAGACTCCCTTCTGCGAGGTCGACCTGGGCGACCGCGACGGCGGCGCCCCGGGTGCTGCGCAGCACCGTGTGCAGTACGGCGAGCAGCTCCGCCGGCGGCAGATGGGCGCTGTCCCGCAGCTGCCGGACCGCCGCGTCGGATGCCTCGGCCGCGGCCGGGCCGTGCCCCAGTCCGTCGGCGAGGAGGAGAGTGACCCGCTCCCCGTACCGGACACACGCCCAGGCGTCACCCGATTGGCGTCCGCTCAGGGGGATGTTGACGCCGCCGGCCCGCACCGGGGCGTGGTGGTGCCGGGCGTGCCCGTATCGCCGCCGACCGGACCCGGCCCTTATCCGGGCCAGGGCGATGGTGCCCCTCCCGGGCGCGCTGTGCAGGTCGAAGTCGTCCGCTATGCGCCCGCAGGTGCCGAGTCCGGCGCCCAGCGAGGACGTGGTGGAGAAGCCGTCGCCCAGCGCGGCTGCGAGGTCGGGGATGCCCGGACCGTGATCGATCGCGGCGATCTGCAGCGCCGGCTTGCCGGCGGCCGAGTCCGAGGTGAGGTCCGCGTCCACCGTGTCGATGAGGATCCGACCGCCGCCGGCGTGTTTGAGCAGGTTGGTGGCGAGCTCGGTGGCGACGAGCACGGCCGCGGCCGTACGGCCGTCGTCGAACCCCGCGTGGCCGCAGGTGTCCTGCACCGCGACCGTGACGTCCCGGACCCGGGTCGAGTCGTGCACGGGGACGTCCCAGACGCGGCTCACCGGACCTCCTCGCGGGGCCGCGGCGGTCCGGCGGCCCAGCAGATCACGCTGACCCGGGTGCCTTCGCCGGGACGGGAGTCGATCGAGAACTCGTGGACCAGCCGCCGGGCTCCGCCGAGCCCGAGGCCGAGACCACCGCCCGAGGTGTAGCCGTCGGTGAGTGCCCGCTCGATGTCGGGGATGCCCGGCCCCTCGTCGACGAACGACAGGCGCAGCCCGCGTGCGCGGCCGTTGTCCAGGAAGGCGATCTCCGCCTGTCCGCCGCCGCCGTGGACGAGCGTGTTGCGTGCGAGCTCGCTGGCCGCGGTGATCAGTTTGGTCTGCTCCACCAGCCCGAAACCGATCTCCCCAGCCGCCTGCCGCACATGCTGCCGCACCCACGCCAGATCCATGTCCGTGCGGATGGGCAGGCATGTGGTGACGCGGCCCGATGTCTCCGTCACGCGTTCTCCTGGCGTGCTGGACCGTGGGACAGGGGCGTGGACGCGTGTGTCAGCATCCGCAGTGCTTCGTCGGTGTCGAGCGCGGTGCGCAGACCCGGCAGCGTGAGGCCGAGTTCGACCAGGGTGATGGCCACCGCGGGGCGCATGCCGGCCACCACGGTCTCCGCCGCGAGCAGCCTGGCGCTCGCCGCGATCTCCGCGAAGACGCGCCCCAGGAAGGAGTCGACGATCTCGACGCCGGAGACGTCGATGACCACTCCGGCGGCGGAACTGCCCGCGATGGCCTCGCTGATGTCCTGCTGCAACTGTTCGGCGGCCTTGTCCTCCAGTTCGCCCTGAAGGGTGACGAGGAGCACGTCACCGAGCTTGAGTACGGGGACGGAAGCACCCGTCGGGTCCTCGAAACCGCCGGTCACCGCTGGCCTCCTCCGTGGCCCGCCCGGTCGACGATCACGGCGCCGAGCTCGTGCAGGGCGTAGGCGAGGGCGTCGGCCAGGCTCGCCCGGGTGAGGACCGATCCCAGGTCGATCCCCAGATGCACGATGGTCTGGGCGATCGCCGGCCGGATACCGGAGACGATGCACTCCGCGCCCATGAGGCGGGCCGCCGCGACGGTCTTCATCAGGTGCTGCGCCACCAGCGAGTCCACGGTGGGCACTCCGGTGATGTCCAGGATGGCGAACCGGGCCTGCTGGGTGACGACGGCCTCAAGCAGGCTCTCCATCACGACCTGGCTGCGGGCGCTGTCCAGGGTGCCGATGAGCGGCACGGCGACGATGCCGTTCCACAGTTTGATGACGGGCGTGGCGACTTCGAGGAGTTGCAGGCGCTGCCGCTCGATGATCTCCTCGCCCGTGCTCAGGGCGGTCTCCATGACGAGCACCCGCAGCGTGCCCAGCAGGGCGGTGAGCGCGACGGCGTGCGATCCGCTCGCCTCTCCGTCCGACCCGGACAG
Source organism: Streptomyces sp. Ru72 (assembly GCF_002920635.1). Lineage (GTDB taxonomy): Bacteria > Actinomycetota > Actinomycetes > Streptomycetales > Streptomycetaceae > Streptomyces. The sequence continues at coordinate 24,342 of NZ_PQSR01000067.1, read as the reverse complement.
CTCGGCGCTCAGCAGCTCCCTGACCGAGGGGCCCAGGGCCGCGACCTCGTCGGCGATCTGCGACGGCGTCGCGCCCGCGCGCGCCCGCGAGGCAGCCATGCGCGTGAGTTGTTCGCGCATCCCCGCGAAGCCCGGGGCCCGAAGATCCTCGATCCGTCCGGAGGCGGCCACCGCCGCGAGCGCCTCCACCAGCGAGCCTGCGGCTTCCACGGCCTCGTCGCGCGACACCGTGAACACCGTACGGAAGAGGGTCTGGTCGGCCCAGCGTTGAGAGATCTGCTCCCGACGGCGTAGCAGGAAGTCCCCCACGACCCGTGTCGACGCTCCTGGGTTCGTTGCCGACTCCTGGTCCGTCACGTCCCTGTCTCCTTCGTACGTACCCTCCCCCGACGGCTGGGGAGCCTGCCCGGAGAGCGCGGTTCCTTGTCGCGCGACCACTGTAATCATGGGAGATCGCCCTCGGCACCCGAGGGCGTCCCGGGGATCATCCGACGATCGGAGGACCCGGCCAACTGCTGTCCGTATGTGCGGCGTCGGACCGTCGGAGGCGGGCGACGACGAACACGGAGACCATACGGGCGGAAGACGTTCCCCGAAGCAGGCGCGTGAGTTGACCGGCCGTCAGCACACCCAGCCGGTCACGGGAACGGTGACCGGCCGCGCCGGCGCACCCGTGGGCCGGCCCCGCGCCTGAGAGCGACGCCCCGCCCACGACCCTAGGGGCGGCTCAACGCGTCGCCCGTGTCGTCCAGTGCGTCCTGAACCGTCTTGAAGGACGGGACGGTCAGGCTCACCCCCGTCAGGTCGAGGATCCGCTGGACGGCCGGGGCAGGGTCGATGAGGCCGATCGAGCCACCCACCTGACGGGTCTCCTTGTAGGCGTTGAGAATGATGTTGATGCCGGAAGAGTCCATGAACGGCACCTCCGACAGGTCGAGCAACAGATGCTGCCGGCCGTGGTGCATCTGGTTGGCGAGGTGGTGGTGCAACTCCGTCGCCGTATCGACGTCCAGAAAACCCTTCACAGTGACCAGCGCGACATCCTCCCGGGGCATCGTCACATCGATGGACAGCGGCGTCTGCTCAGCCGACACAATGTCCTCCCATCCGTACGGCGTGGCGGGGCTCGCCTACCCCGGGGCGGGCAACCGATGCACCGCGACCCGCGCTCCTGAGGTGATCAACATCTCGTTGCCGGAGCGGCACCCGACAGCGAGTTCGCGCCCGGGTACCCCCTAAACCTCCCCCTACACCCGGCCCTCACGGACGGGTGACACACGACGCGGAAAATCGGCCACGCATACTTCTCCAGAAGCCGGGCAGCAGCACCTCAGACCGCTCGTGGGTGCCCTCCCCCCGGCGCCTCGAGCCGTCGGCCCCGCCGATGTCCCTCCCCCCGGCACGCGGCGGGGCCCTCTGCTGTCGGCATGTGGCCGACCATGGTCCGGACGAGAGGCTCTAGACCTGCTTGGAGTCCCGGGCGTCGGACGGCCCGGGCGGAGAGGCGTCCGTGGAGGGCTCCGCCTCCGGGGCGGTGTCACCGTTCTGCGGGCCCGGTACGCCGAGCGACTTCACGCCGTCCACCACGCGCTCCAGGGGCTTGGCCAGAGTGCGCAAGGAGAAACCTTCCCTCTTGCGTGGCCGGCGCGGTGCGGGCAGCGCGCCGGCCTCCTGGTAGGCCGCGAGCGCCTCGTGGGCGAGCTCGGCCGCCTCCCGGTACATGTCCCGCGACTTCGTCATGGCCTCGAGCGCCTCGGCGTAGGCGGCGAGCCTGCGGCGCGCCATGGCCAGTTCTTCCTCGAGGGTGGTCAGATGCCACTGCTCGCGCAGCGCGGACAGGGCCTCCTCGGCGCCCTCGGGCAGGGGCGCGGGCTGCTCGGCGAAGCGCCGCACGGTGTCGAGGAGTTCCGTCGGGCGTGAACCGTCGAGGAAGACCGTGCGTACGCTGAACCCGTTGTCGTCGGCGCCGGGACCGGACGGCGCCGCGGGCAGCACCACGGCACCGCCTCGGGGCACCCGTGCCCCGAGGTCGTAGAGGGCCCAGTTGACCACCTGGAACTGCTCGGGCGCGGCCCGGTGTTCCACGACCCGGTGCCTGAGGCCGGGCGGCAGCAGCGGTGCGAGGGGGCGCAGCCCGCGCTCGTCGGGAGTCATCGCCTCGTGGACGACCACGTGGATGCTCCACGAGTGGCGCGCGCAGTCCTTCAGCAGGCGCCGCAGCGCCCGGTCCTCGGTGGGCAGCGGGTTGATGTCCCTGAAGCGCAGCCCTGGCACCACGTCGTGGTCCCAGGGCGCGTCCGGGTCGTCGGGCCAGAAGACGGTGGCCGGAGAGGGCCAGTGGAGATCCCAGGCCCGGTCCGCCTCGGCCACCAGCACCCAGTCCTGGGTGCCGTCCTTGTCGTCCGGCGCCCCGACGTCCAGGCGGGCCCGCACGACGACCTCGTCAGCGACGAGCCACCGCGCCTCGAAGGCGCGCGCGGGCGCGCCGTCCCGGGAACCGTCGTACTCGGTCTCGTCCTGGATGACCTTCTCGTTCTTCAGCTCACGCAGGCGGCGGCGGACGGCGTCCTCGGCGCCCGGGCCGGGGTGTCGCCCGCGGGCCAGCCACACGGTGTCGGGAGCCGTGGCACGGACAGTGGAGGACTTCGGCATGGATCACTCTGGTGAAAGGGGACAGGGGCGCCTCCCAGTATGGTCCGCGCACGTCAACGGCCGGGAGGGGAGGGCGGGTCGTGATCGCGTGTCGCGCCCTGGCCCGGTCCGCGGAGGGGTGAGCCGTGGGGGAGGGGAGGGTCGAGATCGCGCCAAAAGCGGGCCATGTGAGACGAGTTGTGCATGCTTCCCCCGAGACAGGGGAGCCGGGACGGAAAAACGAGAGAAAGGGCCCGACTGTGCTCGTTCCCGATCCGAAAGCCGTCAGAAGACTGCTGACCCGGTACGCGTCCCTGCGGATCGCGCTCGCCGAGCGGGAGACACCGGAAGCGGTACGAGAGCTGGCGGATGTCAGCTACACGCTGTGCGTCATGACGGGAACCAAGGACGTGCGCGACGCCGTCGCCGCCGCCGACGCCCTCCTCGACGGCAGTGCGAAGCCCACCCCGCAGCAGCCGCAACGGTCCGGTATCACGGCCCCGGGGCCCGGCCACGTCCCCGGCGCGGTGATTCCGGACCGTGCGTCACTAAGGCAGTAGCTTGTCCAGCGCGGCGTGCCCCTCGGAGGCGAGCTTCCGCTCCGCCCAGGCGAGGGTCTTGGGGGTGATGTCCCGCCCCGAGGCGAGGACCAGATCCTCCGCCGAGGTCTCGAGCGGGCACGCGTGCAGCAGCTCGTCCGGCGTGGCACGGTCATCGGCCGGACGACGCGACGCATCAGGCTGTGACGTCGACATTCTGTCTCCTCTGCGAGTCGATCCTCCCCTCACCTTTCCCCCAGATGGCGCAGCGCGCATCCCGGAAGGGCCGGGATCGACTCTCCGCTACGGTGAGTCGCGGGCCGGAGGCTCAAGGTGTGCGAGGAGGAGGTGCCGGCGGTCGTGCGACGCTCGGCCGCCGTGCCCTCGGCTCACGCGCTGTCGCGCCCGGCGCGCCCGCGGCGGCGCAGCAGGAGCAGCTCGCCCGCGACCGCGGTGACGCCGGCGGCGGTCCACAGGAGACCGCCCCGAACGCGGCCGATGACAAGAAGTGGTCAACACGAAGGGGTGCTGCCTCACCGGCCCCTCGGTCACCGGAGCCGCGCCCGCCGCCGCTAGCATCTGTGTGGAGATTCCCCGCTGCCGCCGAACGTCGTGCGCAATAGTGGGCGGCATGGACATGGACGCACTGGACCGCGCTCTGCTGCGGGAACTGCAGGACGACGCACGGCAGACCAACCGGGAGCTGGCCGCGCGGACGGGGGTCTCCCCGTCCACCTCGCTGGAGCGGGTGAGGCTGCTGCGGGAGCGCGGGGTCATCACGGGCTACCACGCGGCCGTGGACCTGGAGGCGGTGGGCCGCCCGGTCCAGGCCCTCATCTCGGTCCGCATCCGGCCGCCGGCCCGCCCCGTCATCGAGGGGTTCCGCGAGTGGGCCGCCCGACTGCCCGAAGTCATCGGCCTCTTCGTCACCTCCGGAGCGCACGACTTCCTCATCCATGTCGCCGCCCCGGATGTCAACGGCGTCTACGCCTTCGTCATCGACCGGCTGACCGAACGCCGCGAGGTCGCGGACGTGCAGACCACGATGGTCTACGAGCACGTCCGGCCCCGCCGTATCGAGCCCGCCGCCGAACGCCCGGCGGCACCGCGCAGGAAACGGTGAAGGCCGCCGTTCCGTGTCCGCACGTCCATGTCCGTACGTCCGACGCCCCATCCGGCAGACTTGCCGCACGAAGTGCACCGACAGCGGTCCTGCGAGGGCGAAGGTCCCCGAAAATTCGACAGCCGAGCGCTGGATCCGCACACCTGCCTAGCATTCTCGGCGTCAGCCGCAGAAATGCTCAGGAGACATGCTCATGACCGACGAAAGCACGGCCGGAACGCGGATCGGCTTCACCCCCGAGGAAGTGGACCCCACCGTCTCCACCCGCGCCGCCCGGCTCAAGTGGGCGGTGGTCGTCGACCGGGACCTGCCCTCGGGCCGCGCCGTCAACGCCGCCATCTGCGTCGCGGCGGCCACGCAGTCCGCGGTGACCGGCCTGCTCGGCGAAGACGCCACCGACGCCGAGGGCGCCGTGCACCCCGGCCTCCCCTGGGCCGGCTGCTCCGTCCTGGCGGCGGACGCCGACACCCTCCGCGCCATCCGTGCCAAGGCGGCCTCGTACGCCGACACCTTCGTCGCCGACATGCCGGTCGCGGCCCAGGAGACGCTCGTCTACGCCGACTACCAGGCCGCCGTGGGCAAGACCGCCACCGACGACCTCGTGTACTGCGCCGTGAGCGTCGTGGGCCCGCGCAACCGCGTCAGCAAGATTGTGGGCAAGCTCCCCCTGCTTCAGTGACCGGCCGCGGGAGCGGCCGTCAGGACACCGCGTCCACCAGGGCCGCCAGCGCCGAGGCGAGAAGGGGAAGACCGGGGCCCGCGGCACCGCCCGGTTCGGTCATGTAGGTGTCCCGGCGGATCTCCACCATCAGGGCGGTGACCCGGGGCTGTGAGCCGTGGAACTCCAGGGGGACGTACGCCCCGGAGAAAGGGCTGTCGACCCCCGTGCCGCCGAACCCCGCGAACGCCTCGCGTGCTAGAGCGAGCAGCTCGGGCGGCGTGTGGAAGGAGTCCGTGCCCAGGCATACCGGAGGCCGGGGTCCCTCGCCGTGCAGTTCGTAGGGCAGAGGGGAGGTCGGGTAGGAGTGGACGTCGAGGACGACGGCCCGCCCGGTGGCGGCCAGCCGGTCCGCGACCGCTGCCGTCATCGCCCGCGCGTACGGGTGGAAGTAGCGCCGCAGCAGCGGTTCGGGGTCGGTGCCGGCCCCTCGCAGGGCCTCGCGGTGCGTGGTGCGGGTGTAGACGGCTCCCATCCCCACGGCGAGCATCTCCTCCCGCTCGTCGGGGAACCGCTCGGGATCGACCACCAGCCGTGACAGCCGGTTGACGAACCGCCAGGGCCTGAGGGTGGCGGCCTTCGCGGCGAGGCCGGCCAGTTCGCCGGTGTGCGCGTCCGTGATGTGATCCAGCTCCCGGGCGAGGGCCTTGTCGTCGAGCAGGATGCCTTCACGCACGTCCTTTGGTATCTCCCGGGCCCCGTGCGGCACATGCAGGATCACCGGAGAGTCGTCGGCGCCGGGCAACAGGTCGAACGAGGCGTCGGTGGCGCGGGACATGGCGGCTCCTCCGGATGCGGTGACCAGGAGACCGTACCCGGCCGGGGGCACGTGTGCGGTGGTCAGGCCGCCAGGGCCGCGCGGACCGCCGCCAGCGCCTGCCCCGCGTAGCCGCCGCCGAAGAGCACCGTGTGGACCAGCAGCGGGAAGAGCTGGTGCAGCACGATCCGGTCCTGCCAGCCGTCCGCGAGTGGCGCCGCCTCCTGGTATCCGGCCAGCACCCGCTCCAGGTGCGGGCAGCCGAACAGGTGCAGCATGGCGAGGTCGGTCTCCCGGTGTCCGCCGTGCGCGGCCGGGTCGATCAGCCAGACGTGGCCGTCTGAGCCCCACAGCACGTTGCCGTTCCACAGGTCGCCGTGCAGCCGGGCCGGCGGCTCCGCGGGACCGGCCAGCTCCGGCAGCCGCTCGCAGATGCGTTCGAACAAGGCCGCCTCGGTGGACCGCAACGTGCCGTCGTCGACCGCACGGCGCACGTAGGGCAGCAACCGGTGCTCGCCGTACCAGCTCGGCCAGTCCTCACCGGCGATGTTGCGCATCGGCGCGAGGCCGATGTACGCGTCCTCGGGGCCACCGGGCGGTGGGGCGCCGAACGCGGGCGCGCCCGCCGCGTGCAGGGCCGCCAGTTCGCGGCCGAAGCGCACCGCAGCCTCGGCGCTGGGTCGCCCGGTGGGGACACGGTCGGTCACCAGCCAGTTCTGGTCGTGACCGTGCACGGCGGGGACGCGTACCGTGCCGGCGTCCGCCAGCCAGCGCAGCCCGGCCGCCTCGGCCCGCAAGGAACCGTGGGCGTCGCCGTGCTTGACCATCACCGCGCGGCCACCGTCGAGGACGACCTCCGTCAGCGCACCGGATCCCGGGCGTTCACCGGTCACCGGACGGCCGGTGAACCGGGCCGCCGCGGCCCCGGGTCCCTGATCGGCTTCGGTCATGGCGGGCACCTCGTCGACAGATCTCCGTGTACTCCCCGGCCCGCGCCGTACGGGCTCCGACGGCCCGGACGATACCGCAGCCGTCCGGTGCGCCGACGCGGTGAGCGTGAAGGCCGGCCCGGACGGCTCGGAACCCCCGTCGGGATGAGTGAGCACGTGACGAGGGGGCACTCGAGAGGCGTTGTGTGTGCGAGGCATCTGAGGACTCTGCTGACCGGATGGTTCAGCTTTGTGGACGGCGAGGCCACCGCGGGAGACGTGCTGGCCCTGCGGCGGGTCGAGGACGTGCTGCGTCACCAGGGAATCCCCTACGACGTGGCATGGAGCCCCGGCTTCCGGCCGTCGGCGCTGCACCTGGACGACGTACGGCCCGCCGCGTATTCGCATCTGATCTTCATCTGCGGGCCGCTGCACGGGCCCGGGATCGAGGAACTGCACCGGCGCTTCGCGCACTGCGTGCGGATCGCGGTCGGCACCTCCGTGCTGGACGCCGAAGACCCGGCCGTCACCGGATTCCACCGGGTCCTGCCGAGGGACGCGCCCGCCATGGGCCCGGTGCCCGACCTGTCCACCCACGCGCCGAGCGAGACCACCACGCCCGTCGTCGGGGTGATCCTCACGCACGGGCAGCACGAGTACGGGGAGAGGCGCCGGCACGACGAGGCCGCCGAGACGGTCACCCGGTGGCTGGCCGGCAAGGACTGCGCGCGAGTGGAGCTGGAGACCCGGCTCGACAGCCACGACTGGCGGCTGTGCGCCACGCCCGGACAGTTCGAGTCCGTGCTGTCCCGGATGGACCTGGTGGTCACCGACCGGTTGCACGGGCTGGTGCTCGCGCTGCGCGGGGGAGTGCCGGCCCTGGCCGTGGACCCCGTCGAGGGCGGCGCCAAGCTGACCGCCCAGGCAGAGGCCTGCGGCTGGCCCGCCCTGGTCCCCGCGGACCGTCTCACCACCCGGCGGCTGGACCACTGGTGGCAGTGGTGCCTGACCTCCGGCCGTGTCGCGGCCCGGCAGGTGCGCCGCGAGTTCCTGGAGGACCCCGACGACGACAACGCCCCGGCACTCGTGGCGGCCCTGACGGACCGGGCCTGAGAGGCGCCCCGCGTCCGGGCCGCCGGCCACCCACCAGGAGTCCGCTGCTCCAAGGTGACCGCGTGCGCGCGGAGACGGTGACCCGTGACCCCCTAGAACCCCCTACTCGCGAGACGGGCGACCCGCGCACCGGGAGGCGAGGACGCGGCCCGGTCGTCGCCCTGCGTGTGTCCCGGTCAGGCCGTCGGTTCCGCCACCCGCAGCGGAACGGCGGCGCCCGACAACGTCTCCTCACCGTCCCGCGTGACCTTCGACCACCAGCCGAGGCCGTCCTCGATGGACCGCAGCAGCACACCCTCCCTGACCGCCCACGGGCAGATGGTCACCGTCCTGAAGTTCCCCAGCTTCATGACGGTGTGACCGACCAGGGCACCGGCCAGGCTCTGGCGGGCCCGTGGAGCGGAGATGCCCGGCAGGTCGGCCCGTTCCGCCGATCGGCGGGAGGCCAGGTCGTCGATGGCCCGCCGCAGATCCGCACGGCGCAACTCACGGTGCACGAACGGGCCGTGCCGTCCCGGCGGCGCCCCGCACAACCGTGCCAGCTGCTGGAACGTGCGCGAGGTGGCCACCGCCGTGCAGGGGCTCTCCCAACGGGCGCGCGTGGCCACGTCACGCAGCTGGTGGCGTACCCTGCGGCGAAGCGCCTTGACGTCGGCCGGGGTGGGCGGGTCGTTCTCGGCGAAGAACTCACGGGTCAGCCGGTTCGCACCGAGCGGCAGTGACGCGGCGAAGTCCGGCAGGCTGCCCCGGCCCAGCGCGACCTCCAGGGAACCGCCGCCGATGTCGAGCAGCGCCAGCGGCCCGGACCGCCAGCCCATCCACCGCCGGGCCGCGAGGAACGTCAGCTCCGCCTCCACCTCGCCGGGCAGCGTGCACAGGGCCACACCCGTCTGGTCGCGCACCGCCTCCAGGACCTCCCGTCGGTTGGGCGCGGCGCGCACCACCGCGGTCGCGAACGCCAGGGGCGGCCCCGAGCCCCACCGCTCGGCCGTCGCGGCGGCATCGGCGACCGACTGGGCCAGTTGCTCCACCGCCGCGTCCGCCATCCGCCCGTCCGCGTCCGTCTGGTCGGACAGCCGCTGCTTCCACTTCGCGGTGTGCACCGGGAGGGGCACACCGCGCTCGGCGTCCGCCACCATCAGACGGATCGTGTTCGAACCCACATCAATCACGCTCACCCGCATGGCGGCGAAGTACCCCGTTCGGCGCGGGGGATGCCGTGCGGTCCATCCGACCGCACGGTTTCACTCGTACGAGCCACCACGAGCGACCATGAGCCACGACGAGCCAGGAGAGCCGGGAGCGCCGGGAGAGCCAGGAGGAGCCGAGTCGAGCCGCCGAGGCCGCCACGCGGTCGGCGGTGCGGTGCCCGCACCCCTGTGGCACGCCCTCACCGCAGGCCGGAGCATGAAAACGACTCGCCGGGGCACTCGACGGCCGCCGCGCGCAGGCATGCGTCACTCATCGGCGGAAGGAAGGCGGAAGGACCACGTGCTGATGACGCCGACGACCACGTTCTCCCCGCTGCCGACGGCCCGGCCCTACTGGGGCCGTGCCGTGGTGACCGGGGGCGCCGGGTTCATCGGCTCACACCTGTGCGAGCGTCTCCTGGACAGCGGGATCGACGTCGACTGCGTGGACGACCTGAGGTCGGGATCGGTGGCCGACATCGCCCATCTGACCGGTCGGCCGGGCTTCCGGTTCGTGGAGTGCGACATCGCGCGGCCCGAGAGCCGCGACGCCCTCGCCGGCCCCTACGACGTGGTGCTGCACTTCGCAGGTCCGGCCTCCCCGGCCGACGCCCGGGGCCGCGCCCTGGAGACGATCGCCGCCTGCGGCCTCGGCACGCGCAACGCGCTGGCCGTCGCCGACCGGGACGGCGCCCGCTTCCTGCTGGGCTCCTCCTGCCAGGTCTACGGCGATCCGGCGGTGCACCCGCAGCGGGAGGACCACTGGGGCGACGTCGACCCCGTCGGACCGCACAGCGCCTACGCCGAGTCCAAGCGGTTCGCCGAGGCGCTCACCACCGCCCACGCGAGCGCCCGGTGCACCGACGCGGGCATCGTACGGGTGTTCACCACTTACGGCCCCCGGATGCGGGCGGACGGCCGCCAGGCGATCCCCACCTTCATCCGGCAGGCACTGGCCGGGGAACCGGTCACCATCGAGGGCGACGGACGCCAGACCCGCTCCCTGTGCTACGTCGACGACACCGTCGACGGCATCCTGCGGGTCGCCGCCAGCCGGTCCGTGCGGCCCGTCAACATCGGCGGAGACGAGGAGACCACCGTCGAGGAGATCGCGCGCAGGGTGATCGCCCTCACCGGCTCGGACTCGCGCCTGACCTTCGTCGACCGGGACCCGGGCGATCCCGCGCGACGCCGGCCCGACACGACCCTCGCCCGCGAACTGTTCGGCTGGGTACCGAAGGTGACCTGGGAGGAAGGGCTCAAGCTGACCATCGCCGCCTTCACCGACAGGATGCCGGAGCCAGTGGTGCACGGGGGAGGGGCGCGGTGAAGGCGCTCACCGCCGCCACCGGCGCCCCCGTCGTCTCGCTCCGCTCTCCGGTGGATCCGCGCCGGGGACCCTACGAAGTGCCCGGTGTGCTCCTCGGCGACGAGACCGGTTCCCGCGCGGACACGAATGTCCACCCGGGTCTGAACGAGATCACGGACCACGACGTGCTGCGCGGCGTGCAGAAGCTGCTCCAGGAGGGCGGGTGAAGCACATCGACGCGCCCGAGCGGCACGCCTCCCGTGTCACCGTCGCCATGATCACCCGCGACCGCCGTGACAGCGTGCTGCGCACCCTGGACCAGCTGGCCGACCTGCCCGAGCGGCCCCCCGTCATCGTCGTGGACAACGGCTCCAGCGACGCGACCGTGGACGCCGTACGCGACCACCCGCTGGGCGCGCGCGTCCTGGTCGCCGGACGCAACACCGGCGCGCTGGGCCGCAACCTCGCGGTACGGCACGCGGTCACGCCCTACGTCGCCTTCAGCGACGACGACTCCTGGTGGGCGCCGGGCGCCCTGGACACCGCGGCGGACGTCCTCGACGACCACCCGCGGCTCGGCCTGCTGGCCGCCCGCACGCTGGTCGGCCCCCAGGCCGCCGAGGACCCGCTGAACGCCGTCCTCGCGCGCTCGCCGCTGCCGCCCGACCCCGATCTCCCCGGCCGCCCGGTGCTCGGCTTCCTCGCCTGCGCGGCGGTGGTCCGCCGCCGGGCCTTCCTGGAAGCAGGCGGCTACCACCGGGTGCTGTTCTTCGGGGGCGAGGAGACCCTGCTGGCCTACGACCTCGCGGCCCGCGGCTGGGGCGTCAGCTATGTGCCGTCGGTGACGGCCCACCACCACCCGGATCCCGGCGGACGACCGGGCCGTTCGGCGGTCCAGCGGCGCAACGCCCTGCTCACCGCGTGGCTCCGCCGGCCCGTCACGGTGGCACTGGGCCACACCGCCCGCCTCGCCGCGGCGGCGGCCCGCGGCGAGCGCGACGCCGCGGCGGCGTTGCGCGGTGCGATCGCCCGCCTCCCCGCGGCCCTCAGGGACCGAGAACCGCTGCCCGCACGGATCGAGCACGCCGTTCGCCTGCTGGAGCGGGCCACGCCATGAGCACCGACGACCGCACCGACGACCGAGGACGAGCGGACATGCCCCACGACCCCTCCCGTGTGCCCGCCACGACACCCCGGAGCGACGCCGGCACCCCGCGCGGCGACGGCCCCCGCCCCGACCGCCGGACCACGGTCGTCGTGATCACCCGGGATCGCCGCCCGGAACTGCTGCGCACCCTGCGTGCCCTGCGGGACCTTCCCGAGCGGCCTCAGGTCGTCGTCACCGACAACGGATCCACCGACGGCACCGCGGACGCCGTCACCCGGCACTTCCCCGAGGTCCGGCTGCTGTGCCCCGGACGCAACCTGGGAGCGGTCGGCCGCAACCTGGCCGTCCGCCACGTACGGACGCCGTATGTGGCGTTCTGCGACGACGACACCTGGTGGGAACCGGGGTCCTTGAGGCGTGCCGCGGACCTCCTCGACGCCCACCCCCGACTCGCGGCCGTGACGGCCCGCATCGTGGTCGAGCCGTCGGGGGAGGAGGACCCCGTCGTCGCCGAACTGCGCGACTCGCCCCTCACGGGCCCCGGCTGGCTGCCCGGTCCCGCGCTGGGGTCGTTCCTCGCCGCCGCGACCGTGATGCGCGTCGACGCCTTCAGGGCGGTGGGCGGCTTCCACCCCGGACTGTGGCTGGGCGGTGAGGAGGAACTCCTCGCCACCGACCTGCTGCGCCGCGGCCACTGGCTGAGTTATGCACCCGAACTGACCATTCACCATGCCGCGTCCCAGGTGCGGGACAGCACCGAACGGCGCGTCCTCGGACTGCGCAACACCCTGTGGTTCACCTGGCTGCGCCGTCCCTGGCCGTCCGCGCTGCGCCGTACCTGGTACCTCATGCGCACCGTTCCCCGGGACCGCGCGTCCGTGCGCGCGTTCGCGCGGGCGGCGGCGGGGCTTCCCTGGGTCCTGAAACAGCGTGATCCCGTGCCCGCCGACCTCGAGGCCCGGCTGGTCGCCCTGGAGGAGGCGCGGCGGACCTCTCCGGCCCGCAAGTACGTCGGCTGACCGCCGGTGCACGCACCGCGGCCGGGGCACCTCGCCCCGGCCGCCGCACCTTCGACTTGGGATCACTCGTTCTCGAACACCGCCTTGCTCACCTCGGCCGGGTTCTGGAACTTCTTCTTCCCGAGGTGATCGATGCGCTCGGTGATCTCCCTGGGAGCGCGGTTGTCCCGGGCGACCTTCTTGAGCTGCTCGGTGTCGGCCGGGTACTCCGCGCCGGACAGTGCTTTCTGCAGATCTGTGGGGCTGACACCCGCCATGGCTCCTCCAGGCGGTGAGACGTTCCGGTTGACACGGCGCCGCCAAAAGCGCCGGACCCCCGAGTACCCGTGGCCCGGCGGGGCCATGCGCAGGCCGGACGCGCGATCCCCCGCCCCCCGCCACCGCCCGGGCGGTGGCTCTCAGACGCCGCGCTCGCCGTCGCCCGGCGCGCATGTTGTGTGTTCCCGATCTTCAGGGTGTTCACCGCCTGGTCTTCGGGTACTCGCCGTCGTTCAGGAAGCGAAAGGCGTATGTGAGGAATCGTCGCGATGACCGTTCCCGAGGAGAACCGGAAGAAGACCGAGACCACCGACGACGTGGTCGTGGAACCGGCGCAGGAGGAGGCCGGCAAGGCCGCCCCCACCGGTCCCTCCGGCCGCACCATGCGTGAGGCGATGGAGGAGGCGGGCATCCAGCGGGAGGACTACGAAGAGCGGTAGCAAGGAGGCCCCCCATGGCGCACGCCGATGTGCCGGAGGTGCTCGGCGCGCTCAGGGACGTCGACTTTCCGGCCGACAAGGACCAGTTGCTGACGGCGGCGCGAACGGCCGGCGCCTCGGACGAGGTGGTCAAGGCGCTGCGCGGAATACCGCCCGAGGAGTACACCAGCCGGGAGGACGTGGCGCGGTCGGTCCGGGTGGACCCCGACTCCGACCTCGGGCACACCGCCGCACAGCGTGCCGAGCAGGCGCGTGAGGGCGGCGAACCCGGGCTGTCGCAGCACCTGCGGGACGCGCCGAAGACGCCGATCCAGGAGGAACTGGAGGACTGACGTCACGGCGGTCGGCCGCGGACGCTGTGAGCAAGTACACAGGAGCACCAAGTCCCCGACAGTGTCGGGGACTTGGTGTGCTTTCGGCACCCCGCCCGGGGTCCGCGGCGACGACTCGCCGGTCCCGTCTGCCACGATGGGCGACGCCGTCCTCCCGGGACCCGCACCGCGGCTCACCGGCGGCACGGCACCCGCCAGATCCGGGGGAGCGACCGCGCAGCGCAGCCGGTGTACCGAGCTCCCGCCGATGTTCCGTGTGAGTCCTCCGGGACCCGTCCCCGAAGATCACTGTGCCTTCTTCCCCTGTCGCTTCCGCGTCCCCTTCTGCCCCCGTGCCGGCTGCTTCGGCGCCGGTCGCCGCCTCGGCGGCCGAGTCCTCCTCGCCCTGGAGATCCCTGAAGTACCGCAGCATGCGCTGGTGGTCCCTGGCGAACTTCGTCTCGAACGCCGGCACCTGGATGCAGCTCACGGTGCAGAACCTGCTGGTCCTGAAGATCACCGGGTCCGCCGCCGCCACCGGCCTGTCGATCTCCGTCCAGGCCGCCCCCGCTCTCCTCGTGAGCCTCGCGGGCGGCGCCGCCGTCGACCGCCTGCCGAGGAAGCTGACCGCCGCCGTCAGCCAGGCGCTCCTCGGCGCCGTCGCCTTCACGACGGCCGTCCTCGTCGTGCTCGGCCGGCTCGACGTGCCGGTGCTGATGGTGCTGGCCGCCGTCACCGGCCTGATCGCCACCGTCGACGGGCCCGCGTGCGCGCTGCTGGGCAACGACCTCGTCCGCGAGGAGGACGTCCCCTCCGCGATCGGCGTGGGCTCGCTGGTGCACAGCGCGGGCCGGCTCGCCGGTACAGCGCTCGCCGGTGTGGCGGTCGGCTTCTTCGGCACGGCCGCCGCGTACGCCGCGAACGGGGTGTCCTTCCTGTTCGTCGCTTCCGTGATCCCCTTCCTGCGCCCGGCACCCGGCGCCGTACGGGCTCCCGCGCGCCGTGCGCCTGCCGTCCCGGCCCAGCGCGGCGGTCGGCCCGCGGGCGGGGACATGACCGTGCGGCAGGGCCTGGCGTTCTTCGCGCGCCGCCCGCGGCTGGTCGCCCTTGCGGGCATCACCGGGATCAGCGCGATCTTCGGACGCAACTACGGCCTCACCCTGGCCGTCCTCGTCACCGGCCCGCTCGCGGGCGGCGCCGGGGCGTTCGGCACGGTGTCCACCGTCCTCGCCGTCGGAGGCATCGTCGGTGCGGTCCTCGGTGCCCGGCTGCGCCGGCCCTCCGTGCGGGTGGTGGGCACGCTGGCCGCCGTGGGCGGACTCCTCCAGATCGTGGCGGGGCTCTCGCCGTCGCTCGCCGTGCTGCTGGTGCTGGTTCTGCCGATGGCCGTGGTGGAGTCCGTCTCGGACACCGCCGGGACGACCGTCCTGCAGACCGACCCGCCCGCCCACCTGCGCGGTCGTGTGCTCGGCGTGTGGAGGACCATCAGCACGGCGTGGGGCCTGGGCGGCCCGCCCGCGCTCGGTCTCCTCATGCAGATGGCCGGAGCCCGGGGCGCCCTCGTCGTCGGCGGCGTGATCATCGCGGGCACGATCGGAGCGGGCTTCGCCCTGCGCCGGCGCCGTACCACCCCGGCGGTGGTGCTCCGCACGGAGGACCGCGGAGTACCGGACCTGAGCACCGCGGCCTGAGCCGTCCGGGCGGCGGCCGGCCGGCGCCCGTTGCCGGGACCGACGTGCGCGTCGGCGCCCGTTTGCCGGGCCTGCCCCGGCCTGCCACCGCCCGCGCGCCGAACGGAGCGCGGCCGTCGCGTCGGACGGCACTGCGGTGGGGCCGGGGCCGGCCAGGGCCGGATCGACGGCCGGCGGCCCTCACCGTTCGCGGTCCCTGCGCGACGCAGGGAGTTTCCGAACATTCCGGACCGGCTTCCGGACGGCCCTGCCGCCCGTCTTCCGGGAACCGACCGCCGCACGGTGGCGGACGGCGGGCAGATCGCCAGGGCTCAAGCCTGCCCGGCCCGTCGGCCCTCAGCCCGCGCAGCCCTCGTGAGCGCTCCGTCTGCCGTGGGCCCTCCGTCAGCCGCGGGCCCGCAGACCCGTGGTCAGTACTCCGGGCCCATCGCCCCGCGTTCCCCGGCCTGGTTCCGGTTCCCGCCCGCGCTCCAGTACGCAGTGCACCGCCTCGGTGACCTCCGCCACCGTGATCCTCAGCAGCCGCTCGTCCGGCACCCTCCCGTGCGCGTCCCCCGGCCTGGGTGCGTCGTCGGCCCCCGGGTGCCAGAGCACCCGGTGCCGTGGCGTCGGACGGCGGCCCCCACAGCCGAGGGGCGACCGGGCCGAAGAGGACCACCGAGGGTGTGCGCAGCGCCGTGGCCATATGGGCGAGCCCGGTGTCGCCGACCACCACGCAGCGGGCCCCGGCCACCAGCGCGGCCAACCGGTCGAACGGCACGTCGCCGTCCCCTCCCACGACCGCATCCGGCGGCAGCCCCGCCCGAGCCGCCACATTCCGCGCCAACGTGCCCTCCCCGGCGCCCGCGGTCACCACCACGTCGTACCCCGAGCGGCGCACCTCCCGCGCAACGGCCGCGAACCGCTCCGGCGGCCAGCAGCGCGCTCCGGCGTCGGCCCCCGGGTGCACCACGACGGCGCCGGGTGCGGGGGAGGGCGTCGCGGGCGCCGGGATGGACAGGTCCTCCGGGTCCGCCCGAACGCCGTACCAGGCGAGCAGACGGCACCACCGTTCCCGCTCGTGCTCGTCCTCCCGCCACACCGGACCGGGGATATCGGGAGTGTCCGGGTGCGCGTAGGCGAACAGCCGCCGCGGCCCGAGCCGCTGCAGCAGGAGGTGGCTCGGCGGGCCGTTGCCGTGCAGATCGACCGCCAGGTCGGGCGCGGGCCCGGGCCAGGCCAGCTCGGCGGGCACCGCCCGGCCAGGGGCGGAGGCGGGCAGCAGCCGGTCCACCAGGCCGGTCGCCGCGGCTGCCCGCTCCAGCCGCCCCGGCGCGGCCAGCACGATCTCGTGGCCGGGCAGATGCCGCCGCAGCGCCCGCAGCGCGGGAACCGCCGTCAGCAGATCGCCGAGCCCGAGCGCCCGCAGCACCAGCACCCGCGGCGAGTGCGCCTCGGCCGTCCTCACGACGGCGGCACCGGGGGAGCGGCGGCCCGCGCCGCCCGGCGGGCCAGCACCGTCGTGGAGCGGCCGTCGAGATAGGGCAGTACGACCGCCTGCCCGCCCCAGGCCCGCAGCGCCTCGGCCTCCGGCAGGTCCTGGACGGAGTAGTCGCCGCCCTTGACCCACACATCCGGCCGCAGCCGCTTCAGGACCGTCTCCGGGGTGTCCTCCTCGAAGACCGCGACGGCGTCCACGCTGCCGAGCGCCTCCAGGACCCGCACCCGGTCCGCCACCGTGTTCAGCGGGCGCCCCGGTCCCTTCAGCCGGGCGACCGAGGAGTCCGAGTTGAGGCACACGATCAGACAGTCACCGATGCGGCGCGCACTCTCGAGCAGGCCCACGTGTCCCGCGTGCAGCAGGTCGAAGCAGCCGCCGGTGGCCACGACGGTGCCGCCCCGCGCGCGGACCTGCTCGGCGACAGCGAAGGGGTCGGTGCGGGGGGTCTGCGCCGGAGGAGGGGGCGAGGTCCGCCACAGCGCCGGGTTCCCGGCCCCGCCCGCCGAGACGAACGCGGCGGCCTCCGCGACGCCCCGCTGCAGGGCCTCCTCCGGCAGTGCGCCGTCCGCCAGCGCCGCCGCCGTCGTGGCCGCGAAGCAGTCGCCCGCACCGCAGGGGTCGCCGCTGGCCCGGTACGGCGGCGGCACCAGCATCGGCGTGCCGTTGCCCGGCCTGGCCAGCAGCGCCCCGCGGTCCCCGAGGGTCACGGCGACACCGGCCGCCTGCCAGCGCTCCGCGAGCCGAGCGGCCCGGTCGGCGTACGCGCGCAGCGAGTCGCCGTCGCCGGGGCACAGGGCGGATGCCTCCGCCGCGTTCGGGGTGACCAGTCGCGCCCCCGGCACGGGAGTGTCGCCCCGGGGGTGGGGGTCCCACACCAGCGGCGTGCGCGGGACGACGGCCGCCAGGTGCTCCCGCACGGCACCGGCCGTGTGCCGCCCATAGTCGGCGACCAGCACGGCGTGCGCCTGCGCGAGCGCCTCCCGCACCGCGGCGTCCGGCTCGCCGGGCGTGCCGCCGCCCCGGTCGATCCGCACCAGGGGCCGGCCGCTCGCCAGCACCCGCGTCTTCACCGGCAGGCTGCCCTTCAGCGGGATCTCCACCAGCCGCACCCGGCCGCGCAGATCACGGCGTACGGCCTCGCTGGCCGAGTCGTCGCCGAGCGCGGTGACCAGCACGACCTCACGCCCGCCGCGGGCCGCGAGCGCGGCGGCGAGTCCCGCCCCGCCCGGATGACGCCGGTCCTCGGTCACGTCGACGACCGGGGCGGGGGCGTCCGGGGACAGCCGGGTGGCGACACCTTCGATGTCCTCGTCGAGCAGGACGTCCCCGACGACCACGAGCGGACCTCGCCCCGTCACGACGCCCTCCCGTGCGCTCCGACCGTACGTGGCGCGGCGGCGTGCCGGGTGGCGGCGCCGAGCGCCGCGTCGAAGCTCTCGCAGAGCAGGTGCACGGCCACCAGATGGGCCTCCTGAACGGTCGCGGTGTTGCCGACGTCGATGCAGAGGGCCTCGTCGGCCGCCTCCGCCAGCGGGTTCGGTCCCGGCCCGGTGAGCGCCCAGACGCGCAGCCCGGCCGCCCGGCCCGTCACGGCCGCACTGATGAGGTTGGCGCTGCGGCCGGAGGTGGACAGCAGCACGAGCACGTCACCCGGGCGGCCGTGTGCGGCCACCTGCCGGGCGTAGACCTGGTCGAAGCCGTAGTCGTTGCCGATCGCGGTCACGCTGGAGGTCTCCGCGTGCAGCGAGATCGCCGAGTAGGCCGGCCGCTCCTGCCGGTAACGACCCACCAGCTCGGCGGTCAGATGCTGGGCCTGGGCGGCGCTGCCGCCGTTGCCCGCGGCCAGCAGCCGGCCGCCGGCTGAAAGGACGATCGCGAGTCGGCCGCCCCACTCCGCGATCCGGTGCAGGCCGTCCCGGCGCAGGCGGACGAGCGCCTGTTCCAGCGAACGGCAGTGCAGATGCGCGGCATCGAGTGCAAGGGATGCAGAAGAGGAATCGGTCATGCTGATCGGGCGTACCGCGTCACGGGGACGGCGGCCGGACCCGCACCTCCTTCGGACGTCGGAGCTCCGCGGTGGGTCGGGAACGCTGTCGAGGGCCGGGCGGACGGTGCGTGATCACACCACCCCCGTGGCGGCGGGCTGGGCGTCCAGGACGGAGCAGTACGTCGCCTCGGTCGCCGCGGCGACCCGCCCCCAGCCGTACCTGCGCAGAACGCGACGGCGCCCCGCCGCGCCGCACGCCTCCCGCTTGTCGGGGTCGGCGAGGAGTTCACCGACGGCCCGGGCGACGGCCTCCGGGTCCCGTGGCGGCACCAGGCGCCCGGTGGTCGGATCCGCGACGGTGTCCAGCTGGCCGCCCACCGCGCTGGCCACGACCGGCCTGCCGCAGGCCATGGCCTCCAGCGGGACGATGCCGAACGGTTCGTAGTCCGCCGGGCACACCACCACGTCGGCCGCGCGCAGCAGCGGCGGCACATCGCGCGGCGCCACGCCGCCCGTGAAGATCACCCGGTCGGCGACCCCGTGCTCCTCGGCGATGCCGCGCAGCCGGCGCACCTCCGGGTCCTCGTCCAGCCGGTCCGCCGACGGCCCGCCGACGACGACGAGTTCCGTGTCCGGCAGCAGGGCCAGCGCGGCGACGGACACCGCCGCGCCCTTGCGCGGCACCAGACGGCCCAGCTGGAGCAGCCGGTGGCGACGGGTGCCGCGTTCCGCGACCGGCCCCTTCGGCGTGAAGAGCTCGGTGTCCACCCCGCACGGCACGATGCCGACCTTCCCGGCGGGTATGCCCATCCTGCCCAGTTCGACGACCTCGTCCCGGCACGTGGCGATCACCCGGTCGCAGCCGAGGCCCACCTCGGTCTCGTACGCGATCCGGCGTGGCGGACTGGTGTCCGCCAGCTGCTGGTGCCGTCGCTTCACGGTGCCGAGCGCGTGGTACGTGTGCAGCAGCGGCAGGCCCAGCTCGCGCACGGCCCGCAGCGACGCCAGCCCCGACATCCAGAAGTGCGAGTGCACCACGTCCGGCGCCCGCACCCGCCAGACCCGGGCCAGATAGCGCCCGAACTCGGCCATGTGGGGCAGCAGTTCGTCCTTGGGCAGCGGCTCCGGCGGACCCGCGGGCACATGGCGCACCTCGACCCCTTCGCGCAGCGGCACCCGGTCCGGCAGGTCCTTGTCGTCGCGGCGGGTGTACACGGTCACCCGGTGTCCCCGGTCGGCGAGCGCCCCGGCCAGGCAGGCGACGTGGACGTTCTGCCCGCCGGCGTCCACCCCGCCCAGGACGGCGAGGGGGCTCGCGTGTTCCGAGACCAGCGCGATCGACAGGGAACCGGGGCCGTCGGCTTCGACGGTGTCCGGCTGGATGGGATGCAGGGATGAGGTCATGAGCGCGCCTCCGTCATCACGCGCTCCCAGTCGTCCAGGAAGCGCTTGAGCCCGTACCGGCCGAGGGCCGCCTGGCGGGCACGGGCGCCGGCCTCGGCCGCGGCTTCGGGTTCGTGCAGATAGTGCCGGGCTGCCCGGGCCAGGACGTCGGGCCGGGTCGACAGCACGCCCGCGCCCTGCGGGACCGCCTCGACCACCTCGGTGGTGGCGAGCGCCAGGACGGGCATGCCCAGGTGCATGGCCTCCAGCAGCGACAGGCCGAGGGAGGTCCAGCGCACCGGGTGCAGATAGAACCGGCGCTCGGCCATCGCCCGGTGCAGCTCGGCCTGCGGCAGGTCCGCGCTGCGGCACCGCTCCTCGGGCAGCCCCAGATGGCCGGCCAGGCCCTCGGTGCGCATCCCGAACACGTCCAGCGGTGCCGCCTCCGCCAGCGCGGGCAGCAGATCCGTACCGGTGTAACGGCCGCGCCGCACCGGCTCGTTGACGACGACGGCCCCGCGGGCGAGACGGCCGGTGTACTGGTGTCCCGGGTCGACGATGCCGTGCTCGACCACCTCCGTGCGCGTTCTGCCGCAGTCCCAGAACAGCCGGTTGAAATGGGTGACGTGAACGAGCGTCAGGTCGCTTCGGTCGGCGAAGGGATGGCGGGTGTTCGGCACGTCGCCGTCCGGTGCGTTGTGCTCCAGGTAGACGGCGGGGATGTCGCGGCCGGGGCGGCGGCCGCCTAGCCAGCGCTCGGCCAGCGCCGGCTCGTGCGGCCGTTGCAGGACGACCAGGTCCACTTCCGCGTCCCGCAGCTGCTCGGGGGTCGCCTCGCGCACCGAGGACGGCCAGGAGAACGTGCGGGCCCGCCCCAGTCCGTCAGGGTCGCGGCCGGGTGTCACCGGAACGAGGTAGGTGTGGGGACCCTGGACGAACGCCGTCGTCCAGGAGCCGTGCACGTGCCACAACAGGATGTTCATACGGTCGCTCCTCGTTCCGTCTCGGGACCGCGGCCCGGCCCGGACACGTCCTCCGCCGGGCCGCACGCGTCCCCCGGCCCCGGGACGCCCTCGGCCTCTGACACGTCATCGGGGCCGGACGCGTCCTTCGGGCGGGAGGCGTCACGCGGCCCGGGCGACGCGTCCGTGGCGAGATCCGCTCGGTCCGTCTTTCGCGTCCGGTCCGCGTCATGCGTCGCCGTGGGCCTTCTCTCACCCAGCGCCGCCACGGCGGCCAGCACCTCCGCATCGCTCACGCCGTCCAGGCACGGGTGGCCCTGCACAGGGCAGTGCCGGGCGCGGGTCGACGCGCACGCGGCGCCCTGGTCTCCGAGCAGCACGTGCGGGACGCCGTACGGGGCCCAGCGCTCGGCGGGTACGACCGGCGCGAACAGGGAGGCGACCGGGGTGCCCACCGCGGCCGCCAGATGCGCCGGCCCGGTGTTGCCGACCACCGCCACCCGCGCCCCGGCCAGCACCCCCGCCAACTGCCGCAGATCGGTGAGCCCCCCGAGGTCCAGCCCGTGCGATCCGGCCACCTTCGCGGTCAGCTCCCGCTCCCCACGGCCCCCGGTGACCACGACCCGATAGCCCTCGGCGGCCAGGGCGGCCGCGGCCCGCGCCGCCCGCTCGGGGCTCCACGCCCGGGCCGGCACCGCGGCACCGGGGTGCAGCACCACGTACGGCTCCGACCCGGTGAGGTGAGTGGTGTCCGGCGGCGTGGTGACCCGCAGCGCCCCCTCGTCGCCGGGCGGCAGCGCGAAACCGGCGTCCCGCGCCAGGTCCAGCGCAGCCAGTGCCTCATGCCGGTGCGGCAGCCGGCGGTGCCGCAGGTCGAGCAGGGCGCCCGGGTAGTCCTCGCTGTCGGCGGCCGTCCAGCCGACCCCGGCCAGCTTCAGCAGCAGCGCGATCGGCAGCGGACTCTGGTGGTACGAGACGAGCACCAGGGCCCGGTCGAAGCAGCCCGCGGTCAGCCTCTGAAGGAGCTGCCGCGTCGCCGCACGGGAGACCGGCGCCGGTTCCAGCCCCACCCACGGGGCGTCGTACTCCAGCACCTCGTCCACGCCCGGCAGCAGCTTCGCCGCCTGCACCCCGCGGGGACCGCACAGCATCGCCGTGTGCGAGGAACCGGCCGCGACGGCACGCACGGCGGGCCCGGCCAGCAGCACGTCGCCGGCGCTGTCGAGGCGCACGACCAGGGTGCGGGGAAGGCGTCGGGTGTCCGTCATCGTGCCTCCCCCGTGATCGAGGCGGCGCGCGGCCCGTGACCGGAGCCGTCCTCGGGGACCAGTACCAGGCGCACCGCTGCCAGCAGGTCGCCGGCCGTGGTCTCGGCGGCCTCGATCTCCTCCGGGAGGGTGACGGGGGTCGGCACCAGCACGCCGCGGGCGCCCGCCGCCCGGGCGGCCCCCATGTCGGCGCCGATGTCCCCGATGACGACGGCGCGCTCCACCGGGACGCCGAGCCGTGCACAGGCGGCCACCACCAGGCCCGGCGCCGGCTTGCGGCAGCCACAGCCGTCGCCCGGGCCGTGCGGGCACACCGCCCACACGTCGAAGGGGCCGAGCAGCTCCTCCACCCGCCACCGCACCGCCTCGACCTGAGTGCGCGTCAACCGGCCGCGGGCCACGCCGGACTGGTTGCTGACCACACCGACGGGGACGCCTCGCGCGCGGACGGCGTCGACCGCCTCCCGCGCCGTCGGCATCGGCACGACGCGCGCCGGGTCGCCGTTGTAGGGCACATCGGACACGAGCGTGCCATCGCGGTCGAACAGCACCGCAGCCGGCCCGGCGCCCCCCGTCTGCGGCGGGCCGCCCCGGGCTCCGTCGAACAGCCACGGCCCGGTCGCCGACGGCACGGCGGCCTCGGTGTGACGGGGCGGCAGGGTACGTCCGCTCATGGGTGCACCCGTTCCTCGAGCGACCGGCGCCCCACCGGCGGCTGCGCCGCGGCGTCGTATGCGGCGTGCGGCGGCGTTCCCCGGTGGACGACGTGACCGCGCAGCCAGTGCCAGGCGGCGGCGGGCGGGATGAGCACGCTGGTCACCGCCATGGTGGCCACCTCGTCCGGGGTGCGCGGCCCCGGGCCGATCCGTGCCAGGGCGAACTCGGCGGTACCGGCCAGCCAGCCGGCGGCACAGACCGCGGCGGCCCGGGGCCTGCGCAGGGCCGCGCAGGCGAGGGCCGCCACGGCCGCTCCGGTCACCCCCAGATGACCGGGCAGCCGCCCCCGTGGTGCGCCCGCCCTGCTCCACCACCCGTGGCCGTGCAACCGGGTCATCAGCACGTCGTCCGCGTTCCCCGCCTGCAGGCGCACCGAGACCCAGCGGTCGGCCGGGCGCACCGGGTGCGTGGTCGTCCGGGACCCCGAGGTCACCGTCCACCCCGCGGCCTGCACCCGCAGCGCGAGGTCCGCGTCCTCCCGGAAGGCCCTCCGGAACCGCTCGTCGAAGCCGCCGACGGCCTGAAGGGCCGTGCGCCGGTAGGCCATGTCGGCGGTGATCCACCGCGCGTCGGCGAGACCGGCGGTGTTGCGTTCCCAGTCGGTGGGCCGGCGGTCGGACGGCAGCGGCACGTCGATCCGGGCGGTGATCGCCCCTGTCCGTTCCGTCGCCTCCGCCAGGTCCAGGGCGAGGTCGTCACCCCAGGTACGGCCGGGCACCACGTCGTCGTCGAGGAACACGATCCACGGGATCCGCCCGGCCGCCCGCCACCCGTCGTTGCGGGCCGCGGCCGGCCCCAGGGCCCGGCCGCGGACCACGGTGGTGACCGGGCGCAGCGGCCCCGGGATGTCGACCGTGAGCGGCTCGGCCTCGCTTCCGGGGCGGTCGTCGACGAGGACCACGCGCACCGGCCGGGGCCCGGACGCCTCGGCCAGCGCCCGCAGGCACGCACTCAGGCTGGGCCGTCCCAGCGTCGGTATCACCACCGCGTACGCGTCGTCGGCGTAGGCGGTGGTCACCATGTCGTCTCCGCGCCCGGCCATCACGTGCTCCTCGCGTCGGCGCCGCGGAAGAAGTCCCCGCGCCGCACCGCGTACGGGCCGATGGCGAGGAGGTCGACGGGGGAGGAGCCGAAGCACTCCAGCGCGTCGCGCGGATCGTCCACCATGGGCCGGCCCGCCGTGTTGAGGCTGGTGTTGACCACCACGGGCAGCCCGGTGAGCCGTTCGAACTCACCGAGCATGCGGGCGACCAGCGGCTCCTTGGCCGGATCGACGGTTTGGATGCGGGCCGTGCCGTCGACGTGCACGACCGCCGGGATGCGGTCCCGCCACGCCTCGGCCACGTCGTGCACGAACAGCATGTACGGGCTGGGCAGCGGACCGTCGAAGATCTCGGAGGCGCGGTCGG
>NZ_PQSR01000066.1 GCF_002920635.1 Streptomyces sp. Ru72 | reverse complement strand
GGGCACCATCAAGGGCCTGAGCGCCGAGGTCGGCGCCTCCATCACCTCCGGTGCCGCGATCTGCGAGATCAAGGACGGGTCGTGAGCAGCGGGACCGGCCGAGCCGACGCGGCGGACCCGCAGTGGACGGTGCGGTTGCGACGGGCGGACCGCCCAGCCCGCCGGCTGCTCGTCTTTCCGCACGCGGGGGCCGGACCTGACACCTATCTACGGCTGCTCGACGACCTGCCCGCCGACGTGGAGCTGCTGGGGGTCGCCCTCCCGGGCCGTGAGCACCGTACCGCCGAGCCCCCCGGCACCACCTTGACCGCGACCGTGTCCGGGATACTCGGTGAACTGAGGCGCCGGGAGCCGTTGCCCACGGTGTACTACGGGCACAGCATGGGCGCGCTGCTGGCCGTCGCAACCGCCCGTGCCGACCCCGCCCGGTGCCGTGCGCTGGTGCTCACCGCGGGTGTGCCCGGGGCCGACGCCCTGAACCTGCCCGTCGCGCTGGACACCCCGGAAGGGCTGGAGCTGATGTTCGCCCGGCACCGGGTGCCGATGCGGGCGCTCGACTCGGACCTGGCCCGTACCCCCGAGGAGTACCGCCTCGCCCACGACCTCATCCTGGCGCGCGAGGCCCTGCTCGCCGTCGGCGGACTGCGGCTGGACTGCCCGATAACGGCGATCGGCGGCCGCGACGACCAGCTCGCACCGGCCGCCGCGGTTCCGGGCTGGCAGCGGTACACCACTGGGCCGTTCCGTCACACGACCGTGAAGGGCGCCCACTTCTTCCCGTTCCTGCAGACCAGCGGAAGCGCCGTGCTGGCCGCGATCAGTGAGGCGCTCGAACCGGCCCCCCTCGGTGCGGGGGCCGCACCCGTCAGCGCCGTCCGGACCACCCCGACAGGAGGCATTGGATGACCACCCCGGCCAAGGAGCCCTTCCGCGGTGCCCTGAGTCCGGTGACGGAGGAGGTCACCGCCTTCGACCTGCCCGTCACCGGCACCCTGCCGCCCGAGCTCACCGGCCTCTTCGTGCGCAACGGCCCCAACCCGCTGGTCCCCGACGAGCCCCGCAACCACCTCTTCCGGGGCGAGGGCATGGTGCACGGTGTCCGCCTGCGCGACGGCAGGGCCGAGTGGTACCGCAACCGCTGGGTGCGCTCCGCCGCCGTCTCCCGTGCACTCGGTGAACGCCGCCGGCGCGGCGCGGCCGCCGCCCGCGCCGACATCTCGCCCAACACCCATGTCGTCGGACACGCCGGACGGATCCTCGCCCTCATCGAGTCGGGGTTCCGCCCGTACGAGCTGAGCGAGGAGCTGGAGACCTACGGCGCCTGCGACTTCGACGGGTCCCTGCCGGCCGGCTTCACCGCCCATCCCAAGCTGGATCCGGAGACCGGTGAGCTGCACGCCGTCGCGCACGCCACCCGGTTCCCCTTCGTGCAGCACCTCGTCGTCTCGCCGTCCGGGCTCGTCACCAGCGTGGTGAACGTCCCGGCGCCGCACCGCCCGGTGATGCACGACTTCGGCCTGACCCGACGGTACGTGGTCCTGTACGACCTGCCGGTGGTCAACAGCCTGGCGGCGGCCGCGGCCGGGGAGCCGATGGTCTACGACTGGGACGACAGCCGTCCGGCGCGGATCGGGCTCCTGCCGCGGGGCGGCACCGAGGTGCGGTGGTTCGAGATCGAGCCGTGCTGGGTCTTCCACACGCTCAACGCCTACGACGACGGCGACCGCGTCGTGGTCGACGTGATCCGCTATCCACGGATGTTCGACGGCCTCCGGCTGGACGGCAACTCCCTGCCGACGCTGGACCGGTGGGTGGTCGACACCGTCGGCGGGAAGGTCACGGAGACCCGGCTCGACGACCGTCCGCAGGAATTCCCGGGAGTCTCCCCGGACCGGGTCTCGCGGCCGCACCGCTACGGCTACGCCGCCACCGTCCCCGACCTGCACGACTACTTCGGCCCGCACGGGGACGTGCTCGGCGCGGACGGCACCGGGCCGGTCGCCGACGACACCCTGCTCAAGCACGACTTCACCACCGGCAGCACCGAGGTGCGGTCCTTCCGCCGCGGCCACTACACGGCCGAGCCGGTCTTCGTACCGGCCGCCGCCGCCCGGGGCGAGGACGACGGCTGGCTGCTCACCTACGTGTACGACCCCGAGCGCGGCGCCTCCGACCTCGTGGTGCTCTCCGCCGAGGACTTCACCGGCGCGCCCGTCGCGAACGTCCACCTGCCCGGCCGGGTGCCGCTCGGCTTCCACGGCAGCTGGATCCCCGACCAGGGCTGACCCCTCCAACCCGAACCGACCGCAGGAGTCGCGTTGCCCGAACCGACCGACGCCCCCGCCGCCGTCGTCTCCGCTCTGCGTGCCGCCTTCACCGCGGGCCGCACCCGGCCGGCCGCGTGGCGCACCCGGCAGCTCGCCGCCCTGCGCGCCCTGCTGGACGGCCACCGCGCGGAACTCGCCGACGCGCTCCACCAGGACCTGGGCAAGAGCCGCACCGAGGCCCTCGCCGTCGAGGTCGACTTCGTCATCCAGGAGATCGACTACCTGCTCGGTCATCTCGACAGCTGGATGCGGCCGCAGCCGGTGGCGGTGACCGGCTGCCCGCCCGGCTCGGCGGCAGCGGTCCACCACGTGCCGCTGGGTGTGATTCTCGTCATCGCGCCGTGGAACTATCCGGTGCAGCTCGCCCTGCTGCCGCTGGCCGGGGCGCTGGCCGCCGGCAACGCGGCCGTGGTCAAACCGAGCGAGCTCGCCCCGGCGTCGTCCGCACTGCTGGCCCGGTTGCTGCCGCGTCATCTCGACCCGCAGGCCGTCGCCGTGGTGGAGGGCGGGCCCCGGGCGGCACAGGAGCTGCTCGCCGAGCGGTTCGACCACGTCTTCTACACCGGCAGCACGGCCGTGGGCCGGATGGTGATGCGTGCCGCGGCCGAGCACCTGACCCCGGTGACCCTGGAACTCGGCGGCAAGTCACCCGTGTTCGTCGACCGGGACGCGCCCCTGGCGCACACCGCAAAGCGCCTGGTGCGCGCCAAGTTCACCAACGCGGGGCAGGCGTGCGTCGCCCCCGACTATGTGCTCACCGATCCGGCCACCGCCCGGGCGCTCGAACCGGAGCTGGTACGAGCGCTGCACCGGCTCTACGGGCCGGACCCACAGGCCGCGCCGGGCTACGGGCGGATAGTCAGCACCCGTCACTTCGACCGGCTGACCGGGCTGCTGGGCGCCGGGCGGACGGTCGTCGGCGGCACCGGTAACCGGGCCTCCCGGTACCTGGCACCGACCGTGCTGGCGGAGGTGCCGGCCGACGCCCCGGTGATGCAGGAGGAGGTGTTCGGACCGGTGCTCCCCATCACGGAGGTGGCCGGCCCGGAGGAGGCCGTCGCCTTCATCAACGGGCAGGAACGCCCGCTGGCCGTCTACGCCTTCACCGGAAACGACGAGACCCGCCGACGGCTGACGGCGGAGACCACCTCCGGTGCCGTGGTGTTCGGCATGCCCGCGGTACAGGTGATGGCCCCGGAGCTGCCGTTCGGCGGGATCGGCGCGAGCGGAACCGGCGCCTACCGGGGGCTGCACTCGCTGGCCGCGTTCAGCCACCGCAAACCGGTGGTGGACGTGCCGTTCCGCTCCGGGCCCCGGCGCTGAGCCCGCGTGCCCGCCGGTCGCACGCGACCGCCGCACACCCGCCTTCCCCCTCGTGAGGAGACAGACCGCGTGAAGATGCTGTTCGTGGCCGCCGGCAGCCCGGCGACCGTGTTCGCCCTGGCCCCGCTGGCCACCGCCGCACGCAACGCCGGGCACCAGGTGATCATGGCCGCCAACGGGGACATGACGCCGGTCGTCACGTCCATGGGCCTGCCCGCCACCGAGACGACCGACCTGCCCATCAAGGAGTTCATCACCACCGGCCGCGACGGGAAGCCCGTACGGATCCCCGCCGACCCGACCGAGGAGGCGCACTTCACCGGCAGCTGGTTCGCTCGCATGGCCCTGGCCGGGCTGCCGCGGCTGAGGGAACTGGCCGAGCGCTGGCGGCCGGACGTGATCGTCGGCGGCACCCTCAGCTATGTGGCGCCGCTCCTCGCGGCCGGCCTCGGCATTTCCCACGTTCGCCAGACCTGGGATGCGATCGACGCCGACGACATCCACCACGGCGCCCATGCCGAACTCGCCCCCGACCTCGCCTCGCTGGGTCTGGACCGCCTGCCCGAGCCCGACCTGACCATCGACATCTGCCCGCCCAGCCTCAGGCCCGCCGAGGCCGCCGCGGCCCTGCCGATGCGCCACGTATCGGCGGTCCGGCACGACGGCCGCCTGGAACCGTGGATGTACACCCGCGGCGAGCGCTCCCGTATCTGCGTCACCTCCGGCAGCCGTGTCGCCAAGGACAGTTACGACCAGAACTTCGTCTTCCTGCGTTCCCTGGCCCGCGACCTGGCCGCTTGGGACGCCGAGCTCGTCGTCGCGGCGCCCGAGGAGGTGGCCGGGGCGCTGCGTCCCGAGCTGCCTGGGGCCCGCGTGGGCTGGATGCCCCTGGACGTGGTCGCCCCCACCTGTGACCTGATGGTGCATCACGGCGGTGGCGTCACCACACTCTCCGGTCTGGCCGCCGGTGTGCCGCAGCTGCTGATCCCCAAGGGCGCGGTGCTGTGCAAGCCCGCGCTCCGCGTCGCCGACCGGGGGGCGGGGATCACGCTGCTGCCCGGTGAGGACACCCCCGAGGCCGTCTCGGCGGCCTGCCGTGAGCTGCTGGAGAAGCCGGACTACCGGCAGCGGGCGGGTGAACTGGCCGCTGAGATCGCCCGAATGCCGGCGCCCGCGCAGCTGGTCCCCGTACTCGAACAGCTCGCCCGCAATTGACCCCTTCGCCAACCGAAAGGACCTCTCCCATGAAGGCACTGGTGCTGTCAGGAGGGTCGGGAACACGTCTTCGCCCCTTCAGCTACTCGATGCCCAAGCAGCTGATCCCCGTCGCCAACACCCCCGTCCTCGTCCACGTCCTGCGCAACATCGAGGAGCTGGGCGTCAAGGAGATCGGTGTGGTCGTCGGTGACCGCGGCGCCGAGATCGAGGCGGCGATCGGCGACGGCTCCCGATTCGGGGCCCGGGTGACGTATCTGCGGCAGGACGCGCCGCGGGGCCTGGCCGACACCGTCGCCGTGGCCCGCGACTTCCTGGGCGACGACGACTTCGTGATGTACCTGGGCGACATCATGCTGCCCGACGGCATCGCCGACGCGGCCGCCGAGTTCACCGCCCGTCGGCCCGCCGCCCAGGTGCTGGTCCACAAGGTCGCCGATCCGCGTGCCTTCGGCGTGGTGGAGCTCGGGCCGGACGGCGAGGTGCAGCGGCTGGTGGAGAAGCCCGAGCACCCGCGCAGCGACCTCGCCCTGTGCGGGGTGTACTTCTTCACCTCCGCCGTGCACGAGGCGGTGGCCACGATCGCCCCGAGCCCCCGCGGCGAACTCGAGATCACCGACGCGGTGCAGTGGCTGCTGACCCACGGCGCGGACGTCCGGGCCCACCGGTACGCCGGTTACTGGAAGGACACCGGCCGGGTGGAGGACGTCCTGGAGTGCAACCGGCATCTCCTCGACCGGGCGGCCCGCTCCGTGTCCGGCACGGTGGACCAGGACAGTGAGCTGGTGGGAGAAGTGGTGGTGGAACCGGGGGCGCGGATCGTCCGCTCCCGCATCACCGGCCCCGTCATCGTGGGCGCCGGCTCACTCGTCCAGGACAGCCGGCTCGGCCCGTACACCTCGGTGGGCCGTGACTGCGTGGTGCACGGCAGCCGGCTGGAGGACTCCATCGCCCTCGACGGGGCATCGGTCACCGGTATCGACGGGCTGCGGCACTCCCTCATCGGGCGGTCCGCCTCCGTGGGTGCGGTGCGCGAGGACAGCGACCACCTCCGGCTCGTCGTCGGCGACCACACGCAGGTGGAGGTGGCGGCATGAGGATCCTGGTCACGGGCGCCGCGGGCTTCATCGGTTCCCACTTCGTGCGCAGCCTGCTCGACAACCGTTATCCGGCGTGGACGGACGCCCGGGTCACCGCCCTGGACAAGCTCACCTACGCCGGAAACCGCGACAACCTGCCGGGCGCTCATCCGCGTCTGGAGTTCGTCCACGGGGACATCTGCGACCGTGCCCTGCTGGCGGAGCTGCTGCCCGGCCACGACGCCGTGGTCCACTTCGCCGCCGAGTCGCACGTGGACCGCTCCCTGGACGGCGCGGGCGAGTTCTTCCGTACGAACGTGTGCGGCACGCAGACCCTGTTCGACGCGGCCCTGGCCGCCGGGGTCCCCCGTGTCGTCCATGTCTCCACGGACGAGGTGTACGGCTCGCTCGCCGAGGGCTCGTGGACCGAGGACTGCCCGCTGCTGCCCAACTCGCCCTACGCAGCCTCCAAGGCCGCCTCAGACCTTGTGGCCCGGGCGTACTGGCGCAGCCACGGACTGAACGTGTCCGTCACGCGGTGCTCCAACAACTACGGGCCTTACCAGCACCCGGAGAAGCTGATACCGCTGTTCGTCACCAACCTGCTGGAGGGGCGGACGGTCCCGCTGTACGGCGACGGCCGCAACGTCCGCGAATGGCTGCATGTCGACGACCACTGCCGGGCCATCGCCCTCGTCCTCGACGGCGGGCGGGCCGGCGAGGTCTACAACATCGGCGGCGGCAACGAGCACACCAACCTCGACCTCACCCGGCGTCTGCTGGAGCTGCTCGGCGCCGGGGAGGAGAGCGTGCGGCGGGTGCCCGACCGCAAGGCGCACGACCTGCGCTACTCCATCGACGACACGAAGATCCGCGAGGAACTGGGGTACGCCCCGCGGATCGATTTCGCACAGGGCCTCACCGACACCGTCGCCTGGTACACCGACCACCCGCACTGGTGGAAACCGGTGAAGCACCCGGCGGACGACTCCGCCCGCTGACCCCCGCCCCCACACCTGCCCGTCACCGACCGGAACAGGACCACGCGCATGCACATCGTGGGGAACGGCTTCCTCGCACGGAACCTGCGGCCCCTCGCCGACCGCCACCCCGACACCGTCGCCCTTGCAGCAGGCGTCTCCTGGGCCAGCGGCACCCGCGAGGAGGACTTCGCCCGCGAGCGGGCGCTTCTCGCCGACACCGCCCGGCGCTGCGTCGCCACCGGCCGACGGCTGCTGTTCTTCTCCACCTCCTCCGCGGGCCTGTACGGCCCCCTCGACGGTCCGGCCCGCGAGGACGTCCCCGTCACCCCGTCCACCCCCTACGGCGCCCACAAGCTCGCCCAGGAGGACCTGCTGCGGGCCAGCGGCGCCGATCACCTGATCCTGCGCCTGAGCCATCTCGTCGGCCCGGGCCAGCCCGACCACCAGCTCCTGCCGACCCTGGTGCGGAGCCTGCGCGAGGGCACCGTACGGATCCACCGGGGCGCCACCCGGGACCTCATCGCGGTCGCCGACGTGGTCGACATCATCGACCGTCTGCTCGCGCTTCCGCTGCGGTCCGGCACGGTCAACGTCGCCTCCGGCAGGGCGGTCCCGGTCGAGGAGATCGCCGGGCATCTGCGCCGCCGGATGGGCGTCACGGCACACACCGAATACGTGGACGCCGGCCCCGTCCACC
The DNA here is from genome assembly GCF_002920635.1 of Streptomyces sp. Ru72. Lineage (GTDB taxonomy): Bacteria > Actinomycetota > Actinomycetes > Streptomycetales > Streptomycetaceae > Streptomyces. The sequence continues at coordinate 37,491 of NZ_PQSR01000066.1, read as the reverse complement.
CGCACACCGTGTCCATCGACACATTGCGTGCCCTCGTCCCGCAGACCGCTCCCCTGGGCCTGGACCCCGACTACCCGAGCCGGATCCTGGACGGCTGTCTCGCCGAGGCGGGGCCGTGGCCCACCCCCGCCTGACCCGCCCCGCCGCCCCCGAGAGCAAGGAGAAACCGCGATGCCGCTCGCGCCCACTCACCGCGCCCCCGCCGCGCTCAGGCCACGCCAGGACGCGGACCTCGGCGCCCGCCTCGCCGCCTCCGCCGTGGCTGCCGACGGCGTCCACCGCAGCACCGCGGACGTCGTGGGCTGGCTGGCCGAGCGCGGCCGTGCCCACGCCTTCCGGGTCGACCGCATTCCCTTCGCCGCTCTGGACGGATGGTCGTTTGAACCCGGCACCGGCAACCTGAGGCACCGTACCGGCCGGTTCTTCACCGTGGAGGGGCTGCATGTCCGGCAGGAGGGCGAGCCACTCGGCGACGGCCCCGCCGCCCAGTGGAACCAGCCCATCATCGTCCAGCCAGAAGTCGGCATCCTGGGCATCCTCGCCAAGGAGTTCGACGGTGTGCTGCACTTCCTGATGCAGGCGAAGATGGAGCCGGGCAACCCTAATCTCCTGCAACTGTCCCCGACCGTGCAGGCCACCCGCAGCAACTACACGGGCGCCCACCGCGGCTCCGCCGTCCGGTACCTCGAGTACTTCACCGGGCCCCGGCGCGGGCGGGTGCTCGCCGACTCGCTGCAGTCCGAGCACGGCTCGTGGTTCCACCGGAAGTCCAACCGCAACATGGTCGTCGAGGTGACGGGCGACGTCCCGCTGCACGAGGACTTCGTGTGGCTGACCCTCGGTCAGATCAACGCGCTCCTGCACCGCGACAACACGGTCAACATGGACTCCCGCACCGTGCTGTCCTGCCTGCCCCCGGCTCGTGGCCCGCTCGCCCACGCCGTGCTCGGCGACACCGAGCTGCTCTCCTGGATCACCGGCGAACGCTCCCGGCACCATGTGCGGGCCCGGCGCGTCCCGCTCGCCGGACTGCCCGGCTGGACCAGGGACGAGCACGCCGTCAGCCACGACGAGGGCCGCTACTTCCAGGTCATCGCCGTCGACGTCCGGGCCGGCAACCGAGAGGTGTCCGGCTGGAGTCAGCCGTTGTTCGCCCCCGTCGGCCGCGGCGTCACCGCATTCCTGAGGCGGGAGTTCGGCGGCGTTGCGCATCTGCTGGTGCACGCCCGGGTCGAAGGCGGCTTCCTCGACACCGTCGAACTCGGGCCGTCGCTCCAGTGCACTCCTGGCAACCACGCGCACCTGCCCCCGGAGCAACGCCCTCGTTTTCTCGACGCCGTGCTCAACGCCCCCGCGGGGGCCATACGGTACGAGGCCGTGCACGCCGAGGAGGGCGGCCGCTTCTACCACGCCGAGAGCCGCTACCTGATCGTCGACGCCGACGAGGACACCGCGCCCGCGGACCCGCCGCCCGGCTACGCCTGGGTGACGCCCGCGCAGCTGTCCGCCCTGGCACGGCACGGCCACTACCTCAACGTTCAGGCCCGCACCCTGCTGGCCTGCGTCAACGCCCTGCCGGGAGACGAGTGATGAGCGACGCCGTACGGATCGGCGTGCTGGGCTGCGCCGACATCGCCGTACGCCGGATGCTGCCCGCGTTCGCGGCGCACCCCGGCACCCGGGTCGCGGCCGTCGCCAGCCGCGATCCGGACCGGGCCCGCCGGACCGCCGACCGCTTCGGCGGCCGGCCGATGTACGGCTACGCCGAACTCCTCGCGCGGGACGACGTCGACGCCGTCTACCTCCCGCTGCCCGCCGCCCTGCACGCCGACTGGACCCGGGCCGCCCTCGACGCGGGCAAGCACGTCCTGGTGGAGAAGCCCATCGCCCAGGACGCGGACACGGCCGCCGGGCTGTGCGAGCGGGCTCGCTCGGCCGGACTGGCCCTCGTCGAGAACGTTCTGTTCCTCCACCACCCGCAGCACGCGGCGGTACAGCGGCTCATCGCCGAGGGCGCGATCGGTGAACTCCGCTCCCTGCAGGCGGTGTTCACCATCCCGGCGCCCGGCGAGCACGACATCCGCCACGACCCGGAGCTGGGCGGCGGTGCCCTCGCCGACGTCGGCCTGTATCCGGTCCGCGCCGCTCTGCACCTCCTCGGCGGCAGGCTGGAGGTCGTCGGCGCGCACCTCGCCGCCGGGCCCGGCCGGCGCGTCGAGACCTCCGGCGGCGCGCTGCTGCGCACCCCGCACGACGTCACCGTCCACCTGGAGTTCGGGATGGCGCACGCCTACCGTTCGGAGTACCAGTTGTGGGGCAGCGAGGGGGGTATCCGAGTGCAGCGGGCATTCACGCCCCCCGCCGACCACGTTCCCGATGTCGTCCTGCAGCGGGGTGGCCGCACCGAGCGGATCCGGCTGGACCCGTTCGACCAGGTCGCGGCTGCGGTCGGGGCCTTCGCCGACGCCGTGCGGAAGGGCGCCGCACCCGACGAGGACATGGTCGCGCAGGCAGCGTTGCTGGACGCGATCCGCACATCGGCATGACCTCACGCCGAGCACGACACACACACACTGAGGAGACCCAGACATGCAGCAGCAGACCGCGGTGCGGGCGGAGATCGTGGTGGACGTGATCTGCGCCCACTCCTACATCGGCTGGACCCGGTTCGCCCGTGCCGCCGCCCGCCTGCGCGAGGAGGGCGTCGACGTCCAGGTGGACGTCCTGCCCTTCGAGCTGGCGCCCGGCGCGCCGACCACCGGGAGTCCGCTGCTGGAGGTGCTGCGCCATGCCTTCGGCGAGCACGCGGTGACGAACGCCCTCGCCCTCGCCGACCGGGCCGTCGACGAGGGCCTGAGCTTCGACTACGGACGGGCCGTGGCCACGGGTACCTTCGAGGCCCACCGGCTCATCCTGCTGGCGGGCCGCCAGGGCCACGCCGAGCAGATGACGGAGCGGCTGTTCCGCGCCCACTTCACCGACGGCCTGCACATCGGCGACCCGCAGGTGCTGGCCCGACTGGCCGCCGAGGTGGGCGTGCGCATCGACGACGAGGCGGCCGCCGGCAGCGCCGAGGAGCTGAAGCAACGCCTGGAGTACGTCCGCGGCCACGGCGTGCGGGGCGTTCCCGTGTTCGTCGTCGACGGGGTGCCGCCGATGACCGGCGAGCAGCCCGAGGACGCCCTCTACGGCGCCCTGCGCTCCGCTGCGGGCCGCGCGTAGCCCGGCGAGGGCCCGCGACACCGTCACCCCGACTCCACCCCCACGCCCCATCCCGGGCGGGGGGTGGTTTTGCATTCACCTGATGTTTGTCTCACCCTTCTCTGTCGGCCGTGCGAATGCCTGACGAAACATTGCGCAGACCTGAAGTTCCGGCCGTTGAAACCGAGTTCGATTCCGAAGAAACTGATGACTAGCCTCGCAATCTTTGGCGCGATCGACGCTCGGTTTCTCACCCGCCATGTTGCCCGGACATCGTCCGCCGGCCTGTTCCGCGGTGCCACGTCCACTCTGCGCCGGAACAACATCTCTTTCTGACTGCGAAGTTCGAAACGACAGCCTTCGCATCTCATGGGCGGGCACCGCCTTGACGTTCGTCGACACCCTGATGCGCTGACTCGGAAGGAATCCGTACATGGCCGAGGAGAGGTACATGGACGCTGAAGTGATGATCGCGGGTGCGGGACCGGCCGGGTTGATGCTCGCCGCGGAACTGCGGCTCGCGGGAGTCGACGTCATCATCCTCGAACGCCTCGAAAGGCGTACCGGAGAATCCCGGGGCCTGGGTTTCACCGCGCGGACCATGGAGGTCTTCGACCAGCGGGGGATCCTGCCCCGGTTCGGCGAGATCGAGACCAGCACACAGGGCCACTTCGGCGGCCTTCCCGTGGACTTCGGTGTGCTCGAAGGAGCCTGGCAGGCCGCCAAGACCGTGCCGCAGTCCGTCACCGAGACCCACCTGGAGGAATGGGCCACCAGCCTCGGCGCGGACATCCGCCGCGGTCACGAGCTGCTCTCCCTCGACGACGACGAGGACGGCGTCACGGTCGAGGTCCGCGGCCCCGAGGGCACCCACACCCTGCGCGTCGCCTACCTGGTGGGCTGCGACGGCGGGCGCAGCACGGTACGCAAGGCCGCGGGCTTCGACTTCCCGGGTACGCCCGCGACGATGGAGATGTTCCTCGCCGACCTCAAGGGCGTCGAGCTCGCCCCGCGCATGATCGGCGAGACGCTGCCCGGCGGCATGGTCATGGTCGGCCCGCTGCCCGGCGGCATCACCCGCATCATCGTGTGCGAGCGCGGCACCCCGCCCCGGCGACGCGACACCCCGCCGGCCTTCGAGGAGGTCGCCGACGCCTGGAAGCGGCTGACCGGCGAGGACATCTCCCACGCCGAAGCCGTGTGGGTCAGCTCGTTCGGCGACGCGACCCGCCAGGTCACCGAGTACCGCCGCGGACGCGTCATCCTGGCGGGCGACTCCGCGCACACCCACCTGCCCGCCGGCGGCCAGGGCATGAACACCAGCATCCAGGACGCGGTGAACCTCGGCTGGAAGCTCGCCGCCACCGTCAAGGGCCGCGCCCCGCAAGACCTGCTGGACACCTACCACAGCGAGCGGCACGCGGTGGGCCGGCGGTTGCTGATGAACACCCGCGCCCAGGGCCTGCTCTTCCTCAGCGGTCCCGAGATGCAGCCGCTGCGCGACGTGCTCGGCGAGCTCATCCGGTACGAGGACGTCAGCAGGCACCTCGCCGCCATGGTCAGCGGCCTGGAGGTCACCTACGACGTCGGCACCGGAACTCACCCGCTGCTCGGCAGGCGCATGCCGCACCTCGACCTGACGGTCGGCGACCGCCGGACCAGCAGCACCGAACTGCTGCACTCCGCCCGTGGCGTGCTCCTGGACCTCGAGGACAACCCGAGGCTGCGGGCCCGGGCCGCAGGCTGGGCCGACCGAGTGGACGTCGTCACCGGCGTGCCGGGGACCGTCTCCGAGGCCGGCGGGCTGACCGGGACCACGGCCGTACTGATCCGCCCCGACGGCTACGTCGCCTGGGCGGCGCCCGGCAGCCACCACGACCTGCCCATGGCCCTGGAGCGCTGGTTCGGCCGCCCTCGGTCGGCGTGACCGGCCGTGCACAGCCCACAGGACCGCACATCGACCAAAGGAGCATCCATGGCCACGCCGGCAGCAACGATCAACCGTGTCCAGCCCGGTCCGGCGGAGGAACGGCGGGACATCGTGCAGGCGGCCCGTGACGTCTTCGCCCGCGAGGGCTGGACGCACACCACCGTCGAGGAGATCGCCGCCCGGGCGGGCGTCGCACCGGAGACGGTGGAGCACTACTTCCGGGACCGGGAGCGGCTGCTGCTGTCCGTCGTGCTGGAGAGCGCCGCCCAGGTCGCCGCCGCGCTGACCATCGCCGCCGAGGAGCACCTCGTCGAGGTCACCGACCTGGAGCGGGACCTCGCCGCCCTCGGCCGTGCGTGGCTCGCGCCGCTGACGGACTTCCCCGAGCACTTCGCCATCATCCGGCACATCGGTGCCGAGATCGACCGGCTGCCCGCGGGGCTGCTGGAGATGTGGCAGAGCGCCGGACCCCAGCAGGCCCGGCGGCAGCTGGGACGCCGACTCGAACACCTCGCGGAGCTGGGGCTGCTGGACATCACCGACGCCGACCACGCCGCCGAACGGTTCATCCAGCTGGTCACGGGTGGCGTCGTCCAGCGCTCCTTCCACGGCGCGTGCCCGCTCCCGGACTTCGAGACCGACACGCTCGTCACCCGCGGAGTGGCCGATTTCATCCGCCTGTTCAGCCCCGTGGCCCCCCGTTGACACAGGAAAGAGAGAAAAAAATGCACAGCACCCTGATCGTGGCCCGGATGGATGTCGCGTCGAGCGCGGAAGTCGCCGAGATCTTCGCGGAATTCGACCGGACCGACATGCCGCACCGCATGGGCACCCGACGCCGCCAGCTCTTCGCGTACAAAGGCCTGTACTTCCATCTGCAGGACTTCGACGCGGACAACGGCGGCGAACTCATCGAGGAAGCCAAGACCGACCCGCGGTTCATACGGATCAGCCAGGATCTCAAGCCGTTCATCGAGGCCTACGACCCGGAGACCTGGCGTTCCCCGGCCGATGCCATGGCCACGCGTTTCTACGACTGGACGGCTTCCCGGTGAGGCCGTCGTCCGCCGATTTGAGGGGAGGCGCTCACTCGTGGGCCGCCGTGTAGTGATAACGGGAGTCGGGGTGCTGGCGCCGGGCGGAATCGGCGTCAAGAACTTCTGGAATCTGCTGAGCGAAGGACGCACGGCGACCAGGGGTATCACCTTCTTCGACCCCTCCCAGTTCCGCTCCAGGGTTGCGGCGGAGGCCGACTTCGACCCCGAGCTGCATGGGCTGACTCCGCAGGAGATCCGCCGCATGGACCGCGCCGCGCAGTTCGGCGTGGTGGCGGCGCGTGAGGCGCTCGCCGACAGCGGACTCGACCTCGCAGGGTTCGATCCGCACCGCACCGGGGTCACCATCGGCAGCGCGGTCGGTGCGACCACCGGACTCGACGACGAGTACCGGGTGGTCAGCGACGACGGCCGGCTCGACCTGGTCGACCACCGGTACGCCCCGCCGCACCTGTACAACTACTTCGTGCCGAGCTCGTTCTCGGCCGAGGTCGCCTGGGCGGTCGGTGCCGAAGGGCCGGCCACCGTGGTGTCCACCGGCTGCACCTCCGGGCTCGACTCGGTCGGGCATGCGGTCGAGCTGATCCGGGAAGGCACCGCCGACGTGATGGTCGCCGGCGCCACAGACGCCCCGATCTCGCCGATCACCATGGCCTGCTTCGACGCGATCAAGGCGACCACGCCGCGTAACGACGACCCGGAGCACGCCTCACGCCCCTTCGACGGCACCCGCAACGGCTTCGTCCTCGGCGAGGGCGCAGCCGTCTTCATCCTGGAGGAACTGGGCAGCGCCAGGCGAAGGGGAGCGCACATCTACGCGGAGATCGCGGGCTACGCCTCCCGCTGCAACGCCTTCCACATGACGGGCCTGCGCCCCGACGGCCGCGAGATGGCCGAGGCGATCAATGTGGCCATGGCCGAGGCGCGGATGAACCCGGAGGACCTCGACTACATCAACGCCCACGGTTCCGGCACCAAGCAGAACGACCGCCATGAGACAGCGGCGTTCAAGCTCAGCCTCGGCCGGCACGCCTACCGCACCCCGGTGAGCTCCATCAAGTCGATGGTGGGCCACTCACTGGGCGCGATCGGCTCGATCGAGATCGCCGCGTCCGTGCTGGCCATGGAGAACAACGTGGTGCCGCCCACCGCGAACCTGCACACCCCCGACCCCGAGTGCGATCTCGACTACGTCCCGCTCGTCGCGCGGGACCAGCTGACCGATGCGGTGCTCACGGTCGGCAGTGGATTCGGCGGGTTCCAGAGCGCGATGGTGCTGGCCGGACCCGAGAGGAGCGTCTCGTGAGCGCCAGGACAGTCGTCACCGGAATCGGCGTCGCGACCGCCAACGGGCTCGGCGTGGAGGAGTTCTGGGCTGCGACACGGGTCGGCAAGAACGCCATCGGCCGCATCACCCGGTTCGATGCCGAGCAGTACCCGTCCCGGCTTGCCGGCGAGATCCGCGGATTCGCGGTCGAGGACCACCTGCCGAGCAGGCTGATCCCGCAGACGGACCGGATGACCCAGCTCGCCCTGGTCGCCGCCGACTGCGCCTTCGCGGACGCGGACGTCTCGCCCGGCGACATCCCCGAATACGACATGGGCGTCGTGACCGCCTCCACCTCGGGCGGGTTCGAGTTCGGCCAGAACGAACTCAAGAAGCTGTGGAGCCAGGGCAGCCGGTACGTCAGCGCCTACCAGTCCTTCGCCTGGTTCTACGCGGTCAACAGCGGCCAGATCTCCATCCGGAACGGGATGCGCGGCCCCAGCGGTGTGGTCGTCAGCGATCACGCCGGCGGACTCGACGCCATCGCCCAGGCTCGCCGGCAGATCCGCAAGGGCAGCAAGCTGATCGTCTCGGGCGGTTTCGACGCCTCGATCTGCCCCTGGGGCTGGGCCGCGCAGTCCGCCGGCGGTGGGCTCTCCACCAGCGAGGATCCCGACCGCGCCTACCTTCCCTTCGACGACAACGCCCGGGGATATGTGCCCGGCGAGGGCGGCGCGTTGCTGATCCTCGAGGAAGAGCGCACGGCCCGCGAACGCGGCGCCGAGAACATCTATGGCGAGATCGCCGGGTACGGAGCCACCTTCGACCCCAAGCCCGGCAGCGGCCGTGAGCCCGGCCTGGCCCGTGCCATCGAGATCGCGCTCGCCGACGCCGGCGTCGCGGCCGGCGACGTCGACGTGGTCTTCGCGGACGCGGCCGCCACTCCGTCGCTGGACCGCGAGGAGTCCGAAGCCATCGCGGCCGTCTTCGGTCCGTTCGGCGTTCCGGTCACCGCGCCCAAGACGATGATCGGCCGACTGTACTCGGGCGCCGCCCCGGTGGACGTGGTCTCCGCCCTGCTCGCCATGCGCGAGGGGCTGATCCCGCCCACCACCAACGTGGAGCTGTCGTCCGCCTACGACATCGACCTGGTGACGGGGCACCCGCGTACCGCCTTGGCCCGCACCGCGCTCGTGCTGGCCCGCGGCTACGGCGGCTTCAACTCGGCACTCGTGGTCCGGGCGACCGACTGACCGCTCCTTCCCCGCATCCGCACCCGGATGCGGCTGATCTCATGAAGGGACCCCATGTCCGAGCAGAAATTCACCCTTGACGACCTCAAGCGCATCCTGCGCGAGGGGGCCGGCACCGACGAGGGCGTCGACCTCGACGGCGACATCCTCGACACCGACTTCGAGGCGCTGGGCTACGAGTCGCTGGCCCTGCTGGAGACCGGCGGCCGGATCGAGCGCGAGTACGGCATCTCGCTGGACGACGACATCTTCACCGACAACCGCACCCCGCGCAGCCTGGTCGCGGCCATCAACGGCTACCTCGAGGAACTCGTCGCGCAGTAGTCCCCCCCCCCGCGGCCGCCGGGTTCCGCCCGGCGGCCGCCCCGTCACCGTGCCCTGCCCTTTGGAGAGAAGAAAACATGCCGCAGCAGGACCAGCGGGTCGCCATCGTCACCGGTGCCACCAGCGGAATCGGGCTCGCCGTCGCCCGTCTCCTGGCCGCCGGGAACCACCAAGTGTTCATCGGCGCACGCAACGCCGACAACGTGGCCCGGACCGTAAAGGAACTCCAGGCCGAGGGCCTGGACGTGGACGGCACCACCGTCGACGTCCGCTCGGACGACGATGTCACCGCCTTCGTACAGGCCGCCGTGGACCGCTTCGGAACCATCGACGTGCTGGTGAACAACGCCGGCCGCAGCGGAGGCGGGGTCACCGCCGACATCGACACCGAGCTGTGGCACGACGTGATCGACACCAACCTCAACAGCGTCTTCCGGGTCACGAAGGCGGTGCTCAACACCGGCGGCATGCGCGCCAAAGACCGGGGCCGCATCATCAACATCGCCTCGACCGCGGGCAAGCAGGGCGTGGTCCTGGGCGCCCCCTACTCGGCCTCCAAGCACGGTGTCGTCGGCTTCACCAAGGCCCTCGGCAACGAGCTCGCCCCGACCGGCATCACCGTCAACGCGGTCTGCCCGGGCTATGTCGAGACGCCGATGGCGCAGCGTGTCCGTCAGGGCTACGCAGCCGCCCTCGAGGCCACCGAGGAGCAGATCCTCGCGAAGTTCCAGGCGAAGATCCCGCTCGGCCGCTACTCCACGCCGGAGGAGGTCGCCGGCCTGGTCGGCTACCTCACCTCCGACACCGCCGCCTCCATCACCTCGCAGGCCCTCAACGTCTGCGGCGGCCTCGGCAACTTCTGACAGCCCGCCAACGCCCTCTGCGCAAGGAGAAGTTCACGATGACGACCCGTGAAGTGGAGCACGAGATCACCGTCTCGGCACCGGCCGATGCCGTCTACCGGCTCATCGCCGAGGTGCGGAACTGGCCGCGCATCTTCCCGCCCACCATCTACGTCGACCACGTCGAGCAGGAGGGGGACAGCCAGCGCATCAGTATCTGGGCCACCGCCAACGGCGAGGCCAAGAACTGGACCTCGCGCCGGACCCTCGACCCCGGGAACCTGCGGATCGAGTTCCGCCAGGAGGTCAGCACCCCGCCGGTCGCCGCCATGGGAGGCACCTGGATCATCGAACCCGTCTCCGCGACGGAGTCCCGGGTGCGGCTGCTGCACGACTACCGCGCCGTCGACGACGACCCCCAGGGCCTGGAGTGGATCGACGAGGCCGTCGACCGCAACTCCCGCTCGGAGCTCGCCGCGCTGAAGGCCAACGTCGAACTCGCCCACGCCGCCGAGGATCTGACGTTCTCCTTCGAGGACACGGTCCACATCGCCGGTTCCGCCAAGGACGTCTACGACTTCATCAACGAGGCCCACCTCTGGTCCGAGCGGCTGCCGCACGTGGCGACCGTCCGGCTGACGGAGGACACCCCCGGCCTGCAGACGCTGGAGATGGACACCCGCGCCAAGGACGGTTCGACGCACACCACGAAGTCGTACCGGGTGACCTTCCCGGACCGGAAGATCGCCTACAAGCAGGTCACGCTGCCGGCGCTGATGACCCTGCACACCGGCTACTGGACGTTCGCCGAGACGGAGAACGGCGTCGCCGCCTCCTCGCAGCACACCGTCACCGTCAACACCGCGAACATCGCCGCCGTCCTCGGCGCGGACGCCACCGTCGAGGACGCGAAGACCTTCGTCCAGGACGCCCTGAGCACCAACAGCCGCGCCACCCTCGGCCACGCCAAGGACTACGCGGAGGCCCGGGCCTGACCATGAACCAGGACTGCACCACCACTGAGGTGATCGTGGTCGGCGGGGGCCCGGTCGGGCTGATGCTCGCCTGCGAGCTGCGGCTCGGGGGCGCGAAGGTCGTGGTCCTGGAGCAACTGGCCGCGCCGACCACGGAATCGCGGGCGTCCACCCTGCACGCCCGCACCATGGAGATCCTCGACAGCCGGGGGCTGCTGGACGGGCTGGGCGAGATCCCCGATGAACCGCGCGGGCACTTCGGCGGGCTTCCACTGGAGCTGACCCTGCCCAGCCCCTATCCAGGCCAGTGGAAGGTCCCGCAGACCCGGCTGGAGGAACTGCTGGGAGCCCGGGCCGCACAGCTGGGTGCGGACGTGCGCCGCAGTCACGAGGTGACCGCGCTGCGCGTCACCGACTCCGGGGCCGAGGCCGAGGTGCGGGGCCCGGGTGGGCGGACCCTGCGCTTTCGCGCCCCGTACCTGGTCGGCTGCGACGGCGAGGACAGCGCCGTTCGCCGGCTCGGCGGTTTCCGCTTCCCGGGTACCGACGCCGCCCGTGAACTGCTCCGCGCGGACGTGGCGGGCGTCGACATCCCCAACCGGCGGTTCGAACGGCTGCCGGCGGGACTGGCCATCGCGGCCCGTCGCCCGGACGGCGTGACCCGGGTGATGGTGCACCGGTTCGGTGCCCGGCCGCAGCCCGGACAGCCGGAGTTCGCCGACGTGGTGGACGCCTGGAAGGGGGTCACGGGTGAGGACCTGAGCGGCGGCACACCCCTGTGGGTGAACTCCTTCGGTGACGCGGCGCGGCAGGTCACCGCCTACCGCCGCGGCCCGCTGCTGTTGGCCGGCGACGCCGCCCACCGGCAGATGCCGATCGGCGGCCAGGCCCTCAACCTGGGGCTCCAGGACGCCGTCAACCTCGGCTGGAAACTGGCCGCCCAGGTCACCGGACGCGCTCCGCAGGGCCTGCTGGAGACGTACCACACCGAACGGCACCCGGTCGGCGCCCGGGTGCTGGGCAACATCGCCGCCCAGGCGCGGCTGCTGCTCGGCGGCCCCGAGGTCGACGCCCTGCGCGGGGTGCTGGCCGAGCTGATCCCGATGGAGAACGTCCGTACCCGGCTGGCCGGGATGGTCTCCGGACTCGACATCACGTACGCCATGGGGGACGACGCCGGCCGACCGCCGATCGGACAGCGCCTCACGCCCCGCGACACCGTCGTCGACGGCACCCCCGTCGGCACCGCCGAGCTGCTGCGCACCGGTCAGGGCCTGCTCGTCGTACCGCCCGGCGCCACCGACCTGTGCGCCGCGGCCGCGCCCTGGGCCGAGTCGGTCCGCGCCGTGGACGGCGGCCCCGGTGACACCGACGCCCTGCTCGTCCGGCCCGACGGCTACGTGGCGTGGGCCGGTACCTCGGCCGCGGAGGCCACTGCGGCGCTGCGGCGCTGGTTCGGCGAACCCTCCGCCGCCGGACCTTCCACGGCCGGCACCTCTGCCGCCGAACCGTCCACCGTCGTGCGTCCGGCCGCCGCGGCCCGGGCGTCCGCCACCGCAACCCCGAAGAACTGGAGAACCGACATGGCAAAGCTCACGGGCAGGATCGCGCTGGTCACCGGTGCGAGCCGCGGCATGGGGCGCGCCACGGCCCTGCGGCTGGCGGCCGAGGGCGCCCTGGTCGCCGTGCACTACACGAGCAGCGAGGACGCCGCGGCCGATGTCGTGGCGACGATCGAGAAGGACGGCGGCCGGGCCTTCACCGTCCGTGCCGAGCTGGGCGTCCCCGGCGACGTCCACGAGCTCTTCCTCGGCCTGGAGGAGGGGCTGCGCGAGCGCACGGGCTCCACCGACCTCGACATCCTGGTCAACAACGCCGGCGTGATGGGCGGCGTCAAGCCGGAGGACACCACGCCGGAGGCGTTCGACCGGATCTTCGCGGTCAACGCCAAGGCGCCGTTCTTCCTCATCCAGCGGGCGCTGAAGAACCTGCGGGACGGCGGCCGCATCATCAACATCTCCTCCGGACTGACCCGCGTCGCCAACCCGGACGAGATCGCTTACGCCATGACCAAGGGCGCGGTCGAACAGCTCGCACTGCACTTCGCCAAGCACCTCGGACCGCGTGGCATCACCGTCAACAGCGTCGCGCCTGGCATCACCCGCAACGGCAATCCGGTCTTCGACATCCCCGAGGCGGTCGAGCAGATGGCGCGACTGTCCGCCTTCGGCAGGGTCGGCGAGCCCGAGGACGTCGCCGACGTGGTGGCCTTCCTCGCCACCGACGAGGCCCGCTGGATCACCGGTGCCTTCATCGACGCCACCGGCGGCACCCTGCTGGGCTGACTCCCGCCCGGCACCGAGACCGGCCGGCCACGGACCCCCCGACGTGGCCGGCCGCCCTTCCCACCCCACCGCCACGGCCGCCGTACCGGCGGCCGGGCGCCCCTCGACCACCCTTCCGGCGGAGCGGGATCATGACCTTTTCGACACACACCCGCACCACCGCCCCGTCCGACGGCCGGTGGACACCGGCCCTGTGGGGCCTGCTCTTCGTGCTCGCGGGCAACATGCTGATCGACGCTCTGGAGGTGTCCGTCGCCCTCGTGGCCCTGCCCGACATCGGCACGGACCTGGGGCTCGCCCCCATCCAACTCCAGTGGGTGATCAGCGGATTCGCCGCCGGGTTCGGCTCACTGCTGCTGTTCGGCGGCCGCGTCGTCGCCATCCTCGGCCGGCGGCCCGTCTACCTGGCCGCCCTGGTGGTCTTCGCCGCCGCCTCCCTGGCCGGAGCCCTCGCGCAAGGCCCGGAACTGCTCGTCGCCACCCGGTTCGTCAAGGGATTCTGCGCCGCGCTCACCGCCCCCACCGGGCTCGCGATCATCGTGTCGGCGTTCCCGGAGGGTCCCGCCCGCAGCCGCGCGATATCGGTCTACTCCCTGTTCGGCGCGGGCGGATTCGCCACCGGCCTGCTGGTGTCCGGGCTCCTCACCGAGGCCGGCTGGCGCTGGACGTTCGCCTTCCCGGCCCCGGTCGCGCTGCTGCTGTTCCTCGCCGGCCTGCGCCTGGTGCCCGCCGACTCCGCGGGCCGCGCCACGCCGCGCCGGTACGACCTGGCGGGCGCCCTCAGCCTCGCGGCCACGTGCCTGTGCCTGATCCAGGCGCTCGGCTTCGGACCGCGCGCGGGCTGGAACGACCCGCGCACCCTCGGCGCGTTCGCCCTCGCCGCGGTCCTCGCCGTCGTACACGTACGGGTGGAACGGGCGGCCCCGGAACCCCTGCTCCGGCTGGACCTCCTCGGCCACGGGCCCCTGGTGCGCTCGGCGCTCGGCGCCGCCGCGCTCAACGGGTCGTATCTGAGCCTGCTCCTGCTGAGCACCTTCCAGCTGCAACAACGTGCCGGGCTCAGTCCCCTGCAGACCGGCCTCGCCTTCCTCCCGGCCAGTGCGCCGCTCGTGCTCAGCGCCCTGTTCTCCGGCCGGATGGCCGCCCGGTTCGGCACCGCCCGGCTGATCGCCGCGGGCGCCGCCGCCGCGCCGCTCGGCTATCTGCTCTACTCCGCCGACCCCCGTACCGACCTCCGGTACGCCACGCAGGTGCTGCCCACCATGCTGCTGCTCGGCACCGCGTTCGTCCTCGCCTTCGCCGCCTTCCACCTCCAGGCCACGGCGGCTGCGCCGGCACACCGTCAGGCGGAGGCGAGCGGGCTGTACCAGACCGCCGTCCAGTTGGGTGCGGCACTGGCCACCGCCCTCACCGCCGCGGTGTACACCTCCGCGGGCGATCGCCCGGCGCTGTGGCTGGTCACCGCCATCGGCCTGGCCGGTCTCCTCGTCGCCCTGCCGGGCCTGCGCCGGACCCACCGACTCCCTTCCCCCTCCAACAGCACCACCCGAAAGGAAGACCGATGACCAACGGACCCCTGCGCCTCGCGCTGATCAACAGCAGTGTCCGCGAGGGCCGTTTCGGCCCCGTGGTCGCCAAGTGGTTCGCCGCCCAGGCCGCGGAACGCTCCGACCTGTCCCTCGACGTGATCGACCTGGCAGACCACGAGCTGCCGCACGCCCTGTCGTTCGACCCGGCCCCGGCGGCCGCCGAGGCCCTGGCCCAGGTGTCGCCGCGCCTCGCGGAGGCCGATGCGTTCGTCGTGGTGACGCCCGAGTACAACCACAGCTTCCCGGCATCCCTCAAGCAGTTGATCGACTGGCACTCCGTCCAATGGCGTGCGAAGCCGGTCGGTTTCGTCTCCTACGGGGGTCTGTCGGGCGGCCTGCGCGCGGTGGAGCAGCTGCGGCCGGTCTTCGCCGAACTGCACGCGGTCACCGTGCGCGACGTCGTCAGCTTCCACAGCGCCTGGGAGCAGTTCGGGCAGGACGGCAGCCCTAAGGACGAGACGGGCCCGGCGGGCGCTGCCAAGGTCCTGCTCGACCAGCTCGTGTGGTGGGGCACCGCCCTGCGCGAGGCGCGCGCCAAGAGCCCCTACCAGGCCTGACGAGACACAGCCGTCGGGAGGTCGAGGCGTGGGTGCCTCGGCTCGCTGTTGCGGTCGGCCCCGGCCGGCGGCTACAGGGAGACCGGGCGCCCGTGCCTCTTCCCGCCATGGCAGCCGGACCGATGAGCCGGTCGCCTCGGCGGACGACCGCACGCACGGGCCCCAAGGCCGTCCTCCGCTCCCGTCCAGACCCCGCTCCACCGCGCTGATCAGGCACCGTCGCCCCCTGCGACGTGATCCGCCGGACAGGCCCCGGCACCGCCCACCCGCCGCAGGGCCGTCGCCCGACCACCGACCCAGAGAAGGTGTGAACACCATGCCGGCAACGCACGAGTCGATCCAGTCACGCATCGACGAGCTGACCGAGATCAAAGAGTCCGCGCGGAGCGGCCCGGACCCCGCCGCCACCGAACGCCAGCACGCCAGGGGCAAGCTGACCGCCCACGAGCGCATCGCGCTCCTGCTGGACAAGGGGTCGTTCAACGAGGTCGAGCCCCTGCGCCGGCACCGGGCCTCCGGCTTCGGCCTGGAGCACAAGAAGCCGTACAGCGACGGCGTCGTCACCGGCTGGGGCACGGTCCACGGCCGTACCGTCTTCGTCTACGCCCATGACTTCCGGATCTTCGGCGGGGCGCTGGGCGAGGCGCACGCCGAGAAGATTCACAAGGTGATGGACCTGGCGGAGGCCGCCGGCGCCCCGTTGGTCTCCCTCAACGACGGGGCCGGCGCCCGAATCCAGGAGGGCGTCTCGGCGCTGGCCGGCTACGGCGGCATCTTCCAGCGCAACACCCGCGCTTCCGGGGTCATACCCCAGATCAGCGTGATGCTCGGCCCGTGCGCCGGTGGCGCGGCATACTCCCCGGCGCTCACCGACTTCGTCTTCATGGTGCGCGAGACCTCGCAGATGTTCATCACCGGCCCCGATGTCGTCAAGGCGGTCACCGGCGAGGAGATAACGCAGAACGGGCTCGGTGGTGCCGACGTCCACGCAGGCACGTCGGGCGTCGCCCATTTCGCCTACGACGACGAGGAACAGTGCATCGAGGACGTGCGCTACCTGCTGTCGCTGTTGCCGGCCAACAACCGTGAGCTGGCGCCCGTGGTGCGCTCCGACGACCCTGCCGACCGGCTCACCGACGCCCTCCTGGACCTGGTCCCGGCCGAAGCCGGACAGGCGTACGACATCCGCCGCGTCATCGACGAAATCGTCGACGACGGCGAGTACTTCGAGGTGCACCCGGCCTGGGCGCCCAACATCGTCTGCGCCCTGGCCCGCCTCGACGGCCATGTGGTCGGCTTCGTCGCCAACCAGCCCGCCGCCATGGCGGGGGTGCTGGACATCGAGGCGTCCGAGAAGGCGGCGCGCTTCGTGCAGTTCTGCGATGCCTTCAACATCCCGCTGGTGACCCTGGTGGACGTACCCGGCTTCCTCCCGGGCGTGGACCAGGAGCACAGCGGGATCATCCGGCGCGGCGCGAAGCTGTTGTACGCGTACTGCAACGCCACCGTGCCGCGGATCTCACTGGTACTCCGCAAGGCGTACGGCGGCGCGTACATCGTCATGGACTCGCGTTCCATCGGGGCCGACCTGGCGCTGGCCTGGCCGACCAACGAGATCGCCGTGATGGGCGCCGAGGGCGCGGCGAACGTGATCTTCCGCCGGGAGATCAATGCGGCGGCCGACCCCGACGCGGTCCGCGCGCAGAAGATCAAGGAGTACCAGGACGAGCTCATGCACCCCTACTACGCGGCTGAACGCGGTCTGATCGACGACGTCATCGACCCGCGCGAGACCCGCTCGGTGCTGATCCGCTCGCTGGAGATGCTGCGTGCCAAGCACGCCGAGCTGCCCTCCCGCAAGCACGGCAACCCCCCGCAATAGACACACGAGTGACGGGAGACAGAAGTGACGGACATGGCGGAAGCGACGGAGAGAGCGGCGACCGTGACCGTGCCCGACTGCCTTCTCGACGCGGTCGGTGCCGTCCGCGTCGAGAAGGGGACGCCCACCGAGGAGGAACTGGCCGCGCTGCTCACGGTTCTGCTGTCCTGCTCGGCCCGGACGTCGGCCGAGGAGGACGAGGCGTCTCCGGTGCGGGCCCGCTGGCGCCGACCCGAGCACGCGTCCGGCCACCGCACCCCGCGCAGCTGGCGCGCGTCCCGCACCCACTGACCCGAGGGTGTCCGCGGAGAAGGACAGCCCGACAGAACGCCATCGACGCCGAGTGAGTGAGGGACGCAACGTGATTTTGACCGAGGAAGGGTCGGAAGCGGGGCTGCAGGAGGAAGTGGCTGGTGACCTCGCGGCGCTGCGCCACCAGGTCCGCGAGCTCACCGACCGTGCGGCGATCAGCGAGCTGATCGACCGCTATGTGGTTCTGCTGGACACCCAGGACGAGAACGGTTTCGACGAGTCCTGGCCCCGCACCCTCTTCACCGAGGACGTGCGGCTCCATTTCCCCATCGGTACCCACGAGGGGATCCCGGGCGTGGCGGAGTTCCACCACGCGGCCAAGCAGAAGTTCGACAGGACCCTGCACCTGAGTGCGAACCATGTCATCCGCCTCGACGGAGACCGGGCGCACGTGAGGTTCCACCTGATCGCGACCCATGTGCACCACGACGGTGGGGCGCCGCTCTTCGACATCGGCGGCCACTACACCGGCGAGGCCGTGCGCACGACGGCAGGCTGGCGGTTCCGGGAGTGGGGATTCCACCTCACCTGGGCGTCGGGACCCGGCCCGGACGGCAAGCCGGTCATGTGAGCCGTCTCCGGCTTCCCGGTCGGCCGGCACCCGGCGCGGGCGTCGGCTGTGGGAGCACGGGCTGCCACAGCCGACGCCCGCGGGTCGTCAGCGTCGGGCGAAGATCTGGAGCAGCTCCGCGGGGAAGGCGCCCGTCGCCGCGGCCGTGGCGGCGAAAGCGCCTACCAGCTCGGTCAGCCGGGTCACGTCCGCAAGCCCCAGGGTCTCGTACGGAGCCCGGTCCAGCCGGTCCGTCTCGGCCTCGATGTCCTCGCGCAGCTCCACCCCCGCCGTGGTCAGGTGGCCTTCGGCGTCCATCAGGCCGCGGGCCCGCAGCCGGTCCTGGGCACCGGCCCAGTCCTCTTCCGTCCAGCCCCGCTTGCTCATGACGATCTCCTTCGGCATGCCGCTGCTGCTCGCCGAGTGGGAGACCAGGGCGTCGAGGCCACCGAGTTCGGCGTTCTGCAGCGCCGCGATGTGGCAGTCGCCGCGGTGCTCGCGCAGCAGTGTGGCGGCGTACCACAGCACCAGATGCGGCTCCTCCGGCACCGGCTGGTCGGCGTGGGCGGAGTACAGCGGACGGCCGGCCCGGTCGCCTGCGCGGGCGGCCCGCAGGGCCAGCTCGGCGGCCTCGGCCATCTCAGGCCCGGTGACGGCTTCCCCCAGATGGCGGCGGAGCGTGGCATCGGCCGCGCGCAGCCGCATCTCCAGCACGGCGCCGGGGGAGACCTGGGCCCACACACGCGGGATGTGCCGGGCGATCAGCTCGTGCTTGAAGCCGTAGAACGCGGCCGTGACCACGCCGGAACCCACCGGGCCCAGCGCGGCGGAACGGCCCGCGAGATAGACGGCCATCGGATCGTCGATGCTGTGGTCGGCCAGCTGAACCTCCAGGTCGGGGGCGAAGTAGACGGTCGAGTGCAGGGAATTGAGGGCGTCCTGGCAGCGTCGGCCGACGCGCTCGGGAAGCGAGGTCATGGTCATGGTCATGTTGTGACGCTATTCAGCGGACATCACCTTCCAGAAGGGTGTTAACCAACACATATACATATTCCAGGCAAATCTCACGGCGATTTAGCGTATTTCACGGTCCCGTGACTCTCTCCGAGACAGGAAGAACACCATGCCGCTGACCGTCCCCGTCGCCGCCCGGCCGGCCACCGAGCAGTGCCACCCCGCTGTACCGCCTCTGCGCACCCTGCTGGGCCGGCGTATCTCCTGGGGGCTTGCCACCGCCCGCGGCTCCCGGCGCAGGGGTCGCTGACCCATGGCCGACTCGCTGGACTCCGGTGCTCCGGAGGTTCATGACATCGTCCTCGACGCGGCGGGCGTCCCGATCTCCGCGCTGCTGGCCGAGCCGCGAGGGACCCAGCCCCGCGCGACCGTGGTCGCCGTTCACGGCGGCGGAATGAGTGCGGGCTACTTCGACAGCCAGGCCCGCCCCGGGCTCTCGTTGCTGGCACTCGGAGCCCAGCTCGGATACACCGTGCTGGCGGTGGACCGCCCCGGCTACGGCCTGTCGGCACCCCACCTGCCCGAAGGTCAGACCGTGCACGACCAGGCGGCCACCCTGCATGCCGCCCTGGCCGACTTCGCCGCCCGCCGCGACACGGCGGCGCCCTTCTTCCTGCTCGCCCACTCCAACGGCGGCAAGCTGGCGCTGGCCGCCGCGGCCCGGGACGACGGCGCACTGCTCGGCCTCGACATCTCCGGCCTCGGCAGCCGCCTCGCCGTGGACCGGCACCAGCTGCCCGGCCCGGACGGACACGGCGACTGGCGCAGGCACTGGGGCGCCCTGCGGCTGTATCCGCCGGACGCCTTCCGGCTCAGCGGCGCTCTCGTCAGGCCCGTACCGCTGAGGGAGGCGAGCGAGGGACCGCTGTGGCCGGAGCTGTACCCCGACATCGCCGCGCGGGTCCGGGTGCCGGTCCGCTTCACCTTCGCCGAGCACGAACGATGGTGGCGGTTCGACGAGGAGGCCCTCGACGCCCTCAGGAAGCCGCTGGGCGCACCGAAGGTGAACATCGACCTCCAGCCGGACGCCGGGCACAACATCAGCCTCGGCTGGGCGGCACGCACCTACCACCTGCGGGCCCTCGGATTCCTGGAGGAGTGCCTCCTCGCCAGGGACGCCGCACCGCCCGGCGGTGAACCGCAGGACCCCCGCCGGACACCCCTCTCCCGTGGACCACGGACCCCCGTCCGGGCCCGACCACTCGTGAAAGGAAGGCAGACGTGAGTTCCTACGTCCTCGTGGACGAAGAGCGCGCCCCTGCAGAGCCCGACACCCGCCGGCCCGCACTGCTCGCCGGTGAGGAAGGGGAGACCCCTGACCAGTGCATCTTCCGTGGCATCGACTGAACCGCAGCGGACCGGGCCGCCCGGCGACGGGGAACGGACCGGGCCGCCGGACGACGGGAAGACGCCGGCGAGGCGCGCCTTCGCCGGCGTCTTCCGGTCCCTGACGGTCCGCAACTTCCGGCTCTTCGCCACCGGACAGATCGTGTCCGTCGCCGGCACCTGGATGATGGTCGTCGCCCAGGACTGGCTGGTGCTCTCCCTCACCGGCGACTCGGGCACGGCCCTTGGCCTGGTGACGGGACTTCAGTTCACCCCGCTGCTGCTGCTCACCCTGCACGCCGGAGGGGTCGCCGACCGGTATGACAAGCGCCTGCTGCTGACGGCCGCGAACCTCGTCTCGGCCGTTCTCGCCGTGCTGCTCGCGGCCCTGGTCCTGACCGGCCGGGCACGGCTGTGGCAGGTGTGCCTGTTCGCGCTCGGCCTCGGGGTGGTCAACGCATTCGAGGTACCGGCCAGGATGGCGTTCGTCAGTGAGCTGGTCGGTGCCCGGCTGCTGCCGAACGCGTCCGCGCTGAGCGCCGCGTACTTCAACTCGGCGCGGGTCGTGGGACCGGCGTCGGCCGGCCTGCTCATCCACTGGTTCGGCACCGGCTGGGTGATGCTGCTCAACGCGGCGAGCTATCTGGCGACCGTGGTGGCGCTGCGGATGATGCGCCCCGGCGAACTGCACCGGGCCGGCCGCCGGCCAGAGCGCGCTCTGGTGCGGGACGGGATACGGCACCTGGCGGCGCGGCGGGACCTCGTACTGCCGATCGTGCTCGTCGGCGTGGTCGGCATGCTGGGGTTCACCTTCCAGCTCACGCTGCCGCTGCTCGCCAAGACGGTCTTCCACGCCGATGCCGCAGCCTTCGGGCTGCTGACCGCGGCGCTCGCGGCCGGCTCGCTGGCCGCGGCCCTCGCCACCGCACTGCGCCGCGGCCGGCCCTCGTTCGCCCTCGTCATCACGGCCGCGGCCGCGTTCGGGGTGCTGCAGACCCTGGTCGGTCTCGCGGCCACCCCGACCAGCGCCGCGGTGCTGCTGTTCTTCACCGGCTTCGCGTCGGTCTTCTTCGCACAGGCGGCCAACCACCGGATCCAGCTCGGCACCGCTCCCGTCTACCGCGGCAGGGTGATGGCTGTCTACACCCTGGTGTTCCAGGGCACCACCCCGCTCGGGTCACTGCTCGTCGGCACCCTCGTCGGACACCTCGGCGCCCGCTCCGGACTGCTCCTGGGCGGCATCGCCTCGTTGCTGGCTGCGGTGGCCGCCGGGTGGGTGGACCGCCGACGCGCGGCGGACCGCACCGCTGATCGCGCCTTGACCTGAACCTTGGTTCAGCTCCTAGCGTCGTCACCGAGTCGATCAACCGGTCGGCGCCATCGAGTTCTTGGGGGTACCCATGTCCGACAAGCCGCTGCGTATCGCTGTCATCCTGGGAAGCGACCGGGACGGACGGTTCGGGCCTGTCGTCGCGAAGTGGTTCGCCGAGCGGGTGCGGGAGCACACCGGAGCCGAGCCGGACCTGATCGACCTCAAGGAGGTCGGCCTGCCCACGGCTCTGCCCGCGTGGGGCGCCCAGCCGGAGGCCGACGTCGCCGCCGCCGCCGAGGCGGTGCGCGAACGCCTGCGCGCGGCCGACGCCTTCGCGGTCGTCACCCCCGAGTACAACCACAGCTATCCCGCCTCGGTGAAGAACATCATCGACTGGCACAACGTCGAGTGGCACGCCAAGCCCGTCGGTTTCGTCTCCTACGGCGGCATGGCCGGCGGCCTGCGCGCCGTCGAGCACCTGCGCCCGGTCTTCTCCGAGGTGCACGCGATCACCGTCCGGGACACGGTCAGCTTCCACAACGTGTGGTCCCAGTTCGACGCCGAGGGCGAGCCCACCGAACCGGAGGGCTGCAACACCGCGGCCAAGCTGATGATCGACCGGCTGCAGTGGTGGGGCCAGGCTCTCCAGGAGGCGCGTGCCAAGACCCCCTACACGGTCTGACGGATCACGGACCGGCGAGCCGACGGGCCCCCGGGCCCTCCTGGCTCAGGGCGTCACCGGGATTGGCCAGGGCGCAGCTGCCCAAGGACATGCAGCCGCAGCCGATGCACTCCGCGAGCCGGTCGCGCAGGTCCTCCAGCCGTCGGATACGGGCGCTGAGGTCGTCGTGCCAGCAGTGCGATATCCGCGCCCAGTCCTCCTCCGTGGGAGTCCGTCCCTCCGGTAGCAGGCCGAGCACCTCCTGGATCTCCGACAGCGGGATGCCCAGCTGCTGCGACATCCGTATGAAGGTGACCCGGCGCAGCGCGTCCCTGGCGTAGCGGCGCTGGTTGCCGGCGGTGCGCTCGCTGGCCAGGAGGCCGCGGCGCTCGTAGAAGCGGAGCGCGGAGACGGGCACGCCGCTGCGTGCGGCGAGTTCGCCGATGGTGAGACGTGCCGTCTTCGGCGCGAGCGGAGGCGTCTGCATGGAAACCCCGAGGGTGCGAAGCAACGAATGCGGGGCCTGTCGGCCGAGGTCATCCCGTGCGGGCTGTTCTGCGGGTGGTGCGGAACGAGTCCTCGACGTCCTGGGCCCAGTAGTACGTGCGGCCGGCGCGCTTGTCCCGGCGCCACCGGTGTTCGCTGGCGAGCCGGTACACGGTACCAGGGGGGACGTCTCGCAGCCGGGCGACCTCGGCGGCGCTGAGCCACTGCGCGGCCTGCCGGGCACCGCCCGCCACGCCGGTCCGGCCGAGGTGGCGCCCGAGGCGCGTCCATTCCGCCGCCGGCCAGCGGTGTGCGGAATCGGCGCTGCACACGATCTCGGACAGGGCCGCGCCGCCGGTGCGGACATGGGCGACCAGGCTGCCCGTACAGCCGGACTCGGCGCAGGTTCCCACCTCCATACGGCGGCTGGGGTCCGGCTCCACGACCCGGCGTGCGGCACCGACCAGGCGGCCCACCTCACCCGTCACCTCGGCCGCCGTCTCGTGCGCCGCCAGCCAGGAGGCGTGCTGACGGAGGAACAGTGCGAGCGCCGTCACCGTCCGGTGCGGCGGGGTGATGCCGCGCTCCTGGGCCACCAGCCCGCTCCAGGACCCGAGCACTGACAGGATCGACGCCCGTACGTCGGCGGCCCGGGCGTTGAACGGCATCCCCGGCAGCGGGCCGTTGGTGCTCCGGCCCTGCGGCGCAACCGTGCTGTGGCGGCTGCCGAGCAGCGCCGACTCGCAGGAGTGGTAGAGACCCGGCAGCCGCTCCAGGTCCGTGAAGAACCGCCGCTCGCAGGCCGCGCAGAGCCGGCTGCCGGGGGCGGTGGGGTGCGGCTGTGCGGCGCACCCGGGCCCGCCGCACAGCCGCACCGGCGTCCGTTCCGTGTCATGGATGTCCATGGTCGAAAACGGTAGGCAGAGCGTTCGGATCCGGACAATGCGCGCCGCTCTAAGCTTTCACTAACCGGATTTCGCCGACTCCGGTCACCGCCCCACGACGGCGGCGATGCTGTCCAGCACCCGGTCGAGCCCGAACCGGAAGCGGGTGTCCGCCTCCAGGCGCAGGGTGTCCGTCTCCGCCAGAATCCGGGCGAACATCGGGTACTTCCCGCTCTCCGTCAGGTGACGTGCGTACGGCTCGGACTGTCGGATCCACTCCTGCATGTCCACCTTGGTGCGCCGCGCCTCCTCCGCCCAGCCGACCTCGTTGCGGATGAAGCCCTCGACGTATCCGCTGAACAGACCCACCACGCTGAGGAGTTCGTCGACGGACAACCCGAAGCGCGCGAGCGTGCCGAGGACGAACTCCTGCTGGCGCAGGGTGTTGGGCCCCCAGATGGGGTGCCCGGGGGTGCGGGTGGCCAGCCAGGGGTGCCGCAGCCAGAGCGCGCGCCGCTGATGGGCCGTGAGCGTCAGGTCCGCCCGCCAGTCGGAGGAAGGCTCCTCCGGCAGCTCCACCTCGCCGGCGACGTGGTCGACCATCAGCTCCACGAGGTCGTCGCGGTTCGGGACGTAGTGGTAGAGCGTCATCACCCCGGTGCCGAGCTCGGCGGCGATGCGGCGCATCGACATGCGCTCCAGGCCCTCCTCGTCGGCGATCCGGACGGCGGCGGCCACGATGTCGGCCCGGCTCAGGCCCCGGCGCGGGCCCGGCCCCCGCCGGAGCGGGGCCTCGGGGCGCATCCAGATGCTCGCGTACTCCTCGTCGGCCACCGCTCTCCCTGTTCTTCGCCGCCTCGACGGGCACTCGCGCACACGCTACCCCGGCACCGCTCCGACCGGTGACCCGGCCCACACCGGATAAAGGTCGATGCACAATTCGACAAGGCCATGTTACGTGCACTATATGGGAACGTCAGATTCTTGATCCTGCGCGAGGGGTGTTCTAACGTTCTGAGGGTCGCGACGGGGGGTGGTGAGTGTTGGCGACTTATCGATGCGCGCCGTGCGTGGAATTTCCCGTGATGAATTCTGGTTCCGGGCCGCTCCCTTGCCGTGTCCTTGCCGAAATCGCACGGTCCTGGAATCCGGTCGGGAGTGAGTCCACGTGCTGGTCCTGATACTGACGAACGACTTTGAATTTTCCGCCGAACTGGCATCGGGCTTGGAGAACGGCGGTCACCAGGTCGAGGTCGAGCACAGGCCCGACCTGGCCCTGGCCCGTCTGGCCGAGGTGGACGGCGTCCTGCTCGATCTCCATCTCTCGGGCGCCGACGGCTTCGAGGTGTGCCGGGCGATACGTTCCGCCTCACCGGTGCCGCTCATCGTGGCAGACGCGCACGACGACGTGTTCGACCGGGTGCTGAGCTTCAAGCTGGGAGCCGACGACCATGTCCACCGCTCGTGCAGCGTCCGTGAGCTGACCGCCCGCCTGGAAGCGGTGGTCCGGCGCGTCGACACCTCCTGGCAGCCCTGGAAGCAGGCCGGCGCACAGCCCGACCAGGTCCACGACCTGGGCGAGGTGCAGATCGCCCCGCGGAACCGGAGGGTCACGGTCCACGGGGAGGAAGTGGCGCTGACCCGGAAGGAGTTCGACATCCTCGCGCTTCTGGCCTCGGACGCCGGGCGGGTCTTCGACCGTGAGGACATCATGCGCGAGGTGTGGGGCCACGACGGGGCCGGCGACACCCGGACCCTCGGTGTGCACATGGTCGGGCTCCGGCGGAAGCTGGGCACCCCCGCACTCATCGAGACGGTCAGAGGAATCGGCTTCCGCCTGAACGTGGCGCGCCGCCCCGAGCGCCTGAGCGAGCGGGAGGCCGCCGGTGCCGCCCGGCGCGCCGGGTAGCCGGGCCCTCTCCGGTACGGACCGCAGGCCGTGGTCACCGCCTCTCCGGCGGTGTCCACGGCATTTTCTGCATTGCGGCCCGGAAAGCCCGTGCTTCCGCCACTGCCGGGTTCCCGCATTCCGAAGGGATTTCCGGGAATCTAATGAAAACCTAGAAAGCAGCTGCTTGTTCTTTGTGTGCTCGCTGGCGAAGCTGTTGAGCAATGCTCCGTTGACTGATCACGGGGCGCGATCCCACGGACAAGCGGAGGCGGTCTCATGACTGCGATCAAGGCGGATGACAAGCAGCAGATCAAGGAGATCATCTGTGACATTCTCGAGCTGGAGGAGGACGAAATCAGCGAGACGAGCCGGTTCGTCGAGGAGCACGACGCCGACTCCATGCGCCTGATCGAGATCCTTTCCTCGCTGGAGCTCAACCTCGGCGTCACCATCGAGCAGGCCGACCTGCCGCGAATGGTGAACCTCGCCGGTGTGTACGAGGTTGTCGCGGAAGCCGCTCGATGACCGGCGTCCGCACGCCGCGCGCGCGGCTGGACATCGTCGGCTGGTCCGCGACCTCGCCGTTCGGCACCGGCCGCCGGGCCTTCGCCGACGGGCTGCGTAAGGGACGTGTCACCGCCGCCCCGCTCGACCACGAGCGGTGGCAGGTCCCGCCCGGTCCCGCCTGCCTGGTCCCGGACTTCGACGTCCGCGCCGTGCTGGGCAAGAAGGGCACCCGGATGATGAACCGGGTGACCGGACTCGCCGTCAGCACCGTCGGAGACCTGCTGGCGGGCCTCGACCGCACGCAGCTCACCCCGGAGGACACCGGCATGGTGCTCGGCACCACCGGTGGCAGCGTGCAGAGCACCCTCGACTTCACCCGCGGCTCCCTGACCGGCAGGCGCCCCTACCTCGTCGAGTCGGGTCTCATCCCGTACGGGGTGATGAACGGGGCCGCCGGCCAGGTCGCCATCTGGCACCAGTTGAAGGGGCCGAACGCCACGCTGGCGGCGGGACGCTCCGCCGGGGTGCTCGCCCTCAACTACGCCCGGCGGCTGCTGCTGACGGGACGGGCCGGCATGGTGCTGTGCGGCGCGGCCGAGGAGTACTCGACCGCCCGGGCGTGGCTGGCCAGGCACACCGCGGAGGGCGATCCCGACGAGCTGCTCCTCGGTGAGGGCTGCGCGATGTTCGCCCTGGCCGCCGCGGACCCCGACACGCCCCCCACGGGGACCTCACTGGTCGGCGCCAAGGCCATGACGTGCAGCGGCGGTGACTGGCAGGCGGCCGTACGGCGCTGCGTCGAACGGCTGTTGTCCGACGCGGACGCCAAACCGGACGAGGTGTGGGCCGTCAGCCCGTCCGGCGCCGCCGGTGCCCCCGGCGACGCGGAACAGGAACTGGCCGAGGAGCTGGTCGCGGCCGGCGGCACCGCGGTGCCCGTCGCCCACCTGGTCGGAGAGGGCCACGCCACCTCCGCCGCGTTCCAGCTCGCCGCGGTCCTCAGCCGGGCGGAGGAGGACGACCGGTCGGCCGGCCGGCTCTCACTGGTCACCACCACGGACGAGGGCGGAACCGTCGCCGCTCTTCTGCTGCGCCACCACTGAGAGCTCCCGGTGCACCCGGGACGGGTCTGCGAGCCGTCCCGGACGACTGACGAACGGTCTGTGCGCCGTACCGGACGACTGGCCGAGCAGATCCCCGGCGCCGTACCCGCGCCCCCAGCCCGTGTGCCACGGCGGGCCGGGCCGGGCGGCGTACCACCCGAGAAAGGCCGCAGTTGATCACCCTGGAAGCAGTGGAGTCCCATCTCCCCGAACGCACGGTCACGGTCGAGGACCGTGCGGCCGAGCTGGGCATCACCCCGGAGCAGACGCACATGTTCCGTCGCCACTTCGGGCTCGACCGCATGCACTACGACCCGTCCGTGGACCTGGTGGAACAGCTCGTGCAGTCCGCCGCGCGGGCTCTCGGCGACACCCCGCGCGCCGACGTGCGCCATCTGATCCTCGGTCACGCTCTGCACGGCGCCGGTCACATGGCGCCCGACATCGTCCGGGTGCTGGCCCGGCGGCTGGGCCTGGAGCACGCCACGGCCTTCGCCCTCACGCAGCAGAACTGTGCGGTGTCGATGTCCGCAGTGGACGTCGCGGGCGCGCTGCTGCAGACCGAGCCGGACCCGTCCGCGCGCGCCCTCGTCCTCGTCGGGGACAAGCCGCGCACACGGCAGGCCAAGCTCATCATGAACACCTGCATCGTCGCGGACGGGACCGCCGCGGCGCTCGTGGCGTGGGACGGGCCGGGCGTGCCCGTGCGCTCCTTCGCCACCCGCACCCTCGGGCAGTTCTCCGACGGCATGCTCTCCTCCCCTGAGACCTTGCGTGCCTCCGCCGAACTGCGGCCCCGGGTGCTGGCGGAGGTGATGGAGGAGGCGGCGCGGCGGGCCGGCCACACGCTCGCCGACATCCAGTGGTTCATCCCCTCCAATCCCAACCTCGTGTTCTGGCAGGACGCCGTGCCGGACGAGGAACTGCGCAGCAGGTTCTTCCTCGGCAACATCCCCCGGTACAGCCACTGCCTGGCCGCCGACGTACTCGCCAACTACGTGAGTCTGCGGGAGGAGAAGCAGTTGGAGCCGGACCGGCCCGTCATGTTCGTGGCCATAGGCGTGGGAATGACCTTCTCCGCGATGGTCGCCACCCCCCGCCTCGAGCACGGGGCGGTCAGCCGATGAGCCTGCGCCTGCACAGTGCCGTGGAGTACGCGGCCGGGCCGCCCGGCTTGGACCGGCCGCCGCTGCACCACGCGGACATCGTCGACCGGCTGCTGGAACGGGCGGCCGAGCCGGAACCGGCCGCCGGGCCCGGCCCGGATCTGGTGGTACTCGTCTATGCCGCCCCGGACACCCAGGGCCACAAGACCACCGCCTCCCATCTGAACCTGCGCACCGGTGGGGCGGCGCACAGCTTCGCGCTCACCGTCCAGGGCACCGGCGGGCCGTTCGCCGCGCTGCGGGTGGCCGAGGCGTGCGCCCGGACCGGCCGGGGCTCCTCGTCGGTGCTGGCCCTCGTGGAGTGCGCGGGCGCCGAGGGGGTGTCCGCCGCGTCCGGCGTCCTGCTCCGCCTGGACGGGCAGCCCGGTTACGGCGTGGCCGAGACCCGCTCCGTCCCACTGGACCGACTCGCCGACGCGTGTGCGGCCCTGGTGCCCGAGAAGGGCCGGCTGCTGCTCGTCCTCGGTCCGGGAACGGACCCGGAGGCGGCCCCGGCACAACGGACGGACGTCCGCACCCCCCCTCCGGACAGCTCGTGCACCGCCGTGTGGCGGCTGCTGGCGAGGGAGTCGGAGGCGTGGCGGGAACAGTACCCGGTGGTGGCGCTGTGCGCCGCGGACCCGGACACGCGCACCGGCCACCTCGCCGTACTACGTGACCTGGACCAATGAGAGACGCCTGCGGGCGGGACCGAGGAAGAGAGATACGACATGACTGACGTGACGGCGCCGGCCGGGCAGCTGCCCGACCGGGACCGGGTGGTAGTGACGGGTCTGGGAGTGTTCTCCAGTATCGGCGTGGGGGTCCCGGAGTTCACCGAGGGACTGCGGGCCGGGCGCAACGGCGTCTCACCGATCTCGGCGTTCGACACCTCCGGCTTCGACCACGCCAACGGCTGCGAGGTGCGGGACTTCGAGCCCGGCCCCTGGCTGCGCCGCTGGCAGGAGGAGGAACTGGGCCGGACGGCCCAGTTCTCGGTGGCCGCCGCACGGATGGCCGTCGCCGATGCGGGCCTGACGGACGAGCAGCTGCGGGCGGCCCGCGTCCAGGTCACCGTGGGCACCACGGACGGGGAGTCGCAGGACCTGGACCGGCTGGCCGCCGAGTGGGTGGCCGACGGGCCGCAGTCGTGGAATCCACAGACGGCCGCCCGGGTCGGCGCGGGCCGCCTCTCCGCCGCCGTCGCCTGGGAGTTCGAGCTCAGCGACAGCGAGGCCGTCACGCTCGCCACAGCGTGCTCGGCCGGCAACTACGCGATCGGCATGGGCCTGGACGCCATCCGGGTCGGGGACGCGGACATCGCGCTGTGCGGCGGTGCGGACGCCATGTGCCAGAAGTCCTTCGCGGCCTTCTACCGGCTGGGAACGATCGCTCCGGACTTCTGCCGCCCCTTCGACAAGGACCGGCAGGGCATCCTCACCGGCGAGGGCGCCGGGGTACTGGTGCTGGAGCGGCTGGAGTCGGCGCTGGCTCGCGGCGCACGGATCTACGCCGAGGTGCTGGGGTACGGGCTGAGCTGCGACGCCCACCACCCGGTGCAGCCCGAGCAGTCGAGCATCGCCCGTTGCATGCGCGGCGCGCTGGACGACGCGGGCGTGCGCCCGGAGGAGGTCGACCTCATCTCCGCGCACGGCACCGGCACCCGGACCAACGACGTGACCGAGTCGCGCGCGATCCGTGAGGTCTACGACGGCGCTCCGCCGCGGACCGTCTCGCTGAAGTCGATGCTCGGCCACACGATGGGAGCGGCCAGCGCGCTGGCGGCGGTGGCCTGCTCGGTGGCGCTCACCGAGGGGTTCATTCCACCGACCATCAACCACCGCGAGACGGACCCCGAGTGCGAGATCGACTGCGTGCCGAACCAGTCGGTGCCGGCCCAGTTGCGGGTGGTGCAGAACAACGGCTTGGCGTTCGCGGGCAACAACGCTGTGGTGGTCCTCGGCCGCTACCCGGACCCGCAGGAACCCCCGGCCGCGTAACAGCGGCTCCGCAGGCCGAAACGGCACTTGCGTACACCGTACTAAGATGGCACTCTGGAGTCATCTTAGTGCGGTGTACGAAGATAGTGGGCGGATCACCGGCACCCCTCGTCTGGAAATTAAGGAGAAGCCATGGAGACGGAAGAGGACTCCCCGGCGGTGCGTGACCACGCCGGTTCGCGACGTGCGGGGCCGGCTGGGAGCACGCCCGGGGCGGCGGTCCGCCGCCGAACCGCCTTCGGCGTGCTGTCGCTGCTGCTGGGCATGGTGCTCGGCGTCCTGGACCAGGTGATCGTGGGCACGGCCCTGCCTACGATGGTCGGCGAACTAGGGGGGCTCAGCCTGTTGCCGTGGGTGGTGACGGCCTACGGGCTCGCCACCGCCGTCACCACTCCGTTGTGGGGCAAGTTCGGCGACCTCTACGGCCGCCGCCGCACCTTCATCGGTGCGATCTCGCTGTTCCTCATCGGCTCCATGGCGGCGGGTCTGGCCCAGGACATGACGCAGCTCATCGCCTTCCGCGTGGTCCAGGGGCTGGGCGCGGGCGGGCTGATGGTCGGTGCCTTCGCCCTCATCGGCGACCTGATCCCGGACCCGGCCGACCGGGTCAAGGTACAGTCGGTCATCGGTGCGGTCATCCCCATCGCCCTCGTCGGAGGACCGCTGCTCGGCGGCATCCTCACCCAGCACGCCAGCTGGCGCTGGGCCTTCTACCTCAACGTCCCGGTCGGCGCCGTGGCACTGGCCGCCGCCGCCATCGGCATCCCCGCCGCTGCCCGAAGCGCCAAGCAGCGCATCGACGGTCTGGGAGTGGGGCTGCTCACCGTCGCCGTGGTCGCGATGACCCTGCTCGCGGGGTGGGCCGGCACCCGGTACGCCTGGGGCTCCTGGCAGATCGCCGGCCTGGCCCTCGTCGCGGCGGTGGCCCTGGCGGCCCTGGTCCGGGTCGAGCGCCGCGCCGCCGAACCGATCCTGCCGCCCCGGCTCTTCCGCTCCCGAGACTTCAACCTCGCCCAGGTTCTGGGCCTCCTGGTGGCCGCCGCAATGCTGGGCGTCATGGTCCACCTGCCGCTCTACATGCAGAGCGTCCGTGGAGCCTCCCCGACCGTCAGCGGCCTGTTGCTGTTGCCCTTCATGGGCGGGATGATCGCCGCGCAGCTGCTCGCCGCCCGGCTGGTGCTGCGCAGCGGCCGGGTCCGGGTGCTGGCGCTCACCGGCACCGGCACGGCCGCCGTCGGGCTGGGCCTGCTCACCCTCTTGGACACCGTGACGACGACGACACTCGCCGCCGGCCTCGGCCTTGTAGCCGGCTTCGGGATCGGTATGACCCTCCAGAGCACCCTGGTCATCACCTTCGGCAGTGGGGACCGTCGTGACATCGGGGTGGCCAGCGGCCTGCTCAACCTCTTCCGGGCCATCGGGGGTTCCCTGGGTCTGGCCCTGCTCGGCTCCGTCTACGCGGCCTCGGCCGAGGACACTCTCACCCAGCGGCTCGGCACCAAGGCAGGCCACGCGCTGTCCGCCTCCAGTCAGCACCTCGACCCCCAGGCCCTGACCCACCTCCCCGCCGACGCCCTGTCCGCCTTCCGCTCGTCCGTCGTCAACGGCCTGCACAGTGTCCTGCTGGGCGGCGTCGCCCTCGCCGCCGTCGGCTTCGCTGTCGCATGGCTGCTACGCCCCCGCATGGCGGCCCCCGCCGCCACCCCGGGCAACGCTTCCGCCGAGACCCCGGCCGAAGGCGTCTGAGAACACCGAATGGCCGGTGGCCCGCCAGGCCACCGGCCATTTCCTCGAGGTGCAAGCCCGGCAGACCGTGCCGCCCGGCAACCTCAGCCGCGAGGACACCGGCGAACCGGGCCCCGGGCCGGGCCCGGACCGGCGCCCGACGACGAGTCACGTCTGACGGCGCCTGTTGCCGACGGCGTAGGCAAGGCCCCAAGCGGCGGCCGCGGCGACCACGAGGCCGAGCGGGGAGAACCAGTCGACTCCGCCGTGGGCTTCGCTGGTCCACCAGGCCTTGGCCGGGAAGAAGGGCTCGACCTCCAGCAGGTCCATGAGGGCCACGGGCGACCGCTCCCAGGCGAAGACCAGCGGGATGGCGTTGACGTAGCCGAAGAAGGCGCCGAGCGCGGCGATGACGGCCCCACCGATCCGGGCGCCGTTGCTCCGGTGAGCCACCAGGCCGACGAGGGAGCCGACAATCGCGCCGTTCAGCAGCGCATGGGCCAGGTAGAGGGTGTTGGCCGTGGTGAGCGACTGATGCTTGTACGTTGCCAGGATGAGACCGCTGTAGAGCAGCGAGACGACGACCGAGACGAAGAATGCGAGGAGGACCGCGCCGACCGGATTGCCGCTTGCACTCGGTTGCCGGCTGAAGGGCGGTGTTTGGAACGGCGGTCCGGGCTGCGCCGGGTATGGGGGTTGCACCGGCGGCAGGCCTGGGACGGGCGGTGGCCCGCCGTACACCGGAGCCTGGCCCGCAACGGGTGGCAACCCGGCCCGCATCGGTTGCTGCCCCGGAACCGGCGGCGGCCCGAATCCCAGCTGCTGCTGTGGCGGCGGCGGGGCGGGCTGGGCGTACGGGTTGGAGGGGTTCTGCGGTGGCTGTGGTGGCTGCGGTGGTGGTTGGAACGGCGGCTGGCTCATGATTCCCCCATGTAGTCAACTGGCAGAAGCAGCAAGTTATCAGGGAGATCAGGAGGTGGCCGTCGGAGCCGGAGCGAGCCGCGTGAAGGGTACTGAGGGGCTAGCGCGACGGAGCTGGTCTGCCGTTCGACGAGGCGGGGAAGTCACCGACACGGCCGCGTTCCAGCAAGTACTTGGGGATGTAGTCCGACTCCACCTCGATGGCGATGCCGCCGTCGTAGGCGAGGCAGGCCATGGCCAGCGGACCCAGTGCGACGAGACCACTCACCTGTGCAGCCCTCGACTCCTCTTCCGTCCAGTACTCCTTGTGCGATTCCAGGGCCTTGACCAGTTCCACATGGAAGCGCTCCCCGGCGCCTCGGACGAACCGGTAGAACAGGTTGAGCGGGGGATACAGGACACGCAGCATCAGACTGCGGTCGGCGGCCCGCAGGGCCTCGGGTTTCGTTCCCTTGATGGCGGCCACCAGCTTGTCGCCGAGAGCGGGACCCTGCTTCCAGTACGTCTGGAGGGTGTCGACCCAGTCGTAGACGTACTCGTCGTACACCGCCCCGGATTCGCGCAGCAGTGAGATCGGGACGTTGCTCAGCTCTGTGAGTCGTCGGCGATCGCGGCAGACGAGCGCCAAGTAGAAGGCGGTGAGCCAGTTGCCCGCGTTGGCCGGCGGATGCGGGCCTGTGGAGGGGATCGTGCGCAGCCGGCCTGAGATCAGGCACTCCACCGTGGGTTCCGATGAGGTGGCGGCCCGGAACAGGGCGGAGCCGATCTGCATCGCCGCGACCCATGCCTCCCAGGTCTCGATGCGTGCGGCGCGGGGATCCAGCGCGCAGTGGTTCTTGGCGTTCGCCAGCGCCCTGTTCATACCGGTGTTGAACGTGCTGGGCATGGTCTCGAGCTTCCGGACCCGGGCTTCGGTGTCGTCAGCGAGTGCTTGCACGCTGAACACACGGTCGGCAGGCACATCGTGACGTGTCACGCGCATGGTCATCCCTGCCCGTCCTCCGGCCTTCGGATGTCGAAGTACTCCATGGTGGACTCACCGAACCTCTTGCTGCGAAGCCGACTTCCTGCGTCAGGCCGATCAAAGGCCGTCCAGATGTCCGTCGAGTGCTCCCTGCCAACTCGACGAGGCTGCGGCCTCGGGATCGACCTCTCCCGCCCAGGCCTTCACACTGCGGCGGGCATCCCGTCCTTCGTCGCTCCGGAACGGGAAGTCGCTCAGGACGAGCATGCGGTACAGGCCGATGAGCGTCATGAACTGGGGCAGGCTGCTGCCGAGGATTTCCGGTCCGGCGGCGGAGACGAGCAGGATGCGACCTGTCCGGCCCTCCAGGGCCACGGATTCGGTGAGCCAGTGTCCCAGGAGGTAGGCAACGCCGCTCGAATGCGGAAGTCCGACGGGTTCGAGACCCGTTTGGTCGAGCGTCACGGTGGTCAGGAAGGCCGGTGCGGTTCCGCCACCGAGGGCGGGAAAGCCGACTTCGGAGATGATCGCGCGTGCCTGTGGCTCGGTCAGCGCAGCCGGTAGGTCGGCGACGGGTACACGGCGCAGGGCGCGGTCGCCGAAAGTGTCGGCGAACCATCTGTTGAGCTCTTCGCCTTGTTCGGCAACGGGGCGGGGCATGGGCCACGGGGCCGTGGAACGGGCTGACGGGACGAGCGACCGCTGCCACACCCCAGGCCCTGCCGTCAGTTCCTCGGGGTGCAGGACATCGAAGGCGTACAGGCCCCTCGGCCCGTACGCCACCCAGCGCCCGTCGTCCGCAACTTCGGCTCCGCTACGGGGAACCAGCAGCCCTGGCCAGTCAGGACGGCCCGCCCCGGACGAACCGGCGTATCGCCTGCTCTCGAGCGCGCTGCCCACGGTCCGTTCCACATCTCCTTCGTCACCGATGAACTGGTGGACCACCCTGGGCTGAAGCAACTTCTCACCATCGGACAACCGCCAGATGCGTTCCCGCACCTGGTCGTCCCCCCAATCGTCGAGGCCGTCAGCCAAGGGCTCCTCGAGTTCCTCCTGGCTGAAGACGCCGCTGTGCTCGCTTGCTGCGACGGGGATGCCCGCATAGATGCCGAAGTCCACCCCACGCGTTGGTCCGGGTAGGTCCGGCAGCGCTCCCAGCACACCGTAGGGACGCCACTTCGACCATGCGGTGCGCCATGCCAGCGGCACTGGGCTTGCGCACTCGAGCTGCTCGGCCCAGTCACGGCGGCCGCGGTTCACGGCTGCCCAGTGCAGCCAGGCCAGCCACTCACTCTGCGAGTCGGGGGTGACACCGTCCCGTTCCAGATAGTGGGCGTCTGCGGCGACACCCCCCACCGGAGGGCCTCCGGGCCACGCCAGCTCGACCGCTTGCTGCAGCGAGACGCGATCGGCCACGGCCGCCAGGACGGGCTGCTCCTCGATGAGCTGGGGCAGCATGCCGGAAAGCGCGGCATGGACGGCGAGCGCGCGGCCGGCGTACGTGGCGATCCGCACGTCGGCTGTGCCCGCGGTCGTTGGGGACACCGCGGAGAGGAGGGCCTCGGTGATGGCCAGTTGCTCCACGTCCGTGATCGGCTCGGCCCTGCGGAGCAGACGCTTGAGTGCGTCCGACGCCAGTCGCACGATAGGGGAACCGTCGGCACCCACCGCCAAGTGGAGGGCATTCGGTCGCTGCTCCACAATGTGACGCAGGGTGTCCTCGGTGTGCTGTCCACCCAACGCCGTGTCCATGAACTGCCAAGCGGACAAGGGGACTTCACGCAGCTCGGCTGCCGCAAGGGCACGGAGGGCGGGATGCTCGGCGAGAAGCGCTGCGGGGGCCGGGCCTTCGAACTCTCCCTCCAGCAGGACCTCGTCGGGGCGTTCTGGCCGTGCAGGATCACTCGGCTCGTCGAACTCCAGGACGGGAAGTACATGGCCACGGCTCATACTGCTGAACTCCCCGGCGACACGGTCGATGAGGTCCGACTCGGTCGAGGAATACAGGGTGCCCGCCCACTGCACATTGGCAAGAAACAGGATCCCGCCCTTGCGAAGACCCGCCAGCGTGTCCTTCAGCGGGTCACCCAGGGGGTGATGCCTGGCTTGGAGACCGAAGTGCGCAAGGAGTCGCCCGAGCACCTGATCGGCCTTCAAGCCACGGCAGTCCAGGAACAACGAGCCGGGCAACTCCTCGTGCAGCCCGGCCAGGAGAGCCGTTTTGCCCACCCCCGGCGAGCCGCGCACTGTGAGCTTGGGCGCGTGTTTCGGCGGGTCGGCCAACCAGCTCACGATCTGCTGATCCACTTCCCCGGCAAACACGGTGCATCACTCCGATCAGACCCGGCCGATCAGGGTACGTCAGCGCTCGCGGCGAGCGCTGACGTCCAGACTCTGGCAAGTTCCCCACGGAAGCGGTGCATGTCGGCGTTGCGCGCATCCACGGCCTGCTGCCGAACCCTCTCCAGGTGCTCGCCGCGCGAGGACGTGGCCGTGGTGGTTGACGGCGTCGAAGGCGTGGCCGCCTCCGCCGGGCCAGTCGACCTGGACGATGGCCGCTGAGCCGTGACCGGCTTGCTGGAGGGTGTTGGCGATGTCACGTCGCGCATCGGCGAACCGCCCGCCGCGCCGCCGCCCGCCCCCGCTCCTGCGGACGGCGGCCGGAGGCGGGGCGCACGAAGGGCCGGACCTCGGTGAAGCACAGCGTGTCAGTCGCCCCCACCGGCACGGCTCAGACGAAGTAGCTGACCAGGAAGGACACCCCGGCACCCACGATCCCCACGCCGATCATCCCGATGAGGACCGGACGCGTCGCTCCCCGCCCCGCCGCCTCCCATGCCTCGTCGTACGAGACGCGGCTCGGGCCGAACGGCGCGTAACCCGTGGCCAGGCAGAAGACGCCGAGGCCGGTGAGTACCCACCCGCCGAAGAAGGCCCCGAAGAAGCGCCAGGCGCGGTCCATTCCGCCCTGGACGTAGTCGCCGTTCCCCGAGGTGACCGTCGTCGGCGTGTCCGTCTGCTGCACCGCCAGCTCGGCTCCCTCCGCGTACCGATGCCTGACCTGCACCGCCGCGGCCGTGTCCTTGCTCTTGCCGTCGTCCGACACGAAGGTGCCCTCGCAGCGGACGGGGCGGCGGTTCTTGTGGCTGCTTCGCGAGGCGTTGTTCGGGTAGCTCATCTCGCACTGCTTCACGGTCAGCGTGCCGTGCGTGCCGGCCCAACCCGCCAGGTACGCCCCCTCGTACGCTCCCCACCCGCTCAGGGCGAGGCCGGCGAGCAGGAAGACCAGACCGCCCCAGCGCCCGAGGCGGCCGAAGGCCCTGCCGACGAGACCGGCGGCCGGGGAGCGGTCGGTTCCGTTGTGCTTTCCCGTGCTGCGCGTCTGAGCCATGACGACGAAGTCCTTCTCCTCTTCGGCCGATTGGGGGTCAGCATGGCATCCGTCGATTACAGGAGATACTTCGGGTGTCC
>NZ_PQSR01000065.1 GCF_002920635.1 Streptomyces sp. Ru72 | reverse complement strand
CCGGCTCGCGCGCCCCGGCGACGACGGTGGGGACCCGGGCGGCGGCCTGGCGCAGTGCCTCGGAGGGCGGCAGGGTCCCCACCGCGATCAGCCCGTCGACCCGCAGGTCCGTGAAGGTGCGGGTCAGGTCCTCGCCGAGGCGCCGGTTGAGGTGGCCGTCGGCCAGCAGCATCCGCAGACCGGCGTCGTGCAGCCGGGAGTTCAGGCCGTCGAGCAGCTCCACGAACCAGGGGTTGCGCATGTCGTTGAGCAGGACGCCGACCGTGCGGGTGCGGCGCTCGCTCAGGCTGCGCGCGGCGGCGTTGGGCCGGTACCCCAGCTCCTCGACGGCGGCCAGCACCGCCCGCCGCTTCTCGGGGCGCACCTGGTCGGAACCGCGCAGCACCAGGGAGACCAGCGACTTCGACACTCCGGCCCGTTCGGCCACATCGCGGATCGTCGGCGGTCTCATGTCTGGACCGTTCCATACGGTGGACGCGCTTGTCAAAGGGATTGACAAGGAGGTGTATGCCCTCCAGTGTGGGCCGCGCACGTTCTGGAACGGTCCAAAGAGGGGCAGTCATGGTGAGTACGCTCGGCGTCGCCGTCGTCGGATTCGGCTGGATGGGGCGGGTGCACACCCAGGCGTATGTCCGCCTGCCGCACCACTTCCCGCAGCTGCGCCTGCGCCCCGAACTGGTCGCCGTCGCCGACGAGGTTCCAGGCCGGGCGGAGGAGGCCGCCGCTCGGTACGGCTTCGCGACCGCCGTCCGGGACTGGCGTGAGATCGCCGCCGATCCACGGGTGCGGGCGGTGAGCATCGCCGCCCCGAACTTCCTGCACCGCGAGATCGGCGTCGCCATGGCCGAGGCGGGCAAGCACATCTGGATCGAGAAGCCGGTCGGCCTGACCGCCGAGGACGCCCGCGCGGTGGCGGGCGCCGTCGCCAAGGCAGGTGTCCAGGGCACGGTCGGCTTCAATTACCGGGGCGCGCCCGCCGTCGCCACCGCCCGTGAACTGATCGCCGACGGTGAGATCGGCACCGTGACCCACGTCCGCATCCGCCTCTTCAGCGACTACGCCGCCCACCCCGAGGGCGCCCTGACCTGGCGCTACGAGCGGGAGCGCGGCGGCAGCGGAGTCCTCGGCGACCTCGCCTCGCACGGCGTGGACCTGGCCCGCTTCCTGCTCGGCGAGATCGAGTCGCTGGCCGCCGACACGGCCGTCTTCATCCCCGAACGCGCCCGTCCCACCGGCGCCACCGCCGGTCACA
Organism: Streptomyces sp. Ru72; assembly: GCF_002920635.1. GTDB lineage: Bacteria > Actinomycetota > Actinomycetes > Streptomycetales > Streptomycetaceae > Streptomyces. Next base: position 43,905 of record NZ_PQSR01000065.1, on the reverse strand, counting down.
CCCGAGCGACCGGCGGCGAGCCGGGCCCCGTGGAGAACGAGGACTACGTCAGCTGCCTGCTGCGCTTCGCCTCCGGCGCCCGCGGCGTGCTGGAGGCGAGCCGGGTCTCGGTCGGCGAACAGAACAACTACGGCTTCGAGGTCCACGGCACCAAGGGCGCCCTCTTCTGGGACTTCCGCCGCATGGGCGAACTCGGCGTCAGCCGCGGTACGGCCTACCAGGACCAGCCCGTCAGCACCCTCTACGTCGGCCCCGGGCACGGTGAGTACGGCGCCTTCCAGCCCGGCTCGGCCAACGGCATGGGCTACGACGACCTCAAGGTCATCGAGGCGTACCACTTCCTGCGCTCCGTCGCGGAGGGCACCGCCCACGGCCCGACCCTGGAGGACGCCGTGCGCAGCGCCGCAGCCCTGGACGCCATGAGCCGCTCGGCCGAGCGGCGCGGCTGGGTGGACCTGGCGTGAGCCCGGCCGGTCAGGGCCGCACCAGCAGCTGGAAGTCGAAGGAGTAGCGCGAGGCGCGGTAGATGTGGGTGCCGTACTCGACGGCGCGACCGGTGTCGTCGTACGCCGTGCGCTGCATGGTCAGCAGGGCCGCGCCCTCCGGCTCGCCGAGCCGCTCGGCCTCCTCGGCGGTGGCGCAGCGGGCGCCGACGGTCTGCCGGGCGCTGTGCAGGGTGACGCCGACGCTCCGCAGCATCCGGTACAGGCCCGTGGCCTGGAGCCGTTCGGTGTCGAGGTCCAGCAGTCCGGTCGGCACGTAGTTGGACAGGAACGCCATCGGCTCTCCGTGGGCGAGGCGCAGGCGCTCCAGGCGGTGCACCTCGCCGCCCTCGGCGATCCCGAGCGCGGCGGCGACCTCGGCGGAAGCCCGCACCACCTCGTTGCGCAGCACCTGGGTCGCCGGCTTCTGTCCCGCGGACTCCAGGTCGTCGTAGAGACTGCTCAGCTCCAGGGGGCGCTTGACCTGGCTGTGCACCACCTGCGTGCCCACGCCCCGGCGGCGGACCAGCAGGCCCTTGTCGACCAGCGACTGGATGGCCTGGCGCACCGTGGGCCGGGACAGGCCGAGCCGTCCGGCGAGCTCGATCTCGTTGCCCAGCAGGCTGCCCGGGCCCAGCGCCCCGTGCTCGATCGCCGCCTCCAGCTGTTGCGCCAGCTGGTAGTAGAGGGGGACCGGGCTGCTGCGGTCGAGGGCGAAGTCGAGGGCGTCGGGTGCGGAAGTGGTCACAGCGGGAGAATATGCCGCCGACCGGTTGACCGGAACACTTGTCATCATCTTGTCCTGACAATCGGGGAAAGTGCGGCCGGTGCGGGAGGCCACACGCCCGCTCCCGCACCGGCCGCCGCTCTCATCAGGAGTTGCTGGGGAACCCGAGGTTGATGCCGCCGTCGGCCGGGTCCGGCCAGCGCGTGGTGATCACCTTGCCCTGGGTGTAGAAGGCGACGCCGTCGTTGCCGTAGATGTGCAGGTCACCGAAGAGCGAGTCCTTCCAGCCACCGAAGGAGTGGTAGCCGACGGGCACCGGGATCGGCACGTTGACGCCGACCATGCCCGCCTGGACCTCCAGCTGGAAGCGACGGGCCGCGCCGCCGTCCCGGGTGAAGATCGCGGTGCCGTTGCCCCAGCGGGAGCTGTTGATCAGCTTGATGGCGTCGTCGTAGGTGTCGGCGCGCACCACGCACAGGACGGGGCCGAAGATCTCGTCCTTGTACGCGTCAGCCGTCACCGGCACCTTGTCCAGCAGCGACACGCCGATGAAGAAGCCGTCCTCATGACCGTCGACCGAGTAGCCCGTACCGTCGACCACGACCTCGGCGCCCTGCTCCGCCGCGCTCGCCACGTACGACGCCACCTTGTCGCGGTGCTCGCGCGTGATCAGCGGCCCCATCTCCGAGGCCGGGTCGTTGCCGGGGCCGATGCGGAGGTTCTTCGCGCGCTCGGCGATCTTCGCCACCAGCTCGTCACCGGTGTCGCCCACCGCCACGACCACGGACACGGCCATGCAGCGCTCGCCCGCCGAGCCGTAGGCCGCGTTGATCGCCTGGTCGGCGGCGAAGTCCAGGTCCGCGTCCGGCAGGACCAGCATGTGGTTCTTGGCGCCGCCGAGGGCCTGCACGCGCTTGTCGTGCTCGACCGCCTTGAGATGGATGTACTTGGCGATCGGCGTGGAGCCGACGAAGGAGACCGCCGCGACGTCCGGGTGCTCCAGGAGCCGGTCGACGGCCACCTTGTCGCCCTGGACGATGTTGAACACGCCGTCCGGCAGGCCCGCCTCGGCGAGCAGCTCGGCGAGGCGGAAGGAGGCCGAGGGGTCCTTCTCGCTGGGCTTGAGCACGAAGGTGTTGCCGGTCGCGATGGCGATCGGGAACATCCACATCGGGACCATCGCCGGGAAGTTGAACGGCGTGATGCCGGCGACGACGCCGAGCGGCTGGCGGATCGAGGCGACGTCGACCCGGGTGGAGACCTGGGTGGACAGCTCACCCTTGAGCTTCTCGGAGATGCCGCAGGCCAGCTCCACGATCTCCATGCCGCGCGCGACCTCGCCGAGCGCGTCGGAGTGGACCTTGCCGTGCTCCGCGGTGATCAACTCGGCGATCTCGTCGCGGTGCGCGTCCAGCAGCTCGCGGAACTTGAACAGGACCGCCGTGCGCTTGGCGAGCGAGCTCTGTCCCCAGCTCTCGAACGCGGCCTTGGCCGTGGCGACCGCGGCGTCGACCTCGTCGACCGTGGCCAACGCGATCTGCTTCTCCTGGGCGCCGGTGGCCGGGTTGTAGACCGGGCCGAAGCGGCCCGAGGTGCCCTCGACGGGCTTGCCGCCGATCCAGTGGTTGATGGTCTTCATGGTGCGGGAGGGGACCTTTCGTTCAGCGGGGCAAGTCAGAGGTGGCGTCGGCGGTCGGCGGCGTGCCGGTCGTAGCGCTCACGGGCGGACACGGCGGACTCGCGGGTGGCGACCTCGGCGACGGGCACGTCCCACCAGGCCTCGGCGGGCGGAGCGGTGGGCGTCGGGTCGGTCTCGACGTAGACGCAGGTCGGCCGGTCGGAGGCGCGGGCCGCGGCGAGCGCGTCGCGCAGTTCCCGTACGGTCTTGGCGCGCAGCACGTCCATGCCGAGGCTGGCGGCGTTGGCGGCGAGGTCCACCGGGAGCGGGGCCCCGGTGAAGGTGCCGTCGGCGGCCCGGTAGCGGTAGGCGGTGCCGAACCGCTCGCCGCCGGTCTCCTCCGACAGGCCGCCGATGGAGGCGTAGCCGTGGTTCTGGATCAGGACCAGGTTGACCGGCAGGCCCTCCTGGACCGCGGTGACGATCTCCGTCGGCATCATCAGGTAGGTGCCGTCGCCGACCAGCGACCACACCGCCGTGCCGGGAGCGGCCTGCTGGACGCCGATGCCGGCCGGGATCTCGTAGCCCATGCAGGAGTAGCCGTACTCCAGGTGGTACTGGCGCGGCGAGCGGGCCCGCCACAGCTTGTGCAGGTCGCCGGGGAGCGAGCCGGCCGCGTTGATCACCACGTCGTCGTCGCCCACGACCGCGTCCAGGGCGCCGAGGACCTGCGTCTGGGTCGGCACGGAGCTCTCGTCGTCCGCGCGGTAGGCGGACTGGACGACCTGCTCCCAGCGCTCCTTGCCCGCGCGGTACTCGGCCTCGTACGCCTCGCTCACCCGATGGCCGGCCAGGCCCTCGGCGAGTGCCGTGAGGCCCGCCCGGGCGTCCGCGACCAGCGTCAGCGCCGCGAGCTTGTGGGCGTCGAAGGCCGTGACGTTGAGGTTGACGAACCGCACGCCGGGGTTCTGGAACAGCGTGTTCGACGCGGTGGTGAAGTCGCTGTAGCGGGTGCCGACGCCGATGACCAGATCGGCGGTGCGGGCGATGTCGTCGCAGACCGCCGTGCCGGTGTGGCCGATTCCGCCGAGGTCGGCGGGGTGGTCGTGGCGCAGCGAGCCCTTGCCGGCCTGGGTGGAGGCGACCGGGATGCCGGTCGCGTCCACCAGCGCCTTGAGGGCTTCCTCGGCCTCGCTGTGGTGGACGCCGCCGCCCGCCACGATCAGCGGGCGCTCGGCTTCGCGGATCGCGCGCACCGCCTCCGCCAGCTCCAACGGGTCGGGGGCCGGACGGCGTACGTGCCACACGCGCTCGGCGAAGAACTCCTCCGGCCAGTCGTACGCCTCCGCCTGCACGTCCTGCGGCATGGCCAGGGTGACCGCGCCGGTCTCCGCCGGGTCGGCGAGGACCCGCATGGCGTTCAGTGCGGACGGGATGAGCATCTCGGGGCGGGTGATCCGGTCGAAGTAGCGGGAGACCGGGCGCAGCGTGTCGTTGACCGACACATCGGCCTCGACCGGGTGCTCCAGCTGCTGGAGCAGCGGGTCGGCGGCGCGGGTGGCGAAGTAGTCGCCGGGCAGCAGCAGCACCGGCAGGCGGTTGATCGTGGCCAGGGCCGCCCCGGTGACCAGGTTGGTGGCGCCCGGGCCGATGGAGGTGGTGACCGCCTGTGCCGAGAGCCGGTTGAGCTGGCGGGCGTAGCCGACGGCGGCGTGCACCATGGCCTGTTCGTTGCGGCCCTGGTGGAAGGGCATGGCGCTCTCGCCGGCCTCGAGCAGCGCCTGGCCGATGCCGGCGACGTTGCCGTGGCCGAAGATGCCCCAGGTGCCGGCGATCAGGCGGTGGCGTACGCCGTCGCGCTCGGTGTACTGCGCGGACAGGAACCGCACCAGCGCCTGGGCGACGGTCAGACGGCGGGTAGTGCTGCTCATCAGGGCTTCTCCGGTGCCGTGTAGAGGGGGAGACGGGGGTCGACCGGCTGGGCCGGCCAGGTGTCGCGGATCCACGCGTGGTCGGGGTGGTCGCAGATCAGCCAGGCGCGGTCGGGGTCGGGGCCCGCCATGACGTTGAGGTAGTACATGTCGTGGCCGGGCACGGCCATGGACGGTCCGTGCCAGCCGTCCGGGATGAGCACGACGTCACCGTCGCGCACCTCGGCCAGCACGTCCGTGCCGGTGCTGTGGCCGGACGGGGAGACCCGCTGGTAGCCGAGTCCGGGGGTGCCCTCGTGGGCGGCGAACTCGAAGTAGTAGATCTCCTCCAGCTCCGACTCCTCGCCGGGCCGGTGCTCGTCGTGCTTGTGCGGCGGGAAGGACGACCAGTTGCCGCCCGGGGTGATCACCTCCACGGCGATGAGCTTGTCGCACTCGAACACGCCCGCCGCGCCGAAGTTGTTGACCTGGCGGGAGCAGTTGCCGGTGCCGCGCAGCTCGACCGGGACGGACGAGGCGGGCGCGTAACGGGCGGGCAGCCTGCGCTCGCAGCGGGCGCCGGTGAGCGCGAAGCGGCCGCCGTCGCGGGACGCGATCGAGACCTGGGCGTCGCGCGGCACGTACGCGAAGTCGCTGACACCGCTGAACACGCTCTCGCGGCCGTGCAGCCGAAACGTGTCACCGCCGACGGCGACGGTGCATGAGCCCGACAGCGGGAGCACGATCCACTCGCTGTCGCCGGTGTCGAAGGAGTGCCAGCCGCCGGACGGCAGTTCGAGCACCTTCAGGCTGGAGTAGCCCCAGCCGGCCGACTCGGGGGTGACGTCGACCGAGTAGGCGCCGGTTGCGGCCTTGCCCGCGGGGAGGTGGTGCGCGGTGGTCATGATGCCCTTCTTCGTGGCGTTCGGGACGTTCATGGCGTCGGGACGCTCGTGGCGTCGTGGCGTCCGGGCGAGGACTCGGGGCGGTGTCACAGCAGCCCGACCGCGGTGTCCACCGCGGTCTCCACACTGCCCTCCGCGGGGTACAGCAGGGACCGTCCGACGACCATCCCCTGCACGGTGGGCAGACGCAGCGCCTTGCGCCACTTCTCGTAGGCGCCCTCCTGGTCCTTGCCGACCTCGCCGCCGAGGAGCACGGCGGGCAGCGTGGAGGCCTCCAGCGCCTCGGCCATGTCGTCGATGTCGTCGGTGACGGGCAGTTTCAGCCAGGTGTAGGCGGAGGTGCCGCCGAGACCGGAGGCGATGGCGATGGACCGGGTGACGGCCTCGCCGCTGAGGTCGTTGCGCACCCGGCCGTCGATACGGCGGGATATGAACGGTTCGACGAACAGCGGCAGCCGGCGCGCCGCCATGTCGTCCACCGCTCTGGCGGTGGACTCCAGGGTCGCCAGGGAGCCCGCGTCGTCGTAGTCGATGCGCAGCAGCAGCTTGCCCGCGTCGAAGCGGAGGCGCTCGATGTCCTCGGCGCGGTGTCCGGTGAAGCGGTCGTCCATCTCGAAGGACGCGCCGGCGAGACCGCCGCGGTTCATGGAGCCCATGACGACCTTGCCGTCCAGGACGCCGAGGAGCAGCAGGTCCTCCAGGATGTCCGCGGTGGCCAGCACCCCGTCCACGCCGGGCCGGGACAGCGCGATGCACAGGCGCTCCAGCAGGTCGGCGCGATTGGCCATGGCCAGGTGCTGGTCGCCGACGCCGAGGGCGCCGCGGGCCGGGTGGTCGGCGGCCACGATCATGAGGCGGCCGCTGTCGCCGATCAGCGGGCGGCGGACACGGCGGGCGGCGGCCTCGGCGATGGCCTCCGGGCGCTGGGCGCGCACCGTGGCGAGGTCGGGGATGCTGATGCTCAAGACTGGCTCCGTTCAGGGGTGGCGGCCTGGGGCCGCGTGCGAGAGGCCTCGAGGCGGCGGTCAGCCGCGGGCGACGAGGTCGGCGACCTCCGACTCGGTCGGCATCGCGGAGGAGCAGGCGAGGCGGGAGGCGACGAGCGCGCCGGCCGCGTTGGCGTACCGCATGGTCTTCTCCAGCGGCCAGCCGGCGAGCAGCCCGTGGCACAGGGAGCCGCCGAAGGCGTCACCCGCGCCGAGTCCGTTGACGACCTCCACCGGCACGGGCGGCACCTCGGCGGTCGTCCCGTCGCGGTGCACCGCGAGGACGCCCTTGGGGCCCTGCTTGACGACCGCGAGCTGGACACCGGCCTCCAGCAGCGCCTCGGCGCAGGCCCGCGGTTCGCGTACGCCGGTGGCGATCTCGCACTCGTCGAGGTTGCCGACGGCCACCGTGGCGTGGCTCAGCGCCTCGCGGTAGTAGGGGCGTGCGGTCTCGGGGTCCTGCCAGAACATGGGACGCCAGTCCAGGTCGAACACCGTGATGCCGGCCTTGTCGCGGGCCTTGAGGGCGGCGAGCGTGGCCGAGCGGCTGGGCTCCTCGCTCAGGCCGGTGCCGGTGATCCAGAAGATCCGGGTCGAGCGGATGGCGAAGAAGTCCAGCTCGTCGGTGTGGATCTCCAGGTCGGGGGCCTTGGGGCGCCGGTAGAAGTACAGGGGGAAGTCGTCCGGCGGGAAGATCTCGCAGAACGTGATCGGGGTCGGGTAGGCGTCCACCGGCGTGACGAACCGGTCGTCTACGCCGAACTCCTTCAGCTGCTGGTGCAGATAGGTGCCGAAGGGGTCGTTGCCGGTCCGGGTGATCACCGCCGTGTCGCGGCCGAGACGCGCCGCGGCCACCGCCACGTTGGCCGCCGAGCCGCCGAGGAACTTTCCGAAGGTCTCGACCTGGGGGAGCGGCACACCGGTCTGCAGCGGGTAGAGATCGACCCCGATGCGGCCCATGGTGATGAGATCGAAATGTTCGGCAGGCTCAGGCATGTGCGACGCTCCTCATGCGGGGGATGCGGGCGACCGGGCGCCGGGAAGGCGGGCATCCGGCCCCGGATGCATCACAGGTGTAGGCCGCGCGAGGAGCCTCTGTCAAGGCTTTGTACTTACATTCGGACCTGATCCTGAAATGATGTCTTAACAAAGTATTGACAGGTGGGTGCGACAGGGGTTTGTATCCCGTCCCAGCGAAACCGCCGGTTCAACCGGCGTACGACCCGGACGTCCGCCCGGGCCCCGAGCGGGGTACCGTCCGGCACCGAACCCCCCTTCCCCGGTCGCACAGTGAGGTGCAGGTAAAGATGGACCGCACGTTTCACCCTCGCCGCTCCCACAGAGTCGCCCCAGTCCTCGCGCTGGCCGCCGCCTCCGCACTGCTCGTCGCCGGCTGCTCCAGCAGCTCCGGCGGAAAGAAGGCGGAGGACGCGGGCAACAACGTCTCCGCCGGCAAGGCCAGCACTCCTCAGATGACGGTGGCGCTGGTCACACACCAGGCGCCGGGCGACACCTTCTGGGACATCGTCCGCAAGGGAGCCGAGGCGGCGGCGGCCAAGGACAACATCAAGCTCGTCTACTCCAGCGACCCCAACGCGGGCAACCAGGCCAACCTGGTCCAGAACGCGATCGACCAGAAGGTCGACGGCATCGCCGTCACCCTCGCCAAGCCGGACGCGATGAAGGACGTCATCAGCAAGGCCACCCAGGCGAAGATACCCGTGGTCGGCCTGAACTCCGGTCTGAGCGACTGGAAGAAGCTGGGCCTGATGGAGTTCTTCGGGCAGGACGAGACGGTGGCGGGCGAGGCGTTCGGCAAGCGGCTCAACGAGCTGGGCGCCAAGAACACCGTGTGCGTGATCCAGGAGCAGGGGAACGTCGGCCTCACCCAGCGCTGTGACGGACTGAAGAAGACGTTCACCGGCAAGACGCAGATCCTGTACGTCAACGGCACCGACATGCCGTCCGTGAAGTCGACGATCAGCGCCAAGCTCAAGCAGGACAGCTCCATCGACTACGTGGCCACGCTGGGCGCGCCGTACGCACTGACCGCGGTGCAGTCGGTCTCCGACGCCGGCAGCAAGGCGAAGGTCGCCACCTTCGACCTGAACAAGGACCTGACCAACGCCATCAAGAAGGGCGACATCCAGTTCGCCGTCGACCAGCAGCCCTACCTGCAGGGCTACCTGGCAATCGACTCCCTGTGGCTCTACAAGAACAACGGCAACTACAGCGGTGGCGGCGAGCAGCCGGTGCTGACCGGCCCGGCCTTCGTCGACAAGTCCAACGTCGACACCATCGCGACGTTCGCCGCCAAGGGCACGAGGTGATCCCATGACTCAGCAGGCTGTGCCGGCGGTGTCCTCACCGCCGGCCTCCGGCCCCAAGGAACGCGACGGCCGGACCGTTCAGCGCTCCCTCGTGGTGCGGCTGCTCGCCCGGCCGGAGGTCGGCGTCTTCCTCGGCGCCGTCGCCGTGTTCGTCTTCTTCTTCGCCATGGCCCCCACGTTCCGCTCGGGCAGCGCCATGGCCACCGTCCTCTACCAGTCGTCCACCATCGGGATCATGGCTCTGCCCGTGGCCCTGCTGATGATCGGCGGCGAGTTCGACCTGTCGGCCGGTGTCGCGGTGATCACCTCGGCGCTGACCGCGGCCATGGTCAGCTTCCAGCTCACGATGAACGTCTGGGTCGGCGTTGTCGTCGCCCTCGTGGTCTCGCTCGCGATCGGCGCGTTCAACGGCTGGATGATGGTGCGCACCGGACTGCCCAGCTTCCTGGTCACCCTCGGCACCTTCCTCGGCCTGCAGGGCATCAACCTGGCCGTCACCAAACTCGTCACCGGCAACGTGGCGACCGACGACATCAGCGACATGGACGGCTTCAACCAGGCCAAGGCGGTCTTCTCGTCGAGCTTCACCGTCGGCGGCGTCCAGTTCAAGATCACCGTCCTGTGGTGGCTGCTCTTCGCGGCCCTGGCGACCTGGGTGCTGCTGCGCACCAAGTACGGCAACTGGATCTTCGCGGTCGGCGGTAACAAGGACAGCGCACGGGCCGTCGGTGTTCCGGTGAAGTTCACCAAGATCTCGCTGTTCATGCTGGTCGGCTTCGGCGCCTGGTTCGTCGGCATGCACCAGCTGTTCGCCTTCAACACCGTCCAGTCCGGCGAGGGCGTCGGCCAGGAGCTGATCTACATCGCGGCGGCGGTCATCGGCGGCTGCCTGCTCACCGGCGGCTACGGTTCGGCGATCGGTCCCGTCTTCGGTGCCTTCATGTTCGGCATGGTCAGCCAGGGCATCGTCTACGCCGGCTGGAACCCGGACTGGTTCAAGGCCTTCCTCGGCGTGATGCTCCTCGGCGCCACGCTCATCAATCTGTGGGTCCAGAAGTCCGCGACCCGGAGGTGACCACCATGACGACCGCTGACCTCGACCAGAACAACGGCACGGCCACCCCGGCGGACCGGGCGCCCATCGTGGAACTGCGCGGCGCCGGCAAGGCTTACGGCAACATCCGGGCCCTGCACGGCGTCGACCTCGCCGTCCACCCCGGCAGGGTCACCTGCGTCCTCGGCGACAACGGCGCCGGCAAGTCCACCCTCATCAAGATCGTCTCCGGGCTGCACCAGCACACCGAGGGCGAGTTCCTCGTCGACGGCGAGCCGGTGAGGTTCACCACCCCGCGTGACGCCCTCGACAAGGGCATCGCCACCGTCTACCAGGACCTCGCGACCGTGCCGCTGATGCCGGTGTGGCGCAACTTCTTCCTCGGCTCCGAGATGACCAAGGGCCCCTGGCCCTTCCGCCGCCTCGACATCGCCCGTATGAAGAAGACCGCGGACGAGGAGCTGCGGAACATGGGCATCGTCCTGGACGACCTCGAGCAGCCCATCGGCACCCTGTCCGGTGGTCAGCGCCAGTGCGTCGCCATCGCCCGCGCCGTCTACTTCGGCGCCCGCGTCCTCATCCTGGACGAGCCCACCGCCGCACTCGGCGTCAAGCAGTCCGGTGTGGTGCTGAAGTACGTCGCAGCCGCCCGCGACCGCGGCCTGGGCGTCATCTTCATCACCCACAACCCGCACCACGCCTACATGGTCGGCGATCACTTCAGCGTGCTGCGCCTGGGCACCCTCGAACTCTCCGCCTCGCGCAGCGAGGTCAGCCTCGAGGAACTCACCAACCACATGGCCGGTGGCGCCGAACTGGCCGCGCTCAAGCACGAGCTGGCGCAGGTCAGCGGCGTCGATGTCGAGGGGCTCCCGGAAGCGGAGGACCTCCAGGCACCTGTGGCGGCATCACCCGAAGGGAACTCCTGACATGACCACTGTCCCCTCCCTGGACCGCATCCGGGTGGGCTCCGCCCCGGACTCCTGGGGCGTCTGGTTCCCCGACGACCCCCAGCAGGTGCCCTGGGAACGCTTCCTGGACGAGGTGGCCGAGGCCGGCTACTCCTGGATCGAACTCGGCCCCTACGGCTACCTGCCGACCGACCCGGCGCGGCTCACCGACGAGGTGAACAAGCGGAACCTGAAGGTGTCGGCCGGCACGGTCTTCACCTCCCTGCACCGCGGACCGTCCGTGTGGGAGTCCACCTGGGAGCACGTCAGCCAGGTCGCGGCCCTCACCCAGGCCATGGACGCGAAGCACCTGGTGGTCATCCCCTCCTTCTGGCGGGACGACAAGACCGCCGAGATCCTCGAGCCCTCGGAACTGACCTCCGAGCAGTGGGCGCACCTGACCAAGGGCATGGAGCGGCTCGGCCACGAGGTCAAGGAGACCTACGGCCTCGACATCGTCGTCCACCCCCACGCCGACACCCACATCGACACCGAGGAGCACGTCGAGCGCTTCCTCGACTCCACGGACTCCGACCTCGTCAACCTCTGCCTGGACACCGGGCACTACGCCTACTGCGGCGGCGACAGCGTGAAGCTGATCGAGACCTACGGCGAGCGCATCGGCTATCTGCACCTCAAGCAGGTCGACCCGGACATCCTCGCCGACGTCGTCAGCAACGGGGTACCGTTCGGGCCCGCCGTGCAGCGCGGCGTGATGTGCGAGCCGCCGGCCGGCGTGCCCGCGCTGGAGCCGGTCCTGGCCGCAGCGCAGGGCCTGGGCGTCGACCTGTTCGCCATCGTCGAGCAGGACATGTACCCCTGCGAGCCGGACAAGCCGCTGCCCATCGCCGTCCGCACCCGCAAGTTCCTCCGCTCCTGCGGCGCCTGACCCCCGAAGGGACCAGCAACACCATGACTCAGCGTGGAACGCTCGGAGTCGCCGTCATCGGGACCGGCAGAATGGGCGCCGACCATGTGCGCCGCATCAACGAGGTGATCAGCGGGGCGCGGATGGCCGCCGTCGTGGACGTCGACGCGGAGCGGGCCAAGTCCGTCGCCGCGGGCGTCGAGGGCTGCACCGCCTACACCGAACCGGCCGCCGCGATGGCCGCCGCCGACGTCGACGCCGTTCTGATCGCCTCGCCCGGCCCCGCCCACGAGGCCGCCCTGCTCACCGCCTTCGAGCACGACCTGCCGGTGCTGTGCGAGAAGCCCCTCACCCCGGATGCGGCCTCCGCGCTGCGGATCCTCGACGCCGAGCAGAAGCTGGGTCACCGGCGCGTCCAGGTCGGCTTCATGCGGCGTTACGACGCCGAGTACATCAAGCTCAAGGCGCTGCTGGACAGCGGTCAGCTGGGCCGGCCGCTGATGCTGCACAACCGGCACCGCAACGCGGGCAGCCCGCCCGGCTTCACCGAGGCGATGCTCATCAACGACTCCGTCGTGCACGAGATGGACGTGACCCGCTGGCTGCTCGACCAGGAGATCACGGCGGTGACGGTGCTGCGCCCGACACCGTCGGGCAACGCGCCCGACGGGCTGTCCGACCCGCAGTTCGTCGTCTTCGAGACCGACGGCGGCGCGCTGGTCGACGTCGAGATCTTCGTCAACTGCGGCTTCGGCTACCAGGTGCAGGCCGAGGTGGTCTGCGAGTCGGGCACCGCCCGGATCGGGGACGGGCACGCCATGGTCACCAACATGGCGGGCCGCTGGGGCGGCACCATCGCCCCGGACTTCGTGGAGCGCTTCGCCGAGGCCTACGACCGCGAGGTGCAGGCCTGGGTCGACGCCACCCGGCGCGGCGAGGTCACCGGTCCGAGCGTGTGGGACGGCTACGCGGCGGCGGCGGTCTGCGAGGCGGGCGTGCGCGCGCAGGCCGAGGGCCGGCGCACGGAGGTTGAGCTGATCGAGCGTCCGGCGCTCTACCGCTGAGCGGCCGGGCGTCGCGGGATCGTCAAGTCGGCGCGTGACCGGTCGGGGGACCGGTCACGCGCCGTTGACCCGATCGTCAGCCGGTCTTGGCGCAGATCGCGTAGACGGAGGCCGTGAGGTGCGGCTCGTAGCCGCCGTTCGTGAACCCGGCGGTCCAGCCGACGGGCGTGGTGCCCGAGAGGATCGGGTTGGAGTGCAGCGCCGGACCATACGATTGGGCAGCGCCGTTGGGCAGGTACCAGCCGCCCCCGGTGGCGATCTCCCCGTCCGGGCAGGTGGCGTCGACGTCGACCATGTCCAGGACTCCGACGTCCTTCCTCACGGTGACCACGTGCACCCCCGCCAGACCGGGGGATCCGGCGGGTCCCTGCGGCCCTGTGGGTCCGGCCGGCCCGGCCGGGCCCTGCGGCCCGGTGTCTCCCTGCTGACCGGCCGGTCCCGCCGGCCCCTGTGTTCCGGTGTCCCCCTTCGGTCCGGCGGGTCCCTGCTCGCCCTTCGGTCCGGCGGGGCCCTGCTCGCCCTTCTGCGCCCAGGTGACGGACCGCTCGTCGGGCCGGCAGGCGGAGCCCGCCTCGACGAGGCGCAGGTTGCCGCTCGAGTTCACGCATCCCTGAATCGTGCCGTCCGCAGCGATGTACGACTGCTGCTCGTCGGTGGCCAACGCGAAGCTCGCGGACGTCACGAGCACGGCGGCGGCAGCAGCGGCCGCTGTGACGGCACGGCGAATGAAAGTCACTGGTCCCCCCAGGATCGTCAGCCCGTCGGCCGGATCATCCGGCCGACGCTTCACAACTATCGCACCGGAAACACACATTGACGACATGTGGTGGTGAGAGCCGACCGATCGCTCCGATCAGGGGGAGGCCATGGTCCGACACGCCGAGCGGACAGAGGGCGGCCGTCCGCGCATGACGGCCGCCCTTCCCCGAGGTGCCGAACGGCGGAGTCGGCCGTCTCGCCTTCGTAGCCTGCTTCCTCCCCGACGCGTAACGTGACGGAGCATGAAGATCCTCATCAGCGCCGACATGGAGGGCGCCACCGGTGTGACCTGGCCGGCCGACGTGTTGCCCGGGACGCCGCAGTGGGAGCGGTGCCGTGCGATGTTCACCTCCGACGTGAACGCCGCCGTGCTCGGCTTCCTCGACGGCGGTGCGGACGAGGTGCTGATCAACGAAGCCCACTGGACCATGCGCAATCTGCTCCTCGAGCGGTTGGACGAGCGGGCGCAGATGCTCACCGGGCGGCACAAGTCGCTGTCCATGGTGGAGGGCGTGCAGCACGGCGACGTGGACGGTGTGGCGTTCGTCGGCTACCACGCGGGGGCCGGTATGGAGGGGGTGCTGGCGCACACCTACCTCGCCAACTCCGTCACGGGGGTCTGGCTCAATGACGTCCGCGCCAGCGAGGGCCTGCTGAACGCGCACGTCGTCGCCGAGTACGGCGTGCCCGTCGTCCTCGTCACCGGCGACGACGTGGCCTGTGAGGACGCGCTCGGGTACGCACCCGAGGCGCTGAAGGTGGCGGTGAAGGACCATGTGTCGCGGTACGCGGCCGTCTGCCGCACCCCGGCCAGGACCGCCGCCGACATCCGCGCGGCGGCCAAGGAAGCCGCCTTGCTGGCGGTGCGTCACGAGCCGGTGGCTGCGGGGCCGTTCACCGTCGCGTTGGAGTTCGACGCCGAGCATCTGGCGATGGCCGCCACCGTCGTGCCGGGGGTGCACCGCATCGGCGAGCGGAAGGTGGCGTACACGAGCGCGACCATGTACGAGGGGATCCGGACGTTCAAGGCGGTCACCACGATCGTCTCGGCCGCGGTGGAGGAACAGTATGGCTGACCGGCAGGCACTCGACGAGGTCGTGCGCTTCACGTCCGACCTCATCCGCATCGACACCACCAACCGCGGCGGCGGCGACTGCCGGGAGCGGCCCGCCGCCGAGTACGCGGCCGAGCGCCTGGCCGAGGCCGGCCTGGAGCCGGTGCTCCTGGAGCGCACGCCGGGCCGGACGAACGTCGTCGCGCGCCTCGAGGGCACCGACCCCTCCGCCGACGCCCTGCTCGTCCACGGCCATCTCGACGTGGTGCCCGCCGAGGCCGCGGACTGGAGCGTGCCCCCTTTCTCCGGCGAGGTGCGCGACGGCGTGGTGTGGGGCCGGGGCGCGGTCGACATGAAGAACATGGACGCGATGATCCTCGCCGTCGTACGGCACTGGGCGCGCTCGGGCACCAGGCCCCGGCGCGACCTCGTCATCGCCTTCACCGCCGACGAGGAGGCCAGCGCCGAGGACGGCTCCGGATTCCTCGCGGACCGGCACGCGGACCTCTTCGAGGGATGCACGGAAGGCGTCAGCGAGTCGGGGGCGTTCACCTTCCACGACGGCGACGGACGGCAGATCTACCCGATCGCGGCCGGTGAGCGCGGCACCGGATGGCTGAAGCTGACCGCGCGCGGCCGGGCGGGCCACGGCTCCAAGGTCAACCACAGCAACGCGGTGACCCGGCTCGCCGCCGCGGTGACCCGCATCGGCGCCCACGAATGGCCGCTCCGGCTCACCCCCACCGTGCGCGCCGCGCTCACCGAACTCGCCGCCCTGTACGGGCTCGAGGCCGACCTCGACGACGTGGACGGCCTGCTGAAGAAGCTCGGCCCGGCCGCCACGCTCGTCGAGGCGACCGTCCGCAACAGCACCAACCCGACCATGCTGAGCGCCGGTTACAAGATCAACGTGATCCCGGGCGAGGCCGTCGCCCACGTCGACGGACGCTACCTGCCCGGCACCGAGGACGAGTTCCGTGCGACGCTGGACGAACTCACCGGGCCGGACGTGGACTGGGAGTTCCACCACCGCACGGTCGCCCTCCAGGCGCCCGTGGACTCGCCGACGTTCGCGCGGATGCGGGCCGCCGTCGAGGAGTTCGCGCCCGAGGGACACGTGGTGCCGTACTGCATGTCGGGCGGCACGGACGCCAAGCAGTTCTCCCGCCTCGGCATCACCGGCTACGGGTTCACGCCGCTGAAGCTCCCCGAGGGCTACGACTACCAGGCGATGTTCCACGGCGTCGACGAACGCGTGCCCGTGGAGGCGCTGCACTTCGGCGTCCGCGTCCTCGACCGCTTTCTGCGCACGGCCTAGGAGGGATGGGGGAGATGGTGCGGACCCTGCCGTACGGGGCATGGCCCTCGCCCGTCGACGCGGCCCTCGCCGCCGCGCACGGCGGACAGCCGGAGGCGGTCGGCTTCGTGGGCGAGGAGGCGTGGTGGACCGAACCCCGCCCCGCCGAGGGCGGCCGGCGCACCCTGGTCAGGCGCACGGCGGACGGCCGGGAGGTGTCGGTCCTGCCCCCGCCGTGGAACGTGCGCAGCCGGGTCATGGAGTACGGCGGCCGGCCCTGGGCCGGAGTGATGCGCCCCGAGGGGCCGCTCGTGGTGTTCGTGCACTTCGCGGACCAGCGGCTGTACGCCTACGAGCCCGCGACGCCGGGCAGCCGACCGCGCCCGCTCACCCCGCTGTCGCCGGTGGGCGGCGGACTGCGCTGGGTCGACCCCCGGCTGCACCTGGAACGTGGTGAAGTGTGGTGTGTGCTGGAGGAGTTCACCGGCGACGCGCCCACGGACGTGCGGCGGGTGCCGGCCGCCGTACCGCTGGACGGCTCGGCGGCCGAGGACCGGGACGCCGTCCGCGAACTCACCGACGCGCGCCACCGGTTCGTCACCGGACCCCGTCTCTCGCCGGACGGGCGCCGCGCGGCCTGGCTCGCCTGGGACCATCCGCGCATGCCGTGGGACGGCACCGAGCTGCTCGTCGCCGAGGTCACCGGCGAGGGGACGCTCCCGGAGCCGCGTACGGTCGCCGGCGGCCCCGAGGAGTCCATCGCCCAGGCCGAATGGGCGCCCGACGGATCCCTGCTGTACGTGAGCGACCGCACCGGCTGGTGGAACCTCTACCGGGACGGCACGCCGCTGTGCCCCCGCGAGGAGGAGTTCGGCGGGCCCCTGTGGAAGGTCGGACTGCAGTGGTTCGCGCCTCTGGACGACGGCACCGTCGCAGTGGTGCACGGCAGGGGAGCGGGCCGGCTCGGGATCCTCGACCCGGTCGGCGGCGAGGTCGTCGACGTGCCCGGACCCTGGACCGAGTTCGCCGCCACGCTCGCGGTGCACGGCAGCCGCGTCGTCGCCGTCGGTGCAGGCCCGCGCAGCGCGTACGAGGTCGTCGAACTGGACTCCGCCACCGGCCACGCCCGCGTGATCGGCGCGGCGCACGAGGATCCCGTCGACCCCGCCTACTACCCCGAGCCCCTGGTCCGCACCTTCAGCGGGCCCGGAGGCCGCGAGATCCACGCGCACATCCATCCGCCGCGCCACCCCGAGTGCGTCGCGCTCGACGGCGCGCCGCCGCCGTACGTCGTCTGGGCGCACGGCGGCCCGACGAGCCGCGCCCCCCTCGTCCTCGATCTGGAGATCGCCTACTTCACCTCGCGCGGCATCGGCGTAGCCGAGGTGAACTACGGCGGCTCCACCGGCTACGGCCGCGCGTACCGCGACCGGCTGCGCGGACAGTGGGGCGTCGTCGACGTCGAGGACTGCGCGGCCGTCGCGCTCGCCCTCGCCGACGAGGGCACCGCCGACCGCAGCCGGCTCGCCGTGCGCGGCGGCAGCGCCGGCGGCTGGACGGCGGCCGCTTCCCTGACGTCGACGGACGTGTACGCCTGCGGCACCATCGTCTACCCGGTCCTGGACCTGGCGAGCTGGGGCTCCGGGGAGACCCACGACTTCGAGTCGCGGTACCTGGAGACGCTGGTCGGACCGTATGCCGAGGTGCCCGGCCGGTACGCCGAGCGGTCGCCCGTCGAGCACGCCGACCGGATCACCGTCCCCTTCCTGCTGCTGCAGGGGCTCGAGGACCCCATCTGCCCGCCCGCGCAGTGCGAGCGGTTCCTGGCCCGGCTCCAGGGGCGGCGGATCCCGCACGCCTACCTCGCCTTCGCGGGCGAGGGGCACGGCTTCCGGCGGGCTGAGACGATGGTGCGTGCCCTGGAGGCCGAACTGTCCCTGTACGCGCAGGTCTTCGGGCTGAACCCGCCCGGCATCCCCACCCTGGAGCTCACCGAGTGACCCACCTGATCAGGCCGCCAAGACTCGCCCCCGGCGCCCGCGTGGCCGTCGTCGCGCCCAGCGGGCCCGTGATCGAGGAGCGGCTCGCCGCCGGCCTCGACATCCTGCGCGGCTGGGACCTGGACCCGGTCGTGGCCCCTCACGTGCTCGACCGGCATCCCGACTTCCCCTACCTCGCGGGCACGGACGCCGACCGCGCCGCCGACTTCCAGGCCGCCTGGTGCGATCCGGAGGTGTCTGCGGTGCTGTGCGCCCGCGGCGGGTACGGGGTGCAGCGCATGATGGACCTGCTCGACTGGGAGGCGCTGCGCGCCGCCGGACCCAAGGTGCTGGTCGGCTACAGCGACGTCACCGCGCTGCACGAGGCGTTCGCGTCCCGCCTCGGCCTGGTCACGCTGCACGGGCCGATGGTGGCGGCCGCCGACTTCCTCAAGAACACGCGGACGCAGGACCACCTGCGGGCGACCCTCTTCGAGCCGGAGTCCGTGCGGACCATCACCTCCTCCGGCACCGCGCTCGTGCCCGGCCGCGCCCGGGGCGTCACCTCCGGCGGGTGCCTGGCCCTGATCGCGGCCGAGCTGGGCACGCCGTACGCCCGCTCCCGGGAAACGGGCGGGCTGCTGCTGCTCGAGGACATCGGCGAGGAGGCGTACCGCGTCGACCGGCTCCTCACCCAGCTCCTGCGGTCGGGCCGGCTCGAGAGGGTCACCGGGATCGCGCTCGGCTCCTGGGAGGGGTGCGGCCCGTACGAGCGGCTGCGCGACGTCTTCACCGACCGGCTCGGGGGGCTGGGGATACCGGTGGTGGAGCGGTTCGGGTTCGGCCACGGCGAGGGAGCCCCGACGATGCCGCTCGGAGTCGCCGCGGAACTGGACGCGGACAACGGGACGCTCACGCTGGAGGTCCCGGCGCTGGCGTGACGGAGGCCACCCGTGCGCCCCGGCCTCCCGTGCGCCGCGGCCAGCGGTCTCCCGTGCGCCCTTCCGCGGTCACCCGTCCGGACCACCCGCCGGGCGGCGCCGGGCAGTTCCGCCCATCCTGGGTCCATGAGCCCGAAGACCTCCCGCAGGGCCGCGACGAGCGGCGGGACGGACCAGGGGCGGCAGGGCCTCACGCCGCGCAGGGTCGCCGTCCTGGTGCTGGCCGCGCTCGTGCTGGTCTTCGTCTTCGAGAACACCCAGCGCACCCGGATCCGGCTGTTCGTGCCGCTGGTGACGATGCCGCTGTGGCTGGCGCTGCTCGGTACGGGGGTGATCGGGGCACTGTGCGGCGCGCTTTTCGTCAGCCGACGCCGGTGACGGCGGATCACGTACGGTATCGCCGTGTCCGACACCCGTGAATACCTCGCCGAGGGCCCCCGCGTGGGCATACGCCCCTTCACCCACGGCGACGCGGCCGAGTTCACCGCCCGGGCCCGGGAGAGCAGGGAGCTGCACCACCCCTGGCTGTTCCCGCCGACCACCCCCGAGGAGTACGCCGCCTACGCGGGGCGGCTGATCGAGGACCCGACGAGGGCGGGCTTCCTGGTGTGCGAGAAGGAGACCGGGGCCATCGCCGGGTACATCAACATCAACAACATCGTCCGGGGCGGCTTCCAGAGCGGGGCGCTCGGTTACGGTGCCTTCGCGCACGCCGCCGGGCGCGGGCTGATGACGGAGGCGCTGAACGTCGTGGTGCGGTACGCGTTCGGGCCGCTGGGGCTGCACCGGCTGGAGATCAACGCGCAGCCCCGCAACACCGCCTCGATCGCCCTGGCCCGGCGCTGTGGCTTCCGCCTGGAGGGCTTCTCACCGGACATGATCTTCGTCGACGGGGCCTGGCGGGACCACGAGCGCTGGGCCATCACCGCCGAGATGGTCCGCACATGAGCGGGACCTGAGCGGTGATGGCCCCCGTACGGCCGTCAGTCCGCCGACCGTACGGTGGGCGTCGCGAGGCTCACCGGCCCGCTGCGCCTGCCGCTCTTGCAGGCGTCGTGGCAGTCCTTCTCCAGGCTGCAGCACAGCGAGCAGACCGCGCCGGAGTGGAACGGGCACCCCGCCATGTCGGGGCGCTCGAAGGTGTCCGCGCACACCGAGCAGGTCAGCGTCGCCGCCGAGGGCAGCCCCCGCTCGTCGAGCAGCGGCTCGTCGAGGGCGTCGACGCGGGCGATGTAGTACCTGCCCTTGGTCGCCACCGCGAACAGCGGCGAGAGCACCATGGCCAGGAACAGGGCGATGAACGGCGAGTACGCCTTGCCGTAGGCACCGAACGCATCGAAGTAGGCGGCGATGGACACCGCCGAGGCGATCAGCATCGAGCCGAAGCCGACCGGGTTGAAGTTGTACAGGTGCGCGCGCTTGAACTCGATGTACGACGGGCTGAGCCCCAGCGGCTTGTTGATCACCAGGTCGGCCACGACCGCGCCGATCCACGCGATGGCGACGTTCGAGTAGAAGCCCAGCACCGTGTTGAGGAACCCGAAGACGCCGCCTTCCATCAGCGCGAGCGCGACACCGACGTTGAGGAAGATGTAGACGACGCGCCCCGGGTGACGGTGCGTCAGCCGCGAAAAGAAGTTCGACCAGGACAGCGAACCGGAGTACGCGTTCGTCGAGTTGATCTTGATTTGGGAGAGGATCACGAAGAACGTCGCCAGCCCCAGGGCGACCGGCGCCGCGAAGGTCCCGAACCCGTGCACGTACTGCTGGATGGGCTCGTTCGCCTTCGCGAGCCCCACACTGCCGGCGATGTAGAAGGCCAGGAACGCCCCGCCGATCTGCTTCGCCGCGCCCAGCACCACCCAGCCCGGACCGGCGGACAGCACCGCGCCCCACCACTGCCTGGCGTTCTCGGGCGTCTTGTCCGGCATGAAGCGCAGGTAGTCGACCTGCTCACCGATCTGCGCGATCAGCGACAGCGCCACGCCGGCGCCCGCGCCCACTCCCAGCATGCTGATGCTCGACCCGGTGGGCGAGTTGCCCGCGAAGTGGGTGAACTCCGAGAACTTCCCCGGCTCCTGGATCGCGATGGACACGAACGGCGCGACCATCAGCACCAGCCAGATCGGCTGGGTCCACACCTGCATCTTCGACAGTGCGGTCATGCCGTAGATCACCAGCGGCAGGATGATCAGGGAGCAGATGACGTAGCCGATCGCGAGCGGTATGTGCAGGCCGAGCTCCAGGGCCTGCGCCATGATCGAGCCTTCGAGCGCGAAGAAGATGAAGGTGAAGCTGGCGTAGATGACCGAGGTCAGGGTCGACCCCAGATAGCCGAAGCCGGCGCCCCGGGTCAGCAGGTCCATGTCGATGGAGTACTTCGCCGAGTAGTACGAGACAGGGATGCCGGTGAGGAAGATGACCACCGCCGCCGCCAGGATCGCCACCATGGCGCTGGAGAACCCGTTGGAGATCGCGATCGACCCCCCGATGGCGAAGTCCGCGAGGTAGGCGATGCCGCCCAGGGCCGTGGTGGCCACCACGTACGGCGTCCAGCGGCGGAAGGACTTCGGCGCGTAGCGCAGCGAGTAGTCCTCGAGCGTGTCGTTCCGCGTCCAGCCGTTGTACGTCCGGCTCGTGGTGTCCGGTGGCGTCTGCCTGTCGACGATGTCCGTCATGAACCTTCCCTCTTCCGCGAGCTCGCGTCACCTGCCCGAGGCCCGGGGCAGTGCGGTTGCACGGAAGAGTCCCGCCACAGTGTTTCCCTGCGATTTCGACGCCTTTACGAGGCTGGAGTGCGTCATTCCCCCTGACGCCGGTCCACGTACTCGTACACCGAACCGTCCGGATGCACGGCGATGAGGTTGCGGCCGACCGGGGTAGGCACCGGGCCGGCGACGATACGGGCGCCGAGGTCGCTCAGCACCCGGTGGGCCTCCTCCACGTCCTCCACCGCGATCGTCGCCGCCACCTTGCGCAGGATCTCCAGCTCGGACTCGGGCCCGCTCATCAGCAGGAAGAAGCCGACCGCGGCCACCGAGACACCGCCGCGCTCGAAACGGAGCGCGCGGGCGCCCGTCAGTCTCTCGTAGAAGGGGACCGAAGCCTCCAGGTCGTCGACGCAGATACGCAGCGTGGCTCCCAGAATCACCATGCCGACGAGCCTAGTTGCGACCTGGCCGGGAGAGAGATCGTTTCGCACCGATCCGGGCGCGCACCTGCCGTTACGCGTGCGCGGGCACGGGTACCCGGCGGACATGAACCGCTTGGATCACCTGGAACATCTGGACAAGCATCTGGTCGACGAGCTGGCGCAGGTGGCCCGGGAGGCCGTGCGCGAGGAGTTGCGCGAGCAGACCCGCAAGCAGCGCCGCACGGCCGCGCTCTACGCGGCCTCCGGCGCCACCGGACTGTACGCGGGCGCCGGGGTGGCGCTCGCCCTGGGTCTGGCGCTGGCGCTGGCACTGCCCGGCTGGGCCGCCGCGCTGATCACGGCGGCGGTGCTCGGCGTGGCCGCCTACCTGCTGCGCGGCGCCGCCCGCGCCGGCGGGCACGGAGCCGCGTCGCACCACGCCGCCTCCGGCCTGCGCGGAACGCCGCCCGCCGCCCCGCAGAGCGGGCTCGGGACGCCGTACCCGCCGATGCCGCACACCCCGCCCACGCCGGGCGTGACCGATCCGGCCGCGCCGGGTACCGCAGGTCCCGGAGCGGACCCCCAGGCACCGCAGCACCGGGCCCGGTGAGCCGCCATGGCCAAGGCATGGTCGGGAGCCCTGCCGAAGCGCCGCAGGGCAGTCGTGGTGACCGGGGCGAGCGGCGGTGTGGGCCGGGCCACGGCGGTGGCCTTCGCGTCCCGGGGCGACCGGGTCGCTCTGCTCGCCCGGGGACGCGAGGGCCTCGCCGCGGCCGCGGACGAGGTGCGGCGTGCCGGGGGTGAGGCGCTCGTCGTCCCCGTCGACGTGTCGGACGCGCGGGCGGTCGAGGACGCGGCGGAGCAGGTCGTCGAGGAGTTCGGGCGGATCGACGTCTGGGTCAACAACGCGTTCGCCGGTGTCTTCGCGCGGTTCACGGACGTCGCTCCGGACGAGTTCCGCCGGGTCACCGAAGTGACGTACCTGGGCTATGTGTTCGGCACCCGGGCCGCGCTGCGGCACATGCTGCCCGCGGACCACGGGACGATCGTTCAGGTAGGCTCCGCGCTGGCCTACCGGGGCATCCCGCTGCAGTCGGCGTACTGCGGCGCCAAGCACGCGATCCAGGGCTTCAACGAGTCGCTGCGCTGCGAACTGCTGCACGACGGCTCGAAGGTGCGCACGACGATGGTGCAGATGCCCGCGCTCAACACCCCGCAGTTCGACTGGGTGCTCAGCCGGATGCCGGGCCGGGCGCGGCCGGTGGCGCCGGTCTACCAGCCGGAGGTCGCCGCACGCGCCATCGTCCACGCGGCCGGGCACCCGCGGCGCCGGGAGTACTGGGTGGGCGGGTCGACGGCGGCCACGCTCATCGCCAACGCCGTGGCCCCGGGGCTGCTGGACCGCTACCTCGCCCGTACGGGGTTCGACGCTCAGCGCGACGAGGGTCAGCACGGCACCGCGGGCAACCTGTGGTCGCCGGCGGACGGACCGCACGGCCACGACTACGGGGCCCACGGCCGCTTCGACGCGGAGTCCCGTCCGGACAGCGTGGAGGAGTGGCTGTCCCGCAACCGGACGCGCATCGGGGCGGGGATCCTGGCCGGGGGCCTGGGTGCCGCGGTCACCGCGGCCGGCCTGCGGCGCCGTGGCTGAGCGCACGGACACGGGTGAACCCCGGGGGAGTACCCCGGGGTTCACCCGTGTCGACCGCGGTCACCGCGGCAGCTGCGGCAGCACCTTCGTCCGGTAGAAGTCGAAGAAGCCGCGCTGGTCCGGGCCGATCTGGTTGACGTAGACCACGTCGAAGCCCGCGTCCACGAACGCGGTGAGGGCGGACACGTGTTCGTCCACATCGTCGCCGCACACCCTGTTCTCCCGCACCATGTCCTCCGAGACCAGCGGCATCAGCTGCTCGAAGTGCCTCGGCGTCGGCAGCACCTGCCCCATCTCGCCGGGCAGCAGCTCGTTGGACCACAGCTCGCGGACCGTCCGCACGCACTCCTCGCGGTCCGTGCCGTAGCAGACCTTCGCGCCCCCGCTCACCGGCTTGGTGCCGCCGCCGCCCTTGCGGAACTGCGTCACCATCGACTCCTCGGGCATCATCGTGATGTAGCCGTCGCCGACGCGCGCCGCCAGTGCCGTCGCCTCGGGCCCGAAACCGGAGATGTCGATCGGGACCGGCTCGTCGGGAACCGTGTAGAGGCGGGCGTTCTCCACCTTGTAGTGGGTGCCGTGGTGGGTGACCTGCTCTCCGCTGAACAGCCGGCGCATGATCTGGATCGCCTCTTCCAGCATCTCCAGGCGCACGGTCGTGGGCGGCCAGGGATCGCCGAGGATGTGCTCGTTCAGCGCCTCACCCGAGCCCACGCCCAGCCGGAACCGGCCGCCGGTCATCACCGCGCTCGTCGCGGCGGCCTGCGCGACCACCGCCGGGTGCATCCGTACGGTCGGACAGGTCACCGCGGTCTCGACGGGCAACGACACGGCCTCCGAGAGGGCACCGATCACCGACCACACGAACGGGCTCTGGCCCTGTGCGTCGTTCCACGGGTGGTAGTGGTCCGAGATCCACAGCCGCTGGAAACCGGCCTGCTCGGCCATCCTCGCCTGTTCGATCAGATCCGCGGGGCCGAACTCCTCGCACGAGAGGAAGTAGCCGTACTCGGTCATGGGTGAACCTCCGGGGAGGGGGTACCGCGTCGGTCACCGGCCGGGTAACCGTGCGGGACCTGGACGAAACGCACGCCCGGCGGCGTTTGGGCGCCCTGACCCGGGGGACGCGGAAGGTCTCGCACGGGTGGCGCATCCGTGCGTCCGCCAGGCAGACGACGTACGCGCGAGAACGCCGGAGGCGCATCGTGAGTCGACCCCGCATCCTGATCGTCGGTGCCGGATTCGCCGGGTACCAGACGGCCCGCACCCTGTCCCGGCTGACCCGGCACCGGGCCGACATCACTCTGCTCAACCCGACGGACTACTTTCTGTATCTGCCCCTGCTGCCGCAGGTGGCCACCGGAATCCTGGAACCGCGACGGGTCGCCGTCTCGCTCTCCGGCACCCTGCGCAACGTCCGCCTGGTGCTCGGCGAGGCCGACGGCGTGGACCTCGACGCGCGCACCGTGCACTACACCGACCCGGAGGGCAACGGCGGCACCCTCGGCTACGACCGGCTCGTCCTCGCCGTCGGCAGCGTCAACAAGCTGCTGCCGATCCCCGGCGTCTCCGAGCACGCCCACGGCTTCCGGGGCATGCCCGAGGCGCTGTACCTGCGCGACCACGTGACCCGCCAGATCGAACTGGCCGCCACGTCCGACGACCCCAAGACCTGCGCCGCACGCTGCACCTTCGTGGTGGTCGGCGCCGGCTACACCGGGACCGAGGTCGCCGCCCAGGGCAAGCGGTACACCGACGCGCTCGTGCGCAAGCAGCCGCTGCGCCAGGGCATCAAGCCGCGATGGATGCTGCTGGACATCGCCCCGCGCGTGCTGCCGGAGATGGACGAGCGGCTCTCCCGCACCGCCGACCGCGTCCTGCGCAAGCGCGGCGTCGACGTGCGGATGGGAACCTCCGTGAAGGAGGCGACCCATGACGGAGTCCTCCTGACCGACGGGGAGTTCGTCGACACCCGCACGCTGGTGTGGTGCGTCGGCGTACGCCCCGACCCGTTCGTGGAGGGGCTCGGCAAGCCCCTGGAGCGCGGCCGGCTGCTCGTCGACCCCTACCTGCAGGTGCCGGGCCACCCCGAGGTGTTCGCCTGCGGCGACGCGGCCGCCGTACCCGACCTGGAGAACCCGGGCCAGTACACACCGATGACGGCGCAGCACGCGTGGCGGCACGGCAAGGTCTGCGCGCGCAACGTCGCCGCCTCCCTCGGCATCGGCTCCCGGCGCGCCTACCGCCACCGCGACCTGGGCTTCGTCGTGGACCTCGGTGGCCCGCAGGCCGCCGCCGCCCCGCTCGGCGTGCCGCTGTCGGGGCCGCTCGCCTCGGCCGTCACGCACGGCTACCACCTCGCCGCGATGCCCGGCAACCGCATCCGGGTCGCCGCCGACTGGCTGCTGGACGCCCTCCTGCCGCGCCAGGCCGTCCAGCTGGGGCTGGTGCGCTCCTGGTCGGTCCCGCTGGAGTCGTCCTCGCCCGAACTGGCTCGCGTGCCGGGAGGCAACGGCAACGGCAACCCGGGCAAGGAGGAACAGACATGAACACCCGTCAGCTCACCGAACTCGCCCAGCAGCTGCGCGTCGACAGCGTCCGCGCCTCCGCGGCGGCCGGCTCCGGGCACCCCACCTCCTCGATGTCCGCCGCGGACCTGATGGCCGTCCTGCTGGCCCACCACCTGCGCTACGACTTCGAACGGCCCGCCCACCCCGCGAACGACCGGTTCGTCCTCTCCAAGGGACACGCCTCACCCCTCCTGTACGCCGCGTACAAGGCCGCGGGCGCGATCAACGAGACCGAGCTGCTCACCTTCCGCAAACTGGGCAGCCGTCTGGAGGGGCACCCCACGCCGCGCCGGCTGCCCTGGGTCGAGACCGCCACCGGCTCCCTCGGCCAGGGACTGCCCGTGGGCGTGGGCATCGCGCTCGCCGGGCAGCGACTCGACCGCACCGGCTACCGCGTGTGGGTGCTGTGCGGCGACAGCGAGCTCGCCGAGGGCTCCGTGTGGGAGGCCGCCGAGCACGCCGGCTACGAGCACCTCGACAACCTGATCGCCGTCGTCGACGTCAACCGGCTCGGCCAGCGCGGACCCACCCGCCACGGCCACGATCTGGACGCCTACGCACGCCGCTTCAAGGCCTTCGACTGGCACACCGTCGAGGTCGACGGCCACGACGTCGAGGCCGTCGACCGGGCCTTCGCCGAAGCCGAGTCCACGGTGGGACAGCCCACCGTCATCCTCGCCCGCACCCTCAAGGGCAAGGGCGTCACCGCCGTCCAGGACCGCGAGGGCCAGCACGGCAAGCCGCTGCCGGACGCAGAGGAGGCGATCGCGGAGCTCGGCGGCGTACGCGACCTGCACGTCGAGGTGCAGGGGCCGCCCGCCGCGCGCATGCTGCACGCCGTGCAGGGCGGCCACCTGGAGCTGCCGCGCTACGACTTGGGGGACGAGGTTCCCACCCGCGACGCCTACGGCCAGGCGCTCGCCGCGCTCGGCAACGCGCGGGGCGACGTCGTCGCCCTGGACGGCGAGGTCGGCGACTCCACCCGCTCCGAGTACTTCGGCAAGGAGCACCCCGAGCGCTACTTCGAGTGCTACATCGCCGAACAGCAGATGGTCGCCGCCGCCGTCGGCATGGCCGCGCGCGGCTGGCTGCCGTACGCTTCCACGTTCGCCGCGTTCCTCACCCGCGCCCACGACTTCGTGCGCATGGCCTCGATCAGCGGCTCGGGCATCAACCTGGTCGGCTCGCACGCCGGTTGCGCCATCGGCCAGGACGGTCCCTCGCAGATGGGTCTCGAGGACCTGGCGATGTTCCGCTCGGTGTACGACTCGACCGTGCTGTACCCGTGCGACGCCAACCAGACCGCCCGGCTCGTCGCCTCGATGGCCGGCCGTGAGGGCATCCGCTACCTGCGCACCTCGCGCGGGAAGACACCGGTCATCTACGGGCCCACCGAGGAGTTCCCGATCGGCGGCAGCAAGGTGCTGCGCGCCTCCCATGAGGACCGGCTCACCATCGTCGCCGCCGGGGTCACCGTCCATGAGGCGCTGAAGGCCGCCGACGCCCTCGCCGGACAGGGCATCCGCGTACGGGTCATCGACCTGTACTCGGTCAAGCCCGTCGACCGCGAGACCCTGCGCGAGGCCGCCGACCGCACCGGCTGCCTGCTCACCGTGGAGGACCACCGCGAGGAGGGCGGCCTCGGCGACGCGGTGCTCGACGCGTTCCTCGACGGGCGGCCCGTACCGCGTCTGGTGCGCCTCGCCGTCCGTACGATGCCGGGCTCGGCGACCCCCGAGGAGCAGCTGCACGCCGCCGGCATCGACGCCGAGTCGATCGCAGCCTCGGCCCGGCTGCTGGTGGAGCACGCCGTGGTGCCGTGAACGAGGGGAGCCACATGAGCAGCACGCGGACCGTGCGGGCCGGCCGCCGCACGGTCGAGGTGCACCGGCCGGACAAGGTGCTCTTCCCCGGGAAGGGGAACGGGAAGGAGTACACCAAGGCCGACCTCGTGGCGTACTACCGCTCCGTCGCCCCGTTCATGCTGCCGCAGCTGCGGGGCCGGCCCCTGATGCTGGAGCGGCACCCGGACGGTGTGGACGGGCCCCGCTTCATGCAGAAGAACACGCCGGAGCACTACCCGGAGTGGATCCGGCGCGTCGAACTCCCCAAGGAGGGCGGCACCGTCTGCCACACCGTCTGCGACGACACCGCCACTCTCCTCTACCTCGCCGACCAGGCCTGTCTCACCCTGCACCGCTGGCTCTCCCGCGCCGACCGGCTCCAGCGGCCCGACCGTATCGTCCTCGACCTCGACCCGGCGGACGGCGACTTCGGCCAGGTACGCGCAGCCGCCCGGCTGGTGGGGGAGCTGCTGGACCAACTGAGGCTTCCGTCCGGCCTGATGACCACCGGATCACGCGGCCTGCATGTCGTCGTCCCGATCAGCGGCGACCACGACTTCGACGAGGCACGCGGGTTCGCGAGGGACATCGCCGACGTCCTGGCCTGTGCCCACCCCGACCTGCTCACCACCGCCGCCCGCAAGAAGGACCGCGGCGACCGCCTCTACCTCGACGTCCAGCGCAACGCGTACGCGCAGACCGCGGTCGCCCCCTTCAGCGTACGGGCGCTGCCGGGCGCACCGGTCGCGACGCCGCTGTCCTGGGGCCAGTTGGACGACCCGGATCTGAACGCCCGCCGCTGGACCATCGCCGACGCGGTGGACCAGGCCCGCACCGACCCCTGGGCGGACATGCCGCCCCGGGGGCGCTCCCTCGCACGTGCCCGGCGGCGGCTCGACGACCTGCGCGGTTGAAGCCCGGTTGCCGCCCTCGGGAATCCGAAGGTTTGGCCAACGCCCTTGTGGCCACCCGGTGGTGGAGGTGGCCATGTCGAACACATCACGTACACATTCACGCAACTCTCCCGAGAACAGCGACCGGGCGGACGGCCGGCCGAGCCCCATGGAGGTGCTGCGCCATGCGCGCGCCCAGTTCACGGAGCTCACCGGACTGGCCGCCGAGTCCGTGTCGTCCTTCGAACCCACCGAGGACGGCTGGACGCTCGAGATCGAGGTCCTGGAACTCGCCCGGGTCCCCGACACCATGAGTCTGCTCGCGAGCTACCAGGTGGACGTCTCCACCGACGGCGAGCTCACCGGGTACCGGCGCGTTCGCCGTTACGAACGCGGGAGGGCCGACCCACGCAGGGGCGGCGGCAGTTAGCCGCCGCACGCACTGACACACAGACAAGGAGGGCCGGTCGGCATGACCGTTGTCCCGGCACAGCAAACTTCTTCAGGCGGCTCCAGCGGCCTGTACGACGTCCTGGAACTCGTCCTCGACCGAGGGCTCGTCATCGACGCGTTCGTGCGCGTCTCCCTCGTCGGCATCGAGATCCTGAAGATCGACGTACGGGTCGTCGTCGCCAGCGTCGACACGTATCTGCGCTTCGCCGAGGCGTGCAACCGGCTCGACCTGGAGGCGGGCCCGCGCAAGAACCCCGGACTGCCCGACCTGGTCGGGGAGATGACGGAGTCCGGCGCGCGCGGCAAGTCCAAGGGCGCGCTGTCCGGCGCCGCCGAGACCATCTCCGACGCCTTCCGGCAGGCCCGCGAGGAGGCTCAGACCGAGCCGAGCCGGCGCACCCGTAAGTCGACGGCGTCGCGCGGGAAGGAGGAACAGGAGTGAGCACGTACGTCTACGGCATCGCCGCGGCCGACCACCCCTCGCTCCCGGACGGCATGGGCGGCGTCGGCGACCCGGCCCGGACGGTGCGCGTCCTGAAGCGGGGCGAGCTGGCGGCGATCGTCAGTGACGCCCCCGAAGGGCTGCGTCCCAAGCGCCGTGACCTGCTCGCCCACCAGAACGTACTGAGCGAGGCGGCCGCCGGCGGCCCGATCCTGCCCATGCGGTTCGGCAGCCTCGCACCGGACGACGACGCCGTCACCGGCGTCCTCGAAGAGCGCGCCGACCACTACCGGGAGCGGCTCGGCACCCTCGACGGCAAGGTCGAGTACAACATCAAGGCCAGCCACGACGAGGAGGCCGTCCTGCACCGAGTGATGGCCGAGAACCCCGAGGTGCGCTCCCTGGCGGAGGCCAACCGCAAGTCGGGCGGCGGAAGTTACGAGGAGAAGCTCAAGCTCGGCGAGATGGTGGCGGCGGCGGTGCAGAGCCACGAGGCCGAGGACGCCAGGGAGCTCCAGCGCGCCCTGGAGCCGGCCGCCGAGGCCGTCAGCGTGGGCCCCGAGTCCACCGGCTGGCTCGCCAACGTCTCCTTCCTGGTGGCGCGTGACACGGCCGACACGTTCCTGGCCGCCGTCGAACAGCTCCGCAAGGCACACCCCCACCTCGACGTGCGCGTCAACGGGCCGCTGCCGCCGTACAGCTTCGTCGAGCCGGGGCCGTCCGAGCCCGCGGGCAGCCAGACGGCCGCCGCCCAGGGGTGAGCGCATGGGCCTGATCGGTGAGGTGCTGATGCTGCCGTTCGCCCCGGTGCGCGGCAGCCTCTGGGCGGTGAGACAGGTGCTCGCCGAGGCCGAGCGGCAGTACTACGACCCCGCGGCCGTACGCGCCGAACTCGCACGGCTGGAGGAGAGGCTGGACGCGGGGGAGATCGACGAGGAGGAGTTCGACCGGCTGGAGGACGCGCTCCTGGACCGGCTGGAGACCGGTCTGGGCCGCGGCCCTGGAACAGCCGACGGGACGACACGATGAACCGACTGGAACTCGGCCTCGCCCTGGGGATCGCCTACGCCCTGGGGCGCAGGGGCAGGACGAAGACCCTGGAGACGACCCGGGCGACGACGGCCGGCCGCGACCCGGCCGTCGAGCGCCTCGAGCAGGAGGTGCGGGCCTATCTGCTCACGCGCGCCCAGCCCCTGCTCGCCGCCCTCGGGCGCCGGCTCGGCGCGCTCAGCGTCAGGCTCAACGACATCGCCGAGGGCGACAGTCCCGCGCTCAGGCGGGTCGCGCTCGCCCTGGGCCGCCATGTCACCCGGAACCGGGCCCGGTCGCTCGCCGCGGCCGGGCCCGAGCCCCGGGAACTCGAGGAGGGGAGCGGCCCATGACCACTCCAGGACGACTGCCCGACCCCTACGGGCAGGGCGGCGGAGCCAATCTCGCCGACATCCTCGAACGCGTCCTCGACAAGGGCGTGGTGATCGCCGGCGACATCCGGATCAACCTGCTCGACATCGAACTGCTCACCATCAAGCTCCGCCTCGTCGTCGCCTCCGTCGACCGGGCGAAGGAGATGGGGATCGACTGGTGGGAGACGGACCCGGCGCTCTCGTCCCGCGCCCGCAACAACGAACTGGCCCGGGAGAACGCCGAACTGCGCGACCGGCTGGCCGAACTGGAAGGCGCGCGCGGCGAGAAGGAGGCACCGTGAACGGACTGCGGTATGTGTACGCCGTCTGCCGCCCCTTTCACGCGGCGCTCGAGGACGGCCCGGCGGGCGTCGCGGGCGTGCCGCCCAGGCAGCTGGCACACGACGGCCTGGTCGCCGTCGTCAGCACGGTCCCGGAGCGGGACTTCGCCGAGGAGGCGCTGCGCGCCCATCTGGAGGACCTGGACTGGCTGGCCGCCACCGCCCGCGCCCACCAGGGCGTCGTGGACGCGCTCACCGCCGTCACCACGCCCCTGCCGCTGCGGCTCGCCACCGTGTTCCGGGACGACAGCGGCGTACGCGCGATGCTCCAGGAGCGCGCGGACGACTTCCACCGCGCCCTCGACCGTCTGGACGGCCGTGTCGAATGGGGCGTCAAGGTGTACGCAGAGACGGAACAGACGCAAGGACAGACGCGGAGTCGGACGCAAGGAACGGAAAGTCCGGGAGGGGCGGAAGGGGAAGGCCAAGGGTCCCAGTCGCCGCGGAAACCGGTCTCCGGCCGCGACTACCTGCGTCAGCGCCGTGTGCGCCGGCAGGCCCACGAGGAAATGCGGGAGAACACCGAGAGGTTCGCGCGCCGACTGCACGAGAATCTTTCCGATTGCGCCGAGGAATTCCGGCTGCACGCCCCGCAGAATCCCGCACTCTCGGGTTCTTCCGGTCGCAATGTACTCAACGCGGCCTATCTTGTGCCGCGTTCCGCGTCCGAGGCGTTCGTGACAAGAGTGGAGCAGGAGAAAAGCGGAATTGCCGGGGTGCGGGTCGAACTGACCGGCCCCTGGGCGGCGTACTCGTTCAGCGGCGTCGAAGGGCGGGAGGGGCAGTGACCGCCGGCGGACTTCAGCACCGTCAGGTCGCCCTGGTGGACCTGCTCGACCGGCTGCTGGCCGGGGGTGTGGTCATCACCGGTGACCTCACCCTGCGCATCGCGGACGTCGACCTCGTCCGTATCGACCTCAACGCGCTGATCAGCTCGGTCGGCGCCCAGGTGCCGGCCCCCTGGCCGGAGGAGCGGTGACATGGGCGACGGACGCAACCGACTCGACCTGGAACCCGACACCGTGGAGCGTGACCTGGTCAAGCTCGTGCTGACCGTGGTCGAGCTGCTGCGCCAGCTCATGGAGCGACAGGCGCTGCGCAGGTTCGACACCGGCGAGCTCACCGAGGACCAGGAGGAGCGCATCGGGCTCACCCTGATGCTGCTCGAGGACCGGATGGCCCAGCTGCGGGAGCGCTACGGACTGCGGCCCGAGGACCTCAATCTGGACCTCGGGCCGCTTGGATCGTTGCTTCCCCGGGAGTGATCGCCGAAGGATCACGGGAATCAGGTGCCCGGGCGGATCACCGCCCGGGCACCGCGATTCACCAGCGATACCAACGGCCCCGTCCGCCGGCCGCTGTAGTGCCGCGGGCCAGGAAGCCCACGAGCCAGACGACCAGTACTGCCAGGGCGATCCACCACAGTGCCTTCACGGCGAATCCGGCGCCGAAGAGAATCACGGCCAGAAGAAGAACGAGCAGGATCGGAACCATAGTCACACCTCCTGCCATTCAAGTTTCCCGAACAGTGGGAATCAGGCCTCTTTTCGGCAGAGAATTTCTCCGTGCAGCACCGAGAACCATCCGTCCTCATGCCGGCCCCATTCCCGCCAGGCCGCCGAAACGGCCCTCAGGTCTTCCGCGGTCGCATGGCCGCCTTCGGTCGCCCGGTCGGCGTAAGCGGAGGCGAGCGTGCGGTCCGCCCACAGCCCGCTCCACCAGGCCCGCTCCTCGGCGGTGGCGAAGGTCCAGGTGCCGGAGGTGGCGGTGACGTCCTTGATGCCCGCCCGCAGCGCCCAGGACTTCAGGCGCCGCCCCGCGTCGGGCTCGCCCCCGTTGGCGCGGGCGACCCGCTCGTACAGGTCCAGCCAGCCGTCCAGGCCCTGGGACGCCGGATACCACGTCATGGCCCCGAAGTCGGCGTCGCGCGCGGCGATGATGCCGCCCGGCCGGGTGACCCGGTGCATCTCGCGCAGCGCCTGCACCGGGTCGCCCACGTGCTGCAGCACCTGATGGGCGTGGACCACGCAGAACGTGTCGTCCGGGTAGTCCAGCGCGTGCACGTCCGCGACCGCGAAGTCCACATTGGTGACACCGCGGACGTCGGCCGCCGCTCTGGCCTGGTCCAGGATCTCCGGGGCGCGGTCGACGCCGGTGACATGACCGTCGGGAACCAGGGCCGCCAGGTCCGCGGTGATGGTGCCCGGCCCGCAGCCGATGTCCAGGATCCTCATGTGCGGCTTCAGCGATCCGAGGAGGTACGCCGCGGAGTTGGCGGCGGTCCGCCAGGTGTGCGAGCGCAGCACGGACTCGTGGTGGCCGTGCGTGTAGACGGCCGTCTCCTTCGGCATGACGATCCTCTTCCCCTCGTACGGACCGCGGGCGTCGCCGCGGGCGGTACGCATCACGGTAGGCGATCGAACCGAATTACGAGACGGCCATCTCATGATATGGACAAAGGTGGTCGCGACGCGCCGCGGCAGGTGCCGGGAGGCCACTGAACACCGGCGGCGCAGACGTCAGTCGGAGGGCAGCGGCCGGTAGACGGTCAGCGCCTCGGGAAGGGCCTCGAGCGTCACTTCGCCCTGGACGGCGGTGACCTCTCCGTCGTAGGCGAGAAGGGTGCCGGGGGCGACTCCGTCCAGGTGCAGTCGCCGGACCCGTAGGGCAGCGTGGAACGGTGAGCGCGACAGCGGACCCGCGAACGCGGCCGCCAGCAGTCGAGCGGCGGGCCGGCGCCCGCCGTGCACTACCCGCACGTCGAGCAGCCCGTCGGCCAGGTCGTAGCGACGGCCGGGCACCAGGCCCATGCGGTGGTAGGTGCCGTTGCCCGCGAACAGCAGCCACAGCGGGTGAGTGCGCTCGCCGACACGTACGGCCAGGGGGTGGCGATCGGCGCGCAGGACCCGCCAGGCGGCGAGCACACCGGCCGGCCAGCCACCGATCCGCGGGGACCAGCGTTCCCGCTCGCGCACCAGCTCCGGGTACACGCCGAGGCTGCAGGTGTTGAGGAAGCAGCCCTGGGTCTCACCCGAGGTGAACCGGCCCACGTCGACCCGGACGGCGTCGCCCCGTGTGAGGGCGCCCACCAGGTCACGCGGGTCCTCCACGCCGAGGTCCAGCGCGAAGTGGTTGAGGGTGCCGCCGGGGAGCACGGCGAGCGGGAGGCCGTGGCGCAGGGCGACGCCGGCCGCCGTGTTCACCGTGCCGTCGCCGCCGCACACACCGAGGACCCGGGCGCGGGCGGCCGCCTTCTCCAACTCGGTCAGGACCTCGGGCGGTTCGCACTCCACGGTCTCCGCGCCGGGGAGCGCGTCCCTGAGCGCCTGTACTCGGTCCCAGGTCGCCGCACCCTTGTTCACGACGACCACCAGCCCGGTGCCGTCGCCGAGCGCGGGCGCGAGGGGCTGCGGCGAGGCGGCGGCCTCGAGGGAGGGCCGGCGGTCGGACGGCGGCCGCAGATCGCGGGTCGGGACGAGGCCCCGTACGGCGTAGGCGGCGCCCACACCGAGGGCCGCGCCCGCGAGGACGTCGCTCGGGAAGTGGACGCCGGTGTAGACGCGGGAGACGGCGACGGCGGCGGCGAGCGGCGCGACGGCGGCACCCACGCCACGCGACTCCAGGGCGACACCGGTGGCGAAGGCGGCGGCCGAGGCGGAGTGGCCGGAGGGGAAGGACGTGGTGATCGGCTGCCGCTTGAGCCGGCGCACGGCGGGGACCGGATCGAGGACGGGACGGGTACGGCGGACCGAGCGCTTGCCGAGGGTGTTGATGGTGGCGGAGGCGAGCGCGAGGGAGGCGACACCGCGGGCGGCCGCGCGGCGGGCCCGGGGGCTGCGGGTGGCGGCGAGGGCGGCCGCGGTGGCGAACCACAGCACACCGTGGTTGGCGGCCCGGCTCAGACGGGGGAGCAGGGGGTCGGCGCCGGGCCAGTGGCGGGCGGCCACGGACTCGAACAATCGGCAGTCGAGGCCGAGGAGGCGGTCGCGGAGGGGGTGGTGGCCGGGGGGGCTGGGTGGTGAGGTCGACATCAGCGCTCATGGCCCTGCGGGTACCCCGACGAAGGCTTTTCGCCCCCGCCGCCCTTACCCGTCCCACCCCCAGGGGCTACGCCCCTTCAACCGAGACAGGGGCTCCGCCCCCGGCACCCGGCGGGGACTGCGTCCCCTGCACCCCTGTGGGGCTTCGCCCCCTGCACCCCTTGGGCTACGCCCCTTCAACCGCGACAGGGGCTCCGCCCCTGCACTCCTCGCGGGGACTGCGTCTCCTGTACCCCTCTGGGGCTTCGCCCCAGACCCTCTTGGGGGCCAGTCCCCCGACCCCCGCTCCTCAAACGCGAGGGGCTGATCCTTCCAACCTCGGCCGGCATCAGTCAGCCCGTCCGGCGTTTGAGGACGGGGCCGTAGGCCGGCAGCGGGGGTCTGGGGGCGCAGCCCCCAGGGACGGGACGGGTAGGGCGGCGGGGGCGAAAACCCTTTGCCCGGATCCGGCGGGGCCGCTGACAATGCGCCCCATGGGACACCTTGAAGCCGCGCACCTCGAGTACCACCTCCCCGACGGGAGGACCCTGCTCGGCGACGTGTCCTTCCGTGTCGGCGACGGCACCGTCGTCGCCCTCGTCGGCCCCAACGGCGCAGGCAAGACCACCCTGTTGCGCCTGCTCTCCGGCGAGCTGAAGCCCCACGCCGGCACCGTCACCGTCACCGGCGGCCTCGGCGTCATGCGGCAGTTCGTCGGGTCCGTCCGCGACGAGACGACCGTGCGCGACCTCCTCGTCTCGGTCGCCCCGCCCCGCATCCGTGAAGCGGCCCGCGCCGTCGACGCCGCCGAGCACGGCATCATGACCGTCGACGACGAGGCCGCCCAGCTCCGCTACGCACAGGCGCTCGCCGACTGGGGCGAGGCCGGCGGCTACGACGCCGAGACCCTGTGGGACATCTGCACCACCGCCGCACTCGGCGTCCCCTACGACAGGGCCCAGTGGCGTCAGGTCCGCACCCTCTCCGGCGGCGAGCAGAAACGGCTCGTCCTGGAGGCCCTGCTGCGCGGCGGCGACGAGGTCCTGCTCCTGGACGAGCCGGACAACTACCTCGACGTACCAGGAAAGCGGTGGCTCGAGGAACGGCTGGCCGAGACCCGCAAGACGGTCCTGTTCGTCTCCCACGACCGCGAACTCCTCGCCCGCGCCGCCGAGAAGATCGTCACCGTGGAGCCGGGGCCGGCCGGCGCCGACGCCTGGGTGCACGGCGGCAGCTTCGCCACGTACCACGATGCCCGCCGCGAGCGGTTCGCCCGCTTCGAGGAGCTGCGCCGCCGCTGGGACGAGAAGCACGCCCAGCTGAAGAAGCTGGTGCTGAACCTCCGCCAGGCGGCGACCGTCAGCCACGAGATGTCGTCCCGTTATCAGGCCGCCCAGACCCGGCTGAGGAAGTTCGAGGAGGTCGGCCCGCCGCCGGAGCCGCCGCGCGAGCAGAACATCACCATGCGGCTCAAGGGCGGCCGTACCGGCGTACGGGCCGTGACCTGTCAGGGTCTCGAACTCACCGGGCTGATGAAACCGTTCGACCTCGAGGTCTTCTACGGCGAACGGGTCGCCGTCCTCGGCTCCAACGGCTCCGGCAAGTCGCACTTCCTGCGCCTCCTCGCCGGTGACGACATCGCCCACACCGGGCAGTGGAAGCTCGGCGCGCGGGTCGTACCGGGCCACTTCGCCCAGACCCATGCCCATCCGGAGCTCCAGGGCCGCACGCTCCTCGACATCCTCTGGAAGGAGCACGCCCAGGACCGCGGCGCCGCCATGTCCCGGCTGCGGCGCTACGAGCTGACGGGCCAGGCCGAGCAGGACTTCGACCGGCTCTCCGGCGGCCAGCAGGCCCGGTTCCAGATCCTGCTGCTGGAACTCGAGGGAGCGACCGCGCTGCTGCTCGACGAGCCGACCGACAACCTCGACCTGGAGTCCGCCGAGGCTCTCCAGGAGGGGCTCGACAGCTTCGAGGGCACGGTCCTCGCCGTCACCCACGACCGCTGGTTCGCCCGCTCCTTCGACCGCTACCTGGTCTTCGGCGCGGACGGCCGGGTCCGGGAGACCTCGGAGCCGGTGTGGGACGAACGCAGAGTGGAGCGCGCACGCTAGGCGCACGCCCGGGGCACGGGGCCTGAGCCAGGCGTGCCGTCTACGCCCAGCGCAGCAGCGCGCCCACTCCGCCCACCGGGCCTTCCTGGCTCCCGGCGGCCGTCACCGAGACGGCCGCCGCGCCCGTCTCCACCGCGGAACGCAGCAGCGCGTCGTCCGCGCGGGCCGGCCAGGCGTGCCGCTCGCCCACCGCCTTGAGGTCCGTGCGGCGCACCGCGACCTGGTCCGGGTCCTCGCCGATCCACACCTCACGGCGGGTGTCCGGGCCGCCCGGATCGATCAGGAGCTCGTCGATACGGTGTTCGCGCACCGCCTCGATCACCGCCGGCACGCCCTCGACCGCGCCCGCACGACCCTCCTCGTCCGGCGTCCGGGCGGCCAGGAAGCGCTCCAGCTCCTGCTCGGCGCGGTGCTGCACATGCTCGGTGCGGATCCGCTCCACCTCCTCGTCCAGCAGCCGGCTGCCCGCACCGTGCCTCGTCTCGGCCACCTGGTCCTGCAGCCGGCGCGGCAGCCGCTCGTGCACCGAGCGCCGTTCGCGCTCCTCGCCGACCAGGACCACCAGGTCGGCGCCGGTCTCCTCCTGGCAGACGGCGAGCGCGTCCGCGATCTCCGCCGCGTTGTGCTCCCAGGTGTTCTCCACACGCAGCTGGAAGTGGCGCACCGACCAGTCGGCGCTGCTCGTACGGTGCAGCGGATGCTGCTTCCCGGTCACCGACCCGGCCTGCCGGCTGCCCAGGGCCCCGCGCAGCTCGAACTCGGCGCCCTTGCGGTCGATGTACGCCACCACGCACACCGGCTCCTCGTTCGCGAGCTCGAGCAGCGGCGCCGTGTGCGGCAGCGTGGCCCACTGCGCGGAGGAGCCCCGCGGCGGCGCGGCCAGCGGCGGATCGAGGACGACCTCACCCGCACGGGCGAACAGGGCCCTGCCGTGCGGCTCGGGGGAGTGGGCCAGGTCCTCGACCGCGGACTGCACGGCCCGGCACGTCGGCTCGTCCGCGCCCTGCTCGGCGAGCTCCCGGTACAGGGACTGAGCGGTCAGGGAGCGTTCGTGAGGCGTGGACTCCGTATGACGGGAGGTGTCGACGTATACGGAGGCCCAGGGGCCGGGATGTTCGTACAGTGGATGGAGAAAGGCGAGATCCATGGCTCCCTCCCGGATGCCGCTCGGGGTATTGCTTTTCCGGGCGGGTACCCGGACCGCACCGACGAACACGACGAGCGGGGTACCACCAATGACCGGAGTCGACCCGGGCCGGCTGACCGACCAGCAGCTCATGAAGGAGCTGGAGACGATCCACCGCACGCGCCACGACACGCTGCTCTACGGCTCGAACGACGCGCTGCGCGCGCACAACGACCGGATGGCGCAACTGGAGGGCGAATATCTCCGCCGCCATCCGCGCCGCCCGACCGCGGCCGGCCGCACCCGCGACGGCGCCCGGGAGCGCGGCACCTGTGAAGAAGCCCAGGAAGCCGAACCGACCCGCTGACCGCCTGCGCGAGGACCCGCCCCGCAGCCCCCGTCGGGGCCGCGGGGCGGGTCCTTTCCGCGTGTTCCGCCGGTCGGGCGATGCTCATGGGTTGTTCCAGCGGTTCAGGTGTTCAAGCGTTCAGGTGTTCCGGCCGGTGAACTCCGTCAGGATCGCCTCGTCGAACGCCTTCAGATCGTCCGGCTTCCGGCTGGTGATCAGCAGGTTGCCGTCGCGGTCGATGTGCACCTGCTCGTCGACCCAGGTGCCGCCCGCGTTGCGGACGTCCGTCCTCAGGCTCGGCCACGAGGTCAGGGTGCGGCCCCGTACGACGTCGGCCTCGATCAGCGTCCACGGGCCGTGGCAGATCGCCGCGACCGGCCGTCCCTGCTCGAAGAACGCGCGGACGAACCCGACCGCCTTCTCGTCCATCCGCAGGAAGTCGGGGTTCGCCACCCCGCCCGGCAGCACCAGCCCGTCGAAGGACTCGGCCTGCACCTCACCGACCACCGCATCCACCGGGAAGGTGTCCGCCTTGTCCAGGTGATGGAACGCCTGCACCTGTCCCGGCTTCGTCGACACCAGGACCGGCTGGTGGCCGGCGTCCTTCACCGCCTGCCAGGGCTCGGTGAGTTCCACCTGCTCCACGCCCTCGGGCGCGGTCAGGAACGCGATACGCATGATGTTCACAGTCCTTTCTCTGCCTGTGCGTGCCGTACGGCCGCATGCCACACGGCCTCGTCGCCCGCCTCCTCCCGCGCCTTCTCGTCGCGTGCCCGGCGCCGGGCGGCCCGGACACAGCGCAGCAACTCCTCGCCGTAGGGCAGGGCCACGCACGCACCGATCGCCGCCACGATGCCCAGGACATAGCCCCGTGGCAGCGGACGGCGCCGCCGCACCAGCCGCCACGCGCGCGGGTCGCCCCGGCCGCCGCGCAGCAGCGACCGCACCTGGTCGGCGTGCAGACATCCGAGCGCGGCGAGCGCCGCGAACGGCAGCGACTCCAGGAAGCTGTGGATGTGCTGCTCCACCGGCTTGACCTCGCGGTCGCTGTCCTCGGCGGTGCGCACGTCCCACAGCGCGGTCGCCTCGTGCACCGCGGTCCCGGCCAACTGCGCGCACAGCAGCAACGGATTGACCTCGTAGCGCAGGGTGAGCGCGATGGGCACGCCCACCTCGGTCATCATCAGCGCGTGGATCAACGACTCCTTCGTGCCGGAGGTGTCCTCGATCCCGGTGCGCCGGTGCATCACCCAGTCGGCGAGGCCCGGCGCGAACCAGAACGGCAACAGCCCGTACAGCAGGTAGCGGGTCGTCGCGTCGCCGACGTCCACGGTGGCGCCGTACGCACTGACGCGGTCGGCCCGGCCCCGGCGGCGGCTCACGCGGGCGCCCCGCCGCGCCCGCCTCCGGGCTCGGCCTGGCTGATGTCGGCGAGCACCGACGTCGGGTCCTGCGCGACGGCCAGGTCGCCCAGGCTCACCATGCCCACCGGCCGGCCGTCCTCGACGACCGGCAGCCGGCGGACGGCGTGCCCGCGCATGAGGTCCACGGCCGTGGACACCGGATCGCCGGGGCCGACCACCACAGGCTCGGGAGTGCACACCGCACGGGCGCTCACGGTCAGCGGGTCGGCGCCGTCAGCGACGGCCCGCAGCGCGATGTCACGGTCCGTGAGCACACCGACGACGCGACCGCCCTCGGCGACCAGGACGTCCCCGATGTCCTCGGCGCGCATCAGCTGCGCCGCCTCCACCAGTGAGGCGTCCGGGAGGACCGCCACGACGCCCGGCGTCATGACCTCCCTGACGAAATCAGCCATGCCCTGCTGTCCTTTCCTGCTTCCCCCGGCCGGCAGGGGGTGGGTGTGTCGACGGGACGACGCCCGCAGTACCCGCGCCTCGGACGCCTATGCGCTCCGGCCCGCCCCTTCGCCGCCCACGATCGCCTCGGCGAGCTCCTGTGCGTTGGCGTAGCGCGACGAGCGCGGCAGCCGCTCCAGGGGAGCGACCAGCGCGTCGGGGGCGTGGTGGCGGCGCAGGGCGTCGATCAGCTCGGGCGGGCGGCCCGGGAACGCCGTACGCCCCAGGATCCGCGCCAGCTCGAAGCGCACATCGGCCACGGACCGCGCGCCGCCCGGAATCACCGGACCGGCCCACACCGCCGGGTCGTCGTCGGCGGTCGGCTCGGGGTCGTGCCACTCCTCGGTGCGCGTCGGGTGGCCCGAGCGCAGCAGCCCCTGGAGTTCGTGCTTCATCTCGTCGTCGCGGTGGACGTTCAGGCGGTCGCTGCCTCGCTGCATGAGTCCCTCCATATGTCGCGTGGCCCCGCGTGTACCCGAGGGGCGGCGGTCGACACGGCCGCCCCACAGGTGATGGTCCGCTTTCGGCCGTGTCGGACCCTCGATACGGCTCCTCACGACTCCTTGTCGCCGCGTCCGGGCAGGAACTCCTGCACCTTCGCCTTGAACCCCTGGCGGATCATCCCGGCGCGGTCCGCGTCGCCCTTCAGGATCGAGGCCGCCGTGGCCTGCATCTGCTCCCAGCTGGCGTGCGGCGGGATCGGCGGCACCGCCGGGTCGGTCAGGAACTCGACGACCGCCGGGCCGTCCGCCTCCAGGCCCGCGCGCCAGCCCGCCTCGACGTCCTCCGGCTTCTCCACCCGGATGCCGGTAAGGCCCAGGGAGCGGGCGAAAGCGGCGTACTGCACGTCGGGGATCTCCTGCGACGGCAGGAACGACGGGGCGCCCTCCATCGCGCGCATCTCCCACGTCACCTGGTTGAGGTCGTGGTTGTTCCACACGCCCACCACCAGCCGCGGATCCTCCCAGCGGTCCTTGTACTTCGCCGCCGTGATCATCTCCGCGAGGCCGTTCATCTGCATCGCGCCGTCACCGACCAGCGCGATCACCGGCCGGTCCGGGTGGGCGAACTTCGCGCCGATCGCATACGGGACCCCGCTGCCCATCGTCGCGAGCGTCCCGGACAGCGACCCGCGCATACCCGGCCGCATCGTCAGGTGCCGCGCGTACCAGTTCGCCACCGAACCCGAGTCGGAGGTGACGATCGCGTTCTGCGGGAGCATCGGGTCCAGGGCGCGGGCCACGTACTCCGGGTTGATCGGGTCGGCGGACAGCTCCGCCCGCTTCTGCATGACCTCGTGCCAGCGGGACACGTTCGCGCACACGGTCTCGAACCACTCGCGGCCACGGTCCTTGTCCAGCAGCGGGATCAGGCGCTGCAGGGTCGCCCTGGCGTCGCCGACGAGGTTCACCTCGTACGGGTAGCGCATGCCGATCATGTGCGGGTCGATGTCGATCTGGACGGCCCGGGCCTTGCCGAATTCCGGCATGAACTGCGTGTACGGGAACGAGGAGCCGATGGTGAGCAGGGTGTCGCAGTCGCGCATCAGCTCGTACGACGGGCGGGTGCCCAGCAGACCGATCGAACCGGTGACGTACGGCAGCTCGTCGCTGAGCACGTCCTTGCCGAGCAGCGCCTTCGCCACCCCCGCGCCCAGCAGCTCGGCGATCTGCTGCACCTCGGTCACCGCGCCGGCCGCGCCCTGGCCGATCAGGACGGCCACCTTGTCGCCGGCGTTGAGGACCTCCGCGGCCTTCTCCAGGGACTCCTGCGAGGGGACCGCCGTCCAGGCGCTGCGGCCGAGGCTGGAGGGCACCATCTTGAACTCGTGCGTCGGCGGCGAGTAGTCCAGCTCCTGCACGTCTCCGGGGATGATCAGGGCCGTGGGGGCGCGGCGCGCGTAGGCGGTGCGGATCGCGCGGTCGAGGACGTTCGGCAGCTGCTCGGGGACCATCACGGTCTCCACGAAGTCCGATGCCACGTCCTTGAAGAGGGTGTGCAGGTCGACTTCCTGCTGGTAGGAGCCACCCATCGCCGTGCGGTGCGTCTGGCCGACCAGCGCGAGCACGGGCACGTGGTCGAGCTTGGCGTCGTACAGGCCGTTCAGCAGGTGGATCGCGCCGGGTCCCGAGGTGGCCGCGCACACACCGAGACGGCCGCTGAACTTGGCGTAGCCGACCGCCTCGAACGCGGCCATCTCCTCGTGCCGCGCCTGCAGGAACCGGGGCCGGTCCTCGGCGCGGCCCCAGGCGGCGAGCAGTCCGTTGATGCCGTCGCCGGGGTAGCCGAAGACGTGCTCCACGCCCCACTCGCGCAAGCGCGCCAGGACGTGGTCGGCGACCTTGGTGGCCATCGGGAACCTCCCGTGGGAAGAGGGGGCGTAGGGATCGCA
The DNA here is from genome assembly GCF_002920635.1 of Streptomyces sp. Ru72. Taxonomy (GTDB): domain Bacteria; phylum Actinomycetota; class Actinomycetes; order Streptomycetales; family Streptomycetaceae; genus Streptomyces. The sequence continues at coordinate 388 of NZ_PQSR01000065.1, read as the reverse complement.
CCTGTCGAGTCACCCGGCCGGTGCGGGGAAAACCTGCCGCCCGACGGTGAGCCCGCGGGCACGGCGAGACCGTGAGGTGTCGGGGCGTGGGGGGCCGGGCACGCCTGCGAGCCGAACGGGGCGCCGGTCTGCGAGCCGCCCGGGGGCGCCGGGGAGGCGGCAGGCTCCCGCGCGATGCGTCGTCCGCGGCGCGCCGAGACCGGGCCGAAGACTTTCCGAAGACCGGTGTTTGCGGCGAATGCGCCCGGGCAGGCGCGACTCAGTGCTTCGGACAGGAGGCACGTCCGTGGGAGCGGTGAATCACGCCACGGTGTGCCCTGTCGCACCCGCCCGCCCCCTCCCACGGTGACCGTCCACCCAAGGCACCCAGCAAGGCACACAGGGGATA
>NZ_PQSR01000064.1 GCF_002920635.1 Streptomyces sp. Ru72 | reverse complement strand
TGATGTTGACGGTCGAGATCTTCACACCGTTGGTCCTGGCATCGTCGAGCAGGTTCACTCCGTCCTGGGTCAGGCCCTCCGGCATGACCGGGAGCGTGAAGGACACGTCCAGTCCCGGGTGTCGCTGCTGCAGCTTGGCGATGGCCTGGGCGCGGCGGGTGTTCGCGGCCGCGTTCGGCAGCGCGCCGCCCTCGACGTCGAAGTCGACCTTGGTGAGTTTGTACGCGTCCACGACCTTCCCGTACGCCGCCGCCAGCGTGTCCGCCGAGGAGCAGGTCGTGGCCAGTTCCGAGCCGGATGCGCCGCCGAAGGAGACCCGGACGTCGCCGCCCTTGGCGCGCAGGGCGCCGATCTGTGCGGCCACCGCGTCGTTGCCCAGGTCGGAGACGCCGCCCCACTTGGGGGTGCAGCCGCCACCGTCGGTCACGAACGCCAGGTTGTAGTTCTTCACACCGGTCGCGTCAGCCGCGGCGGCCAGGTCGAAGGCCGGGTAGAGGGAGGTGTCGACGTACGGGGAGAAGCCGGCGCTCGTGGTGGATCCGGTGCCGGTGCCGCCCCCGGTGGTCTGCGTGGCGGTGGGCGACGGCGTGGCGGTCGAGGGCGGGGTGGGCGCCGGGGTAGGGGACTGGGTCGGGCGGCCGCTGGGCTGCGGGGTCGTGCCGTCGTCGGCGGAACACTTCGCGCCGTCGATGAGACAGCCCGTCGGATCGCCGGAGCCGCTGACCACGAAGCCGACGGTCACCGACTCGCCCGCCGCGAGACCGTCCTTGTCCCAGGACGGCGGCTTCACGGTGACGTGCTGTCCGCTCACCGCCGACGTGCCGTCCCACAGCGAGCTGAGCTTCGCACCCGGGGGAAGGTCGAACTGCAGCGTCCAGTCGGCCTTGGCCTGGCCGCTGTCGTTCGTGATCACGTACTGCGCGGTGTAGCCCGTCGACCAGGTGCTGGTCTTCGTGTACGCCGCGCCGACGTCGGCGGCGTGCGCCGTGCCGGTGACGACGAGGGCGCCACCGCCGACCACGACGGCGGCGACCGTGCCGCCGATCGCCTTGTTTCTGCCGCTGATCCCGCGCCGGTGCGCCTTGCTCATCGCGTGCCTGCCTTCGCTGTTACGAGGGGTGGATGCGGCAGCACGCTAGCGAGCCGATAGGGGACAAAACGCCTGATCCGGGCGGGCGTTGAGGATCTTAGGGTGCGCTTAAGGAAGGGATCGGGGGCGGTTAAAGGTAGAGACCAATATGCGGCGGCGTCTTCGGCGTACGCGGTGGCCGCGCCGTGTCGGGGCCCGTCCGTCCAGCTGGAACCAGAGCCGCACCTCCGTACCGCCCAGCACCGAGGAGCCGATCCGTACGTCGCCGCCGGTCGACTCGGCGAGCCTGCGCACGATGTCCAGGCCGAGGCCCGTCGAGCCGTCGCTGCCCGAGCCGCGACCGCGGGCCATCGCCACCTGCGGGTCCGGTATGCCGGGCCCGGCGTCGGACACCAGCACGATCACCGCGTCCTCGGCGTTGTGCACGTCGACCGCGAACGCCGTGCCCTCCGGGGTGTGCCGGAAGACGTTCCCGAGCAGGGCGTCCAGCGCGGCGGCGAGGTCGGACCGCGCGACGGGTATGCGGACCGGACGGTCGGCCCCGGCCACCCGCCACTTGCGGCCCTCGTCCTCGGCGAGCGCCGACCAGAACGCCATCCGCTCGCGCACCACCTCCGCCGCGTCGCACCCGGCGCCCGGTCCGGCCGCCGCCGTCTGCGGCTTGGCCTCGCGGGCCGTACGGATGATCGTGTCCACCTCGCGCTCCAACTGCGCCACCGCCTGACGGGTCTGCTCGGCGGCCGGCCCTTCGCCGAGCGAGGCCGCGTTCAGCCGCAGCACGGTCAGCGGGGTCCGCAGGCGGTGGGACAGGTCGGCCGCCAGCTCCCGTTCGTTCGCGAGGAGTTGTACGACCTGGTCGGCCATCGAGTTGAACGCGACCGCCGCCGCGCGCAGTTCGGCCGGCCCGTCCTCGGGCACACGTGCCCCGAGCTGCCCCTCCCCCAGGTCGTGCGCCCCCTCGGCCAGGCGCCGCGCGGGCCGCACCATCCGCACGCCGAGCCGGTCGGCGACCGCCACCGAGCCGATGATCAGCGCGACGCCGACCGCGGCGAGCACCGCCCAGGCCGTGCCGACGCCGTGCGTCACCTCGGACTCGGGCACGTAGACCTCGATCACGGCGATCGTCCCGGAGCTGAGCGCGGTGGGCTGGAGCAGCGTGGAACCGCCCGGGACCTCGGTGGTGGAGGCACGTCCGAGCCGGCGGGTGGCCGCGATGTCCTTGGCGGCGGCGCGCCGACGGCCGATGTCGACCGCTTTCGTGCCGCCCCCCGCGGGGATGTGCACCGCTATCCCGTCGCCGGAGCCCGCCGAGGCGACGACCCGCTCCAACTGGTCCCGGTCGGAGGTGATGGACAGCGCGGGCGCGATCGCGGCGGCCTGGCGCTCAGCGCCGGCGAAGGCCCGGTCGCGTGCCATCTCCTTGACGACCAGCCCGAGCGGGACCGCGAAGGCGACCACCACCATCGTGGTCACCGCCAGACACACCTTGACCAGTGCCCACCTCATGGCAGCGGCTCCGTCCGAGGCGGCTCCAGCTTCACGCCGACTCCGCGCAGGGTGTGCAGATAGCGCGGCCTGGCGGCCGTCTCACCCAACTTCCGCCTGAGCCAGGAGAGGTGGACGTCGATGGTCTGGTCGTCGCCGTACGACTGTCGCCAGACCTCCGCGAGCAGCTCCCGGCGCGGTACGACGACGCCGGGCCGGCCGGCGAGGAAGGCGAGCAGATCGAACTCACGGCGTGTCAGGTCCATGGGCACGCCGTCCAGTTCCGCGTGGCGGCGCAACGGGTCGATGGCGAGTCCGCCGACCCGGATGACGGTCGGGGGCCCGGCGTCGGCGGCGGGCGTGCGGACGCGGCGCAGCACCGCCGCGATCCGAGCCGAGAGGTGCTCGACCGAGAACGGCTTGGTCAGATAGTCGTCCGCGCCCGCGTTGAGCAGGCGGACGATCTCCGCCTCGTCGTCGCGTGCCGTGGCGATGATGACCGGGACGTCCGTGATGCCGCGCAGCATCTTCAGCGCCTCGGAGCCGTCCAGGTCGGGCAGCCCGAGGTCGAGGATGACGACGTCGAAGGGGACGTGCGCGACCTCGCGCAGCGCCTCCAGCGCGGTGCCGACGCTGCGCACGGTGTGTCCGGCCTCCGTCAGATGCCTGATGAGCGCCGAGCGTACGAACTGGTCGTCCTCGACCACGAGCACACTTGCCATGGGCGGCACCGTACGCCATGCGGGCAGGGCCGTTCGGGGCCTGTGGACAACTCCCCGCGCCGCAACGGGAGAAACGGAACTGTGTGCGACCCGTGAGACACCCGTGGGGCTGGTGAGGCAGTATGGCCGGGATGTCGAGAGGTCTCCTGCACGTACTGGCGTGGACGCTGGCCACCGGAGCGGCGGCCACGCTGTCGTGGTGGGGTGTCCACACCGTGCTGGCGGGCACCGCATACGACCCGCCGCGCGCCCTGCCCGTCACGGCGGGCGGCGCCACGACGCAGGAGTCGAGGCCACCGGCTCCCCCGACGCAGCGTCCGGTCCCGTCGAAGAGCCCGTCGCCGACGCCGGGCACGACGAGCCCGCGGCCGACGCCCTCCAAGTCCCGGGCCACGAAGCCCGGCCCGTCCACCACCGTCTCCGGCCAGGTCAAGAGCTACGACACCGCCGGCGGTCGCGTGGTCTTCGACCTGGGCACCACCTCGGCGACGCTCGTGTCGGCCACCCCCGGCACCGGCTGGTCCATGCAGGTCTGGAAGACGGAGACCTGGATCCGCGTGGAGTTCGCGTCCGGCGCCGACCGGGTGTCGGTGTTCTGCACCTGGCACGACGGTCCGCCCCACGTGGAGATCGGGAACTACTAGCCGCCACTCGGAGTCGGCGGGGTCGGCCTGTTCAGCGGAAGACCGAGGGCGGGGGTGCCGGGGACGCCACCGCCGCCGCGTCCGTGACGGCCGCCGCGCCGCCCGTGAAGTCGGTCAGCGCCTTGCCGTGCTCCACGCGCGCGGGATGCGGGTCCGAGGCGGCTCGGCGGGTCAGTTCGGCGATCGGAAGCGGGTGGCCGCAGGCAACCAGGATCGCGTTGCCGAAGCGCTTGCCACGCAGGACGGCCGGCTCGGCGATCAGTGCGAGCTCGGGGAAGACGGCCGCCGCCGTGGAGATCTGGCCGCGCAGATGGGCGAGCGGAGGGCCGTCGGCGAGATTGGCCGCGTACACACCGCCGTCCTTCAGCGCCCGGCGGACCTCGGTGAGGAACTCGACCGACGTCAGGTGCGCCGGAGTGCGCGCCCCGCTGAACACGTCCACGACGACCAGGTCGGCCCAGCCGTCCGGCACCTTGGCGAGCCCTTCCCGGGCATCCGTGGAGCGCACCCGGATCCGGGCGTTCGGGTCCAACGGCAGGGCTCGGCGCACGAGTTGGACGAGCGCCGCGTCACGCTCCACGATCTGCTGGGTGGAGCGGGGGCGGGTGGCGGCGGTGTAGCGGGCGAGGGTGAACGCGCCGCCGCCGAGGTGCACGGCGTGCACGGGACGGCCGGGCGGGGCGGCCAGGTCGATGACGTGGCCGAGCCGGCGCTGGTACTCGAAGGACAGGTGCCGCGGGTCGTCGAGGTCGACATGCGACTGCGGGGCGCCGTCGATGAGGAGGGTCCAGGCGCGCGCCCGGTCCCGGTCGGGTATCAGCTGGGCGAGTCCGCCGTCGACCGCCTCGACGACGGCCTCGGCTCCCTGCCCGCGCCGCGCGTTCCGTGACCTGCCCATCTCGCCATTATCCGGGGCGGCGCGGAGGGCGGCTCACCGAGGTCGGGCCCTGCTCGGCAACCCGGTCGGCTCACGCCCCCACCCGGCCGGACCGCGTTCGATCCGAGGTGTGGGCGGAGGCTCACCGACGGTTGCCGGCGCGGTCCCGGCCAGGCGGGCGGCTCATCGACAGTTGTCGGCGGCCTCGATCATGCGGGCCGCCTCCCCGAGGGCCGCGCGCAGGACCGCCGGGTCCGTGGCCGGCTCCGCCTCGCCGGGCGGCAGGAGCCAGCCCGTGCCCTCGACCGGGGGCAGCGGGGCGACCAGACTCATGCCGCGCCCGTCGGTCTTCGTGCACGTGCTGCCGGGGACGTCCCACGCGTCCGCCGTGCCGGGCGGTACCAGGAAGCCGAGGGTGTCGCAGTCGTCGTCGTGCAGCACGGCCCCGACGCAGTCGCCCGCGCCGCGGCGGAGGATGTCGACCGCCTCCAGCCCCTGCCGGGCGGGCACGGTCACGAGGTCGGGGGCCCGGAGCGGCGGTGCGGCGCACTCGGGGGCCGACACGGTCTGGGCGGCCTGCGGCCGTGTACGGAACTCGGTGCTGTGCGGGGTCTGCGTCCCGGCATCCACAACGGAACCCTCCTCGACGGTGAGTTGGGTCGGGAGTTCGGGCGGCTCCCGGTCCACAGGGTTCAACGCGCGGGAGCGTCAACGGCAACGGCGCAACACTGCCGCAAAGGATGGCAGTTCATGGCAGATCTCGCATGAGATATCCGGTTTGTAGCCAAACCTCGCATGACCACACCTGCGAGGAAGGTACGTTCTTGCACCGCCGGACGCAGGGAACCAACTGGCACCACGCGGACAAGCCACCCCAATCCGGCATGGTTCGACGGTTCGCACGAGAGGGCCCGGCCATGACCTCGTCCCAGACCCCCCGGCCACCACGGCCGAATCTCGCCTTCCGGCAGCTGCGCGGATCACGCTCGCCGGGCGAGTTCGCCGCGGCGGTACGGCGTGCCGCCCGCGAGATCGGCGAGCGGGTCAGCTGTGACGCGCGGTACATCGGACGCGTCGAGGCCGGCGAGATCCGTTGCCCCAACTACGCCTACGAACGAGTGTTCCTGCACATGTTCCCCGGGCGCACGCTCACGGACCTGGGGTTCGCGCCCCGCTCGGCGGTGCGCGGACGAGGGGCGCGCACCGCAGACGAGGCGCCCCCCGTACACACCAACCGCCGTCCGTATGCCCCCGATGAGCACCGGAAGGCATACGAGACGTATGACCCATCAGCCACCTACGAGTCGCACGAGTCGTACGGCACGCACGCGTACGACGCACAGAACCACGAGGAGAGCGACGTGCAGCGTCGCGCATTCATGACCGGCGGCACCGTGACGGTGGCCGCCGCCTCCCTGGGCCCCTTCGGGCTCACCCCCGGCGGCCCCGCAGCGGCCGCCGAACGCCCCGTCCACCGTGCGGGCTCGTCCGAGGCGAGCGCGCTCGAGGAGGCCGTACGAAAGATCCGCCTGCTCGACGACCGGCACGGCGCGGACGGCCTGTACCGGCGCGCGGCGGCCCCGCTGCGCGCCGCGTACGCGCTGCTCGACGCGGGTACGACCCGGCAGACGGTCGCCGACCGGCTGTACTCGGGCGCGGGCGAACTGGCCATCTCGGTGGGATGGCTGGCGCACGACTCCGGGCGTTACGACGACGCCCGCTCGCACTACGCGGAGGCGCTGGCGACAGCCCGGATGTCGGGGGATCCGGGCCTCGAGGCACACGCGTTCTGCAACACGGCGTTCCTGGCCCGTGACGCGGGCAGGCCGCGCGAGGCCGTACGGGCGGCACAGGCGGCCCAGCGTGTCGCGCGCCCGCTCGGCTCGCACCGGCTCATGTCGCTGCTCGCCCTCAGGGAGGCGGGCGGCTGGGCGGGACTCGCGGACCGGGCGGGCTGTGAACAGGCGCTCGCACGGGCGCAGGCGCTCTTCGAACGGGGGCCGTCGGACTCGGACCCCGAGTGGATGACCTTCTACGGCGAGGCCGAACTGGAGGGCCTTGAGGCGCAGTGCTGGTCGACGCTGGGCGACTGGGCGCGGGCGGCCCGGCACGCACGGAGCGCGGCGCAGCTCCAGGACCCGCACTTCACCCGGAACATCGCCCTGTACACGGCCGAACTGGCCGACGACCTGGCGCGCGGGGGTCGTCCGGACGAGGCGGCCCAGGCCGGTCACCGCGTGCTGGACCTTCTGGACCAGGTCCAGTCCTCCCGCGTCCTGACGATGCTTGCGGGCACGGCGAGGGTACTGCTGCCGCACCGGCGGGCGTCGGGGGTCTCGGCGTTCCTGGACCGGCACGCTTCGCTGCCGCGCAGTGCGTGAGCGGCCGTGGCTGCGGGCGCCGGGGGAGGTCGCGCGACCCGGCGCTACGGGGTGCCTCCCCCAAGCTCGTCGAGCAGGGACGACCCCCATCGCCCAGCGGCACGACTGCCCGCAGCCACGGCTGTCACCTACCCGGCCAAGTGGCCCAAGTCGTTCCAGGACTCGATCGCCGGCTCCCCGTAAGCCCACCCGAGCACCGAGAGCGACGTCGGATTCAGCCGTATCCGCGCCGCGAACTCCAGCGGCAGCCCCAGCCACCGCGCCCCGATCGACCGCAGGATGTGCCCGTGTGCGAACACCAGCACGTCCCGGTCCTCCGACCGCGCCCAGGCCACGACCTCGTCCGCGCGCGCGGAGACCTCCGCCAGGGTCTCCCCGCCGGGCACGCCGTCGCGCCAGATGAACCAGCCCGGCCGGATGTCCTGGATCTCGGCCGGCGTCCTCCCCTCGTACGCCCCGTAGTCCCACTCCATGAGCGTGTCCCAGACGCTCGCCCGCTCGCCGAAGCCGGCGAGTTCGCAGGTCTCACGCGCGCGTGCCAGCGGACTGGTGCGCACCTCCACTCCGGGAAGCCCGTCGAACGGCGCCCGGTGCAGCCGCTCACCGAGCAGCTTGGCGCCCCGCCGGCCCTCCTCCAGCAGCGGCACATCGGTCCTGCCGGTGTGCTTGCCGGACAGCGACCATTCCGTCTGTCCGTGCCGGGCCAGCAGGATGCGCGGTGCCATGAGAGACCTTTCCGGGAGTACTGAGCAACGACGTCACTCCATCATCGCCCACCCCGTCCCGGGGCAACCCGGGGGGCGCTCTCTGCGTCTTTGAGGTCCGGGGCGCCCCACGAACGCCAGCGCCCACACCGTAAGGTGGCACGACCGGACCGCCGGGAGCCGCGACCAGGAGCAGAAGGGGGAGGGCGAATCGGATGCCGCAGGCCGAGACACCAGGCATCGGGGTGGGCCCGCTGACCCGGCTGCGCTGGTGGACCGAACTGCCCCTGATCCTGGTGGTGTACGCCTCGTACTCCGCGGGCCGGCTGCTCGCGCGCGGCGATGTCAGCGGCGCCGTCGACCACGGTCTGGCGATACTGCGCCTGGAGAAGCTGCTCCACATCAACGCCGAGCATCCGCTGAACCGTCTCTTCACCCGCGAGGCGTGGCTCGGCGTGCCCGCCGACTTCTGGTACGCGTCGCTGCACTACCTGGTCACCCCGGCGATCCTGGTGTGGATCTTCAGACGCCGCGCGGAGCACTACCGGGCCGCCCGCACCTGGCTGATGACGTCCACGTTCATCGGTCTGATCGGCTTCTCCCTGATGCCCACCTGTCCGCCGCGACTGCTCTCCGCGGGCCACGGGTTCGTCGACACGATGGCGCACTACAGCTCCTACGGCTGGTGGGGCGCCGAGGCGAGCGCGCCGCGGGGCCTGGGCGGCATGACGAACCAGTACGCGGCGATGCCGAGCCTGCACGTGGGCTGGGCGTTGTGGTGCGGGGTGCTGCTGTGGCGGCACGGCCGCTCGCGCTGGGCCAGGGCGGCGGCGGTCGTGTACCCGCTGGGGACCACGTTCGTCGTGATGGGCACAGCGAACCACTACCTCCTCGACGCGGTCGCCGGGGTCGCCGTCATGGGCGTGGGCTTCCTGCTGAGCCGGCCGGTGATGCGGGCGGCGGACGCGGTCAGCGCCCGGCTGCGGGCGCGCTTCGCACCGGTCGCGGAGCCCTCGTCAGCCGCTGGTTCCCCCATTGTCAGTGCCGGATGCCAGACTTCGGCGGGTGAACGAATTCCCCGACAGCCCCTCTCCCGCCCCGGGCCGGGAGCCGGGCCGGGTGCCGCTCCCGCGGACGCGGGGGACGGCGCTGCGGCAGCGGCTCGCTGAGCTGCGCGGGCCGTCCGTACCGCCCAGGGCGCTGGACGCGCGCGCCCTCGCCGCGCTCGCCGCGAACCCCGGATGCCGGCGGCGCGCGCTGCTGGACGGCGCCGGTGTGGACAAGGCGGCGCTGGCGGGCGCGCTGGGCGCGCCGTCGGCGTTCGGCCAGTCGCAGTTCGCCTTCATGCGGGGCAACGCGTTCGAGGCCCGGGTCAAGGCGGACGGCGGTGCGGAGCTGCTGCGTCTGGTGCGCGAGAAGCTGGACCCGACCGCCGACGCCCCGGAGGGGGCCCTCGTTCCGGACCTGGCCGCGGCCGGCCCGGAGGGGCGCGCGGCGCGTACGGCACTGGCGTTGCGCGCGGCCACCGAGGCGCGCGGCTGGGCGCTGCTCGACCACCCCATGCTCGCCCTCGACGTGGCGGGATCGCCCGCGTTCCTGGAGCCGGACGCGGTGGTGGTGCACCCGGACGGCAGTTGGACGGTCGTCGAGATCAAGTCCTTCCCCCTGCTCGACGGTTCGGCGGACCCGGCGAAGGTGGGGGCGGCCGCGCGGCAGTCCGCGGTGTACGTACTGGCGCTGGAGGAGGTCGCCGAGCGCCTCACCCCGGCACCCGTCGTACGCCACAGGATCCTGCTGGTGTGCCCGAAGGACTTCTCGAACCTGCCCACCGCCTCGCCCGTCGACGTCCGCAAGCAGCGCGCGGTCACCCGGCGCCAGCTGGCCCGTCTCACCCGCATCGACGAGATCGCCGACGCCCTTCCCGAGGGCACGTGCTTCGCGCCGGACCTTCCACAGGAGGAGCTTCAGGCCGCGGTGGAGTCGGTCCCTGCGACGTACGCGCCGGAGTGCCTGGCCGCCTGCGAGCTGGCCTTCCACTGCCGTGACCGCGCCCGGGAGCAGGGCGCCGTGGCGGCCCTGGGCCGGTCGCTGCGGGCCGAGCTGGGCGGCCTGACCACGGTGGACGACATCCTGGCCGCCGCCCACGGCACGGCCGGGCACCCGGACGACCCGGCGGTGGCGGCCCTGCGCCGGGCGGCGCGGCTGCGGGCGGAGGCGCTCGCCGGACGGGAGGGCGCCGTATGTCCCTGATCACCACCCTCGCCCGCCTGGAGGCCGTGCGCACCGGCCGCGCCCAGCCCGCCGCCACCGTCCGGCACCGTCACCTGTCCGAGCGCCCCCTCGTCCTCGTCCCGCTCATCACCGCGGGCGAGGCCGGAGCGCCGCTCGGCGCGCTCGTCGGCACCGACCGGGACGGCCCCCGGCTGCTCGTCGTGCCGCAGCCCCGCGACCCCGACCTCAGGTTCGCGTTCCTCGCCGAACTCGCCGACGTCGTCCTGCCCCACATCGACGCCCACGCGGACACCGTGGAGCCCGCCGAGCGCACCGAGACCGACCCGGAGACCGGCAAGCGCGTCAAGGTGGAGGTCGAGCTGTGTGCCGACGCCCCGCAGCTGATCGTGCCGAGCCGGGCGGGCATCGACTTCGTACGGCTGCTGGGCCGCTCCATGCGGTTCCGCCGCACCGCCGAGCAGGACCCGGAGACCCCTCACCCGGCGCCCCCGCGCGTCCCGCTCCTCGGCCGCTGGTTCACGCACTTCGGCGAGCGTGCCCGCGTCCCCGGCTCCTCCCTGCTGCTCGCGCTCACCGATCTGCTCGGACGGCACTGGGCGACCGGGCAGTCGAACCTGGAGGACCAGCACCTGGGCGCGCTGCTCGCCTGGATCGACCCGCCCGAGGGCGCCTCGGGTACGGACGCCGCGCTCCGCGCCGAGCTGGCCCGGGACGCGGACGGCCAGCTGCTGTGCCCGCCGGCCGGACCGGCCACCGACCCGGCGTTCGACAACGAACTGCTCGCCCCGGCGATCGAGCGCTACGACCGCGCCCGCACCCGGCTCGCCGCCGCCGAGGACGGCGTGGAGGCCGACGACCGCTTCGGTGAACTCACCGCGGCCGAGGGGGAGATCCGCGCCCTGGTGGAGAGCCGTACGCGGCCGACCTGGGACGCGGTGTGGCAGGGGCTGGACCTGCTGCGCGCACTGCCGGAGGGCGCGCATGTCGCGGACCGGTGGACGCGCGACCGCTGGTCGTTCACCGGGCACCGGGACCGGGTGGCCGCCGGGGAGCCGCCGCAGCCGCGCCACGACGACGCGGTCACCGCGGCGAACAAGCTCGCCACGCGCGAGCGCGAACAGGCCCGCCTCGACGCCCAGGAAGCACTCGACGACCCGCTCGTCATGGCCGGGCGGCGGCTCGCCGGAGAGGCGTTCGCGGGCGAGGTCACGGAGGTCGTGATGGCGTACAGCGAGGGCAGACGCCCCAGCCCGCGCCCGCTGGTGACCGTACGGACCGAGGACCGGCCACACCTCGGGGAGCGCACGAAGGTGTACCGGTCGCTGGGCGGGAAGCCGCAGGCGGCGGAGTTCGTGGGCCACGAGGGGGACGGCCTGCTGGTCCTGCGCATCGTCGACAAGATGGGCCGCGGCAAGGAGCCGGAGGCCGGGTCGGTCCCCGAGAAGGGGGACCACGTGTGCTTCACGCTCTTCGAACACGAGCAGCGCGGCGGGGCGAAGCTGCCCGACCCGGAGGAGACGCCGTGGACGCACGGCGGGCCGCCGGGTGAGGGTGAGGCCGTACCGCAGCCGGATCCGGTGACCGAGGAGGACGTGCTGTGACCGTGTTCGCCCCGCCGGGCAGGGACTTCGACCCGGGGGCCGCGGCCGCCCGGGCCACCGAGGCGATCCTGCGCGACACTCTGCACGGCGCACACCGAGGGGTCGTGGTGGACTCGCCGCCGGGCGCCGGGAAGTCGACCCTGGTCGTCCGGGCCGCGCTCGAACTCGCCTCCGCCGGACGTCCGCTGATGGTGATCGCGCAGACGAACGCGCAGGTCGACGACCTGGTGCTGCGGCTGGCCGAGAAGGAACCGGACCTCCCCGTCGGGCGGCTGCACAGCAGCGACCCGGACCCGTACGACAAGGCGCTCGACGACCTGCCGACCGTGCGCAAGTCGGCCAAGGCGGGCGACCTGGCGGGCCTGGACGTGGTGATCTCGACCGCCGCCAAGTGGGCGCACGTCAAGGACGTCGAGCCGTGGCGGCACGCGATCGTGGACGAGGCGTACCAGATGCGCTCGGACGCGCTCCTGGCGGTGGCGGGCCTGTTCGAACGGGCGCTGTTCGTCGGCGACCCGGGGCAGCTGGATCCGTTCGCGATCGTCGGCGCGGAGCAGTGGGCGGGGCTGTCGTACGACCCGTCGGCGTCCGCGGTGACGACGCTGCTGGCCCACAATCCGGAGCTGCCGCAGCACCGGCTGCCGGTGTCGTGGCGACTGCCGGCGTCGGCGGCTCCCCTGGTGTCGCAGGCGTTCTACCCGTACACGCCGTTCCGCAGCGGTACGGACCACGGGGACCGGCGGTTGGCCTTCGCGGTCACGTCGGACGGCTCGGGTCCTGACCGGGTGATCGACGAGGCGGCCGAGACCGGCTGGGGGCTGCTGGAGCTGCCCGCCCGGCACACCCCGAGGACGGACCCGGAGGCGGTGCGGGCGGTCGCCACGGTCGTACGGCGACTCCTCGACCGGGGCGGGGCGGCGCTGTCGGAGCGGGCGGAGGATCCGGCGCCGCTGACCGCGGACCGGATCGCCGTCGGCACCGCACACCGGGACCAGGCGGCGGCGGTGCGCTCGGCACTGGCCGACCTCGGGGTGCAGGACGTCACCGTGGACACGGCCAACCGGCTGCAGGGCCGGGAGTTCGATGTGACGGTGGTGCTGCATCCGCTGTCGGGCCGCCCGGACGCGACGGCGTTCCACCTGGAGACCGGCCGCCTGTGCGTACTGGCGTCCCGGCACCGGCACGCGTGCATCGTGGTGTGCCGCGCGGGGGTGACGGAACTGCTGGACGACCATCCGTCGACGGAGCCGGTGCAGCTGGGGGTGACGGTGAAGTTCCCGGACGGGTGGGAGGCGAATCACGCGGTGCTCGCACATCTGGCGGAGCACCGGGTGCCCTGGCGGCCCTGACCTGGGAACGTCGCGGGCCGGGGGCCCGGACATCGCGGGACCGGCGGGCACCGGACTGCCGGGAACATCGCGGGCGCCGGTGGCCTTGAGACCCGAAGGGCGGGGGCGTGCGGCGGGAGAGCGCGCGGCGCCGTGCCCCGCCCACATCCCGGCGCCCTTGCGTCGGCGCGCGACAATGGACGGTGGCCCACCCGAAAAGGGCGCCACCCGACCGTACGAGGAGGACAAGACATGGCGGAGCCCACGCCGCGTCGGAACGAGCCGCGGCTACGCCCCGCGCCCTTGCTCTTCGAGCCCGCGGAGGCGGCCTCCGACCCGGAACACTTCTTCGACCTGGAGTCGATCGACGACCCGCGGGCGCTGCTGGCGCGGGCCACGGAGCTGACACAGGCGTTTCGCGCGGCCACGGACCGGGCGGTGGAGTACCAGGCGATCGCCGCGGCCCAGCTCGCCGACCCGCGCCGCTTCGACCGGCTGACGCCGGCGGCGATCGCCGAGCGGGCGGAGTGGACCGAGGACTACGCCAAGAAGATGGTGGAGTTCGGGCGGGATCTGCTCCGCGGTGTCGACTCGAACGGACCGGAAAGCCTCGGCTGACCATCCCGGCGCCTCGCAGCGCCGATGACATCGAATGATCATGCGGCATATGCCGGGCCGCACCCTACCCCCTCTCGCCCCCTTCTGTCCCCGTTTTCCGCAACCCACCGGGATCGACTGCTCACGGCGGGTAGACCTGACTGCCATGAGCAGTCGAACCCCGTCCATCGAAGCCTGTCACGACGTCTGCGGCGTCACCTCCGAGGGCGCCGCCTGGCTCGCCTCGGCGGGAACGAATCGGCGCAGCACCCTGGCCCTCTGGGCGGATCGCCCCACCGCCCCGGTGGTCCTGCCGTGCGGCACCGCGTTCGACGTCGTCAACACCCCCGCGATCTTCGGGCGGCGGATGCTCGACCAGCTCTGGGACGAGGGTCCCGGCTCCGGGCCCGTCGCCGTCCACAGGGGCCGCACCCTGCTGTTCACGGCGCCCGGCACGGCCCGGCGACTGCCGGCGCTGCTCGACTGGGAGGAGTGGGGCGGCCGTACGCCCAAGATCCCGCCGCTGTTGTGCCACGGGGTCGGCGACGCGGTGACGGTGCCCGCCGTCCACCCGGCCGACCCCGCCGCCACCAGGCTCGATTCCCGCTGGCTGGTCGCCCCCGACACCCGTCGGCCCTGGCTGCCCGGCCCGGAGATCATCCTCTGGGCAGCCGTCCGAGCCGCCCGCGCGGCGGCCTCCGACCCCGTACGCATATCGATTTTTCCTCCCGCGGACCAGGGTGCTAAGGTCTACGACGTCAGCAGGCGCCGCTAGCTCAGTTGGTTAGAGCAGCTGACTCTTAATCAGCGGGTCCGGGGTTCGAGTCCCTGGCGGCGCACGATGGCGATGGCGAGGCGTGTTCGCGGAAAGCGCGAACACGCCTCGCCATCGTCGTTTCTGCGCGGCTTCGCCGCGCGTTGTGGGGGCTTCGCCACCCACACCCCCATCCAGGTCCGCCGCAGGCGCCGTCCGGCGATACGGCACCGGGTATCCCACCCGGGGTCCGAACCCGAAACGCGGCCGCGCCCTGCTTGTGCGGCGAAGTGCAGCACATCTGCGTCTTCTGTTGCACTTCAGGAGCGACACGTCCCACCGACCGCACGCCGCCGAACCCACCCGGCGTGCAGGCGAGACGCGATCGCGCCCCGAGCCCCGGGCACCCTCGCCACCCTCACCGCCCCCCAACCCACGCACTCATCCCCACCCCTCACCCCTTCGTGATCCGAACAGTCCACTCCCCAGAAGCCGTCCTCCCCTCCACCTCCACCCGCACCCCCTCCCCCGGCACCGTGAAGGTCTCGCCCTCCCGGATCGGCGCGTCCGCCAGGGGCGGGTACACCGACGTGCCGGCACAGGCCGAGCTGTGCGGGTGGGCGTCCAGGACCTCCACCGGCCCGCCCCCGGACTCCGTCCCGCCGCGCACCCGGTAGACGAGGACCCCCTGGGTGCAGGCCGCGCTGTCGTTGCCCACCGCACCGCGCGCCTCGATGGCCAGCACACTGTCGGCCCCCGTCCGGACCACCGCCAGCTTGGTGCCGTGCCCCGACCCGAACGCCTCCACCCCTCGCGCCGGCGCCCCCGCCGCACCCGCGCTCACCGGCACCTGCGGCACCCCGGTCGGTCCCGCAGCCACCGGCTCCAGTGTCAGCCGCGTGCTGCCCGGAGCCCGTACGCACACCACCTGGCTCTCGTCCAGCCACCCCAGCTTCCACTTGTGCCAGGCGAAGAGATCCGGGGCCAGTCCGAACTGGCTCCCCATGAGGTCCCAGTCGCCCACGTAGGTGTCCCAGTCCCCCTTGCCGTCGGTCGGACGGTGGTAGAGGTCGGGCAGGTCGAACACATGGCCTGTCTCATGGGCGAGGACGAGTTGGTCCGGCGGGTGCTTCTCGAAGACCGTGACCACGCGGCGGATGTCCCTGCCGTCGGCCCGCAGCGGGGTGTCCAGGTTCACCACCTTCGTGGCGTCCGAGTCGACACCGGGCGCGTCCGGGTCGGCCACGAGGTACACGATGTCGTACCGGGAGAAGTCGACGTCCTTGTCCGCCGCGGCGAGCGCGTCGCGCAGATAGGCGGCCCGGCTCTCGACGCTCCAGTCGCGCCGTATGGCGTAGGAGGTGGACGGGTGCGGCATCCGGATCCAGTGGTCCACCGGATGGGGGCGCAGCGCGAACCGGCCGTAGGACGCGCGTTCGAAGAAGCGGCTGGTGTCCGGGAAGTAGTCGCCGGTCAGCTCGGCCGGCGTGGTCGCCGGCGTCGCGTCCGGGAAGGACAGGAAGACCAGGACCGCGTCCAGCGCGCGGGTGGGGCGCGTGTAGGCGGCGTTCCAGGTGTCGACGCCCTCGGAGTGGTGCGCCCGGCTACGCGCGATCTGGCAGGCCGCGGCCAGCGGTTCGGCGAGTGCGGGACCCGTCACGAGCGAGGTCGCGACCAGCGCGGTCATCGACGTGGCGAGGGCCGTGCCGCTGCGCAGGACGGGCGACGCGCCCCAGGCGATCCCCTTCAGGGTCTCGCGGGTGAGCCCCGTGAAGGGGAGCGGACGCGGCACGTCGACCTCCGGGTGCGGTTCTCGGAACTCCACTCCCAGCCTGGTCTTATTTGTATGACTACGTCCTGTTTGTCTGCCCCGGAAGGGTGAGAGGCCATCGGTCAGGGGATGGCCCAAGAAGGAACCGCGACGGGCACGGGAGGGGCAGTGCGGGGCGGTAGCGCACGACGGCGCACGAGCGCCAGGGGGGCGGCCGACGTGCGCCGACGCCCCCAGTACTCACGGAACGTCACAACCACGGGCGGCCTGATGGACCGGGCTCCGGCACGGGCAGAAACGATCTGTCAGAACACGTGCTCGCCGCGGGACACTGCACATCGGCTGGAAGGCCTTTGGGCCAGCCTCTATGATCGGCACACTTTCCTGCACGAACACGGCTTGTACGGCCGCCCGCCTTGCGGCCGTCGACCCCGACGAGACCCAAGAGATCCGTACGAAGAACGAGTGCACTGCGGGAGCGAGCGGTGAGCGGAACGTCCGATGGGCCGGCGCCCGCGGCAGACCTCGTCGGCCCGGCCATCACACACAGTTACGACACCACGTCATCCGGTACGTCCCAGCCATCACCCCTTTCCGACGACCCACCCCTCACCTCCGAAGACGGACTCCTGACCCCGCCCGTCGACGCGCCGTCCTTCGCCATGTCCGTCGACACGCCGCCCCTCACCCCGGCGGTCGACACGCCGTCCCTCACCCCGTCGGTCGAGGCGCCACCCCTCACCCCCGCCGTCGACACGCCACCCTTCACCCCCGCCGCAGGGCCCCAACCGGTCTCCTTCGGCGCCGCGTTCACCGCCGCGCCGCTCGCCATGGCGGTGGTCGACCGGGAGGGGCTGGTCGTCACCGCCAACGAGGCGATGGGTTCACTGCTCGGCACCGATGTGGAAGCACTGGCCGGCAAGGTCGCCGCCGACCTGCTGGACCTGTCCTCGGACGCCCGTACCTGGCACGCCTACCGCGAGGTGCTGCGCGGACGCCAGGCCAAACTCCGCTGCACGCGCCGCGTCAAACACCCCGACGGGCACTCGCTGTGGGTCCAGGTGACCGTCACGCCGCTGCCCGAGGCCGAGAAGGCGGTCCTCCTCTCCGTCGCCGACATCAGCGCCCGCCGCGAACTCCAGGCCCGGCTGCGGCACTTGCAGATGCACGACCCGGTGACCAGGCTGCCCAACCGGACGCTGTTCTTCGAACGGCTGTCGGCCGCGCTGGAGGCGGATACGTACGAGGAGAGCGGTACCGGCCGGATCGGACTGTGCTACCTCGACCTCGACGGCTTCAAGGCGGTCAACGACACCCTCGGCCACCGCGTCGGCGACCGGCTGCTCGCGGCCGTCGCGGAACGCCTGACCCACTGCGCGGACGAGGCGGGCCACGGGCGGCCCACCACTCCCCTGGTGGCCCGGCTGGGTGGCGACGAGTTCGCGCTCCTGGTCGAGGACTCCACGGGCACCGAGCAACTGGCCGAACTGGCCGAGTCGGTGCTCAAGGCGATCCAGGAGCCATTCGACCTGTCCGGGCAGCGGCTGTCGGTGTCGGCGTCCATCGGCGTCGTCGAGCGGCACGCGGCCGGCACGAGTGCGACCGGTCTGATGCAGGCGGCCGATACGACGCTGTACTGGGCGAAGGCCGACGGCAAGGCCCGCTGGACGCTGTTCGACCCGGAGCGCAACGCCCACCGGATGACCCGCCAGGCACTGTCCTCGGGGCTGCGACCGGCCATCGAGCGGGGTGAATTCGCCCTGGAGTACCAGCCGTTGGTCGGCATGGAGGACGGACGGGTGCGCGGGGTGGAGGCGCTGGTGCGCTGGCATCACCCTCAGTTCGGCACCTTGACGCCGAATCGGTTCATCGGACTGGCCGAAGAGGACGGTTCGATCGTCCAGCTCGGGCGCTGGGCACTGAAGACGGCCTGCCGGCAGGCACGCCGCTGGCAGCTGGAACGCCCGGAAGAGCCGCCGCTCTTCGTCAGCGTGAACGTGGCGGTGCGTCAGGTCTGGGACTCGGACCTGGTGGCGGACGTGGCGGAGACCTTGGCGGAGACCGGACTCGCCCCGCACCTGCTCCAGTTGGAGCTGACCGAGTCCGCGGTCATGGGTTCGGCCGGCCGTCCGCTCCAGGCGCTCCAGGCACTCAGCGAGATGGGGGTGCGCATCGCGATCGACGACTTCGGCACCGGATACTCCAACCTCGCCTACCTCAGCCGGCTGCCGGTGTCCGTGCTGAAGCTGGACGGGTCGTTCGTCCGGGGTTTCCAGTACGAGGGCACGGACGCGCATCCGAACCCGGCCGACGAGGTCATCGTGGAAGCCATGATCCAGCTCGCCCACCGGCTGGGCCTGACGGTCACCGCGGAGTGCGTGGAGACCTCGGCCCAGGCCACCCGCCTGCGCCGCATCGGCTGCGACACCGGGCAGGGCTGGCTGTACTCACGCCCGGTGCCGCCGGACCGGATCTCGGAGCTGGTCGAAGGAGAAGGGTGCCGCAAGTGAGCCTGGCCGGGGGTCCCTCCTGCTTCGGGGACGGCACCCCCGACGCCGGGTGACTCAAGCCGCCGCGGGCATCCCGTACGCGTCCGCGATGAGTTCGTACGACCTCAGGCGTACGTCGCCGCTGTGGGCGTTGGACGTGAGCATCAACTCGTCGGCGCCTGTGCGCTTGTGGAGGTCGTCCAGGCCGGAGCGGACCTCGTCCGGAGTCCCGTGGACGACGTTGGAGTTCCAGGACCCGATGAACTCCTCCTCCATGGGGCTGAACTCGTGCACCTCGGCCTCCTCCGGCGTGGGGACGAGACCGGGGCGGCCCATGCGCAGCCGGAGCATGTTCAGGGCGGCGGCCCGGACCTGGCGGCGGGCCTCCCTCTCGTCGTCGGTGGCGAGCGCGGAGACGCCGATGAGGGCGTACGGCGCGTCGAGGACCTCGGACGGGCGGAAGGAGTCGCGGTACAGGTCGAGCGCCGGGATGGTGTTCTGCGCCGAGAAGTGGTGGGCGAAGGCGAACGGCAGGCCGAGCATGCCGGCCAGGCGGGCGCTGAACCCGGAGGAGCCGAGCAGCCAGACCGGCGGCCGGTGCGGGGACTGGACGCCGCCCGGCGAGGTGGCCTGCACGGGGCCCGGGACCGCGTGGATACGGGCGTAGGGGTGGCCGTCCGGGAAGTCGTCGTCGAGGAACCGGGTCAGCTCGGCGAGCTGCTGCGGGAAGTCGTCGGCGCCCTCGTTCAACTGGTCGCTGCGGCGCAGCGCGGCGGCCGTTGCGCCGTCCGTGCCGGGGGCGCGGCCGAGGCCCAGGTCGATACGGCCGGGGGCCATGGCCTCCAGCGTGCCGAACTGCTCGGCGATGACCAGCGGGGCGTGGTTGGGCAGCATGACGCCGCCCGAACCGAGCCGGATGCGGTCGGTGTGGGCGGCGAGGTGCGCGAGGATCACCGCGGGCGAGGAGGAGGCCACGCCCGGCATGGAGTGGTGCTCGGCGACCCAGTACCGGTGGAAGCCGCGGGCCTCCGCGAGCCGGGAGAGGGCGACGCTGGTGCGCAGGGCGTCGGTGGCGGTGGTGCCCGCGCCGACGGTGACCAGGTCCAGTACGGACAGGGGGACGGGGGCGGTGCCCTGTGCCGTGCCTCGGATCTCGTCCACTGCTCTGCCTCCTGCGTGAGCGTCGCGTCTCTCGTGCCTCTAACAGGAGATGGTCCCCGGTTATTCCCGCAACGCCCCGGGAGCTCTCGGCGCCGGAGACCCCACCCCAAAGACCCCGGCAGCCGAGATCCCCTACACCTGCACCACCGGCTCCCTGGTGAACAGCGTCCCCAGGCTCGGCGCGTTCACCCGGCGGTCCACCAGGCGCAGCGCCTCCCACACCGTGACCTGGTTCGCGGTGAGGACCGGCTTGGCCAGGTCCTTCTCCAGGGCCGTCAGGTGCGCGGCCGTGTGGAGGGCGGTGTCCGGGATCAGGACCGCGTCCGCGTCGGCGTGGTCGCCCGCGCGGGCCAGCGCCAGGACCTCATCGGCGCCCCACGCGGCCACCCGCGCCGCCGCTCCGGCGTCCGCGGCGTGGACCGCGACCACCTCCGCGCCGGCCGCCCGCAGGAAGGAGGCGAACTCCTGAGCCACGTCGTCCGGGTACGTCGCCGCGACGGCAAGCCGCCGCGCCCCGATCTCCCGCACGGCGTGCACGAAGCCGAACGCCGTGGACGACGCCGGCATCCCGGCGGTACGCGCGAGAGTTCGCACCTGCTCGTGGGCGCCCTCCCAGCCGCGCAGGAAGCTGCCGCTGGTGCACGCCCACACCACCGCCTCGGCGCCCGTGAGCCGCAGCTCCTGGGCGCTCGAGGCGAGCCGCTGCGGCGAGCCCATCTCCCGGAGCCGATCGGCGCGGTGCGCGTCCTCGCCGACGTCGGTGTGCACGAGATCCACCCGGATGTCGCCGGCCAGCAACTGCTCGATGCGCGGATAGTCGTCCTCGGCGAAGTGGCCCGGGTAGAGGAATCCGAGTGCGGTCATGCCCAACCTTCCTGTTCGTCCGGCGGTACGGGTCCCCGGTGTGCCGCCGCGTGGAGCAGAGCCTGCCGGTGACCCATGGCGCGGGTACCCAGGTGAGGCGGAGCCGTCCCCCTCATCACCTGGTCGGTCGTGTAGACGGCACCGTGCCGTGGTCCGGCCGTGGTCGATCCGCGCACGTCGGACGCCCCGTCGGCCGCTGCCGGCCGCCGCCGAACGCGCGGTGGTGACGAACGCGCTCTTCGTCTTCGAGCAGCCGGCCGCCGAGTACGTGGCCGGGCTCGTCCTCGCCCTGGCCAAGGACCTGCCGCGCACCTGGGACCTGCTGGTGTCCCCGCGCATGAGCGGTGACACGGGTCGGCCGTCAGGACGAGCTCGGCGCCCAGTTCCTGGCGCTGTACGAACGCCGGTCCGCGGGTGAACCGCTGGTGAACGTGGTGGACAGGAAACGGGGATGCGTTCCCGGCCACGGAGCCGCCCTCCGGCCGCTGTCCCCGCTGGTCAACGCACGGGCCGAACGAAACGGCGGCCTCCGGTACGGTCCGCCGAGGACGATCGGGGCCGGAACTGGCCTGAATACATCGCATGGTCCCGGGTAGCCGCGCGCCCATGGCTCCCCCACGGACGAATGCACGGACGTACGACCCGGGGCAACCCGGAACCACCCGCCGGTCGCTGCTCGCCGGTGTCGCCGCGTTCGGCGCGCTGGGCGCGGCCGGCTGCAGCCGTGTCGCGGCGGCGTCGAGCACGCCGGGCGGCGACCTGCTCAGCCGGCTTCGGGCCCAGGGCGTCGTCCGCCTCGGCATCGCCGGCGAGATCCCGTTCGGCTACATCGACAAGAACGGCCGTCTCACCGGTGAGGCCCCCGAGCTGGCGAGGGTCATCTTCAAACGGCTCGGCGTCGACCGGGTGCAGCCCGTGCCGACCGAGTTCGGCTCGCTGATCCCCGGTCTGAACTCCCAGCAGTTCGACGTGGTCTCCGCCGGGATGTACGTGACCCCGGAGCGCTGCCAGCAGGTCATCTTCGCCGACCCCGACTACCAGATGCTCGACGCCTTCGTCGTACGCAAGGGCAATCCCAAGGGCCTGCACACCTACGGGGACGTCGTCGCGAAGAAGGCGAAACTGGCCACCGGCACCGGGAACGCGCAGATCCAGTACGCCGTCGAGGCCGGGTACAAGCAGAGCGACCTGCTGCTCGTCACCGACCAGGTCGCCGGGCTCAACGCCGTGGAGGCCGGACGTGTCGACGCGTTCACCGCGACCGCGCTGACCGTCCGCCAGGTCGTCAGGAACTCGAGCAGGGCGGAGGCCACCGAGCCCTTCAAGCCCCTGGTGAAGGGCAGACCGCACGTCGACGGCGGCGCCTTCGCGTTCCGGCCCACCGAGACCCGCCTGCGGGACGCCTTCAACGCCGAGCTGAGGAAGTTGAAGGCAAGCGGCGAACTCTTCCGGATCCTGCGCCCGTTCGGCTTCACCAGGGCCGAGATGACCGATCTGACCGCGAAGGAGCTGTGCCGCGGATGACCCCGGGACTGTGGGAACTCGTACTGAAAGGCATCTGGACGACGATCCAGCTCCTCGTCCTCAGCGCCCTGCTCGCGACGGCCGTCTCCTTCGCCGTCGGCATGGCACGCACCCATCACAGACGGGTCGTCCGCTTCCTCGCCGGTTTCTACACCGAGGTATTCCGCGGCACCTCCGCCCTGATCATGATCTTCTGGGTGTTCTTCGTGCTGCCGATCGCCTTCGGCTGGCAGCTGGTGCCGATGTGGGCGGGCACCCTCGCACTGGGGCTGACCTACGGCGCGTACGGGGTGGAGATCGTGCGCGGCGCCCTGAACTCGGTGGATCCCGCGCAGCGTGAGGGCGGGATCGCGCTGAGCTTCACCCCGTGGCAGCGGATGCGGAAGATCCTGCTGCCGCAGGCCGTGCCCGAGATGATCCCGCCGTTCTCGAACCTGCTGATCGAACTGCTCAAGGCCACCGCGCTGGTGTCGATCATGGGCATGGGCGATCTGGCGTTCAGCGGAAACCTGGTGCGGCTGGCACTCCAGGAGAGCGCGCAGATCTACACCTACGTCCTGCTCATCTACTTCGTGATCGCCTTCGTGATCACCCGCCTGATGCGGGGGCTGGAGCGCCGGCTCAAGGGCGGGATCGGAAAGGCGCCGCAGCCCCGCGTCTCCGTGCGCCGGCCGGTCGGAGGTGGTGTCCGATGACCTGGGACTGGGGCACCGTCCGCGCCTTCATGCCGCACTTCCTCGACGGTCTGGTCGTCACCCTGGAGGCGCTTGCCCTCGGCTCGCTGATCTCGTTCGCGCTCGGTCTGGTGTGGGCGCTGCTGATGCGCACGCCGACCCGGTGGGTGCGCTGGCCGGTGGGGATCGTCACGGAGTTCGTCCGCGACACCCCGCTGCTGGTGCAGCTCTTCTTCCTCTTCTACGTGCTGCCCGAGTGGGGCCTGACCTTCTCCGCGCTGACCACCGGTGTCGTGGCGATCGGCCTGCACTACTCCACCTACACCATGCAGGTCTACCGGGCCGGCATCGACGCCGTGCCCGCCGGTCAGTGGGAGGCGGCCACCGCGCTGAGCCTGCCGACGCGGCGCACCTGGACGGCGGTGATCCTGCCGCAGGCGATCCGCCGGGTCGTGCCGGCCCTCGGCAACTACGTGATCTCGATGCTGAAGGACACGCCGATGCTGATGGCGATCACCGTCCTCGAGATGCTCGGCCAGGCGCGGCTCTTCTCCCAGCAGCACTTCCAGTTCACCGAGCCGCTCACCGTGATCGGTGTGGCCTTCGTCCTGATCTCCTACCCCGCCTCCCTCCTCCTGCGAGCACTGGAGCGACGCCTTGTCCGCTGACACCCCCCTGATGAAGCAACCCGACGCCCATTCCCGTCCGCAGGCGGCCTCCGGCGAGCTGATCCGCCTCGAGAAGGTCACCAAACGGTTCGGCGACCACACGGTCCTCGACCGGCTCGACTTCTCCGTCGACGCAGGCCGGCACGTGACGCTGATCGGCCCGTCCGGATCCGGGAAGACCACGATCCTGCGGCTGCTGATGACCCTGACCAAGCCCGACGAGGGCACGATCACGGTCGGCGGACAGCGCCTGTACCCGGCGCCCGAGAAACAGGTCCGGGAGATCCGCAAGAACATAGGGATGGTCTTCCAGCAGTTCAACCTGTTCCCGAACATGAAGGTGCTGCAGAACATCACCGAGGCCCCGGTGACCGTGCTCGGCCTGTCGAAGGACGAGGCGGAGGAGCGGGCACGCGAGCTGCTCGACCTGGTCGGGCTGAGCGACCACCTCGACAAGTACCCGAGCCAGCTCTCCGGCGGCCAGCAGCAGCGCGTGGCGATCGCGCGCGCCCTCGCGATGCGCCCGCAGGTGCTGCTGCTGGACGAGGTCACGTCCGCGCTCGACCCGGAGCTGGTCGCCGGTGTCCTCGACGTGCTCCGTGACATCGCACACAGCACGGACATCACGATGCTCTGCGTGACCCACGAGATGAGCTTCGCGCGGGACATCTCCGACCGGGTCCTGATGTTTGATTCCGGCCACGTCATCGAGGCCGCTCCCCCGGAGAAGATCTTCAGCGAACCCGAGCACACACGCACGCGGGAATTCCTCAGCGCAGTGCTGTGACTACAGGAAGTGAAGGCGACGGCTCTCTCCGGGTCCCGACAATCGGGACATGACCTCGGCATATGCCGGAGTGGCGCGTTCCTGCTGAGCGGGCCGAAAGCCCCCGCAAAGTTGCGCAACACCCGCTCCCCGACACGCGTTTGAGCCGTATCGTGGAGGCAGCCCAGCTGTCCCGAGGATGGCCCAAAAAGCGCAGGGGGAGACCGTGGCGCTGACCCATGAGCCGACCGTCCCGTACCACTCGGCCCAGGACGCCCTGCGCGTCCTGGAGACCGTGGCGCGGCACTCCACCGGCGTCACCGACGCCGAGCTGGTCCGCCGCACCGGCCTCGGCTCCGAGCGGCTGACCTCGCTCCTGCGGATGCTGCGCCGGGAGGGGTACGTCGAGCAGACGATCGACGGCGCATACGTCACCGGGGCCGCCCTGAGCCGGCTCGGGTCCGCCCAGGGCCATGAGCAGGCGCTGCGCGAGCAGCTCCAGCGCACTCTGGACCGGCTGCGCGACTCGGTGGGAGCCGCCGTCTACATCAGCCGCTACATCGACGGCGAGGTGCGGGTCACCCAGTGCGCCGCGAGCGCGCTGGCGCCCGCGGTGCACGAGTGGGTGGACTTCCGCTCCTCGGCGCACGCCAGCGCGGTCGGCAAGAGCCTTCTCGGCCAGCTCGACGTGAACGGCCGCCGGGACCACCTCGCCCGGTACAAGATGGCCCGGCTGACCTCGCGGACGATCACCAGTGAGAAGGTCCTGCTCTCCCGCCTGGAGGCCCACCCGCCGACGGTTCCGGTGCTCGACCTGCAGGAATACGCGGTGGGCACGGTCTGCGCGGCCGTCCCGATCACCGCGGGCTCCTCGGTCGGCTGCCTGGCCCTGTCCCTGCCGGTCCAGCACGCCCACCGGCTCCGGCAGGCGGCGGAGCGGCTGAACAGGGGCGCGGCCCCGGTGGTCCTGTCCCTCACGATCTGAGCGGTCCCGGACGGCCCGCAGGGGTGGTCACGAGCACCCCTGTGGACCAGGTAGTATTTCTTTTGTCGCCGGGAGCGAAAGCCGAAAGCGACAGAGTCTGCGCCGCTAGCTCAGTTGGTTAGAGCAGCTGACTCTTAATCAGCGGGTCCGGGGTTCGAGTCCCTGGCGGCGCACGATGAGGGGCTCCTCGCGAAAGCGAGGAGCCCCTTTTGCGCTGGTCCGGGGCGGTGGAGGCCGCAGGGGCCCCGGAGGGTCCCAGGCGGCGTCCACCGCACCCGCCCGACCGTCAGCTGTGGAGGTCGACGGCGACCATGGTCATGAAGCCGACGCAGAACAGGACGATCCCGCAGAGGAAACCCAGGATGCCCGCGGTGGCCACCGCCTGCCTGCCCCGCCTCGGGGGGCGCGCGGTCGCCACGACGCCCGTGCGGCCCTCGGCGTAGTGGACGGTGACGATGTCGCCCTCGACCGTCGTCCCCGGGCCGCCCTCCTCCTCGAACCGGATGCCGGCGCCGTCCCTCGTCGTGAACTCGTAGACGTGGTGCAGCGTGGTGCGCACCGAGGTGTCGTTCCGGCCGCCGTGGACGGTCGTGTACGCCTTGAGGCAGCGCCCCTCGGCCGTCAGGCCGCTGTTCCACGCGCTCCTGATCTGCAGCCAGCGGTACACCACCCGGTACCCCAGGAAGCCGGCCACGGCCATGATCAGTACGGGTACGACGTAGAGCATCGCGTCCATGGGTTCCCCCCGAGGTCACAGGTCTGGTTCCGCACACCGGCGCGTCGCTGCCGGTGTGCGGAACCTACCCGTGGGGGGTGGTGGATTGGCTCAAGAAAGCCTCAGAGCTCGGGAGGTGAGGATCCGGGCTCAGAACGTGACGTCGGCGCAGGAGTAGAACGCGTTGCCCGTGTCCGCGATCGTCCACACGCCGAGGATCACGTGGTGGCCGCTCAGCCCGGCCGGCAGGGTGCCGGTGTGGGTGAGCGTGGACGGCGGGCGCCGGCCGTTGTACGGGACGGTCAGGAAGGGGGTGAGGTCGAGGTCCGCGCGGGTCAGGGCGTGGTTCTGGTTCCAGCCCGGTTTGGTGACGTAGTACCGGAAGTCGGTGGTGGCGTGCGAGGCGGTGAACTGCCAGCGGAAGGTGTAGCTCTGCCCGCCGGTCACCTTCGTCGTGGGCCAGGGCGCGCCCGAGGGCGTCCTCGGCTGGTCGAGCGCGCCGAAGTCGGAGTGGTTCGCCGAGCAGATCCGGCCGTCGCCGGGGCCGGCGGCAGGGAAGCCCTTGGGGCCCTCGACGCTCTGCGGTTCCCACTGGATGTCGCCGCAGCCGGTGACGATGCCGCCGTTCGCGGCGCACATCTTCTGCCTGCTGAGGGGCTGGTCGGTGTAGCCGTGGGCGCTGGCGCCGCCGGTGGAGAGCACGAAGGCTCCCGCGGTCGCGAGGCCCAGCACGGCGGCGTACAACCTGGTCCTGGTGCGCATGCTGCCGCTCCTTGTGAACGTGGGGGAGTTCAGTGAGCCGTGCAGGTCTAGACCAAGCCTCAGATTATTGCCGCCTGTTGAACATGTCCATACCAATCACACGCAGCGATTGCGGCGGTCTGTTCGCGCCGCCCGTGGCCGGCGCCCGCGTGGCCGGCAGGCGCCGCCTCCCCGGGGCGGCGCACACCTCGGCCCGTCGCCCGCCTCAGCCCCCGTCGCCCGCCCGTCCCGTGCAGAACGCCACCGTCAGGTCCCGCACCAGCGCCTTGCGTTCGTAGTCGTCGAGGTCCGCCAGGCCGCGCGCGGTCAGCCGGGTCACCGTCTCCTCCACCGAGTCCAGGACCGAGCCGATCACCGCCTCACGGTGCTCCGCGTCGAACGCGTCGATACGGCGCCGCTGCATGCGGGCGGCGACCTCGGGGGCGTACTCGATCCGGGTCGGCCGGGCCGAGAACACCTCCAGGCCGACCGCCGCCACGTCCGCCGCCACCAGCCGGGTCAGCGTGTCGCCGACCGCCTCGACATTGCGCAGGCTCACCACGTCCGCCACCGCCGGCAGGTCGGCCGGCACCTGCGGCAGTACCCGCGCGAGCGCCGACTCGACGCACTCCCGCAGATAGGTCTCGTGGTCGTCGATGCCGAACACGGCACGCGCGGTGTCCCGGACCTGCCAGGTCACCAGCACCACCACGCGCAGCGCGACCCCGTTGGCGTCGACCGCGGGGATCGGCTCGCTGCGCCAGTGGCGCAGCCGTACGTCGACCCGGCGGCACAGCACCAGCGGATTGACCCACATCAGGCCGGTGTGGCGCACCGTGCCCCGGTAGCGCCCGAACAGCGACAGGGCCCAGGCGCGCCCGGTGTCCCCGCGGCTGAGCCCGCCGAAGCCGAAGAGGAGGAGCACGCCCGCGACGGCGTACGCGGCCCACTGTGCGAGCCCGAGCCTCGCGCCCGCGACCGGCGGAAGGTCCAGCGCGCGCACCATGGCCGGCGGCAGGACGCCCGCCCACCACGAGGCGGCCACGCAACCGGCCGCGCCGGCGACCCCGGCCAGCAGGCCCACCGCCCAGGGCAGCACCCGCGCGGGCCGTTCGATCAGTTCGGGGTCCACCATCGGCACCTGCCGCCTGGGGGCGGCGGGCGCCTGGATCCGCGGTTGCTCACCGGTGCCGAGCCGCCGTCGCACGACGGTCGGGGCCAGCGGCAGCGGCTCGGTGTCGGGTCCTTTCCGGAACAGCAGATGCACCGGGATCTCGGTGGTCGACTCGCTGTGGATGACCCGGCCGGAGCGCGCGTCGGAGCCGTCCGGCTCCTCCTCCTGCTCCGGCGTGGGTGATGTCGTCGTAGTCATTCGTGCCTCCACACGCGTCAGGAGAAGAGCCGTCGCCAGGTTTCCGGCCCCGGGAAGCCGTCGGCCTCACGGCCGTTCCAGCCCTGGGCGCGCTGGAAGGCCTCCACGTTCCGCCGGTCGGCCTCGCCCCAGCGCGCGTCGGGACCGCCGGTGTAGTGCGCGCCGAACCCCTTTTCGACCAGCTTCCGGCCCAGCAGCGCGACGTGCGGGTTGTCCGCTCCCGGCCGGAACACGTCACGGCCCGGGTAGTCGGGCGCCTCCGGCGCGGGGGCGCTCCGCAGTTGCGGGGCGCCGGGGGCGACTCCGTCGAGGGACCGGCCGGGAGTCGTCACCACCGGGCGTGTGCCGCCCGTCCCCGGCACCGGGTGCGTCGAGTCGTCGGGCCCCGGCAGTCCGGGGACATCGGGGACGCCGGGAACGCCGGGGACTTCGGGAACGCCGGAGACGCCGGGCAGCCCGGGAACGGTGAGCCCGGGAACCGGCGCCTCCTTGCCCTGGGTGCTCTCCTTGGTCTCGGTGATGTTCTTGTAGCGGTAGGGCACATAGCGGCTGGAATTCGACCAGTACGCATACGGGGTGACCTTCCGGCGAGCGCCCGGCGGGGTCTCCTCGTAGGCGATGTAGGCCGTGCGCTTGTAGTCCGACCAGCCGCCGAAGATGACGACGTGCGACCCCTTCTCCGGATTGTCGGGATTGTGAAAGAGGAGAATGTCTCCCGGCTGCAGCTGCTCCTTGGTGATGCGCACGCCGAAGTTGTCGAGGCTGCCCGTCCATTCGTTGGAGCCGAGGTTCCAGGCCATGGAGACGAAGCCGGAGCAGTCCTGCCGGTAACCGTCGGACCAGTAGTCGTCCATGCTGTAGGGGACCCGGGCGTCGACCCACTTCTTGGCCCGGTTGATGATCTCGGCGCGGGTCGTCGTGGCCGCAGCCGTCAGGTTCGGAGCGCCGACCGGGCCGTGCAGCGGCGCGGTCTTGCCCTGCGGGGTGTCCGGAGGCTGGTCGCTCGCGGGCG
Source organism: Streptomyces sp. Ru72 (assembly GCF_002920635.1). GTDB lineage: Bacteria > Actinomycetota > Actinomycetes > Streptomycetales > Streptomycetaceae > Streptomyces. The sequence continues at coordinate 16,562 of NZ_PQSR01000064.1, read as the reverse complement.
CGGACGGGGCGGGCGGCGCGGGCGGGACGAGCGGCACGTGGGTGGCCGCTGCGGTGGGTGTCGCCTGGACCATGCCCAGCGCCGTGCCCGCGGCGGCGGCCAGCGCGAGGGCCGTGCGGGCCCTCGGGCGGCGGATGCCCCCGAGGGCGGAGGAAGGGGTGATGACGCGGCGCCGGCGCACACAGCCGGGGCAGTCGCAGTCAGTCGTGGGTTCGAATTCCTCGAATACCGGTGTCTCCATGCGACGTCCCTCACACTCCCTGTCAGCATTCGGGGGAATTTGCGCCGATAGTCGTCTTAGTCCTCTTTTCTGCACATCCGTCAGTTACCCATGCGCACAGGGAAAGCGCAGGGTGACGGGCCGAATGATGTAAGCGAAGTCATTCGCACGGGTACCGGTCCCCTCCGGACGGAGGCCCCCCTCGAACCCGGAGTGGTCAGGAGCACCATCCGACATCGGGTAGAGTTCTCCAGGTCAGCAGGCGCCGCTAGCTCAGTTGGTTAGAGCAGCTGACTCTTAATCAGCGGGTCCGGGGTTCGAGTCCCTGGCGGCGCACGATGGCGATGGCGAGGCATGTTCGCGGAAAGCGCGAACATGCCTCGCCATCGTCGTTTCTGCGCGGCTCCGCCGCGCCTTGTGGGGGCTTCGCCACCCACACCCCCTTCAGGTCGGCTGCCGTCGCCGCCTGGCGTGCACGACACCCGACCGGCAACCGCCCCGCCGCCCCGCACGTACGGCCCCGGGCTCACCTGCGGCCGCGCCCCGCGCGTACGGCGCTTGCGCCAGGTCCGCCCGCGGTCGCAGGGTCCGGCACGGACGCCCCCCGCCTCCGCGCCGGCCGCACTGACACCCTCCGGCGCACAGGGCACCACCACCGCGTTGCACCGTGCCGTGCCGTCGGCCAAGCGGAGCCAATGGTGCCGTAAGGAACCACTTCCTCAACATCCGTGCACGAGTGGTCGCAACCGCACCACAAGGCACCAAGAAACGACCCATTGAGCCGGTATGACCGGTAAACACCGCGTTTCGCATCTTGCGATCAAGCCGGACGCCATAGAACCCTGGGCTCCAAGGGACTGCCGTTGCATTGCAGTTGGGGGTATGGACCGGTTGCCGGGCGCGGGGATGGGGGCCCCGCAGAAACGGACGTCGAGGGGGACGCCGTGCAACCGGACGGTCGCTCTTCGTGTCGATATCGTGGAGATGACGCGGTGACGCCGACCTGTCACTGATTCGTCCGCCAAGGTCGAGGGGGACCAAAAGCGGGCGAAAGCCAGCAAAAACACACACGCATCTGTGCGTGCGGGGGGAATGACTCATGACGTCGACGCCGACGGGCGCCCGGCAGGACTTCGATCCGTCAGAGACGACCCGGCTCAGGGTGGTGTCGCACCGAACGGGCCACACCGGCACCATCCACCGGATCAAACGGACGCTGCCCAGATACGACTACGAGCACTACAGCCGGCTGGCGGGTCCGCTCACCGAACCGGACCCGACCAAGCCGTACAAGGTCCAGTACCGCTCACTGCTCTCCCAGGAACCGCACCGCGTCCGCGCCGCCCTCATGCTGGGCGCGGCGCCGCTGCTGTCGCTGATCCTGCTCGCCTGGCTGCTGCAGCCCGAACACTGGACCGAACGCGACTATCCCGCCTACGACTTCCTGCCGGCCCTCGACATCGTGATGCTTGTCGCGATCGGCCTGATCGAGTTCTTCCGGTGCATGAACGTACTGTCGAACGCGCATGCCACCCTGGTCGCCCGCGACCCGGTCCCGGTGGTGCCCGAGACCGGCAGCAGAGTCGCTTTCATCACCACCTACGTGCCCGGCAAGGAACCGCTGTCGATGGTGACGAAGACCCTGGAGGCCGCCGTCCGGCTGCGCCACCGGGGCGTTCTGCATGTCTGGCTCCTCGACGAGGGCGACGACCCCGAGGTGAAGCGGGTCTGCGAGCGTCTGGGCGTGCACCACTTCACCCGCAAGGGCGTCGAGAAGTGGAACCGGCCCACGGGACCGCACCGGGCGAAGACCAAGCACGGCAACTACAACGCCTGGCTGGAGGCGCACGGCGACGACTACGACTACTTCGCCTCCGTCGACACCGACCACGTGCCGCTGCCCAACTACCTCGAGCGGATGCTCGGTTACTTCCGCGACCCGGACGTGGGCTTCGTCATCGGCCCGCAGGTGTACGGCAACTACGACACCTTCGTCACCAAGGCCGCCGAGTCGCAGCAGTTCCTCTTCCACGCGCTGATCCAGCGCGCCGGCAACCGCTACGGCGCGCCCATGTTCGTCGGCACCTCCAACGCCGTGCGGATCAGCGCCCTGAAGCAGATCGGCGGTCTGTACGACTCGATCACCGAGGACATGGCGACCGGGTTCGAGATGCACCGCCACCGGAACCCGGCCACCGGAAAGAAGTGGAAGTCGGTCTACACCCCGGACGTGCTCGCGGTCGGCGAGGGCCCGGCCGCCTGGACGGACTTCTTCACCCAGCAGCTGCGCTGGTCGCGGGGCACCTACGAGACGATCCTCAAGCAGTACTGGAAGGGATTCTTCTCACTGCCGCCCGGCAAGCTCTTCAACTACACCATGATGATCATCTTCTACCCGATGTCGGCCCTCAACTGGATCCTCGCGGCGCTGAGTTGCGCCCTGTTCCTGGGCCTGGGCGCCTCGGGTGTGAACATCGACCCGACGGTGTGGCTGATGCTGTACGGCAACGCGTCGGCCCTCCAGATCGGCCTGTACATCTGGAACCGCCGGCACAACGTCTCCCCGCACGAGCCGGAGGGCTCCGGCGGTGTGGCGGGCATGGTGATGTCGGCGCTGTCCGCGCCGGTCTACGCCCGCTCGCTCATGGACGCGGTACTGCGCCGCAAGAGCAGGTTCGTGGTGACCCCCAAGGGCGATTCGGCCAGCCCGGACACGTTGTTCGGGACGTTCCGGATCCACCTGTTCTTCATCCTGGTCTTCGGCGGCTCGATCGCCGCCGGTCTCCTCCTCGGCCACTCCCACCCCGCGATGATCACCTGGGCCTCGCTCGCCCTGCTGATCACGGCCTCACCGATCGTCGCCTGGCGCTGGACCCTGCGGCAGGCGAAGAGGAAGCCGGCCGCGGCGGACGAGCCGCAGGACACCGCGGTGATCCCGCACCAGCCCACCGGGACGCACACACCGGGGCAGCGGTCCGCCTTGGCCGGACATGACGACCAGACCATGCAGATCGCTCTTGGGGGACGCAAGAAATGAATGACCAGGCCGGCCGCCGTCGCGCTCGACGGCTCGCGCTCGGCACGGCGGTGGTCCTCGCGCTGGGCGGAATGAACGGCCCGTGGCTGTACCGCTTCGGCACGGCGCAGTACCACGACTACGTCATCAACAAGCCCGAGTACAAGGCGGAGAACGGTCACTGGCAGATCGTCGAGTTCCCCAAGGAGTACCGCCAGGACACCATTCACGCGGTGCTGCTGCACACCGGCAAGGTGCTGATGATCGCCGGGTCGGGCAACAACCAGGAGAACTTCGACAGGAAGCAGTTCGACACCCGGATCTGGGACCCGGTCAAGGGCACCGTCAAGAAGGTGCCGACGCCGAACGACCTGTTCTGCACGGGCCACACCCAGCTCGCGGACGGCAAGATCCTGATCGCGGGTGGCACCAAGCGGTACGAGAAACTGAAGGGCGACGTCACCAAGGCCGGCGGCCTGATGATCGTCCACAACGAGAACCCGGACAAGCCGATCACCCTGCCGGCGGGCACCGGTTTCAAGGGCAGGGAGAACGGCAAGACGTTCGTGTCCAAGGACCCGGTGCTCGTACCGCGCGCGACGAAGGTGTTCGACAAGAAGACCGGGAGGTTCCTGCGCAACGACCCCGGTCTCGGCCGTATCTACGTGGAGGCGGTCAGGAGCGGGGCGAAGTACGAGACCGGCACCCAGGACAACTATCGCATCCAGGGCCTGACCGGCGTCGACGCCCGCAACACCTACGGCATCGCGCAGAAGCTCGCCCTCGACAAGAAGGACTTCCAGGGGATCCGGGACGCCTACGAGTTCGACCCGGTCGCGGAGAAGTACATCAAGGTCGATCCGATGAACGAGGCCCGCTGGTACCCGACGCTCACCACGCTGAGCGACGGGAAGATCCTCAGTGTCTCCGGCCTCGACGACATCGGGCAGCTGGTCCCCGGCAAGAATGAGGTCTTCGACCCGAAGACGAAGAAGTGGGCGTACACACCGAAGATCCGTCAGTTCCCCACCTATCCCGCGCTGTTCCTGATGCAGAACGGCAAGATCTTCTACTCGGGCTCGAACGCGGGCTACGGACCGGACGACGTGGGCCGCGACCCCGGCATCTGGGACGTCGGCACCAACGAGTTCACCAAGCTGCCCGGGCTCGGCGACCCGAACATGATGGAGACGTCCGGCACGGTGCTGCTGCCGCCCGCGCAGGACGAGAAGTACCTGGTGATCGGCGGCGGCGGGGTCGGCGAGTCCAAGCTGTCCAGCAGGAAGACCCGGCTGATCGACCTGAAGGACAAGAACCCGAGGTTCGTCGACGGGCCGTCGCTGGAGAAGGGAACCCGCTACCCGCAGTCCTCGGTCCTGCCCGACGACACGGTGCTCGTCTCGGGCGGCTCGGAGGACTACCGCGGCCGCAGCGACTCCGACATCCTCCAGGCGCGGATCTACCACCCGGACAGCAACACCTTCAAGCGGGTCGCCGACCCGCTGGTGGGCCGCAACTACCACTCGGGATCGATCCTGCTGCCCGACGGGCGGGTGATGTTCTTCGGTTCGGACTCGCTGTACGGCGACAAGGCGAACACCAAACCGGGCACGTTCGAGCAGCGAGTCGAGATCTACACACCGCCGTACCTGTACCGGGATGCGCGGCCGTCGCTGTCGGGCGGGCCGCAGACCATCGCACCGGGCGCCTCGGGCACCTTCACCTCGCAGCACGCGTCGGCGATCCGGAAGGTGCGGCTGATCCGGCCGAGTGCGTCGACGCACGTCACCGACGTGGACCAGCGGTCGATCGCCCTCGACTTCAAGGCGGCCGGGGACAAGCTCACGGTGACCGTCCCGAAGAACCGGAACCTTGTCCTTCCGGGCTGGTACATGCTGTTCGCCGACGACGACCAGGGGACGCCGTCGGTGGCGCAGTGGGTCAAGGTGCCGTAGCTCGTACGCAGATGGGGGCGCCCTTGGCCTTTGAGGGCGCCCCCGCTGTCACACCGGACACTCCTGGCCGGCGCACCGATCGGCGCTACGTGCCGCCCGCGGCGAGCTTCAGTGCGTAGTCGGCCCACCACTGCCCGGCCTTCGGGCCGCCCTTGCAGGTGCCGTCGGACTCTCCCGGGCGCTTCACCCACAGATAGGCGTCCACCAGCGGATCCGCCGTCTTCGTCGTGGGGCGCTCGCCCAGGGCCCGGTCCGGCGGGTTGCACCAGCGCTGCTGCGGGTCGCCGTCCGTGTAGGGGCCGTTGCCGTTGCGGCTGGTGTCGACCACGAAGTGCTTGCCGCCGACCTTCGCCGACAACTGCTTGCCGTAGGCGATCGAGTCCTCCGTCGAGTAGAAGTTGGAGACGTTCACCGCGAAGCCGTCCGCCCGGTCGACGCCCGCCTGCTTCAGCGGCTGGTAGATCTCGTCCGGGTGCTGCCAGCCCGCGTTGCCCGCGTCCAGGTAGACCTGCGTGTTCCTCAGCGCCTTCAGCTTGGTGATCGCGCCCTTGAGCAGGTCGTAGCGCTCCTCGTGGAACTGGTCCGGTGTGCAGCCGTCCACCATGTGCAGGACGGCGTCCGGCTCGAGGACCACCGTCGTGCGCCGGTCCCCGATGCCCCGGGCCACGGCGTCGATCCACCCCCGGTAGGCGTTGCCGTCGGCCGCGCCGCCCTGCGAGAACTGGCCGCAGTCGCGGTGCGGGATGTTGTAGAGGACCAGGAGCGCCGTACGGTCCGCCTTCTCGGCGGCCTCGGTGAAGCCCCGCGCCTCCGCCTCAGGGTTCTCCGGGCTGATCCACTCCCCCGTGGGCTGCTCGGCGATCTTCCTTATCTGCTCCGCCTCGGCCGACCTCCCGGCCTTCTCGTACGCGGCGACCTGCCGTGCCGCGTTCCCGTCCGGGTTGACCCAGAAGGGGTCAGACGCCTTCGGCTGCTGGGTGATCCCGCCACCCGAGCCGCCCTTCCTGTCCTCGCTCCCGCCCCCGGAAGAGGAACACCCGGCCATCAGTAGCAGTAACGCGGCTCCCACCGCGGCCGCCGTGGCCACGCGTGCCCCCGCACCCCTCGTCCCGTACATCCAACTCCCCCTTGGCTGTACCGCGTTCCGCACCAATCGTGACATACCCGCCGCGTCACGGTGAGCCACTCGTGAGGTACGCCGACACGATCACGTTGGCCGAGTACGTGTCGCTCGCCTTGTCGTAGCTGCCGCCGCAGGTGATCAGCCGCAGCTCGGCCCGGCCGGGTTCGCGCTGCCCGTACGCCTGCCGGGCGTCGAAGTGGTCACGGGAGAGCACCTCGACGCTCTCGACGGTGAACTCGGCGACTCTGCCGTCGTCGCGGACCACCCGCACCGCGGCGCCCGGTCGGAGGGTGCCGATCCGGTAGAAGACGGCGGGCTTGCTCCGGGTGTCGACGTGCCCGACGAACAGCGCCGTTCCGGCGGCCCCCGGGGTCACCCCGCCCTGGTACCACGCGACCACCCCCGGCTCGTCGAACGGCGGCGGGTCGACGGCACCCCGCGCGTCCAGGCCGCGCGCCACCACCGGTGCCTGCACGCCCAGGTCGGGGATGTCGACGCGCAGCGGCAGGGCCTGCTTCAACGGCGTCGCGGCAGGCGGGAGCTGTGCCGTCGGGGGGCGTCCGACGGCCGCCATGTCGCCGGTGGTCGGCGCGGAGATCCCCGAGCGTACGTCGGTGACCTCACGGCCCCACATCCACAGCCCGAGCAGCAGGATCACCCAGGCGACGCCCATCAGCAGGCGCCCGGTACCACAGGAACGTTCATGCCCGGACATGGCTCACTCCGTGCCACGGCCCCGGCGGGCACCGCGCGCGACGACCACGACGCCGGCGACGCCCGCGAGGACCAGCCCGATCACCGCGTGCCGCAGACCGGGCACGGCGACCCGGGGGTCGTCGGAGGTGGCGCCCGCCGTGCCGCCGCCGCCCGCGTGCACCGGCGCGACCGGGGATGAGGGGAAGGACGGGGACGAGGGGGAGGAGGGAGAGGAGGGGCGGGAGAGCGGGAAGGGGGCGGACGGCGAGGTCGTGGGGGCGGGGGAGGTCGTACCGGCGGTGGACGGCGTCGCGCCGGCCGGTGCGGGCGCCGTCGGGCCGGCCACGGTGAGCGCGTCCCTGATCTCCCGGCCGTCACAGCCGACCGTCACCTGGTACCGGCCCGGCGACAGGGCCGAGCGGACCCGGGTGTCGCCGGACAGTGTGCCGTCGCCCCCGACCAGCCGTGCCGGAGCCACGAACGCGTCCGACTCCGCGGTGCCGGTCGTGCTCGTGCCGGGGCAGCCCCGTACCGTCAGCCGGACATCGCTGCCCGGCGCGGGGAACGCGGGGGTCAGGACGACACCCTGCGCGTCCGTCGCGTACGCCGCGGGCATGACGGTGCCCGCGACGACGGCACCCGCACAGAGGGTGAGTCGTAGTGAACCCATCGTGAACCTCCCGATATCAGGAGACTCCCCCGACGGGCACTCCGGCGCATCCGCACGGGACCCTCGACTACTCCGTACGAGGGGCGGGTCCTGAGCCGCACGGGCTGACGGGCACCGGCCGCCCGGCGCGTCAGACCCGGTCGACGAGGTCCGCGATCGAGTTCACGACATGGGACGGGCGGAACGGGTAGCGGTCGATGTCCTCGGGCGTGGTCAGCCCGGTGAGCACCAGGAACGTCTGCATGCCGGCCTCGATGCCGGCCAGTACGTCGGTGTCCATCCGGTCGCCGATCATCGCGCTGGTCTCGGAGTGCGCCCCGATCGTGTTCAGGCCCGTCCGCATCATCAGCGGGTTCGGCTTGCCCGCGAAGTACGGCTTCTTGCCGCTCGCCTTGGTGATCAGCGCGGCGACCGCTCCGGTGGCGGGCAGCGGGCCCTCGGTGGAGGGGCCGGTCTCGTCGGGGTTGGTGCAGATGAACCGGGCGCCGTCCTTGATCAGCCGGACGGCCCTGGTCATCGCCTCGAACGAGTAGGTGCGGGTCTCGCCGAGGACCACGTAGTCGGGCTCGTGGTCGGTCAGGATGTAGCCGATGTCGTGCAGCGCCGTGGTCAGGCCGGCCTCGCCGATGACGTACGCGGTCCCGCCGGGCCGCTGGTCGTCCAGGAACTTGGCGGTGGCCAGGGCCGAGGTCCAGATGTTGTCCACCGGCACGTCCAGACCCATGCGGCGCAGCCGGGCGTGCAGGTCGCGCGGGGTGTAGATCGAGTTGTTGGTGAGCACGAGGAAGGGCTTGCCGGACTCGCGCAGCTTCTTCAGAAAGGCGTCGGCACCGGGGATCGGAACACCTTCGTGGATGAGCACGCCGTCCATGTCGGTGAGCCATGACTCGATGGGCTTGCGCTCTGCCATGTGCGATCTCCTGCCGTACGCAAGGGGAACCGGGGACTCCGGGGACGCCGGAAGACGGTGCGCCCGGGGCCCCAGCGTAATCAGGGCCGGTCGGCCTCCTTCCCGCCGGGCACGGCGTAGCGCGCGCGGGCCCGGCGGTGCCACCGGTACAGCAGCAGAGGCAGGCCCGCGGCGAGGAGGCCGCCCGCCGTCAGGAGCAGTCCGCCGGCCATCGTGCCGAGTCCGCGCGGCGCCCGGGGGCCGGTGTCGGCGAGCGCCTCGGCGGCCGCACTGCGGCGGGGGGCGGGCGAGGAGGACGTGGGTTCCGGTTCCGTCCGGGCGCCGGCCTCGATCGTGAACCGGTAGTCGTCCGACTGACCGACCCAGTCGCCGTTGTCGCCCTGCCGCCGCACGATCGCGGCGGTCGCGACGACCTCGTCCTTCGAGGCTCCGGAGGCGAACGCGAGCCGCACCTTCACGCTGAGGGTCCGGCCCGGGGCCACGGTGAAGCCGGGGAAGCCGTCGTCGAAGGGGCCGACCAGTTCCTGCTCGTCGGTGCGTTGGAAGGCGACGGGGTGTGGGTGGTCGCCCTCGAAGAACTCCAGTTCGGCCTGGGCGGCCGTCAGTGCGCGGCGGGTGTCGACGAGGACGAGCACGGGGTGGATGTTGCCGCAGGTCTGCGCGGAGGTGTTCTTCAGGTCGATGTACCAGGTGTGCGCGGCGCCACCGGCCGCGTAGGTCCTGGGCCCGCCGCGGATGCGGGCGGTGAGGGGGAAGGTGTGCTGGTCCCGCCCGGAGCATGTGGGAGCCGGGCCGGCGGGGAACGCGGCGGCGGGTGCCTGGAGGAGGAGCATGACGGCGGCGAGGGCGCAGGGCAGGAGCAGGGCCAGGGGGACACGGAAGGCCAGTCGCGCCAGTCCGGCCCGCCAGGGCGAGCGGGGCCCGTGGGGCGAGCGGGAGAGCGGGCGGGAGTGCTCTCCGGAGCGCCGAAGCGGTCGAGAGTGTCGCATGAAGATATGACCGGACAGGCGAGGTGACCCCAGGGCGCGCCACGCCCTTCGAGCCGGAGCAGACGGCCCAAGTCCCCCCGATCAGCGCAGTGGCCGCACCTGCGGGTGGGATCCCGGGGTCATCCTTCCGTCCGCCCGAACACGCGGGCCCATCCCTCCGCCGTCCCGAGCACCCCGGCTCACCCGTCCGCCCGAGCATCCCGGCCCGTCCGTCCGCCCGAGCACCCTGGCTCACCCGTCCGCCCGAACACTGCGGCTCACCCGTCCGCCCGAGCATCCCGGCTCACCCGTCCGTCCGCCCGAGCACCCCGGCCCGTCCGTCCACCCGAGCATCTCGGCCCGTCCGTCCACCCGAGCACCCTGGCTCACCCGTCCGCCCGAGCATCCCGGCTCACCCGTCCGTCCGCCCGAACAAGGGTGCGAGCAGCAACTGGGCCGCGCCCTCCGCCACGCCGCGCGCCCCTCCGGGAGCGATGGCCACCGGTACGCCCGCGGTCGCGCCCTCGCGCAGGGCACGGGCGTCGAGGACGGCGCCCACGCCCCGGACGAAGGACTCCGGGTGCGCGGCGACGGTACGACCGCCGAGCAGGACCAGGTCGATGTCGAGCAGTCCGGCCAGGTTCGCAGCGCCCACACCGAGGACGCGTGCCGCCTCGGGCACGTCGCCGCGCGCGACGGCGGCGAGGCAGAGCGCCTCCAGGCAGCCCCGGTTCCCGCACCCGCAGGGCGGCCCGTCGAGCTGGATGACCTGGTGGCCGAACTCCCCGGCCCCGGTCCGCGCGCCCCGGTGCACGGCGCCGCCGATCACCAGCCCGGCGCCGAGCCCGGTCCCGAGGTGCAGATAGGCGAACGACGCGTCCGTCGTCTCGGCCGCCCCGCCGAGGGCGAGCCCGAGCGCGGCGGCGTTGGTGTCCTTGTCGACGACCACGGGCATCGCCAGCCGCCGGGCCAGCGCCTCCCGCAACGGGAACCCGTCCCACTCGGGGAAACCGGTGACCCGGTGCAGCACCCCGTGCCGGTGGTCGAGCGGACCGGGGAGAGCGGCCCCGAGGCCGAGCACGGCCACCTCGCCCACCAGCGCCTCGACCTCGCGGGCCGCCTCCTCCACCACGGCCTCCGCCCCGGCGCCCAGGTCCAACGGAACCCGCCGCTCCGCGACCACCGCTCCGGTGAGGTCGCACAGCACCGCCCGCAACTCGTCCCGGTCCAGATGCAGCCCCACGGCGTGGACGGCGCCCGGCACCAGCCGCAGCACCGTACGCGGCTTACCGCCCGTCGAGGCACGGCGGCCCGCCTCCGCCACGAGCCCGTCCGCCCGCAGCCTGGCGATGATCTTGCTGACGGCCTGCGGGGTCAGCCCGGTCCGTTCCGCGAGCTCCAGCCGGCTGATCCCGGACTCCCCGGCCGCCCGCAGCAGATCCAGTACCAAGGCCGTGTTGTGGCTGCGCAGGGCGAGCAGGTTCACCCCGCTCGCCACCGTCCCTCCGCCGCGCCTGCCGTCTCCGCCCGGTCCCGCGTACGTCCTGTTCACGCCCCCATTCTCCCCGGCGCTTGCACTTTGGCAACAGTGTTGCGAAAGTGGGGCGCATGACTGGCACAGCCCCTGGTACTCACACTCCCCTCCACGTGGGCCTGGTCGGCTACGGCCTGGCGGGCTCCGTCTTCCACGCCCCGCTGATCGCCGCCACCGAGGGCCTGGTCCTCGACACGGTCGTCACCTCCAGCCCGGAGCGGCAGCAGCAGGCCCGCGCCGAGTTCCCGGACGTGCGCGTCGCCGCCACCCCCGACGAGCTGTGGCCGCGCGCCGGCGAACTGGACCTGATCGTCGTCGCCTCGCCGAACAAGACGCACGTCCCGATCGCCACCGCCGCCCTCGATGCGGGCCTGCCGGTCGTGGTCGACAAGCCGGTCGCGGGCACGGCGGCCGAGGCGCGCGGGCTCGCGGCGCTGGCCGAGGAGCGGGGCCTGCTGCTCTCGGTCTTCCAGAACCGCCGCTGGGACAACGACTTCCTGACGCTGCGCAAGCTGCTGGCCGAGGGAGAGCTGGGCGATGTCTGGCGCTTCGAGTCCCGTTTCGAGCGCTGGCGCCCGAAGCCCAAGGGCGGCTGGCGGGAGTCCGGCGACCCCGCAGAGATCGGAGGTCTGCTGTACGACCTGGGCAGCCATGTCGTCGACCAGGCGCTGGTCCTCTTCGGTCCCGCCGCCGCGGTGTACGCCGAGTCGGACGTCCGCCGACCGGGCGCGGAGGCGGACGACGACACGTTCATCGCGCTCACGCACACGAGCGGCGTCCGCTCCCACCTGTACGTCTCCGCGACGGCGGCCCAGCTCGGCCCCCGCTTCCGGGTCCTGGGGTCGCGGGCCGGATACGTCAAGTACGGCCTGGACCCGCAGGAGGCGGCCCTGCGCGAGGGTCTGCGCCCCGGCCCGGAGTGGGGACAGGAGCCGGAATCCCTCTGGGGCCGCGTCGGCGCCGGAGAGTCCCCGCTGACCGGCGGCGGCAGCCCCGAGCCGACCCTGCCCGGCGACTACCCGGCGTACTACGCGGCGATCGCGAAGGCCCTGCGCGAGGGCGGCCCGAACCCGGTGACGGCCCTGGAGGCGGCCGAGGCCCTGGACGTCCTCGAGGCCGCGCGACGCTCGGCCCGCGAAGGCGTGGAGGTGACGCTGTGACCAGCGCGACTCCCCCGATCCCGGAACTCGAGGAACAGGAGCGCCGCCTGACGCTCACCCGGTTCACGTACGACGACGCCTGGCGGCTGGGCACGCTGCTGGTGGAGCTGGCACGGGACCGCCGGGCCCCGGTGGCCGTCGACATCCGCCGCGGCGGCCAGCAGCTCTTCCACGCGGCACTGCCCGGCTCGACCCCGGACAACGACGCCTGGATCGACCGCAAGCGCCGCGTGGTCGAACGCTACGGCTGCTCGTCGCTGCTGGTCGGCTCCCGCTTCCGCGCCAAGGGCACGACGTTCGAGGACTCCTCCCGCCTCGACCCGGACGTGTACGCGGCCCACGGCGGCTCCTTCCCGATCAGGGTGGAGGGCGCCGGAGTGATCGGCACGGTGACGGTGTCGGGCTTGCCACAGGTGGAGGACCACCGGTTGGTGGTCGAGGCGTTGGAGAGGCTCAAAGCCTAGGGGTCGGACAACCGAGCCAGGGGCGCGGGGCCGTGTCGATGTGCGGCCCCGCCGCGTGGGCGCGACCAGCCCCACGACGGTCCGCAGTCGACGAACCGCCGCAGTTCCCCGGCCCCCCCCAGAGGAGCGTCTAGGCGTCCTTGAACTCCTGCCGCTGCCGCCCGAGCCCCTCGATCTCCAGCTCGACCACATCCCCGGCCCGAAGGAACGGCTTCGGCTCGGGCCGCCCCAGCGCCACCCCCGCCGGCGTACCGGTGTTGATGACGTCACCGGGATACAGGGTCATGAACTGGCTGACGTACCGCACGACTTCGGCGACCGGGAAGATCTGCTCGGCCGTGGTTCCGTCCTGCTTCAGCTGCCCGTTGACCCAGAGCTTCAGGGAAAGCGTCTGCGGATCCGGCACCTCGTCCGCCGTCACGAGCCAGGGACCGAGGGGATTGAACGTCTCGCAGTTCTTCCCCTTGTCCCACGTCCCGCCGCGCTCGATCTGGAACTCGCGCTCGGAGACGTCGTGCGCGACGGCGTACCCGGCGACATGCGCCAGCGCCTCCTCCTGGGACTCCAGATAGCGGGCGGTCCGCCCGATGACGACCGCCAGCTCGACCTCCCAGTCGGTCTTGGTGGACCCGCGCGGCACGAGCACGGTGTCGTGGGGCCCGACCACCGTGTCCGCCGCCTTGAAGAAGAGCACCGGCTCGGCGGGCGGCTCGGCACCGGTCTCGCGGGCGTGGTCGTGGTAGTTCAGCCCGATGCAGACGATCTTGCCGATCCGGGCGAGCGGTGGTCCGATACGCAGCCCGGTGGGGTCCAGCGCGGGCAGCTCACCGCTGCCGGCCGCGGCGCGGATCCGACCGAGCGCCTCGTCGTCGGCGAGCAGCGGCCCGTCGATGTCCGGGACGAGACCGGACAGGTCCCGCAGGATTCCCTCGGCATCGAGCAGCGCGGGCCGCTCCGCCCCCGCCGTACCGACTCGCAGCAGCTTCATGGTCACAGTCTCCCTAGATCGCGGGCAGCCGCCGAAGGGTGCGGCCGGTGCGGCCTGGGCACAGCCATCGGAGGACTGGTCGATCCTCCAAGGTCGGCGGTCAGTCCGCAATACCCCGTTCACGGACTGGACCGCCGACAGCCGTCCGGCGCGCTCAGCGGTAGAGCACCGCCCGCTCCACCGCGCTCCACGCCGTACTGGTGACCACGTACAGCGCGGCGGCCAGCGGCACCACCGCCACGGTGACGAGGGTGAAGAAGGACAGGAACGGCATGGCCTTGGTGATCGTGCCGAGCCCGGGCACCTGCTCCTCGCCGCTCGCCTGGGCCCCGCTCTCGGCCATCGTCCGCTTCGTACGCCGGTAGTTGAAGGTGGCGACGGCCGCGACGAGTGCGAACAGCCCGAGGTAGACGAGCCCGGCCGGCCCGAGCAGCCCACCGTGGGCGAGGGCGTCGGCCCACCGGTCGCCGAGCGGGGCGGCGAACAGCGCGTGGGCCAGCAGGCCGCCCGCCTCGCCGCCGTTCGTCGTGGTCGAGAACAGGTGGTAGAGCAGGAAGAAGGCGGGCAGTTGGAGGAGGCTCGGCAGCAGACCCGACAGCGGGGAGACCTTCTCCTCCGCGTGCAGGGCGAGCACCGCCGTCCGGAACTTCTGGGGGTCCTTCGCGTGCTTCTTCTTCAACTCGGCGATCCTCGGCTGCAGCCGGGCGCGCGCCTGCTGTCCGCGCGCGGCGGCGCGGGAGAGGGGGTGCACGAGGAGTCGTACGAGCGCGGTGAACAGGACGATCGCGGCGGCCATGGCGGAGGCGTGGAACAGCGGCTGGAGCAGGTCGGCGAGATGCTCGACCAGGCGGGCGGAAACGGACATGAACGCGGACAAGGGTGAGCCCTCCGGGGTCTCGTCGTGCCGGGGTCGGGTGGGGATGGTGTCGGCATGACGACCCGCGCGGGGGCACGGACGTACGGGAGAGACGTACGGGAAGGCCGTACGGGAGAACGTACGGAAGGGCCGTACGGGAGACGTACGAGGAGGACGTGCCCTACGCGGCGGTCGCCGGGAGGGCGCGCCCCGGTGCCCGCGGTCGCGTACGGCCCGGGGCGTCCGGGTCCCGTTGCGGCAGGAACGCCGTACGGTGCTCCCGGTCCCGTATCGCCGTACGCACCCGGGTCGGCGGCACGGCGGGCACGCTGCGGGCGGCGATGAGCGCGCAGACGGCGAGGGCGGATCCGGCGGCGGCGGTCGCGGCGCAGGCGACGGCGGCGTAGAGGCTGCCGGAGTCGAGGAGCGCGACGTCGAGCAGCAGGAGCAGCAGCACGGCGGCGGGGCGCAGCTGCGCCCAGCTCCGGATCATGCGCACCCCTCCCCCAACTCGCCCGCCCTCACCGGCTTTTATACAGGCTCGGTCTGGAGCGGCTGCAACATCCTCTTCGGCTTCAGCAGCGCCCGGCTGACCGGGTCGGCCGGGTCGGGATCGAGCCCCGGTCCCGGCAGCATCTCAACGTCCTCGGCGGGCACGACGGTTCCGCAGTCGGGGCATTCACCGTACGACCCGAGTTCCTTGTCCGTGCCGCAGGTCGCGTGCCGGAAGACGCGCAGTTGCGTTTCGGAGCAGTGCTCGCGCCCCCACCGGCCCAGCGCCCGCAGGGCGGGCCACAGGGCGATGCCGCGGTCGGTGGGGACGTACTCGTCGCGCGGCGGGGAGTCCTGGTAGCGGCGCTTCTCGAGGATGCCCTCGGCGGTCAGGGTCTGGAGGCGGGCCGCGAGGACGGCGCGCGGGATCCCGAGGTGGACGAGGAAGTCGTTGTAGCGCCGTACGCCGTAGAGCGCGTCGCGCACGACGAGCAGCGTCCAGCGCTCGCCGATGATCTCCAGCGCGCGGGCGATGGAGCACTCCTGCGTCGCGTAGTCCTTGCCGAGGGCCATGAGCTCACTGTAGCGAGTTTCCGACGCATGAGTTCAGTCACCGAACCGACTTTCCGAAATATTGGTTCAATGAATGAACCGACGCTGCTAGCGTCGCCTTCCTACCAAAGGTTCAGTGACCGAACCTAGCGATCCGACCCCGCCCCGGAAGGGCAGGCCATGCCACAGCTGCAACGAACCGAACCGACCGCGGCACCCCGCACCTCCCCCGCCGTGCACGAGACCCCGCGAGCGACCGCCACCCTCGCCCTGACCAGCGCGGCCACGGCCGTGGCGCTGATGACGTACACCGCGCCGGCGGTCACGCTCCCCGCCACCGTCGCCGCCCTGCACACCCCGCTGTCCGCGCAGGCCTGGTTGCTCAACGGCACCCCGCTCGGCCTCGCCGCGCTGCTCCTGGTGGCCGGCAGCCTCGCCGACGACTACGGCCGCCGGCGGATCTTCGTGGCCGGCACGGTCGCCCTCGGCATCACCACCGTGCTCGGCGCCTTCGCGACCTCCACGTGGCTGTTC
This sequence comes from Streptomyces sp. Ru72, assembly GCF_002920635.1. Taxonomy (GTDB): domain Bacteria; phylum Actinomycetota; class Actinomycetes; order Streptomycetales; family Streptomycetaceae; genus Streptomyces. The sequence goes on along the minus strand of NZ_PQSR01000064.1, from coordinate 424 downwards.
ACACTGGCCCGTATCGCCCAGGGCGCGGCGAGCGCAGCGCTCCTCGCCAGCAGCCTCGGCCTGATCGTCCAGGCCTTCCCGACCGCGCGCGGCCGGCTGCACGCGACCGGGGTGTGGGGCGCGTTCGTCAGCGGTGGCATCGCGGTGGGGCCGCTGGTCGCTGGGGCGTTGCCCGGCTGGCGGCTCGCATACGGGGTGCTGGGCGCCGCGGCACTGATCGTCGCGGCCCTGTCCGCCCGGGTGCTGACCGAGTCCCGCGCACCCCGGGGCGGCCGGCCGGACCTGGCGGGCGCCCTGGTCTTCAGCCTGGCCCTCGTCTCCCTGGTGGCGGCGCTGACGCTGGGCCGGACGGCTGGCTGCGCGCACCGGTGGCACTGCTGCTGGCGGCGGCCGTGGTCCTCATCGCGGCCTTCGCCCTGATAGA
>NZ_PQSR01000063.1 GCF_002920635.1 Streptomyces sp. Ru72 | reverse complement strand
CCGAAGCCCAAGCCCAACCAGCCCAGAGCCTCAACGTCCAACCCCGGCAAAAGCCCCTACGGCGCCACCGGCAGCCCCGCCGCTCTCCACGCCTGGAAGCCGCCCACCAGGTCGGTGGCGCGGTGCAGGCCCAGTTGGCGCAGGGACGCGGCGGCCAGGCTGGAGGCGTAGCCCTCGTTGCAGATGACCACGACGCGCAGGTCGTGTCCGGTGGCCTCGGGGAGGCGGTGGCTGCCCTGCGGGTCCAGGCGCCACTCCAGTTCGTTCCGTTCGACGACCAGCGCACCGGGGATGAGTCCGTCACGGTCCCGCAGAGCCGCATAGCGGATGTCCACGAGCAGGGCCTCGCCGGCCCGTGCGGCATCGTGGGCCTCCGCGGGCTCCACCCGGTCCAGATCCTCGCGGACCCGCTCCAGCAACTCGTCGATTCCCACGGGGTGTTCGGGTGCGGAACTCATCGCCAGTCCTCCGGGCGTTCGACCTGCTCCAGACGCAGCACCTGCCCCGTGCGACTGTAACGGCGGATCTGCGGCAGGGGTGGGTAGTAGGCGTGCACCGAGACGGCGTGTCGCTCGGTGGACTCGTTGAGCACCTCGTGCACATGGTGCCGGCCGAAGGAGCGGCCCTCACCGGCCGGCAGTCGCCGCTCCCGGTCGACGCCGTCGGTGAGTTCCAGGGTCTTCCAGCCGTCGGACGGCAGCCGGACCACGAGAGAGTTCTCCTTGAGCTCGCCCGAAGCGGTGACGAAGGCGCCGACCGACTCGGCGTGGTCGTGCCAGCCGGTGCCCGTGCCCGGCGGCCAGCCGATCAGCCAGGCCTCGCTGCCGCCGGGGCCCTCGAGCCGTACCCAGGTACGGCCCTCGGGGTCCAGTGGGAGTGAGGCGATCAGCTCGGTGTCGGCGGCCGTGCGGCGCGCGAAGTCGAAAAGTTCGGCCTGGGTGGGGGCCCCGGTCCGGGCGGAGTTCGCGGACAGGGGCACGGAAGGGGAGACAGACAAGGGGTACCGTCCTGAGGGTTCGCCGGGGCGCGCGGCGGCAGGGGCACTGCGCGCGGTGAGGGAAGCGAGATCAACAGGACGGGCGACACACGCAGCCCGCATAGCGGACGAGGTCCATATGGACCCTCCGCCACAGGCGCGCATACGTGTCGCTCATGGTCCGGAGTAGACCATGGCGGTGTCGACCGGTCAACTCACGGTCACCATGTGGACCTCATGGTGACCGTGAGTGCGGGCAACGGAGTTCCCCTCCGCGGCCACTAGCGTGCGTTCGCCGTCTCCTGTGTCTTCGCCGGGCCGCCCAGTGCCGCCTCGGCCGCCGCGTACAGGTCCGCGGGGCGCACCCCGGCGAGCGCCGTCACCAGATGGCCGTCCGGCCGGATCAGCAGGACGGTGTGGGCGGCGGCACCCGGGTAGCTCTCGGCGACCAGTAGTTCCGCGGGATGCGGCAGGGCCGTCACCGCCGCGGCGAGCCGGGGCATGATCCCGGCCGACACCCAGTGCTTGCGGTCCCATACGTCGGTGCCCGGCGCCACCAGCACCACCAGCAGGGATCCGCGGCCGAGCCGGTCGCGCAGCCGTACGGACGCCCCGTCCTCCGCGGTCACCCGCACGTCCACCACCTGCGCTCCGGGCTCCGTGCCCACGAACGCCGTCGACTCGCCGTCCGCTGCCGCGAGCGGTGAGGCGGCGTACGTCCCCGGCGTGCCCAGCGCGCCCCTCCCCAGGTGGCCGTCCGTGAGCAGCGCGTCATGGCCGCGGGCGGCCCCCGGTACGTAGGACCGCAGACCCCCGCCGCCGCGCAGCAGCGGCAGCGCCTGGTCGGCGGCGCGCAGCCGGGCCGCGACCACGGCGCGGCGCTCCGCCTGGTAGCTGTCGAGCAGGGCTTCGTGCGGCCCGTGGTGCCAGACCAGCGCCAGCTTCCAGGCGAGGTTGTCGACGTCCCGCAGGCTCTCCTCGAGGCCCTGTGTGCCGAGTGCGCCGAGCAGGTGCGCGGCGTCCCCGGCGAGGAAGACCCGGCCGGCGCGCCAGCGGCGGGCGAGCCGGTGGTGGACGGTGTGGACGCCGGTGTCCAGCAGGTCGTAGGCGGGCGTGGTGCCCCCGTTCCATCCGGCGAGGGTCTCCCGGATGCGGGTCACCAGCAGTTCGGGCGTGACCAGGTCCTTGCCCGGCGGCAGCAGCCAGTCCAGCCGCCACACCCCGTCGGGCAGGGGGCGCGCCGTGACCTCGCCGCCAGAGGGGCCGGACGTCCGCCACGGCGGCATGCGGTGCAGCAACGCCTCGCCGGGCCAGGGAAGTTCGGCGCGCAGGGCGGCCACGGCGTGCCGTTCCACCGCCGTCCTGCCGGGGAAGCGGATGTCGAGGAGCTTGCGTACCGTCGAGCGCGGCCCGTCGCAGCCGACCAGGTGGCTGCCGCGCCACCAGGTGTTCCGGGGGCCCCGGGTGTGCGCGGTGACGCCGGAGGGTTCCTGTTCGAGGGCGTCGAGGCGGCTCTCGACGGCGACCTTGACCAGTGGCTGCCCGGCGACGGCGGTGCGCAGGGCTCCGGTCAGCACATGCTGGGCGATGTGCAGCGGTGCCGGCCCTCCGGGTTCCTCCACCGTGCCCTTGCGGCCCTCGGCGGCCCCCTCGGGCGTGGGGCCGTATCCGCCGCCGCGCTCCAGCACCGTGCCGTCCGGCTCGAAGACGACCTTCCGGGTCAGCTGCTTGCGCCGCATCGACCGCCACCCGGTGAGGCGCAGCCCCGGCCCGGTGAGCGGCACGCCGGCCAGGCGCTCCATCAGGGCGGCCGTGTCCTCGCGCAGCACGACCGTGCGCGCGGCCCGTTGTTCGTCCTTGCCCGGGCCCTCGTCGAGGACCACGGACGGCACCTCCTGCCGCGCCAGAGCCAGCGCGAGCGAGAGCCCGACGGGCCCCGCTCCCACGATGATCACCGGGTCCACGGTGTGGCGCCCCCCGCCCTGCGTGGTGTGTGGGGGAACGTTGGGGAACAGGCAGGTGGAGCGGGGTGCACGATCACACACCGTATGCAACCCATTGCCGCAGCGCCCGTCAAGCGACGAGGGCAGTGGCGTGACGCCACTGCCCTCCGGGTCGTATGGGATTGAGGAGCCGTCAGGCGGCCGCGCCCGTCGACTCGGCCGCCCCGACCGCCGCCGGGGGCAGCACCGCGCCGGTCGACTTCTTGCCGCGCCGCAGCCGCTTCTCCAGCCAGCCGGCGAAGGTCGTCAGGGCGAAGTTGATGGCGATGTAGATGACGGCCACGATCGTGAAGCTGGCGATGGTGTTGGCGCCGTAGTAGGAGCTCATCGGCGAGACCGAGGCCAGCAGTTCGGGGAAGGTGAGGACCGCGCCGCCCAGCGCGGTGTCCTTCACGATCACCACGAGCTGGCTGACGATCGCCGGCAGCATCGCGGTGACCGCCTGCGGCAGCAGGATGAACCGCATCACCTGGTTCTTGCGCAGACCGATCGCCAGAGCCGCCTCTCCCTGGCCCTTCGGCAGGGCCAGGATGCCCGCCCGGACGATCTCCGCGAGGACGGAGGCGTTGTAGAGGACGAGGCCGGTGACCACCGCGTACAGCGGGCGGTCGTCCGAACTGACGTTTGTGTACTGGGAGAAGAGTGCGAGGCCGAAGATCATCAGGACGAGGACCGGGATGGCCCGGAAGAACTCCACCACGACCGCGACCGGGATCCGCACCCAGGCGTGGTCCGAGAGCCGTGCGATGCCCAGGACCGCGCCCAGTGGCAGGGAGATGAGCATCGCGAGGGCGGCGGCCTTCAGCGTGTTCTGCACCCCGGGCCAGATGTAGGTCGACCAGGCCTCCGTACCGCCGAAGAAGGGCTTCCACTTCTCCCAGTCGAGCTGGCCCTTGTCGTCGAGACTGGTGAACACCCACCAGCCGAGCCCGGCCACGGCGAGCAGGAACACCACCGTGTAGACGACGTTGCGCCGTTTGGCCCGGGGGCCCTGGGCGTCGTAGAGGACGGACGTCATCGCTTCACCGCCACCTTCTTGCCCACCCAGCCGAGGATCAGGCCGGTCGGCAGCGTCAGACACACGAACCCGAAGGCGATCACCGCGGAGATCAGCAGGAGCTGGGCCTCGTTCTCGATCATCTCCTTCATCAGCAGGGCCGCCTCGGTGACGCCGATCGCGGCCGCCACCGTGGTGTTCTTCGTGAGCGCGATCAGGACGTTCGTCAGCGGGCCGACGACGGAGCGGAAGGCCTGCGGCAGCACCACCAGCCTGAGCACCTGACCGAAGCTCAGCCCCAGCGCACGGGCCGCCTCCGCCTGCCCGACGGGCACGGTGTTGATGCCGGCCCTCAGCGCCTCGCACACGAACGCCGCGGTGTAGAGGATCAGACCGAGCACGGCGAGCCGGAAGTTGACGACCTTGAAGTCGGTCGCGCCGAGCTGTACCTGCAAGGTCTGGTTGAGACCGAGCGAGGTGAACAGGATGATCACCGTCAGCGGGATGTTCCGCACGATGTTCACGTAGGCGGTGCCGAAACCGCGCATCACCGGGACCGGACCGACCCGCATGGCGGCCAGCACGGTGCCCCAGATCAGGGAGCCGATCGCGGACAGGACGGCGAGCTGCACCGTCGTCCAGAACGCTCCCAGCACGTCGTAGTGATCAAGAAAGTCGAACATGAGGTCCCGCGCTTCCGCGTGTCGGACAGGCCCGGGTGCGCCGCTCCCCCGTAAACGGCGCACCCGTGGAGCCCTGCTTACTGGACGATGTTGCCGATCTTCGGCGCGGGCTCGTTCTTGTAGTTCGCGGGGCCGAAGTTCTTCTTCACGGCCGTGTCCCACGAACCGTCCGAGACCATCTTCTCCAGGGCGCTGTTGATCTTCGCCTTGAGATCGCTGCCCTTCTTGACCCCGATGCCGTAGTTCTCGTTGGTCATCTTGAAGCCGCCGAGCTTGAACTTGCCCTTGAAGGCGGCCTGCGAGGCGTAACCGGCGAGGATCGAGTCATCGGTGGTCAGCGCGTCGACGGCGCCGTTCTGCAGACCCGTCAGGCAGGCCGAGTACGTCGGGTACTGCAGCAGGTTGGCCTTCGGGGCGAGCTTGTCGTGGACGTTCTGCGCCGAGGTCGAGCCCGTCACCGAGCACAGCTTCTTGGAGTTCAGGTCCGAGGGCGACTTGATCGAGTTGTCGTCGGCGCGGAGCAGCACGTCCTGGTGGGCGAGCAGGTACGGGCCGGCGAAGTCGACCTTCGCCTGACGCTTCGGGGTGATCGAGTACGAGGCGACGATGAAGTCGACGTCGCCGCGCTGCAGCATGGTCTCGCGGTCGGCGCTCTTCGACTCGTGCCACTCGATCTGGTCGGCGTTGTAGCCGAGCTGCTTGGCGACGTACGTGGCGACGTCCACGTCGAAGCCGGAGTAGCCCTGCGGCGTCTTCTGGCCGATGCCCGGCTGGTCGAACTTGATGCCGACCTTGATCGTCTTGCCGCCGCCGGAGGACGAGCCCCCGTCGCTCTTCTTGTCCGACCCGCAGGCGGTGGCGGCGGTGGCGAGGGCGAGGGCGACGGCCGTGGCCGCGGTGACCTTGCGGAGCTTCATGGTGAACATCCTTTGCGTGGTGAAGAGAATGCGGACCGGGGACCGGCGCCCGGGAGGCGGGCCGTGCGCGGTGTCGGCGGTGGGACGCTCGGGGCGAGCGGACTTAAGGACGCGGACGGACGGTGCCCGGCGCGCGGCCTCAGTGGTGGAGGATCTTCGACAGGAAGTCCTTCGCGCGGTCGCTGCGCGGGGCGCTGAAGAACTGCTCCGGTGTGGCCTCTTCCACGATGCGCCCGTCCGCCATGAAGACCACCCGATTGGCGGCCGAACGGGCGAAGCCCATCTCATGGGTGACCACCACCATGGTCATGCCGTCCCGGGCGAGCTGCTGCATGACCTCCAGGACCTCGTTGATCATCTCGGGGTCCAGGGCCGAGGTCGGCTCGTCGAAGAGGATGACCTTGGGGTCCATGGCCAGCGCGCGGGCGATGGCGACACGCTGCTGCTGGCCGCCGGAGAGCTGAGCGGGGTACTTGTCCGCCTGGGTGCCGACGCCCACCCGGTCCAGCAGCGCGCGCGCCTTCTCCTCGGCCTTCTGCTTGTCGGTTCGGCGGACCTTGATCTGGCCCAGCATCACGTTCTCGAGCACCGTCTTGTGCGCGAAGAGGTTGAAGGACTGGAAGACCATGCCGACGTCGGCGCGCAGCCGGGCCAGCTCCTTGCCCTCCTGGGGCAGCGGCCTGCCGTCGATCAGGATCTCGCCCTCGTCGATGGTCTCCAGGCGGTTGATGGTGCGGCACAGGGTGGACTTGCCGGACCCGGAGGGGCCGATGACGACGACGACTTCACCACGCGCGATGGTCAGGTCGATGTCCTGGAGCACGTGCAACGCGCCGAAGTGCTTGTTGACGCTCCTCAGGACGACCAGTTCGTCGGTCGCGGCCACCGAGTCCTCGGCCACCGATACTTCGGTCATGTGCTCACTGGCTCCGTCCTCGCTCGGTTTCGCAGGACAGTAGTGAGACCGCACGACCAGCGTCATTACATCTGAGGGAGATCTGAGCATCACAATCCGATAGCGATCGGACACGAGTCGTAGCGAATCCGGCGGACCGCGTACCGGCTGGGTAACGGAAGCCGCCCGCGACCCGAAGCCTCTTGACGGCGTCCTCGTTCATCGGCGTGACTTCCTTGGTGCACGCGCGCGTGCCCACGTGTTCGGGTGGGTGACGACTTTCCGGTGCGGCGCGGGGGCGACGCCCTTGCGCACGCCGAGAGCGCACGGAGACCGTATGGCCGAACAGACCGTAGGGCCGAGAAACCGGAGGGGGCCGGCATGAGACTGCTTCTCGTCGAGGACGACAACCACGTCGCGGCCGCCCTGTCCGCGGTCCTGGCCCGGCACGGCTTCGAGGTCACGCACGCCCGCAGCGGCGAGGAGGCACTCCAGGCGCTGGTCCCCGAGGGCGCCGGCTTCGGCGTGGTCCTGCTCGACCTGGGCCTGCCCGACCAGGACGGCTACGAGGTCTGCGCCAAGATCCGCAAGCGCACCGGAACCCCGGTGATCATGGTGACCGCACGCTCGGACGTGCGGTCCCGGATCCACGGCCTGAACCTCGGCGCCGACGACTACGTGGTCAAGCCGTACGACACCGGGGAACTGCTCGCGCGCATCCACGCGGTCAGCCGCCGCACCCCGCACCTGGACGACACCGGCGCCACCGAGACCGCGCTGCGCCTCGGCCCCGTGCACATCGAGTTCCCCACCCGCCGCGTCAGCGTGGACGGCTCCGTCGTCCAGCTGACCCGCAAGGAGTTCGACCTGCTGGCCCTGCTGGCCCAGCGCCCCGGTGTGGTGTTCCGGCGTGAACAGATCATCAGCGAGGTGTGGCAGACCAGTTGGGAGGGGACCGGGCGCACCCTGGAGGTGCACGTCGCCTCCCTGCGCTCCAAGCTGCGCATGCCCGCGCTGATCGAGACCGTGCGCGGCGTCGGGTACCGGCTCGTCGCCCCGGCCGCGTAGCGGGTACGGGTGCGCACACGTCTCCTTCCGCTGCTCATCGTCCTGATGGCGGCCGTGCTGCTCGCGCTCGGTGTGCCGCTCGCGGTGAGCCTCGCGGCAGCACAGCAGCAGCGGGTCGTCGTCGACCGCATCGACGACACGGCGCGCTTCGCCGCCCTCGCACAGTTCGTCACCGACCGGCCCACCGGCTCCCGGACCGACGCCACGGACGAGCGCGGCGAGACCCTGGCCGGCGAACTGCGCATGTACTACAGCGTGTACGGCATCCGGGCCGGCGTCTTCTACCGCGACGACACACCCATGGCCAACGCGCCCGGGGACTGGTTCCTGCCCGAGAAGGGCGAGGGCCGCGACGCCTTCAACGAGGCCCTGCTCGGGCGGCGCAGCCACGATCCCGAGCAGGTCTGGCCCTGGCAGCGCAGCCGGCTCGTGGTCGCCTCGCCCGTCATCCGCGACGGTGACGTCGTCGCGGTGGTCGTCACCGACTCGCCCACCGGGCAGATGCGGTCGAGGATCCTGCACGGCTGGCTGTTCATCGGCGCCGGGGAGGTCGCCGCGATGCTGCTCGCCGTGGGCGCGGCGCTGCGGCTGACCGGATGGGTCCTCAGGCCGGTGCGGGTCCTGGACGCGACGACCCACGACATAGCGACCGGACGCCTGAAGTCCCGGGTCGCGGCGGCGGGCGGACCGCCGGAGCTGAGGCGGCTCGCCCGGTCGTTCAACGAGATGGCGGACAACGTCGAGCAGGTCCTCGAGCAGCAGCGCGCCTTCGTCGCCGACGCCTCCCACCAGTTGCGCAATCCGCTGGCCGCGCTGCTGCTGCGCATCGAACTGCTCGCGCTGGAACTGCCGGAGGGCAACGAGGAGATCGCCTCGGTGCGCACCGAGGGCAAGCGCCTCGCGCAGGTCCTGGACGATCTGCTCGACCTGGCGCTCGCCGAACACGCCGAGGCGGACCTGCGGCTCACCGACATCGGCGCGCTGACCGCCGAGCGGGTCGCGTCCTGGGGGCCCGCCGCCGAGGCCAAGGGCGTACGCCTGACCGGCACCTGCCCGGCCACCACGGCCTGGGCGGATCCCGTGACCCTGTCCAGTGCGCTGGACGCCGTCATCGACAACGCGGTGAAGTTCACGCCCGCGGGCCAGAGCGTGGGAGTGGAGGTCGCGGCCGCCGGCGACACCGCCACGGTGGTGGTCACCGACGGCGGCCCCGGCCTCAGCGACGAGGAACTCGCACGCGTCGGGGACCGCTTCTGGCGCAGCGCCGCCCACCAGAACATCAAGGGCTCGGGCCTCGGCCTGTCGATCACCCAGACGCTGCTGGCGGCGGGCGGGGGCTCGATCTCGTACGCGCATCACGAGCCGCACGGCCTCAGGGTGACGGTGTCGCTTCCGCGGACGGCGACGGGGGCGCGGCGCGCCGGGGCTTGAGGGATTTCGCGGCCGGGGCGGCACTGCCGGCCTGCCCGGTCCGGCGTTCGAGTACGAGGCCTTTCTGCGTTTGAGCACGAGGCCGTTCCGCACTCGAGTACGAGGCCGTTCAAGCCGAACGTGGCTCTGGGGCCAAGCCCCACGACGGCGAGCCGACCCAGGGGCGAGACTCTTGGCTGCCGGCGCCCCGAACTACGGCTTCACCGACCGGTAGTACCGCCGCGCGCCTTCGTGCAGTTCCAGCGGGTCCGTGTAGATCGCGGTGCGCAGGTCCACCAACTGTGCCGCGTGCACCTGTGCGCCGATCCGGTCGCGGCTGTCGATGACCACGCGGGTCAGCTCGTCGGTCAGGTCGGCGTTCATGTCCTGACGTGTCACCAGGAGGTTGGCGACGGCCACGGTCTGCACGGAGACGCCCTGCTGCGCCTCCGGATAGGCGTCGGCCGGCATCACAGCGGCCCGGTAGTAGCGGGACGCGCCGCCCTGCGCGTGCAGCTTCGCCACCAGGTCGCCGCCGATCGGCACCAGCCGGACCGGGAAATGCTGCGACAGATCCGTTATCGCGCTCGTGGGCAGCCCGCCCGACCAGAAGAACGCGTCGATCCGGTGCCGCCTCAGCAGCCCGGGCATCGTCCCGATGCCGTCGGACAGCGGCGTGATGTCCCTCTCGGGGTCCAGCCCGGCCGCCTTCAGCACATGCTCCGCGATCAGCCGCACCCCGGAGCCGCCCGGCCCGACGGCGACCGTGCGGCCCTTCAGGTCCGCCACCGACCGAACGGCGGACGACCGCGGCACCACCAGGTGCACATAGTCGTCGTACAGCCTTGCGCAGCCGCGCAGCCGGCCGGCGCCGGGCCCGTTCTGAAGCCGGTACGCCTCCACCGCGTCGGCCGCCGCGATCGTGAAGTCCACCTGCCCGGTGGCCACCCGGCGCACGTTCTCCTGCGACCCGTCGCTGTTCTGCAGCCGTACGTCCAACCGCGGCATGTCCCGCGCGATCGTCTGCCGCAGCAGGGTGCCGTACTTCTCGTAGACGCCGCTCGGGGTGCCGGTACTGAAGGTGACCGTGCCGTTCGGGGACTCCTCGCCGATCGGCAGCAGCCACCACAGCAGCAGCCCGAGGACCGCGCACACGGCCGCCGAGCCCAGCAGCGCGCGGCGTCTGCCGATACGGGGGAGTGCCTGAAGCATGCGCGCGATCCTGCCAGGCCGCGGCCCCTGTGACCAGGCCGGGACCGACGAGGGGAGGGCGCAGGACGGGTGCCGGCGAACGGTAGGGTCGGCGGATGCGTCCTTCCCCCGCCTCCCTCGTCCGTGAGTTCCACCTCGCCTTCGGTCTCGACGTGCGCTCCGAGCCGACGGAGGTCTCCGCGGAGCTGGCCGCGCACCGCGGTGAGCTGCTCGCCGAGGAGGCGGCGGAGGTCGCCGAGGTGTCCGTCACCGGCCCGCTCGACCGGCTGGCGCACGAGCTGGCCGACCTCGTGTACGTGGCGTACGGGACGGCCCTGGTGCACGGCATCGACCTCGACGCCGTCATCGCCGAGATCCACCGCGCCAACATGACGAAGATCGGCCCGGACGGCACGGTGTCGCGCCGGGCCGACGGCAAGGTCCTCAAGGGCGACCACTACCGCGCCCCTGACGTCTCGGCGGTCCTGCGCCGCCAGGGCTGGTCGCCCGCGGAGCGGTAGGGACAGCACCCCCCGGCGTCCGGCTCTGCGACCGGGGCCCGACGAGCCCGCCTAGACTGACCCCTTGCAAGGACGAGACGACCCCGGTGTGAACAGGAGGCCCACGGTGACGGCAGTCGGCGGTGGTTTCGAGGATCCGTCCGCCGAGGTGCTGTCCCAGGCGGCGGCCGCCTTCGGGCTGTTGGCCTCGTCCGCGCGGCTGCACATCGTGTGGGCGCTCGCGCAGGGCGAGAGCGATGTCACCGGGCTCGCCGAGCGGGTCGGCGGCGCTCTGCCCGCCGTGAGTCAGCACCTGACGAAGCTCAAGCTCGCCGGACTCGTCGGCTCGCGCCGTGAGGGCCGCCGCCAGGTGTACTTCGTCGACGACGCGGACGTCGTGACCGTGGTGCGCCTCCTGGTCGGCCGGCTGACCGACCGTGCCGCCCCGGCCGACGTCCCGGCACCCCGGCTCCGTGGCCTCTGAGACCGCCTCGGCGCCGGCACCCCAGCCCGGCCCGGACCCAGGTGCGGGCGGCCCCACGTCCCTTCAGGAGCTGCGCCGCCTGGAGAGCAGTCTGCGCGGGCTCACCGAGGCGGAGGCGGAGGCCCGGCTCGGTGAGGCCGGGGAGAACGTGCTCCCCGAGGCCCGTACGGCCTCCTGGGCCCGGCGCTTCGCCCGCGGGCTGCGCGACCCGTTCACCAGTGTGCTGCTCTGCCTCGGTCTGGTCTCGGCGACCGTCACCGCCTGGGGCACCGCCTGTGTGATCCTCTCCCTCGTCGTGGTCAGCTGCGTGCTGCGCGCCACCGGCGAGCACCGGGCCGACCGCTCCATGGCCGCGCTGCGCGATCTGGTCGCCACCACCGCGACCGTGGTGCGCCGACCGGAGGCGGACCGTCCGCCGCGCGAGCGCGAGATACCGGCCGCCGAACTGGTGCCGGGCGACGTGATCCGGCTGGCGCCCGGCGACCTCGTCCCCGCCGACGTACGGCTGCTGCGCGCCGGCGGTCTGACCGTGCACCAGGGGCCGCTCACCGGCGAGTCGGCGCCGGTCGCCAAGAGCGCGCCGGACGTCCCCGGCGCCTTCGGCGGCGGGCCCTTCGCCCAGCCCCACCTCTGCTTCCAGGGCAGCAGCGTGGCCTCCGGCAGCGGCACCGCGCTCGTCCTCCACACGGGCGCCCGGACCCGGTTCGCGCGGGCCCACGGCACGCCCGCCGCGCGCGGGGTGAGCGCCTTCGACCGGTCCGTGCACGGCATCTCCTGGGTGCTGATCCGGTTCATGCTGCTCACCCCGCCGCTGGTCCTCATGGCGAGCGCGGCGCTGCGCGGCCGTGGCCTGCAGACGCTGCCCTTCGCCGTCGCGGTCGCCGTCGGCCTCACCCCCGAGATGCTGCCGGTCATCGTCACCACCTGCCTGGCCCGCGGTGCCTCCCTGCTCGCCCGCAGCCACGGCGTGATCGTCAAGCGCCTGCCGGCTCTGCACGACCTCGGCGCCGTCGACGTGCTGTGCCTGGACAAGACCGGCACCCTCACCCAGGACCGGCCGGTGGTCGAACGCGCCCTGGACGGGGACGGCAAGGACGCGCCCGAGGTGCTGCACTGGGCGGCCGTCAGCGCCTGGTGGACCCTTCAGCTCGCCGACCTGCCCGCCCCCGACGCCCTGGACGAGGCGATCCTGGACGCGGCCGACGGCGCCTGGGAGGACTGCGAGGGCGTGGCCGCGCTGCCGTTCGACCCGGTCCGCCGCCGCGCCACCGCTGTGGTCCGCGGCGGCCTCGGCATGCACGTCCTCGTCGTCAAGGGCGCCGCCGAGGACGTACTGGAGCGCTGTGCGCTGGAGCCCGCCGAGCGTGAGCGCCTGCTGGCGCGGGCCGCGCGCGAGGCCGGCGACGGCCTCAGGGTGCTCGCGGTCGCCACCGCCGAACGTCCCGCTCGCACCCGTCCCTACACCGCCGCCGACGAACGCGACCTGGCCTTCCGCGGCTTCGTCACCTTCCGGGACGCCCTCGCCCCGACCGCCGCCCGCGCCCTCAAGGACCTCGCCGCCTGCGGCGTCAGCGTGCGGATCCTCACCGGCGACCACCCCGGCACCGCGGTCCGCGTCTGCCGTGACCTCGGCCTCCACCCCGGCCGGGTGCGGACCGCGGGCGCCCCGGACGACGCCGCCGCGACCGTCGTCGCCCGCTGCACCCCCGAGGACAAGGCCCGGATCGTCACCGACCTGCGCGCGGCCGGGCACACGGTGGGGTTCCTCGGCGACGGCGTCAACGACGTGCCCGCGCTGCACGCCGCCGACGTGGGCGTCGCCCCGCGCGACGCCGTCGACGTGGCCCGCGAGAGCGCGGACGTCGTCCTCGCCTACAAGGACCTCACCGCGATCGACCACGCCGTCGCCGCCGGCCGTCACGCCAGCGGCAACATCGCCTCGTATCTGCGCGTCACGCTCTCCTCGAACCTCGGCAACGTCGTCGCGATGCTCGCCGCGGGTCTGCTGCTGCCCTTCCTGCCGATGCTCCCGGCCCAGGTCCTCGCCCAGAACCTGTGCTTCGACGCGGCCCAGCTCGCCTTCGCCTACGACCGCCCCGCGGCTTCGGCCCTCGCCCGGCCCACCGTGCTGAGGCCGCGTGACTTCCTTCGCTTCATCACCGGCTTCGGACTGCTCAACGCGGTCGCCGACCTCGCCACCTTCGGCGTCCTGGCGTTCGCGCTGCACGGGCCGGACGCGCTCGACGACGACGCGGTGTTCCACTCGGCGTGGTTCACGGAGAACCTGCTCACCCAGGGCCTGGTGATGCTGCTGCTGAGGTCCGGCCGGCGTGTCGCGGAGGGACGCACGCCGGGCCCGCTCGGACGGGCCGCGGCCGCTCTGGCCGCCGTGGGGTTCCTGCTGCCGCTGTCCCCGCTGGGCTCCTTGCTCGGCCTGACCGCGCTGCCGTTGGCGTACTACCTCATGCTCGCCGCCGTCCTCGCCCTGTACGCGCTCGCCCTGTGGGCGGTCAAAGCGCGCTACGAACGACGGTCCGGCGCGCGGCGCTGACCGCCGGTCGGGTTCTGTCGGTTTCCGCGCGATTCGTCTTCGGCTCGGTTTCGCCGCCGCCTACGGGTTGTACAGTTGCGCAACGTAGCAACCAACATGGCACGGGCGAGCGGCGAGAGGCGTCCTCGGCCGACGCGAGGAAGGGCGGGCGCGTCATGCTCCGTAACGGACTGGAACCCTGGCACCTGCTGATCGTGGCGATCGTCGTCATCGTGCTGTTCGGCTCGAAGAAGCTCCCCGACACCGCTCGGGCGCTGGGCAAGTCGATGCGCATCCTGAAGAGCGAGGCGAAGGCGATGAAGGACGAGAACACGTCCGCGCCCGTCGCCTCCGCGGCCACTCCGGTGGAGCCGACGGCCGTCCGGACCTCCGCCGAGACGGCCACGGAGCGGCCGCCGGCCGCCGCCGGCTGAGGGCGCGCCCGTCAGGGGCTGGCGCTGTCGTAGCCGTAGGCCAGCGGCTCGCTGTTCACGCCCAGCTGGCGCCGGTAGACGTACAGCGCGTCCACGCGTACGCCGTCCGCCGCGGACTCGACCCGGCACGGGTACGTCACCTGCAGCACCGAGGGCCGGCCGGCCACCTGCATGCGCAGGCCGTCGGCCGGCCCTCCGGCGAGCACCGCCGTCTCCCACTTCGTCGCGACATGAAGATCCATGTCTGAACCTTAGAGTTGCGCAACCGCTGAAGTGTTGTGAGGTGCGCCACTGGTCCGGCCTCGAACGGCCGGCGTCGGACGCGTCGGCGGCTCGCCCGCGACCAGCTGTCGGCGTTGAGAGGGTGCAGCCAGTCGTCGCCGGAGCACAGCTCATGGCCCTTGAAGATGGTGCGCACATCCCCGAAGACGAAGCCGTGGGCGGCGGCCCGGTCGGCGAAGACGCTGTCCAGGACGTCCGCGGCCTCGTCGATCTTGGGGTGCTTGATCGGTGTCGCTGAAGCCGGCGTAGAAGACGTCGAGGGTGTACACGTGCGGGTAACGCAGCACGACCACCTCGGCGTTGGGCGCCTTGGCGCGGATCGCGTCATAGGTGGCGTCCAGGCGGGCGGGCAGCGCGTTCCGGGCGTGGCTCTCGGCCTGGTCGACGCGGTTGACGCAGTCGGAGTCCGAGCCGGACACACAGGTGGTGATGACGTCCGAGGAGCCCGCGTCATCGCCGCCCACGGTGAGTGAGACGAGTCCGGTGCCGGAGTTCAGCGGGCCGTTCGGTGTTCGCGGGGGTCTGGGACGCGGATGCCCGGTTCTTCGTCCGTGGCTCTGCGCCCCTGGGCAAGAAGTCGTGCACTCGGCGGCAACCCGCGGCGGGGCGTCCGCCCTAGCGTGAGTGCCTCGAGACATGCACCCGGTCATCCCGAAACGAGGAGCAACGCATGCCGTACATCACCGTGGGCCAGGAGAACTCCACCACCATCGACCTCTACTACGAGGACCACGGATCCGGACAGCCGGTCGTCCTCATCCACGGATTCCCGCTGGACGGCCACTCCTGGGAGCGGCAGAGTGCCGCGCTGCTCGACGCCGGCTACCGCGTGATCACCTACGACCGCCGTGGTTTCGGGCAGTCCAGCCAGCCGACGACCGGTTACGACTACGACACCTTCGCCGCCGACCTGAACACCGTGCTGGAGACCCTGGACGTGCGGGACGCCGTCCTCGTCGGGTTCTCGATGGGCACCGGTGAGGTCGCCCGGTACGTGTCCGCCTACGGTTCCGCCCGGGTCGCCAAGGTCGCCTTCCTGGCGTCGCTGGAGCCCTGCCTGCTCAAGACCGACGACAACCCGGACGGTGTCGCCCCGAAGGAGTTCTTCGACGGCGTCGTCGCGGCCGTCAAGGCGGACCGCTACGCGTACTACACGGCCTTCTACAAGGACTTCTACAACCTCGACGAGAACCTCGGCACCAGGATCAGCGAGGAGGCCGTCCGCAACAGCTGGAACGTCGCCGCGGGCGGCGGCTTCTTCGCCGCGGCCGCCGCGCCCTCGACCTGGTACACCGACTTCCGGGCCGACATCCCGGCCATCGATGTGCCGGCCCTGATCCTGCACGGCACGGGCGACCGCATCCTGCCCGTCGAGGGGACCGCGCGCCCGTTCCACAAGGCGCTCCCGTCCGCCGACTACGTCGAGATCGAGGGCGCCCCGCACGGCCTGCTGTGGACGCACGCCGAGGAGGTCAACCAGGCCCTCCTCGCCTTCCTGGCGAAGTGACCCGACGGCAGCCGGGCCGCCGTGACGAAGGCGGCCCGGCTCCCGCATGTCTGCGGCCGGTGTCCGACACCGCACACTCGGGGTCGGACGGAGCGCGGCCCGCCACGCCGGGCCGGAGAGGGCGCTGACGGGCAAGCCCCCCTGCACGCACAGGCAGCACGGCCGTCCGGCCGGTGCCTACATTTCTGGAACCCACACAGTTGCCGGAACGAAGAGGCCCCCATGCAGTTCGGAATTTTCTCGGTGGGGGACGTGACCCCTGATCCGACCAACGGCCGTACTCCCTCGGAGCACGAACGCATCAAGGCGATCGTCGCCATCGCGCTGAAGGCGGAGGAGGTCGGCCTGGACGTCTTCGCGACGGGCGAGCACCACAACCCGCCGTTCGTGCCGTCGTCCCCGACGACGATGCTCGGCTACATAGCCGCCCGCACCGAGAAGCTGATCCTGTCGACCGCCACGACGCTGATCACCACCAACGACCCGGTGAAGATCGCCGAGGACTACGCGATGCTCCAGCACCTGGCCGACGGCCGGGTCGACCTGATGATGGGGCGCGGCAACACCGGCCCGGTGTATCCGTGGTTCGGGCAGGACATCCGGGAGGGCATCAACCTCGCCAAGGAGAACTACGCCCTGCTGCGCCGGCTGTGGCGCGAGGACGTGGTGAACTGGGAGGGCAAGTTCCGCACGCCGTTGCAGGGCTTCACGTCCACGCCCCGGCCGCTGGACGACGTACCGCCGTTCGTCTGGCACGGCTCGATCCGCTCCCCGGAGATCGCCGAGCAGGCCGCCTTCTACGGCGACGGCTTCTTCCACAACAACATCTTCTGGCCCGCCGACCACACCAGGCGGATGGTCCAGCTCTACCGGCGGCGGTATGCCCACTACGGGCACGGCCGGCCCGAGGAGGCCATCGTCGGTCTCGGCGGGCAGGTGTTCATGCGGAAGAACTCGCAGGACGCCGTACGGGAGTTCCGGCCGTACTTCGACAACGCGCCGGTGTACGGGCACGGCCCGTCCCTCGAGGACTTCACCGAGCAGACCCCGCTGACGGTGGGCTCACCCCAGCAGGTCATCGAACGCACGCTGTCCTTCCGTGAGACAGTCGGCGACTACCAGCGGCAGCTGTTCCTGATGGACCACGCGGGACTGCCCCTGAAGACCGTGCTGGAGCAGCTCGACATCCTCGGTGAAGAGGTGGTGCCCGTGCTGCGCAAGGAGTTCGCGATCGGCCGCCCGGCCGACGTGCCGGACGCCCCCACCCACGCGTCCCTGCGTTCCGTCCAGGAGGTGTCCGCCGCATGAAACTCGTCGCCGTGTCCGCGGGGCTGAGCACCCCGTCGTCCACACGCCTGCTCGCCGACCGTCTCGCCGAGTCGGCCCGCGGTGAACTCGCCGCCCAGGGCCACGAGGTGGAGACGGAGGTGATCGAGTTGCGGGAACTGGCGGTCGCCGTCGCCAACAACCTCGTCACCGGCTTCCCGCCGCCCCAACTGGCCACCGCCATCGACGCGGTGGCGGGCGCCCACGGCCTGATCGCCGTGAGCCCCGTGTTCACCGCCTCCTACAGCGGGCTGTTCAAGTCCTTCTTCGACCTGATCGACCCGGACGCCCTCACCGGGAAGCCGGTCCTGATCGGGGCGACGGGAGGCACGGCCCGCCACTCCCTGGTCCTGGAGCACGCCCTGCGCCCGCTCTTCGCCTACCTGCGCGCGACCGTCGTCCCCACCGCGGTGTACGCGGCGTCCGAGGACTGGGGGTCCGGCGGTGACGAGTACACCGAGGGCCTGCCCGCGCGGATACGGCGGGCGGCCGGCGAGCTGGCCGCCCTGATGGCCGCCCGCCCCGCCGGGAAGACACCCGAGGACGACGTCACCGCGCTCGAACGGCAGCTCTCCGACCTGCGCTTCGACTGAGGCCGACCCGGGACGCGGTCCGCGGCCGTCGACGTCCCGTGCTCATCCGTCCGGCTGGAGCTTCTCCCGCAACTGGCCACGGGAGGTGATCCCCAGCTTCGGATAGATCCGGTACAGGTGTGCCGCGACGGTGCGGTGGGAGAGGTAGAGCTGCCGGCCTATCTCCCGGTTGGAGAGCCCCGTCGCGGCCAACTGCGCGATCTGCAGTTCCTGCGGCGTCAGCAGATCCCAGTCGGCGGGACCGCTCTGGGCACTCCCCTTGTTGGGCACACCCGCCTCGCCGGCGGAACGGAGTTCCTGGCAGGCCCGCTCGTACCACGGTTGGGTCCCCAGCGAGGCGAAGCACTCCCTGGCGATCCGCAGCGGTGCCCGGGACTCCATGACCCGGCGCCTGCGACGCAGCCATACGCCGTGGGCGAGCAGGAGGCGGGCCCGCGTGAAGGGATCACCGGAATGGTCCAGAGCGAGCGCCGACCGGAACGATTCCTCGGCGTCCTCGTCGTCGGCCAGGAGGGCGTGCGCGAACCCGAGGTTCGCCCGGATCATCCGCGCCGTGGTGGCCGCAGCCGCCGCGTCGAGCCGGCCGAGGACGCCACGCCCGGCGGCCCTGTCCTCGTCGCTCACGGCGGCCTCGGCGAGCACCGGGATGGCGACGGTCTGGAGATATGGATGGTGCGCGGGGTCCGCGGGGTCGAAGACCCGCCACACACAGGCGAACGCCTCCGCATGACGGCCGGCCGCGAGCCCGATCAGCCCTCGCGCGATCTGGATGAAGGCGAGGTTCGACGGGTTCGCCTGGGCGAGTGTCTGGCGTTCGGCCTGCTCGATGGCGCTCTGCGCCGTCTCCAGGTCACCGAGCACGGCCGAGAAGTGCGCTTTCGCGATGAGTGCACCGGTGAGCCAGCGGGCCTGGGCGGTCTCCTCCGCGAGCCGGATGGCCTCGGCCACGCTCGGCAGGCCCGACTCCCGGTCCACGATGTGCGCCGAGGCGAACGACAGCGACACCAGGGTCTGTGCCAGGAGCCCCAGCCGCCCCTGGGCCCGCAGACCGGCCGCCGCGTGCCGGAGGAAGCCCACCGCGTGGTCGTATCCGCCCATGGCCGTGGCCGCCGTACCGAGCGTGGCGGCGGCCGGGGCGTCGTAGCCGCCCTCGCTCTCCAGCCGCTCGAACCGCTGGATCACCGTCGCGCCACGCTCCAGTGGGGTCGCGAAGGCCAGGACGTACAGGAGATCGGGGTGCAGCTCCGGCACGGGCAGCCGCTCGGCTGCGGCCACCACACGCTCGCGCAGAGCAACCCCCGGGTCGAACCACCAGCACCGTCGAGCGGCGGCCCGCAGAAGCCGGAGCGCGAGTTCGGGATCACCGGCGGCCGCCTCCTCCGCCGTGGTGATGAGCAGGCGCAGACGCGGGACGCTGGTCGACACACCGACGTCGAGGCCCTCGCCCACCAGTACCGTGCGTGCCCGCTCCGGGACCTCGGCCGCAAGCGGGACCGCCGACTGCACAAGGGCCGCGGCCTGATTCGTCCTGCCGAGTTCGAGGGCCAGCTCCGCCGCCCTGACCAGGCGCTTTCCCATGCGCGACGCGTTCTCGCCGAGCGCGATGGACCGCTCGAGGGCCGCCAGGGCGACGGCCGGAGCGCCCCGTGCCTCCGCTCTGGCAGCCGTCCGGTCCAGTTCCACGGCGACGGATTCGTCCCGTCGGCCCGTGGCGGCGGCCCTGTGCCAGGTCCGGCGGTCGGACTGGCCGTCCAGGACCGCGGCCAGTGCGCCGTGCGCGGCGAGGCGTTCGGCGAGCGAGGCGGCCTGAAGCACCGCCGACCGCACGAGCGGGTGGCAGAAGCGGATCCGGTATTCGTCCGCCGTGACCAGGCCGATCTCCGCCGCGGGAGACAAGGATTCCGGCGATACGTCGGAGCCCGCCAGTACCGAAGCGGCCGCGAGGACCTCACCCAGCGCGCCGTCGTCGTCGGAGGCCGCGATGAGCAGCACGTTCCGCGTGTCTGACGGCAGGTCGAGCAGTCGGGAGGCGAAGGCGCGTTCCAGCCTTGAGGTGAGGGGAATGGCCGAGGAGGTCAGGGCCTCGGCCGAGGCTTCGTGCTCGCGCAGCGCGGCAGGCAGTTCGATGAGGGCCAGAGGGTTGCCCGCGGCCGCGTCGAGCACCCGGTGCCGGAGCGGGGGTTCCAGCCGCGGCTCCACGGTGTCCAGGAGCGCTGCGGCATCGATCGTGGTGAGGGGGTGGAGCCGGAACTCGCGCAGTGCGAGGGTGTCCAGGCATGTCGGGTGCCCGTCGCGGACGGCCAGGAGCATCCCCAAGGGCTCACGGCCGAGGCGGCGGGCGATGAACGCGAGAACGTCCAGGGTCGGCGGGTCGAGCCACTGCGCGTCGTCGACGACCAGCAGCACGGGTGCTTGGGCGGCCGCCTCGCCGAGCAGGTCGAGCGTAGCCAGGGCGATCATGAAGAGCTGTGGGGCATGCCCCGTGGGGGGCGCCTCGGTCAGTCCGAAGGCACCCAGCAGCGCCTCCGCCTGTACGGGAGGCAGACCCGGAACCCGGTCGAGCATCGTCCGCGTCAGCTCGTACAGCCCGGCGAAGGGCAGATGCGTCTCGGCCTCCACCCCGGACGCGCTGAGCACGGTGACACCCGAGCGCTCCGCCCGGTGCGCGGCCCATGACAGGAGCGCGGACTTACCGATGCCGGGAGCGCCGCGCACCACGAGCGCCCCGCCCTCCTCGGGCAGGCCGTCGACGAAGGCACCCAGAGCCGCCAGTTCGGTGGTCCTGCCGAACAGTTCGTGGTCCGACACCCGGTAACCCCCAGCAGCACGTCTGATCAGCGAAAACATTCTATGTGGGGCAAGGGGGCGGGGGCCGGGCGGGGAGGACCCCGTGTACGCCCAGCCCCTCGACCACAGTCAGTCCGCAGTCATTGTGCCGATGCCGTGAGCGGTGGGGCGATCGCAGCCTCGAGACAAAGTTGGTTTTTGATGCTTGAAAGGTCTGAACCATGACGGCAGGCGCGCCGCAAGTCGGCGAAGTCGGCTTCGCCGGCCATGTGCTCACCACGGCTACGGTGCCCACCCCGCAAAGACGGACGTACTGGCGTGAGGCCCTGTCCCGTACCTTCGGCGCTGTGGACATGTCGGTCCCCGACGAGGTGCACTCGGGCACGATCCGCACGGCGCCCCTGGGCCGGCTCCAGGTCACCACGGTGGACGGCGATCCGCTGGAGGCCCGGCGGACACGGCGGCTCATCGCCCGGGATGACGAGGACGAGTACGTGGTCGTGAAGCAGCTGACCAAAGGTGGCGCCCGACTGGAGCAGGACACCCGCGATGTGGCCCTGCGCGCCGGGGAGGTCTTCATCTACGACATGGCGCGCCCGGTCCGGCTGATCCTTCCCGAGCGCTTCCAGACCAAGTCGCTCGTGGTGCCGCGCCAGATCCTGGGCCTGACGGAGTCGGACCTGCGGCAGATCACGGCGTCTCCCCTCCGCTCCGGCACGGCACTCGGCGGACTGCTGTCCGTACTGGTGTCCCGGCTGGTGGACACCGCGGGATCGTACCGACCGCACACGGGCGAGCTGCTCGCCCGAAACGTCCTGGACCTGCTCACGGTCCTGGCCGACGAAAGACTCGGCAGGAACTCCGAGGAGGCGCCCGGCGGCGAGGCGACGCTGCGTTTGCGGATCCGGGAATTCATCGGCCGGAACCTTGCCGATCCGGACCTGACTCCGGAGGCCATCGCCCGCGCCCACCACATCTCCGTGCGCTACCTGCACAAGGTCTTCGAGGGCGAGGACACCACGGTCAGCCGCTTCGTCCAGAGCCGCCGCCTGGAGGCGTGCCGACAGGACCTGGTGCGCCGGGAGTCCGCACATCTGACCATCGTCGCGGTGGCCCAGCGGTGGGGTTTCACCAGTGCCGCCCATTTCAGCCGGGTGTTCCGGGCCGCCTACGGGATGTCTCCCAGTGAGTGGCGCGACAGCCGTAGACCGCAGTAGGCGCCCCTGCTGAGGTTCATCGATCCGGGGAAGTCCTCTCTGGGCCCTCACGGACAAAACTCCGTACGTTGCTCGACAAGAGACTTCCATTGACGGCTTTAGGGTCATTTGCGTAGACGCTGCCCCCCAAAAAAGAGAGCTGCTGATCGGGGTAAGACATGACTGAGCCGTTTTATGGTGCCGCCGATGGCACCCCGGTCACTCACGAGGTCGTGGTGCACGTCGTCGTAGCACAGGAACCGCCGGTGCCGCTGCCCGCCGAGCTGCGCTACGACCCGACGGACCCCTACGCCGTGTGCCTCGCCCTCGGAGGGGCGTCCACCGGCACGGTCGACTGGGTGTTCGCCCGCGACCTCCTGTCGGAGGGACTGAGCCGCCCGGCGGGTGTCGGAGACGTCCTGGTCATACCCCGGCACGAGGGTCACCGGCACTCGGTGCGCATAGTCGTCAGGTCCACCGCTGGAGCCGCCGCGCTGGACCTCGCGGCCTCGGCGGTCACCGCGTTCCTGGCGCACACCGACAGGGTCGTGCCACCGGGCACGGAGGGGCTCCACATCGACCTGGACCGCGTCGTGGCCGAACTCATGGCGGGAAGTGAGTGACGGGTCGCCCCGCAAGCCGGGCCGGGATCAAGCGGCATCGGTGATCGGGGATTCCAGGACCGACCACGTAATGCCTCCCATTCGGATCCGCGGACCTGCAGACCGAGGTGAAGGAATTTCCCATCTCCCGTTCCCGGCAACCGGGAGATGCCGTGGACGTTCTCGGGATCGCCGATCGGAATTCACCGCCCTGCTGGGTCGCCGCTTCCGGGCCGGCTCGACGGCGGCATGCTGCCTCTTTCATGTGCATGACGTGCCGCGTCGGCGGCCTCACGCCCTCACCGTCACCCTCACAAGCAGCCTGCTCAGAGGCATCAGTATGTTGACCGTCCTTTTCCGGCGGCAGCACGAAAGGGAGCGTCACCGGCCGTCCGCGCTGCCGCTGCCCGGGGGAGGGCGTGCCGGCGCCGGTCGGCCGGGGATTCCTCGAGGAAGCGACCGCCCCGCTCGCGTCGCAGCCCCCGTGGGCGGGCTGTCCCGCGAAGGGGCCAGGGAACGAAATCCTGCACCGTCCGGAATCCGGACCCGATCTTCCGCACCTTTGCTCCGTGCCCCGATCTAGCGGATTCACGCGATGTGCCGATCGACGCCCGTCGGCAGGGTGTCCATAGAGCACACCGGCTGAAGGGCGGAGATCATGTCGACGGATCCATCGACCCCGAATCCCAGGTGGCAGGTCTCCGACACCGTCTACACCACCGATTCGGTGCCCACCCACCAGAGACTGGCGTACTGGCGCGCCGCGCTCTCCCGGACGTTCGCCCCAGTTGCCGTCGCCGTCTCCGACGAGGTCTGCGCGGGGACCATCCGCACATCCCGGCTGGGCCATCTCCGGGTCGCCGCGGTGGACGGCGAGCCCATGTCGGCGCGGCGGACTCCGCAGCCGACCGCCCCGGACCAGGAGGAGCGCCTGGTCGTCACGCTCGTGGTCAGGGGTGTCGCCGTAGTCCTGCAGGACGGCCGCGAGGCGCACCTGCGCCCCGGGGACATCGTCCTCTGCGACACGGCACGGCCGCTACGGATCGAATTCCCGCATCCGTTCGAGACGAAATCCCTTGTCGTGCCACGGCGGCTGCTGGGCCTGGAGGAGTCCGACCTGCGACGGCTCACCGCGACGCCCATCCACGCCGACACGACGGCGGGCTCGCTGCTGGGGCCCTTTCTGGCGCAGCTCGTCGACAGCGCGGCGACATACCCGTCGGCCACCGGCGTGGCGCTGGCCCGCCACGTCGTCGACCTTCTCACCGTCCTGATCGAAGAGCGACTTCATCAGCAGGCGGGTGACGCGCCGAGCGCGGCCCGGGAGATGCTGGCGCGGATCCAGGTGTTCATCGACCGGCACCTCGCCGATCCGGACCTGACGCCGGAAGCCATAGCCCGAGCCCACCAGATCTCCGTTCGCTACCTGCACAAGCTGTTCCAGACCGAGGACGTCACGGTCAGCCGGTGGATCCAGCGCCGCCGGCTCCAGGAGTGCCGACGTGTCCTCGCCCGCCGGGAGGCGGCGGGCCGGACCATCGCCGCGGTGGCCCGCCAGTGGGGTTTCACCAGCCCCGCCCACTTCAGCCGGGTCTTCCGGGACGTCTACGGGATGTCCCCCGTCGAGTGGCGGGACTCCGCTGCGAGGACGCCTCGTGCGGTCGGCGTACCCGCGCCGTGACTCCGCCCGGCTCTCCCCGCGCTTGCGCTGCTCGCGTGGCCGACGTCACTCGCTCCCTCCACCGGGTGCGCTGAGTTGCCGTTTTTGCGATAGTGGGCCTTCCGGCTCGTAGTCCGCGCCTGCCGGAGCCGTCGCGACGGGACCGGCAGCCACGCCGAAGGTGCGGAGGTACCGGTCGGTGCGGGACGAGCCCGGCTTCGGCCGGCAGGTGCGGACTGGAGGGGCGTGCGTGGCGGGGTCAGGCGGATCGCTGTCCCGAAGCGGTCTGCGCGGCCGAGAGGCGGAACTCGAAGAGCTGCGGACACTGATCGCCTCGGTGGCCCGCACCGGAAGCGGCGCGCTGATCCTGATCCGGGGGGAACCGGGCATCGGCAAGACCACGCTGCTTCTGGAGACGGTGGACACGGCGAGGGCCGCGGGGTTCTCGGCCGGCCTCGGCAGGGCCGATGAACTGCATCACATCGTGCCGCTCTCGTCGTTGGCCGCCTGCGTTCTGCACGGTGATGAGCCGTTGCTGTCCGGCGACACCTTCGCCGATCTCGCGCGCCATCACGACCGGCGGATCTGGCTGGTGGAGCGCCTCGCGGAGGCGATCGAAGCCAGAGCCGCAAGCGTGCCGGTGCTGATCGCCCTGGACGACGTGCAGTGGGCCGACCCGCTCAGCCTGTTCGCCCTGAAGCAGCTTCCGGCCCGCCTGCGGAGCTCGCCGGTTCTGTGGCTGCTGTCGGTGCGGCAGGGCCCTCCCGGTCCGGCGGAGGAGATCGTCGCGGCCGCGAAGGGTGAACTCCCCACGGTGACCGTGCCGTTGGGCCCGCTTTCCGGTGCGGCCATCGGCCAACTGGCCGGCGACACGCTGGGGGCAGCCGTCGACGAGCGGGTGCGGGAGCTGCTCGACGGAGCCGGCGGGAACCCGTTTCTGGCGGTGGAGATGCTCGCCGGACTGCGGACCGCCGACGCCTCGGGTGAGTCCGTGCCCCCAGGGCTCGTGGTGGGTGTGCGCGGCAGACTCGGGTCCCTGCGGCCCGAAGCGCTCCGCTTCCTGCAGATGGGAGCGGTGCTGGGGCGCAGGTTCGGCTTCGAGGACGCCGCCGCGCTCCACGGCCGACCGTCCGCCACGTTGATCGGCGTGCTCGAGGAGGTGGTGCGCGCCGGACTCCTGGACGACGACGGCGACCAACTGGTCTTCCGGCACGATCTGCTGCGCCAGGCGGTCTACGTGGACATCCCGCCGTCGGCCCGGAAGGCTCTGCACCGGCAGGCCGCCCACCGCCTCGTCACCACGGGTCACCAGCCCATCGACGCGGTGTCGCACATCCTCAGGAGCGCACAGCCCGGGGACGAGGAAGCGGTGGCGCTGTTGCGGCGAGCCGCCGACGACGTACTGCCCGTCACGCCGGGCCTCGCGGCCGACCTGATGACGCGGGCCCTGGAGCTGGTACCGGCCACACGGCCGCTGAGGTTCGACGTGGGCGAGCAGGCGATCATGTGCCTGACGCGGGCCGGCCGGAATCGTGAGGCACTGTCGACCGGCGACCGGTTGCTGGCAGGCCGGCCACCCCTGGAGGCGATCGGGCGGCTGCAGGCCGTGCTCGGCGGGACGTTGTGGAACCTGGATCTCGCCGAGGAGCTGCGCCGCCGGGCCGAAACGGCCCTCGCCGTGGGGGGCGCCGCCCCGGAGGTGGAGGCCAGGCTGGCCGCCCTGCGTGCGCTGGCCCTGTCCCGGAGCCATGATCTCGCCGGAGCGCGTGAGGCCGGCGAGAACGCGCTGCGTGCGGCCATCGCGATCGGTGACCGGGAGGCGCACGTGCTGTCCCTGTTCGGGCTCGGCGAGATGGCGCTCAACGCGGGCGAGAACGCCGTCGCGCTGCAGCGCTTCACCGCGCTCAGCGCCGTGGACTCCGCGTTCCTTCCCGAAGAGATCGTGGCGTACCAGCACCTGGACGACTACGGGTCCGGTGAGCGGCTGCTTCTGCGGGCGGCGGACGATGCCGGGTCGTCCCGTGAGGCCATGCTGCTGTGGGCGCAGGCTCAGCAGCATCTGGGCCTCGGCAGGCTCGACGACGCCGAAGCCGACTTCGTGACCATGGAGCGCCTGGAGGACGAGGTACAGGTCCCCGTCCAGCAGGTGAACGCTCGCGTCATCCGCTCCCGGATCGCCCTGCTGCGCGGCGACCGGGAGGCGGCGCGGCAACACCTGGCGGCGGCACGGGAAAGGCTGGCGATCAAGCCGAACCCGGGCAACACGGCCGCGGTGCGCTTCCTGGAAGCGGTCCTCGCCGAGGACGAGGGGGACATCGGCCTCGCCGTCGACAAGATCCGGCAGGTGCAGCAGGAAGGCCCCTTCATGCGCTGGCGGCTGCTGCGCACCTGGGCCGACGCGGCGATACGCATGGCCCTGCGAGGCGCCGACCAAGGGCTCGCCGAGGATCTGGCCGCTCAGGCCGAAGCCCACGCCGAGCGCAATCCGGCCGTGCCCACCGCCGCGGGTGTCGCGGCGCAGGCCCTAGGGCTCCTGAAAAACGATCTCACCCTGCTGGAACGTTCCGTCGACCTGCTCGGGGCAAGCCCTCGCCCGCTGGTGCGGGCCGCCGCCTGCGCCGACCTCGGAAAGGCGTTGCTGGCAGCGGGCCGGAAACCGCAGGCAGTGGCCGTCCTGACGCAGGCCCATGCCACGTTCGCGGCGTCAGGCGCGCATGCCGCGGCGGCACGCGTGCATCGCGATCTCGAGGGTGCGGGTGCCGCCGGCCGCAGGGCGGCGAGCGGGCAGCGGCCCGTCCAGGGATGGGAGGCGCTGACGGCCTCGGAGAAGAAGGTCGCCCGCCTGATCGCCGAGGGCCACACCAACCGGTCGGCCGCCGACCTCCTCGTCGTCTCCCCGCACACGGTCAACACGCATCTGACGTCCGTCTTCCGGAAGCTGTCGGTCAACTCCCGGGTCCAACTCGCCAACATGGTGATGGCCTTGCGCGACGACTAGTGCTCTGACCGGGAACGTTTGCCCGGTTGGCGGCGGCGGGGCCGGAACCGGTCGACGTGATCCACCGGTTCGACCAGATCGGCCCGGCCTGCCTGGACCCTCGGTGGGCCGGAGGCCGTCCCCGCCTGCTCGGCCCCGACGACCCCGATGGTCACTGGCCGGCGCCGAAGCCGTCCTGAGACTCCACGCCCCGCTCGCCAACGGCGACTTCGACCGTTACTGGACCTTCCACCTCGACCAGGAACACCAGCGCAACCACCGGGCCCGCTACCGACTCGCTGCTTGATCCACGAGGTCAGTCCCTGCAATCTGCACGCGCCGCGCACTGTCCCCGGTCGAGCGCGAGCCGCCCGCAGGTGCGCCTTTCGCCCTTGAACAGCAGGCCCGCAGCCTGCCCGCAGCCGCGCGATGTCCGCAACCCCGGGCCCAGTGGCGCCCGCAGGAGCGCGCGCACAACCGGCAGACGCGTCACAAGTGCGCGCTTTACGCGTTCGGGTCCCAGTCGGCGAGCTGCTCCATCGGCTCGGTGTCGCCGGTGGTCTCCAGGCCGTCGAGCGGGATGCGCGCGTAGAAGTAGAGGACAAGTTCGCTCGCTGCGCCTCGCATCGCCATGTCGCCCGGCTCCGCGTCCGCGGAGAGGTCGTCGCAGCGGACGCCGTCGGCGTTGAGGGTCAGGCGCCAGGAGCGGCCCTCGGTCGTGTGCAGGTCGATGGTCGCCGGCTTGAACGGCCAGGGGACGGTCGTCGCTGCGACGGTCGTCAGGAACTCGTCGACGCCCTCGACCGCGACGTCCGTCGGCAGCGGCTGTGCGGCTCCCTGGGTGAGCTGGGCGTCGTAGGTGTGGACGGCGATCTCCTGGATCTGGTGCCGGGCCACGGCTCCGCTGGTCTCCGGGGCCTGCGAGCGGCCCCACCAGGTCCAGCAGCCGCGGTCCGGGCCGGCCTCGCGCATCGCGTCGAGCATGAGCTCGGTCGACTCGGCGAGCCAGGCGTCCAGGGCTTCGCGGTCGCGGGGCGCGGTCGGGGCGCCCTTCGGGTCCGTCTTCGCCGGGGGCTCAGCGCCCGGGCCCGCCGCGACGATGGCGGCTTGGCGGCGGCGGCCGTCGCCGAGGTGCTGCGCCAGTTCGCGCAGCGTCCAGTCCGGGCAGGTCGGGACCTGGACGTCAAGGTCGGGGGCGGAAGCGATCGCGGCGCGGAACGCGGCCGAGCGGTCTTCGATCAGCCGCAGGACCTCGGGGAACTCCAAGATGCTTTGCACGTCGGTTGTGTATCACGGCGCTTCGGCCGCCGGGTAGCGAATTTGTCGGACGAACGCGTCGACGGCCGGGGGAGCGCCGGCGCCGAAGCCGTCCTGAGACTCCGCGCCCTGCTCGCCAACGGCGACTTCGACCGCTACTGGACCTACCATCTGGGCCACGACACCAGCGCAACCACCGGGCCCGCTACCAACTCGCTGCTTGACCTACGAAGTCACTCCCAGCAATCCGCACCCCTGGTCGATGTCGGCGGCCTGAGTAGTGTGCGGTCCGGACGCGCCGGCGCCAGAGGAGTGAAACGAGAGCCAGTGCTCTTCCGGCGGCGGTTGATGCTCCGCGGGGTGTCGTCGCCGATCGAGTAGCACCGTGGAAGTGGGTCACGCCGTGGGTGCGCTTGCAGGTCGCCGCGAGCCGGTCGGACCGTCCTGCTCGGCCCAGCTGCAGCCCGCGGTGGGGCGGATGCCGAGCGGGTCGAACTCGTCGAACGCGAATGTCCGGTCGGGGAAGCGGTCCAGGACACGCTCGATCCGGGTCGAGTTCGGCGTGGTGGTCGGGGTCGGTGGGCTCCTTCCAGGTCTTGGTGCGTCGGGAGGTGACGCCGCGTCGGGCGAGCAGGCAGCGCAGGGCCTCGCGGCCGATGCGGATCACCCGGCCGTGCGCCTTGCGCAGGTAGGCGAGCAGTTTGCGGATGGACCAGCGGGTGAAGGGCTGGCCGAGCTTGGTCGGGCGGGTGGTGGCCGTCTGAACGAGGAAGTCCTCGTCGTCGGGGCTGAGCAGGCGGGGACGGAAACATTCCCGGTCAGAGCACTGGAGACGACTGAGCACGACTGGCGACGGAGGCGCCTGGAGACGGAGGTGCCGGGAGACGACTGGGCACGACTGGAGGCGCCCCGGAGCGGCGCTTTTGGTACGTTCACGCGATGCCCGCGCCGTCCGAGCGCGCTTTGCTGGGGGCCAGAATCACTCGGAGGCCACCTACGTGCAGCGACACACCCCCGCACCGCCGACCGTCGTGCTCGTGCACGGTGCGTTCACCGACGCCTCGTCCTGGGCGGGGGTCGTCAGCCTCCTCCACGCTGCCGGACTGACCGTGCGGGCCCTGGCGAACCCGCTGCGCGGCCTGGCGGAGGACGCCGCCTACATCCGCAGCGCGGTGCGCCAGATCGAGGTCCCGGTCGTGCTCGTCGGACACGGCTACGGCGGCGCGGTCATCACCGAGGCCGCCGCCGAAGCCGACAACACCGTGGCGTTGTGCTACGTCGCGGCGTTCGGCCTCGACGCCGGAGAGTGCCTTCTCGACATCACCGGCCGCTTCCCTCCCATGCCGTCGATCGACGCCACCTCGACCGCCGCTCTTCCCACCCGGCGCGGCGCCGGCCGGGAGAGCGAGCTGTACATCCGCAAGGAGCGGTTCCCGCAGGTGTACGCCGCAGACCTGCCGCACCGCGTCACCGACGTGCTGTCCGTGACGCAACGCCCGATCGCCCACAGCGCCCTGACCGGCAGATCGGGCCCGCCGGCATGGGCCTCCAAGCCGTCCTGGTACGCCATCGCGGCCGGCGACCGGATGCTCAACCCCACCGCTCAGCGCTTCATGGCGCAGCGCATGGCGGCCACCGAGTACGTACTGGACGCCTCGCACGCCGCGGTTCTCTCACAGCCCGGCGCGGTGGCCGCGATGATCCGGGAAGCCGCAGGACACAGCACCGCGCGCGACGACCGACGAGGGCCTCGGCATACCTTCTGATCAGGTGAATGAGGTAATGTCCCCGCTCGAACGGGAAGCCGCCGGAATGGACCTTCTCCTCGGCGACACGGACGCCCGGCCTTCTCCCGCAGGCTCACGCGGCCGAGTCGCCGGATGCCTTGGTTCGCCTCGGCCACGCGAGATCGAAACTCCGGCGACAGACGTCACTCGGAAGGCACCTCCATGGTTTCACCCGCCAGATCCTCGGCCCGGCGGATCACCGCCCTCTTCGGAACACTCGCCCTCGCTCTGGCTGCCACCGGGTGCACCGGCGGATCCGGATCCCGGTCCGCCACGGACAAGGTCACCTCCATCACCGCGCTCGACTACTACACCGACACGACCGAACACGCCCAATGGGGCGAGCGCCTCACCGCCTGTGGCAAGGCCGCCGGGGTAAGGGTCGAGCACAGAAGTGTTCCGGGGTCGTCGCTCATCCCCAAGGTCCTGCAGCAGGCGTCGTCGCGCACCCTTCCGGACCTGTTGATGCTGGACAACCCCGACGTACAGCAGATCGCACAGACCGGCGCGCTGATCTCCCTGGACCGGTACGGGATCGACTCCGGCGGCTTCGCCAAGGGCATCCTGTCGGCGGGCACCTACCAGGGGAAGGTGTACGGGCTGGCGCCCACCGTCAGCACGATCGCCCTCTTCTACAACAAGGACATGCTCGCCGAGGCCGGTGTCGCCGCACCGAAGACCTGGGACGAGCTGAAGGCGGCTGCGGCCAAACTGACCCGCTCCGGACGTTACGGCATGGCGGTCGACGCGAACGCCACCTTCGAGGGCACCTGGCAGTTCCTGCCCTTCCTGTGGTCCAACGGCGGGGACGAGAAGCAGCTGGACAGCCCGCAGGCCGCGCAGGCACTCCAGCTGTGGGTCGACCTGGTGAAGAGCGGATCGATGTCGAAGTCCGTGCTGAACTGGACCCAGGCCGATGTCCACGACCAGTTCGTCGCCGGGAAGACGGCCATGATGATCAACGGCCCGTGGCGGATCTCCGAGCTGAACAAGGACGAGAACCTGCACTGGGGTGTGGTCCCCCTCCCCGTCCGCCAGAAGGGGCAGACCCTCGTCACACCGCTCGGCGGTGAGGTGTGGACGGTCCCGCAGACCGCGTCCGAGGCCCGGCAGCAGAAGGCCGCCCGGGTACTCGCCTGCCTGAACGACTCCGCCAACATGATGGCCCTGGCCAAGCAGTACTTCACCGTGCCCTCCCGTCCGGCGGTGGCGTCCCGGTACGCCGAGCAGGTCCCGTCGATGGCCGCCTTCGTCCAAAGCGTGGAGAAGGCCCGAGCCCGAACCGGCGAACTCGGCGTCAAGTGGCCCAAGGCGGCGACCGGGATCTACACCGCCATCCAGGCCGCACTGACGGGCGAGCAGACACCCGCGGAAGCACTCCGGCATGCGCAGCAGATCGCGACCGGTTCCTGACGAGGGCGAGGCCGCGCACGGCAGGGCCCGGGCTGCGGCCCGGGCCCGCTTCTGGGAGCCGGTCGCCCAGTGGATGTTCATCGTGCCCGCGGTGGCGTACCTGCTGCTGTTCTTCGGCTACCCGATCGTCAAGAACGTCGTGATGAGCTTCCAGCAGTACACGACC
This sequence comes from Streptomyces sp. Ru72, assembly GCF_002920635.1. Classification (GTDB taxonomy): domain Bacteria; phylum Actinomycetota; class Actinomycetes; order Streptomycetales; family Streptomycetaceae; genus Streptomyces. The sequence continues at coordinate 14,793 of NZ_PQSR01000063.1, read as the reverse complement.
ACGACCTTCTACACCGGTGTCGCGCCGTTCGCGGGGCTGCAGAACTACGCGAAGATCCTGTCCTCGGACCTCTTCTCCGAGGCGTTGCTGACGACGGTCCTGTTCACCGCGGGTTCGATAGCCGGGCAGTTCGTGGTCGGCCTGGCCCTCGCCCTGTTCTTCCAGCGCCGGTTCCCGCTCGGCGGCGTACTGCGGTCGCTGTTGCTGCTGCCGTGGCTGCTGCCCCTGGTCGTCTCCGGGACGACATGGAGGTGGATGCTCGACACCGATGACGGCGTCGTCAACGAGGCGCTGCGCGGCCTGCACCTCATGTCGTCCGGCATACCCTGGCTCACCGGCACCTCGGAGGCGCTCCTGTCGGTGATCCTCATCAACATCTGGGTGGGCATTCCCTTCAACACCGCGATCCTGTACGGCGGCCTGCAGGACATCCCCGCGCATCTGTACGAGGCGGCGAAGCTGGACGGAGCGGGTCCGGTGGCCTCGTTCCGCCATGTCACCTGGCCACTGCTGCGCCCCGTGGTCGACGTCGTGCTGTTGCTGGGCGTGGTCTACACGGTCAAGGTGCTAGACCTCATCCTCATCGTGACCGGCGGAGGACCGGCAGACGCCACCCAGACCCTCGCCACCCGGTCCTACGAACTGTCCTTCCAGCAGTTCGAGTTCGGGCGCGGCGCCGCGATGAGCAACGTACTCGTCGCCGTCTCGCTCCTCTTCGCCTTCGTCCATCTGCGCGTCCGCCGGCGCGCCCAGTACGCCTGACAGGGGTCCCGTGAAGCGCGCACCGAGCCGTGGCCTGACGTCCACGATCGTCGGGATCGTCCTGCTCGCGGTGATGCTGTTCCCCGTCTACTGGATGGTGAACGCGTCCCTGCAGCCGGCGGGCACCCCACTGCGGGGAGGCTGGTTCCCCCTCCACCCGGACCTCGGCGGGTACGCCACAGCACTGCGCGATCAGGGACGCAACCTTCTCACCAGCCTCGTCGTGGCCCTCGGCAGCGTGGCGTTCAGCCTCGCGCTCGCCGCGCCGGCGGCCTACGCGCTGTCCCACCTCCCCGTCCGGGGGATCAACCTCGTGCTCTTCGGCGTCCTGATCACACAGATGGTGCCGGGCATCGCCGTGGCCAACGCGCTCTACGACGCCTACAACGACCTGGGACTCCTCAACTCCTCCCTCGGGCTGATCCTCGCCGACTCCACCGCCGGCGTCCCGTTCGCGATCATCATCCTGCGTTCGTTCATGCAGGGCATTCCCAGGGAGATCATCGAGGCCGCGCGCGTGGACGGCGCCGGGAGGCTGCGCACCTTCCGCTCCGTGGTGCTCCCGCTGAGCACCAACGCGCTGATCACCGCGGCGCTCTTCACCTTCCTCTTCGCCTGGAGCGACTTCCTCTTCGCCCTCACACTGACCACCACGGAGACCGTGCGGCCGATCACCCTCGGGATCTACGAGTACATCGGCGCGCACACGAACCAGTGGAACGCCATCATGGCCACCGCTGTGCTGGCATCCGCCCCGGCGGCCGTGCTGCTCGTCATCGCCCAGCGCCACCTCGCCGCCGGCGCCACGAGCGGGGCCGTCAAGTGAGGGAGGGTCCCGTCTCCGTCCGGTCCGTCGGAGCGGTGCGCTCCGGCCCACGGCCCGGACAGGGCTCTTCGAGGAGCGCCTACCCTTGTTCCATGACCAGCAGCAGCGACCGGAGCCCCGCAGTGGACGTTCACGCACCCAAGAGCTATGAGATCCGCACCTACGGGTGCCAGATGAACGTCCACGATTCCGAGCGATTGGCCGGGCTGCTCGAGGAGGCCGGGTACGTGCGCGCGCCCGAGGGGGCGGACGGCGACGCGGACGTGGTCGTCTTCAACACCTGCGCCGTGAGGGAGAACGCCGACAACCGGCTCTACGGCAACCTCGGCCGCCTCGCGCCGAAGAAGGCCGTCCGGCCCGGCATGCAGATCGCCGTCGGCGGCTGCCTGGCGCAGAAGGACCGCGACACCATCGTGAAGAAGGCGCCCTGGGTGGACGTCGTCTTCGGTACGCACAACATCGGCAAGCTGCCCGTTCTCCTGGAGCGCGCTCGCGTGCAGCAGGAGGCGCAGGTCGAGATCGCCGAGTCGCTGGAGGCGTTCCCGTCGACGCTGCCGACACGGCGTGAGAGCGCGTACGCGGCCTGGGTGTCGATCTCCGTGGGCTGCAACAACACCTGCACGTTCTGCATCGTCCCGGCGCTGCGCGGCAAGGAGAAGGACCGCCGGCCCGGCGACATCCTCGCCGAGGTCGAGGCCCTGGTCGCCGAGGGCGTCTCCGAGATCACGCTGCTCGGTCAGAACGTGAACGCCTACGGCTCCGACATCGGCGACCGTGAGGCCTTCAGCAAGCTGCTGCGTGCCTGCGGGAAGATCGACGGCCTGGAGCGCGTCCGCTTCACCTCGCCGCACCCGCGCGACTTCACCGACGACGTCATCGCGGCCATGGCCGAGACGCCGAACGTGATGCCGCAGCTGCACATGCCGCTGCAGTCCGGCTCGGACGCCGTGCTCAAGGCGATGCGCCGGTCCTACCGCCAGGAGCGCTACCTGGGGATCATCGAGAAGGTGCGCGCCGCCATCCCGCACGCCGCGATCACCACCGACATCATCGTCGGCTTCCCCGGGGAGAGCGAGGAGGACTTCGAGCAGACGCTGCACGTGGTGCGGGAGGCGCGGTTCGCGCAGGCGTTCACCTTCCAGTACTCCAAGCGGCCCGGCACCCCGGCCGCCGAGATGGAGAACCAGATCCCCAAGGAGGTCGTCCAGGCGCGCTACGAGCGGCTCGTCGCCCTCCAGGAGGAGATCTCCTGGGAGGAGAACAAGAAGCAGGTCGGCCGCACCCTGGAGCTGATGGTGGCCGAGGGCGAGGGGCGCAAGGACGGTGCCACCCACCGGCTGTCCGGCCGCGCCCCCGACAACCGCCTGGTCCACTTCACCAAGCCGGAGCAGGAGGTGCGCCCCGGTGACGTGGTGACCGTCGAGGTGACCTACGCCGCCCCGCACCACCTCCTCGCCGAGGGGCCCGTCCTCGACGTGCGCCGCACGCGCGCGGGCGACGCGTGGGCCAAGCGGAACGCGGCGCCGGCCGCCGAGCCGGCCGGCGTGATGCTGGGTCTGCCGAAGGTCGGCGTGCCGGCGCCCCTGCCCGTGGCCAGCGCCTGCGGCTGCGACTGACGCCACCGTCACCGCCGTACGCGGGGTCCGGCCCGGTTAGGCTGCGGATCATGCTTGTCGCCGCCGCCGTCTGTCCCTGTCCGCCCCTGCTCGTGCCCGAGGTCGCCGCGGGTGCGGCGCCCGAACTGGACGGCGCCCGTGCCGCCTGCAAGGACGCGCTGGGCGTGCTCGCCGCCGCCCGGCCCGACCGGCTCGTGGTCGTCGGGCCCGCGGGGGAGGGCGAGGAGGGCACCTACGCGGAGGGCGCGCGGGGTTCGTTCCGGGGCTTCGGCGTGGACGTCGACGTACGGCTCGGTGAGGGCGGCACGGCTCAGAAGCGTGAGCTGCCGCCGTCGCTCGCGGTCGCGGCGTGGCTGCTGGAACACGCGCGCTGGGCCGACGCGCCCGTGGAGGGGCTGGCGGTGCCGGAGCTCCTGGCACCCGAGCGGTGCGCCGAGGTCGGAGCCGGGCTCGCCGCCCGGGCCGAGCGGACGGCCCTGCTGATCATGGGCGACGCCAGCGCGTGCCGCTCGGTGAAGGCCCCGGGCTACCTGGACGAGCGTGCGGCCGGCTTCGACGCGGAGGTCGCGCGGGCGCTGGGCGCGGCGGACGTGACGGCACTGAGATCCCTCGACCCCGCCCTGGCCCGCGAACTGCAGGCCCGCGGCCGGGCCCCCTGGCAGATCCTCGCCGGCGCGGCGGAAGGCGTACGCTTGTCCGGCAGCCTGCTGTTCGACGAGGCGCCGTACGGCGTCGGGTACGTGGTGGCCGCCTGGTCGTAGCGGTCCGGTGAGCGCGGCCGCCGGGCTCGGGAAGCTCCTGCCCTGGTACCGCGACACGGCGGACGGCCGGGAGGCCGTGGCCCCCGCGGCCGTCCGCCGATCGGTGACGCGCTGTCCGGAGCGTGTTCAGGAGGCCGAAGGCGGCTGGGGTGTCTCCGGGGGTGCCGCTTCGCCGGTCGACGGGCCGGCGTCCCCGTGGGCGAGGCGCTCCACAGCGTGCTTCGCCTTGTCCGTGCCCGTGTGGATCTTGTCGCTGTACTTGCCCTTGGTCCGTTCGTCGATCATCTTCGCGGCCTTGTCGAGGCCGCGGTCGACCTTGTCCTCGTGCTGCTGCGCGAGGCCCGAGACCTTGGCTTTCAGGTTGTCCACGAGGCCCATGGTCCACCTTCCCTGGCTCAAGCGGTTACGTACGGGCGCCCTCGTCGGCCTCGCTGCCGGCGGCCTTCTCGGCGGACTGCTGCTTCGGGATCCCGACCCCGTCGTCGGGGGCGGCCTCCACGCTCCTCAGCGGCGGGCCCTCCGGCTTCCCGTCGGACTCGGCCGCACCCGCGTCCTTCACCTCGCCCGTCGTCCCCGCCTCGGCACCGTCCACCGCCTGTGCGGCGTCCGTCTCGGCCGACCGGCCCTCCTCCGTCGTCTTCGACCTCCGGAGAAGCCGTGCAAAAACGCCCATATCCACTCCATACGTTACTCGTGCGGGCGAAATACCGCGTAGCCCGGTGCGTCCCATTGCGTCGCCCCGGGTCACCCGTTCTCGAACCGGTGACCGGAACCACGCAACAGGCAACGACCCCCCACTCGGGGCGTCACGTAACTCGTTCGAGGCGGGGTCCGGAGGTTTGCGAGACTGTTGCGGTGAGTAGTGCAGCCCCCGCGCCGCGGGTCATCGCCGTCGTCGGTCCGACCGCGGCCGGAAAGTCCGATCTGGGAGTGTTCCTGGCCCAGCAGCTCGGAGGGGAGGTCGTCAACGCCGACTCCATGCAGCTCTACCGGGGGATGGACATCGGCACCGCCAAGCTGACGCCCGAGGAACGCGGCGGCGTCCCGCACCACCTGCTGGACATCTGGGACGTGACGGTCACGGCGTCCGTCGCCGAGTACCAGCGTCTCGCCCGCGCCCGTATCGACGCGCTGCTCGCCGAGGGCCGCTGGCCCGTCCTGGTGGGCGGCTCGGGGCTGTACGTGCGCGGTGCGGTCGACAACCTGGAGTTCCCCGGCACCGACCCCGAGGTGCGCGCCCGGCTCGAGGAGGAGCTCGCCCTGCGCGGCTCCGGGGCACTCCACGCGCGCCTGGCCGCCGCCGACCCGGAGGCCGCACGGGCGATCCTGCCCGGCAACGGCCGCCGGATCGTCCGGGCCCTGGAGGTCATCGAGATCACCGGCCGGCCCTTCACCGCCAATCTGCCGGGGCACGACTCGGTCTACGACACCGTCCAGATCGGCGTCGACGTCAGCCGGCCCGAGCTGGACGAGCGGATCGCGCGCCGGGTCGACCGGATGTGGGAGGCGGGGCTCGTGGACGAGGTGCGGGCGCTGGAGGCGCAGGGCTTGCGCGAGGGGCGTACGGCGTCGCGCGCGCTCGGATATCAGCAGGTGCTCACGGCGCTCGCGGGGGAGTGCACGCTGGAAGAGGCGCGTGCCGAGACCGTACGCGCCACCAAGCGCTTCGCGCGCCGTCAGGACTCCTGGTTCCGCCGTGACCCACGCGTGCACTGGCTCAGCGGCGCCGCGGACGACCTCGGGGAACTTCCGCGGCTCGCGCTGGCGTTGGTCGAACGACCGGTTACAGCCTGATCACGTGATGGCATCGGGACGCTCCGGCCGTCATCCGGGCCTCATGCGACATGCCATCATCGAGCTTCGATCGACCAAGTGAGTCCGAGTTGGGAGGGCGCGTGGTGATGGAGGCCGGCCCTCGCGACACCGCACAAGGCGCGCAGGCACGGGACCGCGCAGGACGAGGACCCACGGCTCAGTTCCGACGGTCCCGACGAGGAGCTGCCGGGCGGCGTGACCGCCGACGGTCCGGACCTGGACGAGCTGTCCACCGGGCCCGAGGTGGAGGTCGAGCTGCGTCCGCAGCGCCGGCTGCGGATCTGGCAGCTCGCCCCCATCGTGGGGCTGGCCGCGGTCGGCTCCCTGATGTTCGCCTTCCCGCTGGCGTTCGAGTTCGGCGACGGCGGCGCCGTGGTCGCCATGCTCGGGCTGCTGATCTGCTCGTGCGCGGCCGGCTGGGGCATGATGGCCGCGCGCCGCGTCGGTCACACGTGGCCCGGCCTGCCGCAGCGCGGGTCCGGACGACGCCCGGACTGGCGTGTCGTCCTCGGCTACGCCGTGGTGGTCGTCGCGGTCGTCGCACTGGCCGTGTGGCGCGTGGCCCGGCTGCGCTGACCACGCTCGCCGGACGCGGCTGACGCCGCTGTCGTACCGACCCCGTACGATCGAGGAATGAGCACGCGGATCGCCTTCCTCAAGGGTCACGGCACGGAGAACGACTTCGTGATCATCCCGGACCCCGAGAACGTCATCGACCTGCCCCCGGCCGCCGTCGCCGCCCTGTGCGACCGCCGCGCGGGCATCGGCGGCGACGGTCTGTTGCACGTCGTGCGCTCGGCCGCGCACCCCGAGGCCAAGGAGATGGCCGGGGAGGCGGAGTGGTTCATGGACTACCGCAACGGCGACGGCTCGGTCGCGGAGATGTGCGGCAACGGCGTACGGGTCTTCGCGCGCTACCTCCAGCGCGCCGGTCATGTGGCCGAGGGCGATCTCGCGATCGCCACGCGAGGGGGTGTCAAGACCGTCCATCTCGCGAAGGACGGCGACGTCACCGTCGGCATGGGCCGTGCCGTCCTGCCCGAGGGGGACGTCACGGTCAGCGTCGGCGAGCGCAGCTGGCCCGCGCGCAACGTGAACATGGGCAACCCGCACGCGGTCGCCTTCGTCGACGACCTCGCGCACGCGGGGAACCTGTTCACCCCGCCCCCCTTCAGCCCGGCCTCCGCCTACCCGGACGGGGTGAACGTCGAGTTCGTGGTCGACCGCGCTCCCCGCCACGTCGCGATGCGCGTCCACGAGCGCGGCTCCGGGGAGACCCGCTCGTGCGGCACGGGCGCGTGCGCGGTGGCCGTCGCCACGGCCCGCCGCGACGGAGCGGACCCGGCCGTGACGGGCATCCCCGCGTCGTACACCGTGGACGTCCCCGGCGGCACCCTGGTGATCACCGAGCGCCCGGACGGCGAGATCGAGATGACCGGCCCGGCGGTGATCGTCGCCGAGGGCGAGATCGACGCCGAGTGGCTCCGGACCGCGGCCCGCTGACGCGCGGCTCGACGGCGTCGTCGCGCGGACCGCAAGCCCCCAGGCGGACGGGCCGGGAGGAACCCCCCGGCCCCTGAGGCTGTCCGAACTCGGTCCCGTGCGCTGCCCTTTGAGGGGGCGAACGGGCAGCGCGCCGAAGCACGGCGTGGCACGCGGGCGGTGAGGCGGCGCACGGGTGGTGGCCGAAAAGGGCGCTCGGTATTGCCGCCGTACAGCTCCGGATCACAGCCCCGGCTGCTTCCGGTGCTCCGATCCCCAGCTCCGGGCCGGTGGAAACGCCGGAATCGACGGCCGGAGCGGATTCCCCTGGCGGAAACGCGTAAACCTTCAGGGCATCGCTCGAATGGGTGATCCGTTTCACGCTCGGCGAGAGCCGGTCGGGCAGGCGTGGTGGGCTCGATAGCATCAAGCACCGGCCGGGACGGGGGACCGTCGCGAGCCCCTGCGCCGCGAACGCCAGCAGGCACTCCGTCCGCCGGTCGACGCAGCCGGAGGTGCCCAATGAGTGCGGAGGCCACGAATCCTGCCGACCCCGCCCCTGTAACGCCCGGAGCCCACCGAAGGAAGAGCCGCGCCCGGCTCGACCTGCGCCGACTGGGCCGGGCCGCGCTGCTCGGCCCCGCCACCCGCGACCGGCTGCCCGACGCGATCGGCCACGTGGTCGAGGCCCACCGCGCCCACCACCCCGACGCCGACCTCGAACCGCTGCGCCGGGCCTACCTGTTGGCCGAGTCCTCGCACCGGGGACAGATGCGCAAGAGCGGCGAGCCGTACATCACCCATCCCCTCGCCGTGACGCTGATCCTCGCCGAACTGGGAGCCGAGACCACGACCTTGACGGCCTCGCTGCTCCACGACACCGTCGAGGACACCGATGTGACGCTCGAGCAGGTGCGCGAGGAGTTCGGAGAGGAGGTGCGCTACCTCGTCGACGGTGTCACCAAACTGGAGAAGGTCGACTACGGAGCGGCCGCCGAGCCCGAGACCTTCCGCAAGATGCTCGTCGCCGCCGGCAACGACGTCCGCGTGATGTCGATCAAACTCGCCGACCGGCTGCACAACATGCGCACGCTCGGCGTGATGCGCCGGGAGAAGCAGGAACGCATCGCGAGGGTCACCCGGGACGTGCTCATCCCGCTCGCCGAGCGTCTCGGCGTCCAGGCACTCAAGACCGAGCTGGAGGACCTCGTCTTCGCGGTCCTGCACCCCGAGGAGTACGAGCACACCAGGGAACTCATCGCCGAGAACGCGGCGCACGGCGACGATCCGCTCGCCGAGACGGCCGACCAGGTGCGCACGGTGCTGCGCGAGGCCGGGATCCCGGCCGAAGTCCTCATCCGGCCACGGCACTTCGTCTCCGTCCACCGCGTCTCCCGCAAGCGGGGCCGGCTGCGCGGCGCGGACTTCGGGCGCCTGCTGGTGCTCGTGAGCGAGGACGCCGACTGCTACGCGGTCCTCGGCGAACTGCACACCTGTATGACCCCGGTGGTCTCGGAGTTCAAGGACTTCATCGCCGTCCCCAAGTTCAACCTGTACCAGTCGCTGCACACCGCGGTCACGCGGGAGGACGGCGAGGTCGCCGAAGTCCTCATCCGCACCCACCAGATGCACAAGGTCGCCGAGGCCGGGGTGATCGCGCTCGGCAATCCCTACGCCCCCGCCTCCGACGATCCGGCCGACGGCGAGCGCGCCGACCCGACCCGGCCCGGCTGGCTCTCCCGGCTGCTTCAGTGGCAGCAGGCGGCGCCGGACACCGACACCTTCTGGTCGTCACTGCGCGAGGACCTCGCCCAGGACCGGGAGATCACCGTGTTCCGCCCCGACGGGGGCGCGCTCGGGCTTCCCGAGGGCGCCAGTTGTGTGGACGCGGCGTACGCGCAGTACGGGGAGGACGCGCACGCCTGTATCGGCGCCCGCGTCAACGGCCGGCTGGCGACGCTGAGCACGGTCCTGAAGGACGGCGACACCGTGCAGCTCCTCATGGGCCAGGACCCGGCCTCGGAGCCGTCCCGGGAGTGGCTGGAGCACGCCCGCACGCCGGCCGCGCGGATCGCGATCCAGCGATGGCTGGCGGCGCATCCGGTGTCCGCCGAGACCTCCGGTGGCGCGTCGGCGCCCGGCGCCCGGGACTCGCTGGACGGCACCGACGCGCACGCCACCGGTTTCGGGACCGCCGCACGACTGCCGGCGCTGCCCGCGCGCCCCACCACGGACGCGCCCGGCGTGCGCGCCGCCAACGCCGTGGTGGACCTGCCCGGCGCCTCCGTGCGGCTCGCGGGCTGCTGTACGCCGGTGCCGCCGGACGAGGTCACCGGCTTCGCCGTGCGCGGGGGCGCGGTGACCGTGCACCGCGTCGAGTGCGCCGCAGTGGAGCGCATGAAGAGCGCCGGGCGCGAGGAGGTCGGCGTGCGCTGGGGGGAGAGCACCGAGTGCAGGGTCACGCTGGTCGCGGAGTCCTTCGGCCGCCCGCACCTGCTGGCGGACCTCACCGAGGCCATCGCCCTGGAAGGCGTCGCCATCGTCTCGGCCACGGTCGAGCCCCCGAGCCAGCAGCGCGTGCGCCACACGTACACACTCCAGCTCCCGGACGCCTCCCATCTGCCGTCCCTGATGAGAGCGATGAGGAACGTGCCGGGCGTGTTCGACGTGAGCAGAGCTCAGCACCCGGCGACGGCCGTGCACTGACGCTGTCGCAGGGCTGCCTGTCCGGCCGTCGGCCGCCCGCGTACGGCCTTCGCCTGACGCCTCCGTTCGGCCCCCGCCGGACCCACAAGGCGGCCCCCGCGCGATCGGCCCTCCCCCCGGCTGAACCCGTTCGGGTGGGACCGATGCGCGTCGGACACGTCCGGGGAGCGCGCGCTGATAGCGGTGGTCCATGCCGCTCAGCCTTCGTTCCGTCACGCCACGTGTCCACCGTGTACAGGCGGCTCTGCTCGCCTGTGCCGTCTCCGGCTGTCTGATCGCCGCGAGCACCCCTTCGCCCGCCGTCCCCCTCGGCGTCGGCGACCGGCTCTACCCCACGCTCGGCAACCCCGGATACGACGTCCGGTCGTACGACCTCTCCTTCACCTACACCGGCGACAACAGCAAGCCGCTCGCCGCCGTCACCACCATCGACGCCCGCACCACCCAGCGGCTGGAGCGCGTCAACCTCGACTTCGCGCACGGCGCGGTCGAGTCCGTCGACGTCAACGGCCTGCCCGCGGACTTCACCGGCGCGGGGGAGGACCTGGTGATCACGCCGGGCGTCCCGCTCCCCAAGGGCAGCCTGCTGCGCATCACCGTGCGGCACACCAGCGACCCCGTCTCCGCCAAGGACCGGCAGGGCGGCTGGGTCCGCACCGACGACGGGCTCGCCATGGCCAACCAGGCCGACGCCGCCCACCTGGTCTTCCCGTGCAACGACCACCCTTCCGACAAGGCGATGTTCACGATCCACGTGACCGCGCCGGACGACTACACCGCCGTGGCGAACGGTGTCCCGGTGAGCACGCGGCGAAGCGGGAGAACCACCACCTGGACCTACCGCACCCGACACCCCATGGCCACGGAACTCGCCCAGGTGTCCATCGGCCGCAACGCCGTCCTGCACCGCACGGGACCCCACGGCCTCCCCGTCCGCGACGTGGTGCCTGCCGAGGACCAGGCGCAGCTCGAGCCCTGGCTGGAGAAGACGCCCGACCAGATCGCCTGGCTGGAGAAGAAGGTCGGCCCGTACCCCTTCGAGACCTACGGGGTGTTGATCGCCCGGGCCAAGACCGGCTTCGAGCTCGAGACGCAGACGCTGTCCCTCTTCGAGAAACACATTTTCACCGAGCCCGCCCTCCCCGCGTGGTACGTCGAGTCGATCATGGTGCACGAGCTGTCCCACCAGTGGTTCGGCGACAGCGTGAGCCCGCGCACCTGGTCCGACCTGTGGCTCAACGAGGGACACGCCACCTGGTACGAGGCCCTGTACGCGGAAGAGACGGCGAACCGGTCCCTCCAGGCGCGGATGAAGGCGGCGTACGCCCTCTCCGACGGCTGGCGCGCCTCCGACGGCCCGCCCGCCGCGCCCAGGGCCCCGAAGCCCGGCCAGAAGATCAGCATCTTCCGGCCCAACGTCTACGACGGAGCCGCCCTGGTGCTGTACGCCCTGCGCCAGGAGATCGGCGCCACCGCCTTCCAGCGCCTGGAGCGGGCCTGGGTGGCCCTGCACCACGACTCCACGGCGACCACGGCCGACTTCGAACGCCTGGCGTCGGACACCGCCGGACGCGATCTGAGCGCCTTCTTCCAGGGGTGGCTCTACGGCGGGAAGACCCCGCCCATGCCCGGCCACCCGGACTGGAAGAGCGAGCCGGCCCAGAGCGGCGAAGGCACCGAACAAGTCGGATGACGGGACCGGCCGCGCCGTGGGACCATCATCAGGTCGGCGGCGCGGCCCCCTCGGGGCGGGTGACCGGGGAATCTTCCGGGGCACTCGAGCGTTGTGACCGGTGACGACGTCTGTGACGGGCCCTGCACGGCCGCCACTTCGTCACCGCAACCGGATTCCCATCGACGTAAGGACCCAATGACCTCCTCTTCTTCCCCTTCCCAGGACGCCAAGCGCCTCGCACACGCCTACGCCGAAGGTCTTCGGGCCGATGCCCTGATGGAAGAGGACGTCGCCTGGAGCCACGAGATCGACGGAGAGCGGGACGGCGACCAGTTCGACCGCTCCGAGCGCGCGGCCCTGCGCCGTGTCGCGGGCCTGTCCACCGAGCTCGAGGACGTCACCGAGGTCGAGTACCGGCAGCTGCGCCTGGAGCGCGTGGTGCTCGTCGGGGTGTGGACGTCGGGGACCGCGCAGGACGCGGAGAACTCCCTCGCCGAGCTGGCCGCCCTCGCGGAGACCGCGGGTGCGCTCGTGCTCGACGGTGTGATCCAGCGCCGTGACACGCCCGACGCGGCCACCTACATCGGCTCCGGCAAGGCGAGCGAGCTGCGCGACATCGTCCTCGACGCGGGCGCGGACACCGTCATCTGCGACGGTGAGCTGAGCCCGGCCCAGCTGATCCACCTCGAGGACGTCGTCAAGGTCAAGGTCATCGACCGGACGGCCCTGATCCTGGACATCTTCGCCCAGCACGCGAAGTCCCGCGAGGGCAAGGCGCAGGTCGCGCTCGCCCAGATGCAGTACATGCTGCCGAGGCTGCGCGGCTGGGGTCAGTCGCTGTCCCGGCAGATGGGCGGCGGCAGCGGCGGCCTCGCGACCCGCGGCCCCGGTGAGACCAAGATCGAGACGGACCGGCGGCGGATCCGCGAGAAGATGGCCAAGATGCGCCGGGAGATCGCGGAGATGAAGACCGGCCGCGAGATCAAGCGCCAGGAGCGCAGGCGCCACAGGGTGCCCTCGGTCGCCATCGCGGGCTACACCAACGCCGGCAAGTCCTCGCTGCTCAACCGCCTCACCGGCGCGGGCGTCCTGGTCGAGAACGCGCTGTTCGCGACCCTCGACCCGACGGTGCGCCGGGCCCAGACCCCGAGCGGGCGGCTGTACACGCTGGCGGACACCGTCGGTTTCGTACGGCACCTGCCGCACCACCTGGTCGAGGCGTTCCGCTCCACGATGGAGGAGGTCGGTGACTCCGACCTGATCCTGCACGTGGTCGACGGTTCGCACCCGAACCCGGAGGAGCAGCTGGCCGCCGTGCGCGAGGTGATCACGGACGTCGGCGCCACCGGCGTACCCGAGATCGTCGTGATCAACAAGGCGGACGCGGCGGACCCGCTGGTGCTCCAGCGGCTGCTGCGGATCGAGAAGCGCGCCATCGCGGTCTCGGCCCGCACCGGCCAGGGCATCGAGGAACTGCTCGCGCTCATCGACGCCGAGCTGCCGAGGCCGTCGGTCGAGATCGAGGCCCTGGTGCCCTACACGCACGGCCGGCTGGTCGCGCGCGCCCACTCCGAGGGCGAGGTGATCTCCGAGGAGCACACCCCGGAGGGCACCGTGCTCAAGGCCCGGGTGCACGAGGAACTCGCGGCGGAACTGGCGCCGTACGCGCCGGCTCCCGCGCTCTGATCCACGGCCCAAGGGTTCGAAGCCCGCTCCTGCGACAGGGAGCGGGCTTCGTGTTCGTCACGGGTGTCCGGGGACGAACGGCGGCGAGGCGGGGCGCGTCACTGGTCCGCGAACTTCCTGCTGACCCCTTCGAAGACCCCCTTGGCCACCGTGCCCAGTCGCGGCCCGGCCAGCCAGCCGGAGGTCACCGGGCCGATCGAGGTGTTGGAGACCAGGGCGGGCTTGCCGTCCGCGCCCGTCTCCACCCAGCCTCCGCCGGACGCACCACCGGTCATGGTGCAGCCGATGCGGTACATCGTCGGGTCCGTCCGTCGGAGCGACAGCCGGCCCGGCTTGTCCTGGCACCGGTACAGCTTCTGGCCGTCGTACGGAGGCGCGGCCGGGTAGCCGGTCGCCGTGATGCTGTCGACCTTCGGAACAGCCGGCGCGTCGAAGTTCACCGGGAGCGCGGAACCGACGGTCTCCTCCAGGGACTTGCCGCCGTTGCCCTGCTCCGGCGTCACATGGATGACGGCGAAGTCGTACGACGCGCCCTGGCCGCCCGTCTCGCCGCCCTGCTCGATCCACTGCTCGGAGGTCTGCGCCCAGTCACCCCACCAGACACCGTACGGGGCGATCTGCTGCCGGGTCGCGTTCCTCAACTCGGCCGCCGAGAGCCCGGAGTCGTTGTACGCCGGCACGAAGGCGATGTTGCGGTACCAGCCGCCGTTCCTGCCCGCGTGCACGCAGTGCCCCGCCGTCCACACGAGGTTGGACTTCCCGGGGTGCGCCGGGTCTTCCACCACGGTCGCCGAGCAGACCATCGTGCCCTTGGGGGAGTCGAAGAACACCTTTCCCGCCGTGGGCGCGTTGTCGTGGTACGCGGCCGGCACCGCCTGCGCCTTCACCGGTGCCGGGGTCGGATCCGTGACGCCCTGGTCCCCCGAGAGGTCGTCGGAGCCGACCTTCTTGGCAGGGTCGTCGGCCCTGCGCATCCGGTCCGGGTTCCACAGCCCCTTGATGATCGGGTTGATGAAATCGTCGGCCTCGCGCAGCCAGTCGTCCTTGTTCCAGTTCTTCCAGGCGCCGTTCTTCCACTTGTCGATGTCGATCCCGTGCTGCTTGAGCTTCTGCTTGATGTCGTCCGGGATCTTGATCTTGCCGTCGCCCGCGGAGGACGCGGACGCGCTCGCCCCCGCATGCGCACCGCGGTCACCGCCCGAGTCGCACGCGGTCGCGGTCAGCGCCAGCGCCACGGCGAGGCCGGCCGCCGCCGGCACCGGGGAGTTCCTGCGGCGCGCACCGCGTTCCGAGCGGACGGCGAAGAGCGGTCGTATCGGTCGCATGGTGGAACTCCCCCTGGAAGGAACGGTGTCGGGCAGTGGCGTACCGCCGAGGACGACGGTAGGCAAAGGATGATCATCCGCTTCCGCTGAACGGCATCACACACTATGCGTTCGCTGTGGGGGAGTTCCCACGGAACGG
>NZ_PQSR01000062.1 GCF_002920635.1 Streptomyces sp. Ru72 | reverse complement strand
GATCCAGTCGCGCGGCTGCACGGTCGGCTGCTTGATGTGATCCGACGCCTCGATGGCGCCGAGGTGGTGCAGGATCCGGTACAGGGCGTCGATCAGCCTGCGCACGGTGGCGGGGTCGCGGTCGCCGAGTTGGCCGGTCTCGACGAGGATCGCGGGGATGCCCTGCCGGTTCGCCGCAGCGTGGCTGTTGCCGCCGTCGGCGCTGGTGCCGAAGATGACCCGCTCGTATCCGACCGCGTGGGCCATCGCCTCGTTCTTCGCGTCCAGCTCGGCGTCGTCGGTCAGGCGGTAGCCGACGAAGTCGAGCAGGTGCTGGTCGATGCCGCCGCTGTGCAGGTCCACGTAGGCGTCGGCGCCGTCGATCAGGTGCTCGAAGAGCCAGGCCGCCATGCGGTCGGTGGGGCCGCCGTCCTTGTCGCCGGGGAAGACGCGGTTGATGTTGACGCCGTCCAGCGGGGAGATGTTGAGCCGTCCGCCGTAGACGGCCGGGGGGTTGGCCACGGGGCAGATCACCAGCCGGCCGGCGATCTCGTCCGGTTCCAGCAGCCCGGCCAGGCGGGTGGTGGCGTCGACGGGGATGAACTCGCCGCCGTGGACGCCACCGGTGATCACGATCTTGGGGCCGGGACGGGAGCCGTTGACGAGGATCAGGGGGACGTCCACCGTCGTGGTGCCCAGGTCGGCG
Organism: Streptomyces sp. Ru72; assembly: GCF_002920635.1. Taxonomy (GTDB): domain Bacteria; phylum Actinomycetota; class Actinomycetes; order Streptomycetales; family Streptomycetaceae; genus Streptomyces. The sequence continues at coordinate 46,635 of NZ_PQSR01000062.1, read as the reverse complement.
GGCAGGGTCCCGCGGGTCTTCTGGCCGGGCTCGGCACGCAGCGGGCCGATGGTCAGGGTCATGTGTTTTGTCTTTCTGACTCAGGCCGTGGAACGGCCGTTTGTGGTGATGAAGTCGATCGACTGGGAGGCGCGGCCCTGAAGGGCGAGGCCCGCGGCGATGCCGCCCACGGCGGGCGAGAGCTTGAAGTCCTGGCCGGAGAAGCCGGCCCGCGGGGCACTTCTCGCTTTCGCGGGCCACTCTCGTTCCCTGCCTCAGTAGACGGTTACCCCTCTCAGGACTGAACGGCCGAGCGCAGCTCGGGCAGGGACAGGACCTCGTCCAGCACGGCGACGTAGAGATCCACGTGCTCGCGGCGGAAGGTCATGGGCGGTTTGATCTTCAGCACGTTGTCGTGCACGCCATTGGGGAAGACGATGACGCCTCGCTCCTTCATGAGTTCGGTGACCATGAAGGCCTGCTCAGTGGCCGGCATCTTGGTGGTGCGGTTGCGGACCAGTTCGACGCCGAGGTAGAGCCCTGCGGCCCGTACGTCACCGATGAGCGGTTGGCGCTGCTGGAGCTCGCGCAGCGACTGGGCGAAGTACCCGCCCACGCTCACGGCGTTCCCCCTCAGCCCATCCTGCTCGACGATGTCGAGCACGGCCTCGCCGATCGCGCAGGAGACCGGGTTGCCGCCGAAGGTGTTGAAGTACTTCATGCCCGTGTCGAACGCGTCGGCGATCTCCCGAGTCGTGACCACCGCGGCGAGGGGGTGCCCGTTCCCGAGCGGCTTGCCCATCGTGACGATGTCCGGGACCACCCCTTGGAGCTCGAACCCCCACCAGGGCCCGAGTCGTCCGACGCCGACCTGGACCTCGTCGGAGATGCACAGGGCGCCCGCCCGCCTTGCAGCAGTGAACACGCCGTCGAGGTAGCCGTCGGGGAACACGATGTTCCCACCCGATCCCATCAGGGACTCGGCGATGAAGGCGGCCGGGGGTCGGCCGTCGGCCGTGATCCGCTCGATGACAGCCGCGGCGTCGCGCGCGTACTTGACTCCGGCGTCCGTGTCGTCGTACCCGTAGGTGCTGCGGTAGCGGTCCGGGATGACGACCTCGTGGGTGGTCGCGGGCGCACCGGCGCCGCCGGGGCCCTTGTAACGGTTCGGGCTGATCCCGGTCACCACGCCGGTGTTTCCGTGGTACGCGCCGTCGATGTTGACGATGTGCTGACGACCTGTCACCTGGCGGGCGATCCGCAGCGCCAGGTCGTTCGCCTCGCTGCCGGTGCAGACGAGGAAGACGACCTCGAGCGGGTCGGGCAGGGTGGCTACCAGCTTCTGCACGTAACTGGCGATCTGCGGGTAGACGAAACGGCTGTTGGTGTTGAGCTTGCGCAGCTGCCGGGTGGCGGCGGCCGTCACGCGTGGCTCGGCATGGCCGACGTGGGTGACGTTGTTCAGCGAGTCCAGATAGGCCAGGCCGTCCTCGTCGTGGAACCACACGTCCCGCCCACGCACAAGGTTCATCGGGGTGCGGTAGTAGTTGCGCTGGGAGCGAGCGATGTGGCGACGGCGCACTGAGACGACGTCGTCGATGGTGGGGGCCGCGGCGGGGGATTCGGTGAACCCGAGGAGCCGGGCGGGGTCGGGTGACAGGTGGCTCCACACCTGCCGTGCGGAGGGCGGCACCACACGAGGGGGTGGCCACGTGGCCATCCGCGCGGTGCGGTGGACCTGCACCTGGACGCAGGGCCCGAGCGGGTCCGTCTCCTGGCTCGCGCCGGCGCGTCCCAACGGCGCCCCGGCCGGGACTGTCGCCGCGACGGGCGGCGTGTCGTCGAGTCCCCACCAGCACGTCCAGAACTCCAGCCCTTCGACCGCATGTCGCAGTACCAACGGCATCCCTGCGCCACCGCGGGCTTCGACGATGCCGGACAGCGGGCTGGCGACCTCCTCGGCGTCGGCCACGATCAGCGAGCCGCCGACCTGAACCGTCGCGGGCTCGTCGGCTCCCGGGCGGCGCCGGCCCCCCAGGAGCAGCGATGCGCTGAGGTGGGGCACATAGCCCCGCCGCCGTCGTCCGTCGAGGACGTCGTCGATGCTCGCGCGCACCGCCCTCGCGTCGTGCCAGTCGACTTCGTCGTAGAGATCACTTGCCGGTCGCAGGTCGAGCAGTTGCGGGGCCGGTGCGTGCGGGGCACCGTCTCGGGCCGCCTCTGCCAGGACCTCTTCCAAACCCCGCTGCTCCCGCGTCGGGGGGAGCCCACACGCGACCCGGAACGTCGCCTCGGCGACGTCGGGGCAAACCTCGGCCGCCTGCGCGATCGCCGGCCAGGTGTGTCGCATGCGGGTCCGCCCGTACGGCGTGTCGCTCTCGGCGACCCGGCGCGTCCAGGTCACGGCGTTCATGCACAGCCGGGCGGCCGCCAACGGATAGACAGCCGCCAGTTCCTCAGCCGTGAGGGGGAGCACCGAGTGGAAGCCGGCCACGACTTCGGCCGCCGCAGCGAGCGGGTCGGCCTTGCGGACCATGGCGTAGCCCGCCGCGATCGCCACCTCCGCCGCGCGCACGCTGTAGAGCGAGTCGCCCAGGTCGACGATGCCCGAGATCCGCAGCACCCCGTCCTCGTCAGCGTCGGCGAGGACGTTGGCGTCATTGAGATCCTGGTGTACGACGCTCCGCGGCAGTCGGTCCCATGCCGGCAGGAGATCGTCGTACCAGCCCATGATCGTGCGCACCGACTCCCGCCGGTCCGCGTCCTGTACAGCGTGCAGCGACGCCTCGACGATCTCAGCGGCCCGGCGCATGTCCCAGTCGTGCGGTTCCAAGCCCACCGGTGGCTCCACGCTGGAGAGTCCGAGGCTCAGCCGCCCAGCGGCTTCTCCCAGCTGGCGCAGAAGCGCTGCGGGGTGGTCGTCGAGATCCGCCAGGACCCGGCCCCCAAGCCAGCTCATCACGCGGACCACGTGCGTTCGGCCCTCGTGGACGACGGCGGCAAGGAACTTCCCCTCGCGTGTCGGGATCAGCCGTGGAACCGGAAGGTCGGGAACGGTGGAGGCCAGATGCTGGAGGAGCGAGTTCTGCCAGAGAACGTCGGCCGAGTCCGGCTCCGCGCGGGTGACCCGTACGAAGTAGCGCATGCCGTCGTCGCCGGTGATCCGGACGTTCTGGTCGACCTCCCCTCCCAGGGGGTGCTGGACATATCCCTCGAGTCCGAAGGACTGCCGCAGCACGTGATCGAGGAGCGGGCCCGGCAGTTGGCCGGTGTGACCGGGGATGGTCGTTCCGTCCTGGCCGGTGGTGGTCGCTGAGGTCATCGGTGCGTTCTCTCTCTCGTCGTCAAGTCGCTCATCACTCACCGTGGGCCTGTGTCACGACGCTCAGGTCGGGGCCAGTCCCCCGCCGCCACCCGTGTCGGCTTTGCGCGACGCTGTCAGCCAGTTCCCGGACGGTCCGATCGATTGCGGTTCCCGGGGGCGGCGGGCAGAGCCGCCGCGGCTGTGTCTCGATCGCTTCACGGGCTGCGCAGGCCTTGGCCAAGTCGACGACCGACAGGTCCAGGGCGAACTCCCCCGTTCGGTGCTTCGCCTCGATGCCCCACTCCGACGGCCGCACGGGCCCGGGCCAGGACGGGCTCCAGCACCTGGTCGGCATCAGGTCCGAGGTAAGCCGTCCGTCAAAGGCGGAGCGCTCATCGAGACCGGTCATCTGCTCACGCGGCGGCGGTTATGACGTCCCAGGTGACGTTGGCGGCGAGCACCCCGCGCAGCGCCTGGGCGGGATCCAGCGGTGTCCTCATGGTCCTCGACCCTCGCCTTGAGCTCGACGTAGTCTCTGGGGAGTCCTGGGTGATCTCGATCCCGCTCTGCCTGGCGAACCGCTGACACTGACCCGAGGAACGCGGCGTCCTCAGCAGCGCCTACTCAAGGTGACGGACTGAGGATCAGATGCTTACGGAAGTGCCATAGCTGCTCCACGTGCGTGGTCATGTCACGAGCTTTCTCCAGCCCGAGGTGATGCGTCAGATGAAACACCGCGGAGAATCCGGCAACAAGGGACGCGAGGCCGCGACATCGACCCCGTATTTTGTGCTTGTGCACAATCACTGCCAGGAAGCCCCACCGGCATGTCAGCGGCATCACCCGGAGACGGCCCCGGATCCGTCCGGTGACGGCTGTCGTCGGGAGAGGCGGTCCTCATGAGCGGCCCGGGACGCCGTCAGGGCGGGGCCCGCCACGACGCCGTGCAGGCGATCGCGCGCCGGCTCCTCGAGGAACGACTCGACGAACTGACCTCTCGTGCTCTCGAACGACTGGAAGCCGAGGAGCCCGCCTACGCATCGGCGGACTGGGACCCGGTCCAGAAACGGGAGGGGATGCGACGAACCCTCGAACTCGCCCTGACCCGGCTGGCCGGCGGTCCCGTGCCCCGGACGGTCTCGCGCGCCACCGAGGACGTGGGACGCGAGCGAGCGGAGCAGGCGTTTCCCCTGACCGCTCTGATGCACTCCTTCCAGCTGGACCTCAGGACCCTGTGGGAGGCCGTGCTCGCAGAGGGGCGAGCACGTGGCATCAGCGCCGATCCCGACTTCCTCGACGGGTTGATCCGCGTCTGGGAGGCGACGGACGCCAACAGCGTCGAGGTCGTCGACGCCTACCGCCGCACCGAGCGCGACCTGGCGAGCCATCGTACGGAGGTGCGCAACCGCGCCTTCACCCGCCTGGTCCTGGAAGGGGAGCAGGATCCCTCCATCGTCGCCGAGGCCTCCACGTTGCTGGGCTTCTCCGAGAACGTCGCCCTGACCGTGGTCGTAGTCGAATCCGTTCCTACCGGGGACCCGGCTGTGTCCCAGGTCGACGACGCGCTGCGTCGGGGCGGCCTGCTGCGTCACTTCGGATGGATGGGCGACGAGCTCCTCGGCATCATCGGTCACGGACGGCGCGATGAAGAGGCCATGCTTGCCATGCTGCGGCCGTTCGCCCCGTGGCGCTGCGGCGTCGCGGAAGTCCCCGGCCTGGCGCTGACGGCGCGGGGCATCCGGTTCGCACGTGCCGCGATCCGCAGCTCCGCGCAGCCCGGAGTGCGGCACGTGGAGGGTCACTGGATCGGGGCGATCATGTCGGCGCAGGAGGAGCTCACCGGTGCGATGGCCACCGGCGTGCTGCGCCCACTGCTCGAGCTGCGCGACCGCGACAGCATCGTCGAGACCCTGCGCTGGTACCTCGACCTGGGCTCGGTCGCCGAGGTGGCCGCACGCACCTACCGTCACCGGAACACGGTGGGCAATCGCCTGCAGGCTGCGGAAGAGGCGACCGGGCTGAAGCTGTCCCGACCGAACGATGCCGCCCGGCTGGTCCTCGCCCTGGCTTGGCTGGAGACGGACGCGGGCGCCCGCTTCCGGGCGACGATGTCCTGATCCACCGATCGCTGGACGGGACGAGGCAACCGGCCGGGGCCGCGACCGGGAGAGCTGGAGCCGAAGCGCGTCGGTCAGAGGCCGCATGCCCTTCATGTGGACGGCAGCCTTGGCGGCCGACAGCCCGGTCGCGCCGCCGGGCAGCGGCGCCGAGCGGCCGCAGTCCGGAGCCGCTCGCGGTGCCTCTCAGAGACCATTCGGTTCGAGCGGAACTGCATCGGACCCTGACAGGAAATTGTGCACAGGCACAAAATACGCAGTCGATCTCGCGGCCTCACGTCCCTTGTCGCCGGATTCTCCGCAGTGCTTCACTGACGCATCGCCTCAAGCCGGAGAGAGGCTCATCGCATCGGAGCAGCAATGATGCTGCCGCCGACTACCTGATCAGCATTCGCCGTCCCCGTCGTGTTCGGGGGCTCGTCCTCCAGCGGCGGCCCCTCGGGCACCTCCTCAGCCCCCAGGCCCCCTAAACAGGTCGCCGCCCCAACGCCGGCGGCAGCCTCCTGAACTTCCGATGCGGCCGACCTGGCCGCACTCGACGAGATCGTGACTCCCGGCAAGCGGAATGTCCCATATGCCCGTAAAGGGGTTTAATATCATGCGCCAGATCGTCACCTTCGATGCCTACGGCACCCTGGTCGACTTCCAGCTCGGCCCCACCACGCTGAAAGTCCTGGCCGACCGGCTGGACCTGGACCGTCTGAACGTCGACGAGTTCCTCGACGACTTCCGCATCATGCGGTTCCACGCCGTCCTGGAGGCATACCGCCCCTTCCGCGAGCTGCTGCCCGCCAGCCTGGAGACAGCGATGCGTCTGCACGGCCTGGAGTACCGGCAGTCCGACGGCGAGGCCCTGGTCGCGGCCGTGCCCACCTTCGGCCCCCACCCCGAGGTCCCGGCCGCCCTGCGGGCGCTGAAGTCCCGGTACGAGATCGCCATCATCTCCAACACGGACGACGACCTCATCGCCCAGAACCTGGCCAACATGGGCGTCGAGTTCGACCATGTCATCACCGCCCAGCAGGCCAAGGCGTACAAGCCGTCCCGGCAGACCTTCGAGTACGCCTTCCAGACCATGGACATCGACCCCGCCCAGGTCATCCACGTCGCCCAGGGCTGGGAGTACGACCTCATCCCCACCCGCGACCTCGGCCTCGCTCGCCGCGTGTGGATCAACCGCTACGGCCACAACGGCTCCATCGGCGCCCGCGGCAGCGCCGACTACCAGCCCTTCGACGAGCTGCCCGACCTGTCCGGCCTGCCGGCCCTGCTCGGCTGCTGAAGCGGGGACCCGGACAACACCCCCCTGGACTACCAGAAGACCCGAGGACGTACGTCATGAAGCAGATCCCCTACTGGCTCGACACAGCTCCTGCCTTCCCCGACCGGACCGGCAAGCCCCTGCCCGAGCAGGCGCGGCATGAACCTCGGAATCCCGTACCCCGGGACCGATCGAACGCGGCCCGATCCACATGCATCGAGGTGATGCGCCGGCACCTCTGACAACACCTGTGATCGTGGTGCCAGCCATCCCTCTTCTGTGCCTACTGAAAATCCTCGTCACAGGTCGTCACCTGCGCACGCGGGGCATGCCGAGGCCGATCCAGGAAATGATCTCGTGCTGGATCTCGTTGTTCCCGCCGCCGAAGGTGAAGATCACCGCCGAGCGGTAGCCGCGCTCCAGTTCACCGTGGAGCGCGGCGCCCGCCGAGCCCTCCTTCAGCGGCCCCGCGGCCGCCAGGACCTCCATCAGCCACGCGTAGGCGTCACGGCGGGCCTCGGAGCCGTAGACCTTGACCGCGGACGCCTCCTGCGGGGTGAGCGTGCCCTCCTCGACCGCGCTCACCATCTGCCAGTTCAGCAGCTTCATGGCGTCCAGCTTCGTGTGCGTCAGGGCCAGGCGGCGGCGCACCCAGGACAGGTCGATCACCCGGCGGCCGTCGGTGAGCGTGGTCTCCGTGGCCCAGCGCTGCACGTCGTGCAGGGCGCGGACGGCCATGGTGCCGTGGGCGGCGAGGGTGACGCGCTCGTGGTTGAACTGGTTCGTGATCAGCCGCCAGCCGTGGTTCTCCTCGCCCACGCGGCGGGAGACAGTCCAGATCTTCTGCCCGTTCACCACGTACACCTCGCCCTCGCGGACCGCTCGGGTCTTCAGGGAGGCGAGGTCGGTGCCGGCGCCGGGCTCGCTGTAGCCGATCGCGAAGTCGATCTCCCCGGAGAGGATCCTCGGCAGGAAGTAGTCCTTCTGCTCGTCCGTGCCGAACCGTATGAGCGTCGGACCGACGGTGTTGAGCGACATCAGTGGCAGCGGGACTCCCGCCTGGGCGGCCTCGTCGAAGAAGACGAACTGCTCCATGGCGGTCATCCCGCGCCCGCCGTACTCCTTCGGCCAGCCCACGCCCAGCCATCCGTCACCGCCGAGACGGCGGATGGTGTCGCGGTAGAACCGCTTCTGCTCCGCCGGGTCGGTGTGCCGGGCGTAGGCACCCGCGGGCACCAGCCGCGCGAAGTACCCGCGCAGCTCGTTGCGCAGCCGCTGCTGCTCGGGCGTGTAGTCGAGATGCACGGCGCCTCCAGGCTCCCCGGGCCGGTCCTGACGGCGGACACCGTAGAACGTGTTCCAGAAATTGGGAATGCCGAGGGAGGGGAATGCCCGGCGGGGCGTCCAGAACGACCAGTCCGCCGTCCGGAACGACCAGTCGGTGTACGAACGACCAGTCGGTGTGCGGAACGACCAGTCAGTGGCCGGGTCGAATCAGCCCAGGGTCTCCAGGAAGTCGGAACAGGCCCGGGCGGCCGCGCGACAGGCCCGCGCCCCCTCCTCGCCACCCGGGTCCGCGTCGAAGACGTGCGCGGTGTCCAGGCAGACCGCCCGGCACCAGGTCACCTGGCCGCGGATGTCGTCCTCGTCCTGACTGCCGTGCGCGGACAGCACGCGGCAGGTCGCGTCGCAGACCTCCGCGCACATGATGCCCGTGCGCCGCAGACGTTCCTGGCTCTGAGTGCCGCCCGGTTCGGCGAGGCTCGCGCGCAAGGCGCACGCCCGCGCGCACTCCGTGCACGCCTGTGCGCACGCGAAGCGATCCTCGAGAAACCGAATCGGATCCTGCTGCGAAGTCGTGTGCGAAGTCGTGGCTGTCACACCGCGCGGGTAGCCGATGGCGACCCCGTCAAACCGGCGTTCGCGGGGGTTGCACCCGTTTTCCCGTCGGGCCCCAGGGCACTCGTGGGGCACAGAGAGCCACGAGACGAGGAGGTGGATCCGTGCCCGGACGACAGGAACTGCCGTCGACGCTGGAGCGCTCCTCCCGGGATGCGCAGCGCACCTGGATCAAGGCGCACGACTCGGCGGTCGAGAGTTACGGCGAGGGCGAGCGGGCGCACCGGGTGGCGTACGGCGCGCTCAAGCACACCTTCGAGAAGGTCGGCGACCACTGGGAGCGCAAGGAGGGCGGCCGCAAGGGGCCCTCGGACCCCCGGTCGGCGCGGCCCCGGCAGCAGGGCGGGCGCAGCGGAGAGGGCGTCGACGAGAACGCCTCGAAGGAGCACCTCTACCACGTCGCGCAGCGCCTGGGCATCGACGGGCGGTCCCGGATGTCGAAGACGGAGCTGCTGGACGCGATCCGCAAGGAGAACCGCTCGCGTACCCGGTCCGCACGGTCGCGGTGAGCCGCGTCCCACGTCAGGCCGTCGCACAGAGGGAAGGGAAGATCCATGGCTGAGCCCGGCCGCGGCACCCTGCCGCTGCCCGACTACGACGAGCTGCCGCTCGGCAGCCTGGAGAGCCGTATCCGTGCTCTGAACGCGGACGAGGTGGAGCAGCTGCTCTCGTACGAGCGTGAGCACGCGGGCCGTGTCCCGGTGACCGAGCTGCTCACGGCCCGGCTGGAGCAGTTGCGCGCCGGCGCCGAGCCGACGTCCGGTGACGCAGCGGGCCTGCGTCCGGAGGCGAGCCGGAGCAGTGGGGGCTCGCCCGTGTCGCCGGCGACCTCGCCGGAACCCATGAGCCCGCCGCCGCACGGGACACCCGATCAGCAGGGCAAGCCGAAGGGCGACCGCACCTGACCCGTGCCGGTCGGCACCTGACCCGGGTCGACCGGCACCTGACCCGCGTCAGTCGACGTCAGTCGACCGTCGATCGACCGCCTTCGGTGCCGTGTGCGAGGCGATCAGGTCGGGCGTGAGGTAGGCGTCGGTCCGCTCGAAGTCCTTGAGCGTGGCCGGGCGCCCGGCCTGGAAGCCGGTGCGCACGAAGTCGTAGCCCGCCATCGCGTTCAGCGTCCAGTTCGTCAGGGTGCGCAGGCGGGCCGGGACCGTGCGCAGGGCGCCCACGTGGTACCCGCGCGCCACGACCTGCGCGGGGAGGCCGGTCAGTTCCACGCCGAGCGGTTTGGACACGGCTTGGACGCCGCCGAGGTCGACGACGAGTCCGAGGTCCCGGTGCCGGTAGGGGGTCAGCGGCGCGCCGCGCAGCGCCGCAGCGACGTTCTTCGCGGCCTTCCAGCCCTGGCGCATGGCGTGCTGGGCGGTCGGCGGGCAGATGGCGTCGGGGCCCTTGGCGAGGTCGGGTACCGCCGCGGCGTCACCGAGGGCGAACACGCCGTCCAGGCCCCGCACGGCCAGGTCGTCCCGGACGACCAGCCGGCCGCGGTCGGTCTCGGCGTCCAGCGTGGCGATCAGCGGGCTGGGGGCGACGCCCGCGGTCCAGATGAGGGTGTGGCAGCGCAGCTTGCGGCCGTCGGTGAGAGTGACGGTGTCCGCCGTGGCCTCGGCGACCGAGACGCCGAGGGAGACGTGCAGTCCGCGCCGCTCCAGGATGGCGAGCGCCTTCGCGCCCAGCCGGTCGCCGAGTTCCGGCATGAGCCTGGGTGCGATGTCGACGAGGTGCCACTTCACCAGGGACGGGTCCAGGCCCGGGTAGCGCTTGACGGCGGCGGTGGTGAGGTGGTGCAGATAGGCGGCCGTCTCGGTGCCGGCGTAGCCGCCGCCGACGACCACGAACTGCAGCCGGGTCTCGCGCTCGATCGGGTCGGAACTGGCCGCGGCGAGGTCGAGCTGGGAGATGACGTGGTCGCGTACCCAGGCCGCCTCGGCCAGCGTCTTCATGCCCACCGCGTGCCGGTCCACCCCTGGGATGTCGAACTGGCGCGTGACGCTGCCGGGCGTCAGCACCAGGTAGTCGTAGTGCTCGACGGTCGTCTCGCCATTGATCTTGTGCACGACCACCGCCTTGGCGGAGGGATCGACGCCGACCGCCTGGCCCGGCACGAGCAGCGTACGGTGCAGCAGCCGGCGCAGTGGGACCGCGACCGACTGCGGGGTGAGGATTCCCGACGCGACGTGCGGCAGCAGGGGCAGATAGAGCTGGTGGCTGTAGGGCGCGACGAGCCTGAGGCGCGCCTCGGCGGGCCCCAGAATCCGCTCGAGTCGCCGCGCGGTCTCCATGCCGGCGAACCCGCCGCCGACGATCACGATCCGGGGCACGGCCATGACAGATCCCTCCAGCCGGAGACTTCGACCCCTGCCACGCTAGGGAACAGGACCCGCATCCGCACCCCCAGCCGCCCTGTTTTCCGCACGGGCCCGTCGGGTGATCCGATGCCGGCGGGCCCGTGCGGCCCTGCTGTGTGCTACTTGGCGTACGTCAGCGTGCCGAAGCCGAGCTGGTCGTAGCCGCCGCTGGTGGAGCCGTAGTCACCGCCGCCGCCCTCGGGGGCGACGAGGTTGTAGTACATCGCCGAGATGTACTTGTCGTCGAGGTACAGGCGCCGGTTGTAGTGGAAGTGGAGCATCGCCCACACCGGGCGGATCTGTCCGCGGGAGGAGGAGGAGATCACCGTCTGCGCGTTCTGGGCGCAGGTCGTGCCGCTGCCCCAGGTGTAGGTGGTGTACGGCACGTCCTGGCCGATGTTGTACTTGGCGACGTACTGGGCCGCCTTGAAGAACCTCCTGCTGTCGTAGCTGTACAGGTCGGTGCCCTGGTTCCAGGCCATCTCGCAGATCGCGCCCATCTGGCCCATGCCCATCATGGTGTGGCCCTGGTCGCGGCCCGACTCCTGCCACTGGCCGAGGGCGTAGCCGGCCGAGTCCGTGTACAGGTAGGGGACGGCGTGCTTGATGGAGCCGTTGCCCGCGCCGCTGTAGAAGTAGTCGACGGCCTGGTCGTACTTGGCGCCGTCCTCGCACAGGATCGCTGTGGCGAGAACGGACGCCATGTTGCACAGGTCCCAGTTGGCCCAGTAGTTCGTGATGCAGGCGCCGTTGTGGTGGACCAGGAAGTCGTTGTTCATCGGGTAGAAGACGTTGAGCATCATCTTCTTGAACCCGGCGAGGTCGAAGCCCGGATAGTCGCGCATCAGCTCGCCGACGTTGGCGAACTGCCAGCCGTAGATGCCGGCGGCGAGGAACCGGTCGGCGCTGCCCTGGATCGAGGTCAGGGTCTTCGACCAGGCGTTGCAGATCCTGACGGCGCAGTCGGCGTTGGCGCTGGTGCCGGCGACCCACCAGCGCAGCGCATTCTGGTAGGCGGCGGCGATGTCGTTGTAGAGGATCCCGTAGTTCTCGGGGTATCCCGAACCCCGGTAGACGATGGACTGGGGGTTGGGCGTCCAGGTGGACGCGGAGTGGGAGTTGCCGGTCAGGCGCTGCCAGCCGGAGAACCAGGGGGTGGTGCCGGCGGCGACCTTGACCTTGGCCCGGTTGAGATCACCCCAGTTGTGCAGGGCGCCGGGGTGGGTCCAGGTGGTCGGGGCGGCTCCCGCCGACCGCATGGTGGCGGCGCTGATCAGGCCGGCGGCGGCGAGCCCGCCGGCGGCGCGCAGGACGCCCCGCCGACTGGGCCCTGTGTGGGGGGACTGTGGTGCCGGGTGGAGATCTTCGCGGCTCATTCGTGCATCTCCGATCCGTGGGGGGATCTATGTCGTGGTGATGCTCACCTCATCGAACTGGGAGGTGCCGAGGGCCAGCGGGTTGCGTGAGCAGACCACGAGGCCCACGTAGTAGGGGGCGTCACCGAAGCCGGGGATGTCGCCCACGGCGAGGGCGGTCCAGGTGACGCCGTCATCGGTGGAGACGGACGCGGCGAAGCTCGTCCCGGCGCGCTTCAGCCGCAGCAGGCAGGGGGCGGTGACCGCCGCGTTGCCCGTGAAGGCGGACTTTCCGGCGACGGTCGTGCGCAGCATGAGCTGGGCGCTGGTGCCGCCGGTGACGATGGCCCCGGCCGCCTGGTCGAACGGCGACAGGGACTTGGCCATGAGCAGCCCCACCCGGTCGCCGCTCACCCCGCTGCGGGAGACCAGCCGGGCGGTCACCTCGCAGTCGCCGGTGACGGGCCGTCGTACGAACTGGCCCGTCATTCCCTGGCTGTTGGCGTTGAGGTCGGTCCCGGCGCCCCTCACCACGAAGGTCCCGTCCTCGTAGGAGGTGCTGCCGGGGGTCTGGATGGCGACCACGCCCAAGGTGCCGAAGGCGCGGTCGTCGAGGACGACGTCCCCGAGGTCGCCGTACGTCCAGGGGTCCGGCGGCGGGGTGCCGACCGTGAGGGTGAGGGTGCCGGTGGCGTCACCGGCCGCGTTGCCCGCGGTGGTCGTGACGCTGAACTCACCGGTCTCGTCGGGCGTTCCGGAGACCAGGCCGGTGCGCTTGTCGACACCGAGCCCGTCGGGCAGGCCGTCCGCCGCGAACCGAACGGGCTCGTGCGAACCTCGCAGCAGGAACCGGAAGGGTACGCCCTTGTTGGCGAACGCCGCCGTCGCGGAGGTGACCTGTGGCACCGACGGCGTCGGCATGGTCGCGGTGGCCGGGTCCGACAGGGGGCCGCGTCCGGCGCAGTTCGTCTTGGCGACGACGTAGTGGTACGTCGTGCCGGGCGTGCCGGTGGCGTCCGCGTACCGGATACGGGCGCCGAAGCCGACCGGTCCGACGCTGGCGGCGATCGTCTCGTACGGTCCGTCGGCCTGCGTCGACCGCAGCACCTTGTAGCGGCCCGCGAGGTCGGGGTCGGTCCAGGCCAGCTCCACCGCGTCGGCGCCCGCGGTGGCCCTCAGATCGGTGGCGGTGCGGGCGGGACGCGGCACGGACCAGACCTCGCCGCGGGTGCGGGAGGTGACGCTGACGTTGTCGAAGGCGCCGGTACCGGTCTCGGCGTAGTCCTGGTCGACGCCGAGACACGAGGTGAGGGCCAGACCCGCGTATGCGGTGTGCCCCAACTCGACCCGGGTGGAACCGACTTCGGTCCAGCGGATGCCGTCCGGCGAGATCGCGCCGGTGCAGAGGTCGCCCCGGCGGGTCACCCGCACCCAGTAGGGCATGCGCATCCGATAGCCGTCGCCCGCGCCCTCGACGTACGGGGCCTCGAGCGGGGTCGCCGACTCGGGCAGCGTGCCGAGGTTGGAGATCGGGAAGCCGGCGCTCGAGGTGATCGCCTGCTGCTGGGAGGGCGGCACGGGCGTGCTTCCGGTGGCGGAGATGCCGGCCCCGTTCTGGGGGCGTACGGTCCACACGCCGCTCCAGGTGTGCAGCGGCAGCCCCTGGATCAGCATCGAGGCGTGGGCCGCGTCCGCGTCCAGGGAGGCGCGCAGGGTGACGCCGATCTTGGAGTACTGGGAGCTGAGGGGGAACACGACCCGGGCGGTGATCGTGCCGTCGCCGGCCAGCGGCAGGTGGGCCAGACGGTAGGTGTCGGCGGTGCCGGACGCCTCCAGCACGAACCGTTCGCCGTCGAAGACGGCCGAACCGGGGATCGTCACCTCGCCGACGTCCTGCGTCGCCCAGGACTCGGGGAGCCCGGCGGCGGCCGCCGCCCAGGCAGAGCTCGCACTGCCGCCTTGGGAGTTGGTGGCGGTGACGGTGTAGTAGTGGACGCGGCCTCCGCGCGCGTCGCTGTCGGTGTACGTCGTCTTGTCGACCCCGGTCGCGATCTGCTCGTAGGGGCCGTCGGGGGCGGTGGCCCGTAGGACCGTGTACGTGTCGGTCCACGCGGTCGGCAGCCAGGTCACGGTGACGGACTTGCCGCCGCCGATTGCCGTGACACCCGCCGGGGCGGCCGGGACGGTGGGACTGGGCGCGGTCGTACCGGCGTAGGTGAGGGTGCCCCAGCTGGGCAGGTCGTCGTTGCTGCCCTCGACGACGCGGGCGCCGCCCGTGCCGCGGAAGACGGCCGCCTTGGTGTAGGGGGCGTCGAGCCCGCGGACGCCCGCGTAGTGGGCGTAGTACATCTCGTAGATCGGCGGGAGGGTGCCGCGGGAAATGGCGGAGACGGCCGTCTTGATGTACTTGCCGGTGCGGTCCAGGTCGGGGACGAAGGGGACGTCGCCGCCGAGGTTGTAGCGGGCGGCGTATTCGGCGTTCGCCAGGATGCGGTTGTCGTCGAATCCCCACAGGTCGACGCCCTGGTTCCAGGCGACCTGTGCGGCGTCGCCCATGAGGCCGACCGCGAGCTGCTCGTGGCCCTGGTCGCGGCCCGACTCCTGGCCCTGGCCGGCGTCGGTGACGATACGGTGCAGGACGCTGCCGTTGCCCGCGCCGGCGGCGGCGAACCTCAGGGCGTCCTCGAAGAGGGTGCGCTCCTCGCAGAACACACCGATGGCCATGATGGACTGAATGGATGTCAGGTCCCAGTTGCCGTTGGCGTAGAGCATGTAACCGGAGACGGCGGGATACCAGACGGTGAGGAAGGAGTCCTCGCAGCGGGCCACGTCGGAGTCCGTCCAGCCGTCGTAGTCGCTGTGCCGGAGCAGCTCGGCTGCGTTGACGAACTTGAACGCCTGCAGACCCGCGCCGAGCGGACCGTCGGCCCCGGTGATGGCCGTCAGGGAGGCCGACCACACGTTGAGGATGTCGCGGGCCTTGTCGGCGTAGGCGCGGTTTCCGGTGATGCGCCACATCAGGGCGAGCTGGTAGGCGGCGGCCGAATCGGCGACGGCCTGGTTCTGGAAGTTGGTGGGGCCACGGCCCCAGGAGGTGATCTGGCCGGTGTTCTGGATCGTGTACGTCGGCTTCGAGCGCGAGTGGGCCGCGAGCGCGAGGAAGCCGTCGTAGATCGGGGATTCCTTGGCGGCGACCGCTGCCTTCATGCGGGCCAGGTCGTCGGCGCTGTGCAGTAGTCCGGGGTGGGTGAAGGCCCGGAGCGTGGTGGTGTCGGCCTGGGCCCGGGCCGCCGCGGCGGAGGCGGACAGCAGTCCGCCTCCGGCGGCGAGCACGAACCCCGCCGCGCCAAGGAACGAGCGTCTGCTGAGGGGAAGCACGGGGGTCACGGGGGTGTCTCCTGGATCAGTGATGCCGCATCACGGGTGCTGCACGGTGAGCGTGACGGTCCGGGTCGCGGTGCCCACGCTGTTGGTGGCCGACACGGTGACGTCGAAGGAGCCGACGTTGTCCCTCATGACGCCGGAGATCAGGCCGGTGCCGGTGTCGATGTCCAGCCCCTTCGGCAGTCCCGCCGCGCTGAACGACGTCGGCAGCTCACTTGCCGTGATCAGGTAGTTGAAGACCTGGTTCTTGGTGCCGGCGGCCTGGTCGGGGCTGGTGATCTGGGGCGCGTTCGTGGAGGTGGCGTCGGTGGAGTTCAGGAACCGGGTGTTGATCACGTGCTCGTTGGCGTACCCCGGCATCATGTCCCAGAACGTGTACCAGCCGGGCTTCCTCATCCCGTTGCCGATGAACTTGCCGTTGATGACGAGGTTCTGGAAGGTGACGTTCTTGATGGCGTGGTCCGCATCGTAGCCGACGAGGATCGCCGGGTTGGCGTGCGTGCCGTTGTAGGAGAGGTTCTTGATGTAGACGCCGTCGATGCCCCGGCCGACGGAGGTGTTGTACGTCGTGTTGAACATGACCCGCATGTTGAGGAGCTGGCCCCAGCGGAAGTCCTCCACCCGGATGTCCTGGGCGCGGACGTTGCTCACCAGGTTGCTGTCGCCGGGGTTGAGCGCGATGCAGCCCTGGTAGTTCATCTGCGGTTCGCGGTGGTCGAGGATGTCGATGTTGCTGAAGACGAGGTTCTCGAGGGTCTCCGGGTTGTCGGTGTTGCCGTGGGTTCCGACGTTGATCGGGTGCGCGACGTCCGCCCAGAGGGTGGAGTTGCGGACGGTGATGTTGCGGCAGTCGCCGTAGTAGTTCCAGCGGTGGGCGTAGATCGCGATACAGTCGTCGGCGTTGCGCATCCAGACGTTGTCGATCAGGACGTCCTGGCTGCAGAAGATGTCGATGCCGTCGCCCCACTGGCCGTGGCTGTAGGCGTGGAAGTTGTGAATCGTGACCTGCTGGGACTGGCCCACGGTGATCGCATAGCCGCTGCTGGGGTTGAGCACCGTCACGCCGTCGATCTCGATGTTCTTCGAGTACTCGACCAGCACGCCGCTCGGGGAGTTGTACAGCACGCCGCGGCCCCGCAGCCGGGCGTTCTCCACGTTCTGGAACGCCACCTGCGACGTCAGCACCGCACCTCCGGCCAGGTAGACCGTCTTGCCGCTGGGCACGGTCAGTACGTTGTTGGTGGTCTTGTGCAGGCCGGGGCCGAAGTAGAGGACGTCCTCGTCGTCGGGATCGGGGACGTTGGTCTCGATCGGGTTGGCGTGCAGCTGCAGGTTGTTGAAAATGTCGCCGTCGACCTCGATGGAGAGGTTGCGCGGCTCGGTGAGGGTGAAGCCGATCGTCGCGCCGTCCACCGTGAACTGGGTGCCGTACGACAGCGGGCGGATCCGCGCGGTGCCGATCGTGCCCTTGGCGGACGTGACGGCGACCTCCACGGTGCCCTGGAAGTCGAACATGGCGACCGAGGAGTTGAACACCGGACCGCTGCCCGTGTTCGCGTCGATCTGCTTCGCTCTCGCGCGGTAGACGGGCACCGTCTGCCAGTCGCCGCCCGGGGTACGGGCCTTGACGGAGTAGCTCAGGTTGGTCGGGACCCCGCTCGGGATGGGGTAGACCACCAGCTTGTCGGTCGATGCGGGCGTGTCGTCGGCTCTCGCGGTGGCGGCCGCCGCGCCGACCAGGGAGTACGCGGCTGCAGCGGCGCCCGCGGCCTGGAGAACCGTGCGCCGGGTCATGCCGGTGCCCTGGGTGTCGTTCATGGAGAAGTTCCTTAACTGAGCGGGGAGATGAGAGACAGACAGGGAGAAGGAGGCGGTCACTTGAGACCGGAGGTGGACATCCCGGTGACGAAGCCGCGCTGGGCCACGAGGAAGATCAGCAGAATGGGCACGACGTACATCACGGTGCCCGCCGCGATCAAGTTGTTGACCGGCAGGCCCTGGGCGTTGACGTACGAGGTGGAGATGGCGACCGCGAGCGTGGAGCGGTCGTTGGACAGCAGCAGCATCGGAGCGATGTAGTCGCCCCAGCTCCAGGTGAAGGCGATGACGAAACTGGTGGCAAGCGCCGGCCAGGACTGCGGCAGGAAGATCCGCCAGAAGACACCGCCCCAGCCGCAGCCGTCGACGATCGCGGCCTCTTCCAGCTCACGCGGCATCCCGGCGAAGAACTGCCGGAAGAGGAAGATGAGGAACGGGGCGCCCGACATGCCCCACAACACCCAAGGCCAGTACGTGTCGACCATGCCGAGCTTCGCGAAGATCAGGTAGGTCGGGAAGAGCGTGATCATCTGCGGCAGCATCATCGTGCCGAGCAGAATTCCGAACAGCTGCTTCTTGCCGGGTGCGGACAGGCGTGCGAAGCCGAAGCCCACCCATGCCGAGCTCAAGGTGACGAGCGTGGCGTAGATCAGGGCGATGATGAGGGAGTTGCGGGCGTAGCCGAGGAAGTCGACATTGGTGAACGCCTCCTTGAAGTTCCCCCACTGGAGGTGGTCGGGCCACCAGTGCACGGGCGAGGCCGCGAGTTCCGGGAGGGACTTCAGGGCGGTGATCACCAGCCAGCCGAACGGGCCGAGGAACAGGCCGGTGATGACGACGAGCGCCGCGTACAGGGCGAGGCGAGGCAGCCGGACGGTCACTTCTTCGCCTCCGGGTCGACGTTGTAGAACACCACGCCGGACGTGGTCTTGAAGATGAGTCCGGTCACCATGAGGATCAGCACGAACAGCACCCACAGCAGTGCGGAGGCGTAGCCGAAACGGCCGTAGGCGAAGTACTCCGCGAACACATGCATCATGTACAGGTAGTTGGACTGCGGGACGGACGTGACGCCCCCAGGCGGCGGCATGGACGCCAGCAGCAGCGGCATGACGGTCTGCACGGAGGCGATCACGCCGGTCACGGCCTGGAAGAGCAGCACCGGCGACAGCAGCGGCACGGTGACGTTGCGGAAGGTGCGCCAGGCGCCGGCGCCGTCGACCCGGGCGGCCTCGTGGAGTTCGCGGGGGATGTCCTGAAGTCCGGCCAGCGAGATGATCATGACGTTGCCCGCCCCCCACAGCACGGTCATCAGCAGCACGTAGCGGGCGTAAGGGTCGCTGAGCCAGGCGACGGCGTCGAGCCCGAAGATGTTGAGGACGCCATTGGTGGCGCCGGAGTTGGTGTCGAAGAGCTGCTTGAAGATGAGTCCCGCGCCGACCGGCGGTACGACGGCCGGCAGGTAGAGCAGGGTGCGGAAGATGCCGCGGGCCTTGATCGGCCGGTTGACCAGGACCGCGAGCGCGAGACCCGCGACGATCGACAGGGGCACGGAGGTCACCGCGAACAGACCGGTCCGGCCCAGGGCGCCCCAGGTGACCGAGTCGCTCAGCAGCTCTCGGTAGTTGGCGAGGCCGATCCAGTGCCAGTTCGGGGAGAGGCCGTCGAACGTGGTGAAGCTCAGCCACAGCGCGAACGCCATGGGGCCGATGGTCAGCAGCAGGAAACCGCTGATCCAGGGCGCGGTGAACATGTAGAACGCGCGGTGCCGCCGCGCCGCGACGGAGGTCTGCCGCCGCGCGGTCCGAGCGCGGTCTGCGCGCTGGGCGTGGCCGGGCCGCTCGGCGACGGTGGCCAGCTGGTCGGCCGTCATGACACCAGCTCCTTTCCGCGCTTCATCTCTTCGTTCGTCTTGTCGTTGAGCTGGTCGATCAGCGTGCCGATGGACATCTGGCCCCGCATCGCCGCGGGAATGATCAGGTTGGTGATCGCGTCCAGGGCATCGACCTTGGCGTACGGCGTGAAGGAGACAACCGAGAAATGCTTCAGCTCGGCTTCCTGCACCGCGATGACCTGCTTCTGGTAGTCCTCCTGACGGGGCATCAGAGGACGTAGGGACTTCAGGGTGGGGATGCCCAAGCCGCCCGTCGCACGGTCCTTGGCCGGGCCCTGGCCGAAGAACCACTCGAAGACGCGCCAGGCCGCCTCCTTGTTGTGGGCCTTCTGCGGCATCCAGAACCCGGTACCGCCCTGGCAGGCGCTGATGCGGGGGCCGCCCGCGAAGCGGGGCGCCGGGGCGAGCCGGGACACCTTCGCCACCTTCTCGTCGGTGTTGATCAGGCCGCCGAGCCAGTAGCCCGAGTTCGTCATCGCCATGCGGTTCGCCAGGTACGTGGGGCCGTCCCAGGCGTCCGGGTTCGGGTTGATGAGGCTCGGCCCGACCCCCGCCTTCGCGTAGTCCACGTACCAGGTGAGCGCCTTGCGCGCCTCTGGGCTGGAGAAGTCGATGGTGGCGTAGTCGTCGGTGAACAGGTTGCCGCCGGCGGCGGCTGTCAGCGCGGCGAGGTTGATGGTGATGCCGAGGCCGTTGTAGCTGCCGCCGAAGACCCTGGTCTGGCCGCCCTTGCGCTGGGTGAGCTGCTTGGCCTTCTCCAGCCACTCCTCGTACGTGATCGGCTCGGTGGCGGACGGGTAGCCGACGCTCTTCTGGTCGAACAGGGCCGTGTCGTACCAGTACATGGAGTCCTGGGAGAAGTCCTTCGCCATGCCGTAGCGAGGACCCTTGCCCTGGGTCTTGCCGTCCCAACGCCACAGGTCGTTCACCGGGTCGAGGTCGTCGGTCCTGAGGACCGTGCTCTTGGCGAAGTACGGGTTCAGGTTCTCGGCGACGCCACGTGCGGCGAAGTACGGGCCGTCGGTGGCGCCGACGCCGCGCACCAGCTCCGGCGGTTTGCCCGCGGTGATCATGGCGATCAAGCGGGTGACGTCGTACTTGACCCGGATGATCCTGATGCCGAGTTCCTTCTGGGCCTGTTTGATCTGATCATCGGTGATGTCACCGTCGCCCGTCATCACCGTGACCGAGTCGCCGCCGCCCCGGCTGTCTGCGGCACCAGCCACCTGCAGTGCGCACCCGCTGAGGGCCGCCGCACCGGCCACGGCGCCACCGGCCGCCAGGGCGAGGAAGCGACGGCGACTGGGGGGAGCACCGGCGTGGGAGCGCATGAACGCCTCACCTTCTGCTTCGGGGAAACGCGGCACGACCGCAGCCGCGGGGCAACGCAGCGCGAGCCGGCCGGAGTAACGGGTAGCAACCGTTTGCTGCGACCGAGTGGGCTGAGCTTCATCCGGGACGCAGTGCACGTCAAGGGGCTCCGCAGAATTTCGAAAAGTCTGTGTAACACGGCAGGCGGTCGTGGTGAACCCGCCGACCGCCTCGCACCCTCGGAAGCAAAGGCCGCTGATCTGGGGATTCGTGCGACCGAAGGTCAGACACCCCGACTGCCGGACGCCGTCTGGGAGGCCTTGGAAGGCCGGTTCCGCATGCGCAGGATCCGGCCGGCCCCCTGACGACGGGCTGTGACCACGGACGCGCACGACCCGCTGAACGGCGGAAACCCGTTGCGTGCCCCGCCCCCGAGCCCCTCGGCACGCCGGCGGTCAGGGCGCCATCCGTTGCCGTCTCGTCCACCCGACCGGCATGAAGACCCTTGCTGACCTGGGCGTTCGCCTCCCGACCAGGAAAAGCCGACTTCCGGTCCGAACGGCCGGTCTCACCGATTGACCATGCCTCCGGGCCGCAACTACGGTAGAAGACGCTTTCAGAAAACGTTACCGACACGCCTCAGGAGAGTCATGCCCAGCGCCCAGCAGCCCAGGGCCGTGTTCGCCATGGATCCGGTGCACCTCCCCCTGCTGTTCCCCCCGCCGCTCATGGCCCGGCTTCAGAAGGCGGCCGACATCGACGCCTCGCTCGTCGTCGAGGACTTCACCGACCCGGCGGCCGCACCGGCGCTGGCCCGGGCCGAGGTACTGATCACAGGTTGGGGATGCCCGCACCTGGACGGGGACGTCCTCGCCGCGGCGCCGAAGCTGCGCACCGTCCTGCACGCCGCGGGTTCCGTCCGCTCGCTGGTCGGCGAGGCGCTGTGGCAGCGAGGGGTCACCGTGTCCAGCGCGGTGACCGGCAACGCGCTGCCGGTCGCGGAGTACACGCTCGCCATGATCCTGCTCGCGGGCAAGGACGCCTTCGGGCACCGGGAGCGGTTCCGGCACACCCACGCCTACCCCTCCCCCGCGCAGACCGCGGCCACCGGCAACCTCGGCCGCCGGGTCGGCGTCATCGGCGCCTCCCGCGTGGGCCGCCGGCTGCTGGAGCTGCTGCGGCAGTTCGACTTCACGGTCTTCCTCTACGACCCCTACGTGTCGGCCGACGAGGCGAAGGCGCTGGGTGCCGAGTCCCTCCCGCTGGACGAGCTGCTGCGCCGCAGCGACATCGTCAGCCTGCACGCCCCCGACATCCCCGAGACCCAGCGGATGCTGAACCGCGAGCGGCTCGCCCTGGTCCGGGACGGCGGCGTGCTGATCAACACCTCGAGGGGCGCGCTGGTCGACCACGGTGCCCTGACCCACGAGCTGCTCTCCGGCCGCCTGAGCGCGATCCTGGACGTCACCGAGCCGGAACCGCTGCCCGCCGACTCCCCGCTGTACAGACTTCCCAACGTCTTCCTCACCCCGCACATCGCGGGCTCGCTCGGAAACGAGCTGGAACGACTCGGCGGCATCGTCGTGGCGGAGTGCGAACGCCTGGTCGCGGGCCTGCCGCTGGCCCACGAGGTGCACCATGCCGATCTGGCCCGTGTCGCCTGAGCGCGCTCCGGCGACCGGGTCCGGTGCGGAGCAGCCATGGGATACGGTTTCGGCATCGACGGACGGCGGGACCCCGGACCGCCCGATGCCAGGGCCCATACGGTGAAGGAGCCGCAACGGTGAGTCAGCGCAAGGCGCCGGCCGAGTCAGGACGAGCCACCATCCGCGACGTGGCGGAACGGGCGGGTGTGTCGGTCGCCAGCGTGTCGCGCGTCCTGTCGGGCAACTACCCGGTCTCCGACGAGCTGCGCCGCCGGGTGATGAAGGTCGTACGGGACCTGGACTACGTCACCAACGCCCACGCCCGTTCGCTGGCCGGCGGCGGCACACCGACCGTCGCGATCCTGCTCAACAACATCACGGGCGCCGCCTTCGCTCACGTCGCCAAGGGCGTGGAGGGTGCCGCCTCGCTGCGCGGCTGGCTGTCACTGGTGGGCACCACCGGGGACGACCCCGAGCGGGAGCTGGCGCTGGTGAACCTCATGCGCCAGCAGGGCGTGGCCGCGGTGGTCCTGCTCGGCGGGGCCTACGACTACGACGAGTACCAGCTGAGGATGGCCCGCTTCGCCCGCTCCCTGGACGCGGCCGGCTCTCACCTGGTGCTGGTCGGCAGGCCGCCGCTGGAGGGCGACGTGCCCGCGACGACGGTGGACTACGACAACGAGGGCGGCGCCTACGCGATGGCGAGCCATCTGCTGTCGGCCGGGCACCGCCGTGTGCTGGTACTGCCCGGTCCCGCCGAACTCACCACCGCACAGGGCAGGTTGAGGGGCGCACAGCGGGCTTTCGAGGCGTACGGGGTGCCGTTCGACCCGGGCCTGGTGCGGCACGGCCCGTACGACGACGAGCACGGGTACACGGCCGTCGAGGCGGCCCTGCACGACACGCCGGACTTCACCGCCGTCCTCGCCGGGACCGACGTGGTCGCCGCCGGTGCCATGCAGGCGCTGCGCACGGCGGGCCTGCGCGTGCCCGAGGACGTCTCCATCGTCGGCTACGACGACATCCCGCTCGCCTCCCAGCTCACCCCTCAACTGACCACCGTGCACGTGCCGTACGAGGAGATGGGCCGGGTCGCGCTGCGCGCCGTGGCCGACCGGCGCGAGAGCGGCGCGGGCCGCCGAAAGGGAAGCGACGGCGACCATCTGGTGCTCGGCACCCACGTCGTCGTGCGCAACTCGGTGCAGCCGCCGAAGCGACGGCCGTAGCACGGGCTGCCGAGTGTTTCGTAAACGGTTTCAGCACACCTCGAGAGACTTTCCCCGAACCGCTCACTGCACCTGACAGACTGCGTGCGCGTCCCGCTCAAGCGGCTTTGACCTGCGAAGACGACGAGCCGGCACGGCGCGTCGCGGTGGGCTGCCCGCCTTACCCGACGGACAACCGGCCGTAACGATTTCCGCTCGACCTCTTGCTAGGGACGTCGTTTCGTCCTACGGTCCACCGCAACCGCTTA
Source organism: Streptomyces sp. Ru72 (assembly GCF_002920635.1). Lineage (GTDB taxonomy): Bacteria > Actinomycetota > Actinomycetes > Streptomycetales > Streptomycetaceae > Streptomyces. The sequence goes on along the minus strand of NZ_PQSR01000062.1, from coordinate 22,842 downwards.
CTACCCATTCGACTTGGCCGACCCCCCGCAACCGCGAGCCGACGGTTTCCCGGCCGCTGTTCCTGGCCAACACCGAGCCGCCGTCCTCTCGATCTGAGAACGCCTACATTCCGAAGGATCACGGTCAGATGAACTTCACCAGCTCCCGGAGAAGGTTCGCCCACGCCGCCGTCGCGGGTATCGCGCTGACGGGCCTGCTCTCCGCCTGCGGCGGATCCGACTCGGGCGGCGACGCGTCGTCGAAGTCGTCCGGCCCGGTCACCCTCGACTTCTGGGGCTGGGCCAACGGCCAGGAGGCCGTCGTCAAGGCGTTCAACGCCTCCCACAAGGACATCAAGCTCAAGTACACCAAGGTCACCGATCAGCTGACCATGCAGAAGCAGCTGACCAACGCCGTCAAGGCGGGCAACGCGCCCTGCCTGGTGCAGAACACCGCCGAGTACGTGACCAGTTGGGTGTCGCAGGGCGCCCTCGCCGACATCACCCGGTACGTCGAGTCCAGCAAGGACAAGTTCAACCCCGGCTCCTGGGCGAGCGCACAGGTGCAGGGCAAGATGTACGGCGTTCCCACCAGCTCGGCGCCGAACTTCACGATCTACCGCACGGACATCTTCCAGAAGTACGGACTGAAGGCCCCCGCGACCTGGGACGACTTCATCGCCGCCGGCAAGGTGCTGAAGCAGCACGGCATCAAGATCACCAACTTCGCCGGCGAGGACCCGAGCACGCTCGAGGTGCTCGCGATGCAGGCCGGGGCGCACTGGTACGCCATCGACGGCAACTCCTGGAAGGTGAACTTCCAGGACCCGGGGTCCCTGAAGGCCGCCCAGGTGATCCAGGAGATCATCGACAACGACCTGAACTCGAAGCTGTCGTTCGCCGACTACGCGGCCGTGCAGCGCAACTACGACAACGGCGGCACCGCGACCCGGCAGATCTCCACCTGGCAGCAGTCCGGCATGGTCGCGAACTTCACCAAGTCCTTCGGCAAGTGGGCCCTGTCCCCCTGGCCGGCGTTCAAGGGCGAGGCGCCCAAGACGCCGGCCGGCACCAACCTGACCGGCAGCGTGACCCTGGTGAGCAAGCAGTGCAAGAACCAGGACAAGGCCGCCGAGGCGGCGCTGTGGATGTCCACGGACCAGACCGCGGTCAAGACGATGGCGAGCCCGGAGACCGGCAACGGCGTGTTCCCGGCGCTGGCGGACAGTGACTCGTACGTCGCCGAGGCGACCTCCGAGAAGCTGCTCGGCAAGAACTACCAGGCGGCCCAGCAGGTCGTGAGGGACAGCCTGAAGACCGTCACCACCGACTGGACCTTCGGCCCGGACTGGACCGCGATGTTCACGGAGATGCAGGCGGGCTGGGCCAAGGTCGTCAACAAGCAGGAGAAGGTCACCGACCTCCTGGCGCACATGCAGGAGTGGACGGTCAAGGACCTGAAGTCCCGCGGCATCAGCGTCGAGGGCTGAGGCGGACTCGATGATTCGCTCCATGCGCTGGAAGGGTGCCGCGTTCACGGTGCCCTTCCAGCTCGGCTTCGTCTTCCTCTACCTGCTCCCCATCGGCTACGCCGTCTACCAGTCGCTGTTCCGCGAGCAGCAGTCCGGGCTGGGGCTCGGCGGCTCGACGACGGAGTTCACCGGGCTCGACAACTACACCAAGGGCCTGACGGACTCGGCGTTCATGGGCTCCATCCTGCGGGTGGTGGTCTTCGCCTGCGTCCAGATCCCGGTGATGCTGTTCATCAGCCTGGTGCTGGCGCTGCTCCTGGACGCGGTCACCTCCAAGGTGGCCGGCCGCTTCCGGATCCTGCTGCTGGTGCCGTACATGATCCCCGGCGTGGTCGCGGCGATCATGTGGGTCAACCTCTACAGCCCGGACGTCGGTCCGCTCACCCCGCTCGGCGAGCTTCTCGGCTTCCACTGGAACTTCTTCGCGCCGTCGATGGTGTGGCCGTCCATCGGCAACCTGCTGACCTGGCACGGCATCGGCTACAACATGGTGATCCTCTACGCGGCGCTGCAGGGCGTGCCCCGCGAACTGTTCGAGGCGGCCCGCCTGGACGGTGCCTCCGAGATCCGCATCGCGCGCAGCATCAAGATCCCGTACGTGCGCGGGGCGCTGGTCCTGACCGGTCTGCTGTCGATCATCCAGATGCTGCAGATCTTCAACGAGCCCGCGCTGTTCCGGAACGTCACCCCGCAGACGGTCAGCGACAGCTTCACCCCGATCATGATCATCTACAACCAGGCGTTCAACTCCGGCAACTACCACTACGCGGCGGCCCTGTCGGTGCTGCTCGCCTTGATCCTGGGCGTCGCCTCCTTCCTCTTCTACCGGTTCACCTCGAAGGAGGCCGACTGATGGTGCTGACCGAAACGCCCGCCAAGCGGCCCCCCGCCCGCAGCGTCCGGCGCCTGACGCGCCCGGACGCTGCCTCCCGCGGGCGGGGCGGTCAGCGCTTCCTGCTCCTCGGGCTGATCCTGGCCAGCGTCTACAGCCTGTTCCCGGTGTGGTGGCTGCTCGTCGCCGCGACCAAGAACCGAACCGCGCTGTACCAGAGCAACGGCCTGTGGTTCTCAGGCTGGCATCTTTGGGACAACCTGCACCAGGTGTTCACCTACCAGGACGGCATCTTCCTGCGCTGGACGGCGAACTCGCTGCTGTACGCGGGCGTCGGCTCCCTCGGCGGCACACTCGTCGCCCTCGCCACGGGCTACGGCCTGGCCCGCTTCGAGTTCCCCGGCCGTAGCGTGATCTTCGCGTGCGTCGTGGGCTCGTTCCTGATCCCGATCGCGCTCCTGACCCTCCCCCTCTACCTGCTGTTCTCGGCGATCGGCATGGTGGACACCCCCTGGGCGATGCTGATCCCCTGCCTGATCAACCCGTTCAGCGTGTACCTGGCCAAGGTGTACACCGAGGCCACGATCCCCTACGAGCTGCTGGAGGCGGCCCGCATCGACGGCGCCGGTGAGTTGAGGATCTTCTTCAGCATCGCGCTGCGGATGATGACGACGGGCGGCGCGACGGTGTTCCTGCTGGCCTTCGTCAATACCTGGAACGCCTTCTTCCTCCCCCTGACCGTGCTGCGGGGCAAGGAGAACTGGACCCTCAACCTCGGCCTGTACAACTGGTCCGGCACGCGCATGGAGTCCGGCATAGACCTGACGGGTCTCGTGCTGACCGGCGCACTGCTGTCCATCGTGCCGATGGCGATCATGATGGTGGCGATGCGCCGCTACTGGCGGACCGGCGTCACGATGGGAGCCCTCAAGTGACCGTGCTGCGCAATCCCGTCATCCGCGGCTTCGCCCCGGACCCCTCGCTGGTCCGGGTGGGCGACTGGTACTACGTGGCCACGAGTTCGTTCGAGTGGTTCCCGACGATCCCGATCCACCGTTCCCGCGATCTGGCGCACTGGGCGTACGCGGGCCATGTGCGCGGCGCCGCCCCGGGGGACTCGCTCGCCGGGGTCCCGGACTCGGGGGGCCTCTGGGCGCCCTCACTGAGCTGGGACGGTGAACGGTTCTGGATGGTGTACACGATCGTGCGTTCGGTCGGAACGCCGTACTTCGACATGGACACATACGTCACCACGGCGACCGAGGTGGACGGGAAGTGGAGTGTGCCTCGCCGGGTCGCCAGCCATGGCTTCGATCCGGCGCTCTTTCACGACGATGACAGGCTGTGGCTGCTGAACCTGCAGAACGACCACCGTCCGGGCGGACAGCGCTTCGCGGGGATCGTCCTCACCGAACTGGACCGTGACACCCTCGCACCGCTCGGAGACACGCATCTGCTCCTCCAGCACGAACGGCTCGTCGAAGGGCCCAAGCTGCTGCGGCGCGACGGCTGGTACCACCTCGTCCTGGCGGAGGGCGGGACGGGGTTCGAGCACGGGGTGCGGATGGCGCGCAGCCGCACGATCACCGGTCCGTACGAGTTGTGCGCCGAGCCCCTGCTGACGAGCCGGGACGATCCCTCGCTGCCGTTGCAGAAGGCGGGGCACGCGGAGCTGGTCGAGACGCCGGACGGGTCCTGGGTCATGAGCCATCTGGCGGCCCGTCCGCTGCGGACCCCGGACGGTCCCCGGTGCACCCTCGGCCGCGAGACGGCGATCCAGGCCGTGACCTGGGACGCGGAGGGCTGGCCCCGGCTGCGGCAGGGAGGCCTGCACCCTCTGGTCGAGGTCGACGTCCCCACGCACGCCGACCCGGGGTCGCCGGCCGCGCGGCCCGAGCCGCTGTCCTGGCCCTGGAGCACCCTGCGCGGATACCCGGACCCCTCCTGGGCCGACACCACCAGCCGTCCGGGCTGGATCCGACTGCGCGGCCGTCAGGGGCCCGAGTCGCTGTGGGCGCAGAGCCTGCTCGCCCAGCGCATCACCGAGCACCGCGCGGAGGCCGAGGTCACGGTGGAGGCGGCACCACTCACGTTCACCCAGGCCGCCGGACTCGTCCTCTGGTACGACACCCGGTCCTATCTGTCGCTCGACCTGACCTGGGCCGAGCCCGACGGCGAACCGCAGCGGGGCCAGCAGTGGCGGGGCGCCGGCCGTACCGTGCTCAGCCTGGTGGAGCGGGACGAGCAGGACCTCCGGCAGGTGGCCCTGGCCGACGTGGACGCGCGCGGCCCGGTCACGCTGGGCGTCACCGTCGACGGCGCCGAGGCCCGGTTCTGGTACCTGCGGGCGGGCACGCGTACACCGGTCGGGCCGCCGCTCGACTTCAGCCGGCTGTCCGACGACCACGGCTCCCGGCTGCGGTTCACCGGCGCCTTCGCGGGCATCCACGCCCGCGACCTGGTCGACGCCGCGTTCACGGCCGACTTCGCCGGCTTCCGTCTCACCTGCACTCCCCGGTGACGGTGGTCTGCGGGACGTCGCCCGGACATGACGGTGTCCCGTCGGCCACGGCCGGGTGGCTGTGGCCGACGGGACACGTCCGGGTTCGGGTCAGTGGGCCGGGGCCTCGGTGACCACGACCTCTTCGATGCTCCGCTCGATCTCCTCGGGCTGGGAGGCGGTGGCCTTCGCCCAGTAGTAGATGACCAGGGAGAAGACCGCGATGACCAGGATGTCCCACCACAGGCCGATGTCGCCCTTGCCGCCACCGAAGCCGCCGAGCCAGGAAATCAGGCCGATGCCCACCAGGTAGGGAGGCAGCCACTGGGCGGCCTTCCAGTTCAGCCGGGGCGCGTCCGGCAGGTCCTTGCTCTTGGCGTACAGGGCGTAGCCGCCGAGGAGCACGTAGCCGAGGAGGATCGCGAAGCCGAGCCGCCACAGGGTGTCCCAGCCGGACCAGTAGATGATCAGGTTGGCCACCACGAACGACAGCGGGGAGATCACCTTGCCGGCCGGCAGCCGGTACGGCCGCTCACGGTGCGGCAGCTTGTCGGCGAAGACGCCGTAAGCCAGCGGCGCACCGGCGTACATCAGCACACTCGCCGAAGTGATGAAGCCGACCAGCTTGTGCCAGCTCGGGAACGGCAGGAAGCAGATCACACCTGTCACGAAGGACATGATGAGACCGAACCACGGCACACCGCGCGAGTCGGTCCTGGCGAAGATCTTCGGCGCGTAGCCGTTCTTCGCCAGGCCGAAGGAGACCCGGGAGGTGGCGGTGGTGTAGATCAGGCCGGTACCGCCGGGGGAGATGACCGCGTCGAGGTAGAGGACCCAGGCCAGCCAGCCCAGGCCCACCAGCGTCGCGAGGCCGGCCCACGGGCCGGTGTCGCCCTTGTACGCGAGGTGGGCCCAGCCGTGCGCGAAGGTGCTGTGCGGCAGCGCGGCGATGAACACCACCTGCAGCAGGACGTAGATGACGGCACCGATCGCGACCGAGCCGAGCGTGGCGCGCGGCAGGTCCCGCTTGGGGTTGCGGCTCTCGCCGGCCAGCTGGATGGCCTGTTCGAAGCCGAGCAGCGCGAAGATGATGCCGCTGGTGCTGATCGCGGCGAGCACGCCCTTGGCGCCGAAGGGTGCGAAGCCCTCGGAGTGGAAGTTGGCCGGGTGGAAGTGGGTCGCGGCCATGACGAAGATCGCGCCCAGCGGGACGGCGATCTTCCACCAGGTCGCGGCGCTGTTGGTGTGCGCGAGTGCCCGTACGCCGAAGAAGTTCACCCCGACGAAGAGCGCCATGAGCACGATCGCCACCAGCAGTCCGCTGGTCGTCAGGGTCTTGTCGGCGTGCTGGAAGTGCTGCGCCCAGGACCAGTGACCGGCGTAACCGATCATGGCCATGACCTCGATGGGGGCCACGGTCGCGGCCTGCAGCCAGGAGAACCAGCCGAAGGACATACCGGCCAGTCCGCCGAAGGCGTAGTGCGGGTAGCGGGCCGTACCGCCCGCCACCGGGAACATGCCACCGAGCTCCGCGTGCACCAGCGCCAGCAGCACGATCGCGACGGCGCCGATCACCCACGAGATGATCGCCGACGGGCCGGCCTGGATGACCGCGTCGTGCGCGCCGTAGAGCCAGCCGGAGCCGATGATGGACCCCACCGAGGCCCACATCAGTCCGATCAGACCGACGTCACGCCGTAGACCGGTCCGGTCGCGGGTGGCATCGGGGGCTGCATGGTCCAGGTTCACCATGTCAAGGGCCTCTCACTATCCGAGCAGAGAATTAACGCGCAATTGGCGGCTCAGGCTAGGAACCGAGACCCGTTCGACAGAAGGTCGTCACCTGAAATTTGACTCTTCCAGGGGGATTTCTTTTACCCCCACTTTGCGCAGGTCAGCCGGGCTTCCGGAATGTCCGTATTCAGTCTGGGAATGCGAGAAGAAGGTAAGACAGATCACACTTGTCGAGGTATTCGAACCAGGAAAGCGGTCATGCTCATGCTGAGCAGCCCGCGCAGGCCGGACGCGCTGAAGAACGTCCGCACACGTGACCACCGCGGCCCGAACATCGATACTGCCGACAGCGAGTGGACGCAGGAGGCTCCCATGAAGATGCTGATCAATGTCCCGGAGACGGTGGTCGCCGACGCGCTGCGGGGCATGGCGGCCGCGCACCCCGAGCTGGCCGTCGATGTGGAGAACCGGGTGATCGTACGGCGTGACGCCCCGGTCGCCGGAAAAGTCGCGCTCGTCTCTGGCGGCGGCTCGGGCCACGAGCCGCTGCACGGCGGCTTCGTCGGCCCCGGCATGCTGTCGGCGGCCTGCCCCGGCGAGGTGTTCACCTCTCCGGTGCCCGACCAGATGGTGCGTGCGGCGGCCGCCGTGGACAGTGGCGCCGGCGTCCTGTTCATCGTGAAGAACTACACCGGCGACGTGCTGAACTTCGACATGGCGGCCGAGCTCGCCGAGGACGAGGGCATCCAGGTCGCGAAGGTCCTGGTGAACGATGACGTCGCCGTCACCGACAGCCTCTACACGGCGGGACGGCGCGGCACCGGCGCCACCTTGTTCGTGGAGAAGATCGCGGGGGCCGCGGCCGACGAGGGACAGCCGCTGGAACGGGTGCAGTCCATCGCCCGGCAGGTCAACGAGAACTCCCGCAGCTTCGGTGTCGCCCTCAGCGCCTGCACCACACCCGCCAAGGGCACCCCCACCTTCGACCTGCCGCCCGGCGAGCTGGAGCTGGGCATCGGCATCCACGGCGAGCCGGGCCGTGAGCGGCGCCCGATGATGACCTCAGGGGAGATCGCCGACTTCTCGGTGAACGCCGTCCTGGACGACCTTCAGCCGCGCAACCCGGTGCTGGTCCTGGTCAACGGCATGGGCGCCACCCCGCTGCTGGAGCTGTACGGCTACAACGCGGAGGTGCAGCGGGTGCTGTCCGAGCGTGGCGTCCCGGTGGCCCGCACGCTGGTCGGCAACTATGTCACCTCCCTCGACATGGCCGGCGCCTCGGTCACCCTGTGTCAGATCGACGAGGAGCTGCTGCGGCTGTGGGACGCGCCGGTGAGCACGCCGGCGCTGCGCTGGGGCCTGTGAGCGATCTGTCCGCCGGGCCGGTCGTGGGGCAGACGAGTGAGGTCAACGTTCGTATCAGGCAAGGAGATGCAGTGCTCGACGCCGACTTCTTCCGCCGTTGGATGACGGCGGCCGCCGCGTCCGTCGACCGCGAGGCCGAGCGGCTGACCGCGCTCGACTCACCGATCGGCGACGCGGACCACGGCAGCAACCTGCAGCGCGGCTTCCGCGCTGTCACGGCCACGCTGGAGAAGGAGGCGCCGGACACCCCCGGTGCGATTCTCCAGCTCGCGGGCCGTCAGCTGATCTCGACGGTCGGCGGTGCCTCCGGCCCGCTGTACGGGACGCTGCTGCGCCGCACCGGCAAGGCTCTCGGGGACGCCACCGAGGTGACCGAGCAACAGCTGACGGACGCCGTGCGGGCGGGCGTGGACGCGGTGATGACGCTCGGCGGGGCCGCGCCCGGCGACAAGACCATGGTCGACTCCCTGGTGCCCGCGGTGGACGCGCTCGCCACCTCCTTCCGGGCGGCGGCGGCCGCCGCCGAGGAGGGTGCCGTGGCGACGACCCCGTTGCAGGCCCGCAAGGGCCGGGCGAGCTATCTGGGTGAGCGAAGCATCGGGCACCAGGATCCCGGCGCCACCTCCTCCGCCCTGCTGATCGCGGCGCTCGTGGAGGCCTCCGGTGAGTGACGTCACGGAGAAGATGGTCGGGATCGTGCTCGTCTCGCACAGCCCGGCGGTCGCCGAGTCGGTGGCGACACTGGCGAAGGCGCTGTCGGGAGGCGGGGCCACCGCGCCCGTCGCCGCGGCGGGCGGCACGGCGGACGGTGGGTTCGGAACCAGTTCCGAGCTGGTGTCCGCCGCGGCGGCCTCCGTCGACCGGGGGGCTGGGGTCGCGATCCTCATGGACCTGGGCAGCGCGGTCCTCACCGTGAAGGCGCTGCTCGCGGAGGGCGACGAGCTGCCGCCGAACACCCGGGCCGTCGACGCCCCGTTCGTCGAGGGCGCGGTCGCCGCGCTGGTCACAGCGTCGACGGGCGCCGATCTGGCGGCGGTGGAGGCGGCGGCCAGGGAGGCGTACTCCTACCGGAAGGAGTGACGGGACACCCGGTCGTCGGGATGGTGCGGCCGAGGGCGGGGGCGGAACGGCCCCGGCCCTCGGCCGCGTTCGCCGGCGCGGGATCAGCGACGACAGCGGACCGCGCCGTCGGCACGAACTGCCTTGTAAGGCAAGTGAGTTCACGCCGCGCAGGGCACCAGCATACGTAGCCCGCGCGCGCCCCGGCCAATGCCGCCCCGCCCGCGGGACCCGGTTGGGCTGTCCGGGTGCGGACGGATCCGCTAATCGGGTGCGGGCAGCTCCTGGAACTCCTCCAGGGCATGGGTGAGCCACTGGATCCAGAAGGTCTCCAGGTCGATGCCCGCCCGCAGCACGAGGTGCTGGAGGCGGTCCCGCGCCGCGTCACGTCCGGGCCCGAAGTCACGTTCCTCGATCTCCCGGTACTCGGCCAACTGACGCCGGTGCAGGTCGAGATGGCGGCGCAGGTCCGCCTCCATCCCCTCGGTGCCGACGACGGCGGCGGCGCGCAGGCGCAGCAGCAGCACGTCCCGGTGGGGCTTGGGGTCCTGGGAGGCGGCCGTCCAGCGGGCGAGTTCGGCACGGCCGGCCGGCAGGACCTCGTACGACTTCTTCTGCCCGCGGGCCGGTTGTTCGGCGGGCAGGGCGCGGATCAGGCCGTCGCTCTCGAGGCGTCCCAGCTCCCGGTAGATCTGCTGGTGGGTGGCCGACCAGAAGTAGCCGATCGACCGGTCGAACCGACGGGTCAGTTCGAGCCCCGACGACGGCTTCTCCAGCAGGGCGGTCAGGATCGCGTGCGGGAGGGACATGGCCTCATCCTAGGGACCGGCTCCGGCTCCTACAGTGCCGCGGCCAGCTCCGTGCCCTGCTTGATCGCACGCTTGGCATCCAGTTCGGCCGCCACGTCGGCACCGCCGATGAGGTGCGGGGTGCGGCCCGCGGCGAGAAGCTCCTCGTACAGGTCCCGGCGCGGCTCCTGCCCGGTGCACAGGACGATCGTGTCGACCTGAAGGACGCGGCTCTCCCCGTCCACGGTGATGTGCAGCCCGGCGTCGTCGATCCGGTCGTAGCCGACACCCGGCACCATGGTCACACCCCGGTGCTTCAGCTCGGTGCGGTGGATCCAGCCGGTGGTCTTGCCGAGCCCGGCGCCGACCTTGGAGGTCTTGCGCTGGAGGAGGTGGACGGTGCGCGGCGGGGTGGGGCGCTCGGGTGCGGCGAGGCCGCCCGGGGCGCGGTAGTCCATGTCGAGCCCCAGTGGCGGAAGTACGTTGCCGGGTCCTCGCTCGCCTTGTCGCCGCCGTCGGTGAGGTACTCGGCGACGTCGAACCCGATGCCGCCCGCGCCCAGGATCGCCACGCGGTCACCGACGGGCGCGCCGTCCCGCAGCACGTCGAGGTAGCCGAGGACGCGGGGGTGGTCGGCGCCGGGGATGTCGGGGGTGCGGGGGGTGACACCGGTCGCCACGACGATCTCGTCGTATCCGGACAGATCACCGGCGGCGACAGGGGTGTTCAACCGGACGTCCACGCCGCGCAGGTCCAGCTGGGTGCGGAAGTAGCGCAGGGTCTCGTCGAACTCCTGCTTGCCCGGCACCTTGCGGGCCACGTTGAGCTGGCCGCCGATCTCGCCCGCCGCCTCGTAGAGCGTGACGTCGTGGCCGCGCTCGGCGGCGGAGACGGCACAGGCCAGTCCGGCGGGGCCGGCGCCGACGACGGCGACGCGCTTGCGCAGCCGGGTCGGGGCGAGGACGAGTTCGGTCTCGTGGCAGGCACGCGGGTTGACCAGGCAGGAGGTGATCTGCCCGCTGAAGGTGTGGTCGAGGCAGGCCTGGTTGCAGCCGATGCAGGTGTTGATGGTCTCGGGCCGCCCGGCCGCGGCCTTGGCGACGAAGTCCGGGTCGGCGAGCATCGGGCGGGCCAGGGACACCATGTCGGCGTACCCCTCGGCGATCAACTGCTCGGCCAGCTCGGGCGTGTTGATGCGGTTGGTCGTCACCAGCGGCACCGAGACGGCTCCCATGACCTTCTTGGTCACCCAGGCGTACGCGCCGCGCGGCACGGAGGTGGCGATGGTGGGGATACGGGCCTCGTGCCAGCCGATGCCGGTGTTGATGATCGTGGCTCCGGCGGCCTCGACCGCCTTGGCGAGGGTGACGACCTCCTCCAGGGACGAGCCGCCGGGGACGAGGTCCAGCATGGAGAGCCGGTAGACGACGATGAAGTCCTCGCCGACCGACTCGCGGACGCGGCGCACGATCTCGACCGGGAACCGCATCCGGTTCTCGTAGGAGCCGCCCCAGCGGTCGGTGCGCCGGTTGGTGCCCGCAGCGATGAACTCGTTGATGAGGTAGCCCTCGGAGCCCATGATCTCGACGCCGTCGTACCCGGCCTGCCGGGCCAGGCGGGCGGCGCGCGCGTAGTCGTCGATGGTCTGCTCGACCTCGGCGTCGGTGAGGGCATGCGGGACGAACGGGCTGATGGGCGCCTGGAGGGCGCTCGGCGCGACGAGGTCGCGGTGGTAGGCGTAGCGGCCGAAGTGGAGGATCTGCATCGCGATCCGCCCGCCCTCGCGATGCACGGCGTCGGTGATGACGCGGTGCTGTTCGGCCTCCGCGTCGGTGGTGAGCTTGGCACCGCCCTCGTACGGGCGCCCGGCCTCGTTGGGGGCGATACCGCCGGTGACGATGAGCCCCACTCCCCCGCGCGCCCGCTCCGCGTAGAACGCGGCCATGCGCTCGAAGCCGCGCTCGGCCTCCTCCAGGCCCACGTGCATCGAGCCCATGAGCACGCGGTTGGGCAGCGTGGTGAAGCCCAGGTCGAGCGGGGTCAGCAGGTGCGGGTAGCGGCTCATGGGGCCCTCCGTGCGGCGTGTCGTGCGTCTGTTGTAGACGACGGCCACCAGTTTGTGCAACTAGTTGCATAAACCCGGAGAGGTCATAGTGACCGGCCGCCTCAGTCCACGTCCACGTCGTCGAAGAGGTCGAGCATCCCGGTCAGCACGCGCAGGCACGCCTGCAGATCGGCCTCGGTGAGGTGGCCGCGCACCTGCCGCAGCAGGGCGTATTCGCGGGCGGTGACGGCGTCGATCACCGCTTGCCCCTCGCCGGTGAGCCGGAACAGCGGGGAGCGCTTGCGGGCGGGGTTCGGGAGGCTCTCGACCAGCCCGCGCGCCGCCGCCTCGTTGACCATCCGCTGCACGAACTGCCTGCTGAGCGCCTGAGCGCGCCCCATCTGCGGGACGGTCATGGGCCCGTGGCCGCACAGCAGCGCCAGAACGGCGCGTACGCCGACGGAGACGCCCTCGATCGCCTCGGCCTGCTCCACCTTGCGCTGCACCCGCCGGTACAGCGGGCCCACCAGGGCGAAGACCTCCATGAGACGGGGGGCGAGGGCATCCGGGGCGAGTGGCGCGTTCTGTTCGGTCACACCGCCGATTATGACACCTAGGTTGTCAAACTCTCGAGAAGTTGACACCTTGGTTGTCATGACGGACACGGTGGAGACACTGAAGACCTTCGAGACCGACGACGGCCCGCTGGTGTACCGCGACGTGGGTGCGGGGGCGCCGCTGGTGCTGCTGACGGTGGCTTCCTCGACCACCGGATGTGGGAGGACCAGATCCCGGTGTTCGCGCGGACCCACCGGGTGATCGCCCCGGACGCGCGCGGCCACGGGGCGTCCTCGAACGCGACGCGGCCGTTCCGCCACACCGACGACCTCGCCGCGCTGCTGCGCCACCTCGGCACCGGCCCCGCGACCCTGGTCGGGCTGTCGATGGGCGGAGCGATCGCGGTGGACACCGCCCTGGAACACCCGGACCTCGTCGGCGCCCTCGTCGTCAGTGGCGTCGGCACGAGTGAGCCCGACTTCCGGGACCCGTGGACGCAGGCCGCCAACTCCGCGTACTGGCAGGCGCTCGGCACAGGCGACATCGACGCCTTCGTGGACGCGCTCGCACGGTTCACGTACGGACCGCAGCGCACGGCCGAGGACGTCGACGCGGAAGTCGACCGGCGGGTACGGGAGATGGCCCGGTCGACGATCGCCAAGCACACCCGCGACGAGCCGGACCACTGGGTCCGCCTCACCGACACCTGGGCCCGCGCGGCGAAGATCGAGGTACCCGTGCTGGCCGTCAACGGCGGTGTCGACTCACCCGACCACATCCGCATGGCCGAGCGGCTGGTACGCACCGTCGCCCACGGCCGGGCCACGCTCGTGGAAGGCACCGCGCACTACCCCAACATGGAACGGCCCGACGCCTTCAACGCGATCGTCCGGGAGTTCCTGGACTCGTTGGCCAACTAGCGCCCCAGCAGGCGACGCTCGCCCCGTCGCGACGCCCGGCCCGGCACTCCCCCAAGCTCTTCGAGCAGGGGGTGCCCCCAGAGCAGGCACCGGACGCCGCTCCTTGACGGGCGAACGTTGCCTGCCGGGTCTAGCGGCGGGTGCCGATCAGGACGTTCGCGTAGAACTCCGCCGAGACGGCGAGCCGGACGTCGAGGCCGCCCTGGGTGAACGCCTCGATCGCGGAGGGGACTTGGCGTTCGCTCGTCTCGACGAACAGACGGCCGCCGGGTGCCAGCCAGGCGGACGCCTCGGCGGTGACCCGGCGCAGCACCTCCAGGCCGTCGCGGCCCCCGTCCAGGGCGGTCAGGGGCTCGTGGTCGCGGGCCTCCGACGGCAGCAGCGCGACCTCGTCCGTGGGGACGTAGGGGACGTTGGCGGTCAGGACGTCGATACGGCCGCGCAGTTCGTCCGGGAGCGCGGCGAACAGGTCGCCCTCGTGGACCCGGCCGCCGTACGCGGCGACGTTGCGGCGGGCGCAGCGCACGGCGGCCGGGTCGATGTCGGCGGCGTGCAGTTCGGGCCGGTCGAGCCCGGCCGCCAGTGCCGCGCCGACCGCCCCCGAGCCACAGCACAGGTCCACGACGAGACGGGCGCCGCGAGAGACGGCGAGGGCCTGTTCGACAAGGAACTCCGTGCGTCGGCGGGGCACGAAGACGCCCGGCTCCATCGCGATGCGCAGGCCGTGGAACTCGGCCCAGCCCAGGACGTGTTCCAGGGGAAGCCCCAGGATGCGCCGGTCGACCATGCGCGCGGCCTCGTCGGGCGTGCGGGCGGTGGACAGGATCAACTCCGCCTCGTCCTCGGCGAAGACACAGCCGGCGGAACGCAGCGCGGAGACGAGGTGGGAACGTGACAGTGGTGGCATGGAGCCGAGAAAGCCTTCCGGTGGACCGAAGGGCGCGCTCGCGGTCAGCCGGCGGCGGTGGTCCGCGCCGTCCTGAGGTGGGAGAGCACCCGAGCCGACACAGCGGTAATGGGACTCACCTCCTCGGCCACACCGGCCGGGACGGTCCGCGGCCAGGACGAACACCCTAGCAGGAGGGACGTTCGCGCAAGCCCCCTTCGACCGCGGAGACGCCCCCGCGGAGACGACCGCGCCGGCTCAAGTTGTATTCTACAACTGAGCGACGAGGGAGGTCCCCGTGCAGACACAGCGCGCCATCGCCGCGTCCGCCGCGGACGCCGCCGTCGAGACCATTCAGCGCGAGATGACGGTGTTCGCCCGGCGCGCCCGGGCCTCGGCCGGCCGTATGCACCCGGAGCTGTCCCTGGTCTCGTACACGCTGCTCGGGCACCTGGAGGAGAGCGGCGGCTGCCGGGCGACCGACCTGGCCGCGCACTACGCCCTGGACAAGTCCACGGTGAGCCGGCAGGTGACCGCGCTGGAGCGGGCCGGGCTGATCGAGCGGCGGCAGGATCCGGACGACCACCGGGTCCAGGTGCTGCGGCTGACCCAGGCCGGCACGCGGATTCTCGCCCAGGTCACGGAGAGCCGCCGGGAGGCCTTCCGGGAGCGGCTCGCGGGCTGGCCGGAGCAGGACCTGGAACGCTTCGCGGCCTACCTGCTGCGCTACAACGCCGCGGCCGCCACCACACCCGTCGGGCCGCCCACCCCGGCAGCAGGCTGACGGCGAGCGACGGGAGAGGCCCGCCTGCGGCGAACCCCCGGGGCCCGCCGTCAGGTCCCCACCACCTGCTCGTCCCCCAGCCGCTCGGGAACCCGCGCCGACAGGAACCTCGTCGTCCGCCGCAGGCGGAAGCCCAGGGACTCGTAGAGGCGGATGGCGCCCGTGTTGCCCGCGCCGGTGTGCAGGAACGGGGTCTCGCCACGCTCGCGGATGCCGTGCGCGACCGCCAGGACCAGCCGGGTGGCCAGGCCCTGCCCGCGGAACGCCGGATCGGTGCACACGGCGCTGATCTCGGTCCAGCCCGGCGGGTGCAGCCGTTCGCCCGCCATGGCGACCAGCGCCCCGCCCCGGCGGATGCCCAGGTAGGTGCCCAGTTCGATGGTGCGCGGCAGGAACGGGCCGGGCCGCGTGCGCGCCACCAGGTCCAGCATCTCGGGCACGTCGGCCGCAGTGAGCCGTACGGCCTCCGGGTCGGGCGCGGCGGCGATCCCGTCGTCGACGAGCTGCACGCCGTCCAGGGCGAAGGTGATCTCCCAGCCGTCCGGGACCTCCCCGCGGAAGCCGGGGAGCGGGGCCTGCGCGCCAGGACCCGCCAGTGCCGCGAGGTCGGCCCAGTCGTCGGCGTCCGGATCGTCCGGCAGAGCGACCCACGGCGACACGTCGACGGGGTAGCGCAGGATGCGGCCGCGGCGCTCCGCGAAGTGGGCGTGCGGGCCGGTGAGGGAGGTGAGCGCCGGGTTGTCGAGCACGTTCTCACTCATGCCGCGACCTCGATCACGACCTTGCCGCGGGCGTGCCCGTCCTCCACCAGGCGCAGGGCCTCCCCGGCCTGTTCGAGCGGGAAGGTCCGTGTGACATACGGGTTCAGGTCGCCGGCCACGACCAGCCGTGCCACCTCTCCGAGCACTGCCGCGGTACGGGCTCGCTCCACCCGTGCACCGCCCAGCCGCTCGACGTCCTCCGGGACCGCCCCCGCCGTGATCAGCTTGGAGCGGTCGGTCAGCAGGGTCGCCGTCTCCTCCAGCACGTCGCCGCCGACGAGGTCGTAGACGCCGTCGACGCCGTCCGGTGCGGCCGCCCGCACCCGCGCGGCGAGATCCGTGCCCGAGGGGACGTGGACGGCGCCGAGCTGCTCGACGAAGTCCTTCTTGCCCTCGCTCGCCGTGCCGACGACGCGCAGGCCGAAGGCGCGGGCGATCTGCACGGCCGCGACGCCGACTCCCCCGCCGGCGCCGGTGACCAGCAGGGTCGCACCGGCGGGCAGGCCGAGCTGCCGGATGCCGTCGTAGGCGGTGGCCGCGGCGACCGGCAGGACCGCTGCGTCCGTGAGGGACAGGCCGCTCGGCACATGCGCGGTCACCGTCGCGGGCAGCAGCGCATGTTCGACGTATCCGCCGGCCACGGTGTTGCCGAACACCGCGTCCCCGACGGCGAAACCGGTCACGCCCTCGCCGATCTCCTCGACGACGCCGGCGGCCTCGCTGCCGAACACCACCGGGAACTCGGGCGTGCCGCTGTCGCCGGGGCGCCGGAAGCCCGAGCGCAGCTTCCAGTCGACGGGGTTGACGCCCGCCGCCCGCACCGCGACGAGGAGCTGTCCGGGGCCGGGGCTGGGCCGGTCCGCGTCGATGAACGTCTCCGTCTCGGGGCCGCCGTAGCGGGTGTATGCGTACGCCTTGGGCATGTCCTGCCTCACTCTCCTTCGCTGTCGCCGGACCACCCGTCGCAGGAGCCACCGGTCCCGGCCACTACAGCGCAAGGAAGATCACCGGGCGGCTATTCCCGGGCGCCGGGAGAGTTCATACGCCTGCAACGACCGGCCCCGGAGAGCGTCCCGGCGCACCGGGAGCGGGGTGTCGCCGCGGTGGCGGCCAAGGTTTCGTGGCCACAGGTCCGGGAACTTCGCCCGAGAGGGAGAATGGGCATAAAAGCCGCTTCACACGCCGCTTCGTGTCGGACACGTTCCGCCGGGGACGGTCCGCCCCCGGCCACGGAAGGTACCCCGGGCCCTGCGCTAAGTGGCGACGCCCGCCGCGCACCGACCCGTCGGCGGGGCACGGCGGCAAGGAGGTCGAGATGCGAACCCGGGTGCGCGGCTGGCGCTGGAAGCGCAATCCGCTGCGCCGCCGTTGCGATGTCGTCGAGGCGTGGACGGCGCTGATCGTCGCCGTGCTGCTGTGTGTCGGGGCGCCGCTCGTCGGCACGGCCGTGGGCTGGCGGGCGTACCAGCAGGGGCACGCCACGCAGGTGGCCCAGCGCGCCGAACGTCACCAGGTGACCGCGGTGCTCGCCGAGGACGCGCCGGCCGCCGCGCCCGCGACCCAGGGCGGGAAGCAGCCCCTGTTCCCGGCGAAGGTGCGCTGGAGCGAGCCGGGCAAGGGCACGCTGGCCACGATCGCCGAGGTCCCGGCGGGTTCGCGCAGCGGCGACCGGGTGCCGGTGTGGCTGGACTCCCAGGATCGCGGGGTCGCCCCGCCACCGAGTGACGGCGCGGTGTGGCAGCACGCCCTGACGGCCGGTGTGTGGGCCGCGGGCGGCATGGCCGGGACGGTACTCCTGGCTCGCGCCGTGACCAGGCGGGTCGCCGAGCGGCACCGCATGGCGGAGTGGGAGGCCGAGTGGGCCCGCACCGGGCCCGAGTGGGGGCGGCGGACGGCCTGACCGCGCTCACAGGGAGGCCGATGAGGGTCTGGCGGGTCTGTGACGGCCACCGTACGGTGTGATCATCCGCACCCGACGTCAAAGGTGGTTTTTCATGGCCCTGTTCGACCTGCCGCTGGACGAACTCCGCAAGTACCGAAGTGCGTCCGCCGAGCCCGCGGACTTCGACGCGTTCTGGACGAAGACGCTCCAGGAGGCCCGCGAGCACGACCTGGGCGCCCGTTTCGAGCCCGTCGAGACGGGGCTGAGGACGGTTCAGGTCTACGACGTGACGTTCGCCGGGTTCGGCGGCCACCCGGTGAAGGGGTGGCTGACCGTGCCGGTCTCCGTCGAGGGTCCGCTGCCGACGGTCGTGGAGTTCGTCGGCTACGGCGGCGGGCGTGCCCTTCCGCACGAGCATCTGCTGTGGGCGTCGGCGGGTTTCGCGCACTTCGTGATGGACACGAGGGGGCAGGGCAGCGGGTGGGGCGGCGGTGAGACGCCGGACCCGGTGGGCAGCGCACCGTCCTTCCCCGGGTTCATGACGCGCGGGATCGAGGACCCTGAAAGCTACTACTACCGGCGGGTGTTCACGGATGCCGTGCGCGCCGTGGAGGCGGCCCGTGCGCATCCGCTGACCGACGCCTCCCGTACCGCGGCCGTCGGCGGCAGCCAGGGCGGCGGTATCACGATCGCGGTCGGCGGTCTCGTCCCGGACCTGGTGGCCGTCGCGCCGGACGTGCCGTTCCTGTGCGACTTCCCGCGCGCGACGACGATCACGGACCGCCACCCGTACCGGGAGATCGGCAGCTACCTCAAGACGCACCGCGGCCGTACCGAGCAGGTGATGCGGACGCTGTCGTACTTCGACGGCGTGCACTTCGCCGCGCGCGGCCGGGCGCCCGCGCTGTTCTCGGCGGCGCTGGAGGACCAGACGTGTCCGCCGTCGACGGTGTTCGCCGCGTTCAACGCGTGGGCGCACGAGGAGAAGACGATCGAGGTGTACGACTTCAACGACCACGAGGGCGGGGGCGCCCACCAGCAGGGGGTCAAGCTGCGCTGGCTGCCGTCGCGTTTCTGACGCCGGGAAGATCCGGCCGAGGCCGGCGCGGGCCCGGTCAGGTCCGGGTGGCCACGATCAGCCGGCAGCGCGGGCTGCCGTCGGGCCGGTGGCCGAAGTCCGTCAGCGCCCGGTGCTCCACGGTGAATCCGGCGCGGGTCAGCTCGCGCCGGACGTCACCGAAGCGGAACGTCCGGTAGTACATGACGAACGAGGGCCGCCACAGGGCGTTGCGCACCCGCATCGCGGTGTCGAAGCCGAGCAGCGCCCAGTACCAGGGCGAGGCGGGGGACGGCGGGGCGCCGATGGGGAACACGAACCGTCCGCCGGGCCGCAGGACGGAGTGCACCTCGGCGAACAGACCGGGCAGCTCGCGCGGCAGGAAGTGGCCGAACGCGCCGAAGCTCACCGCCAGGTCGAAGACGGGTCCGAACGGCAGGGCGCGGGCGTCACCGCGCACCCACGCGACGTGCGGCGGTCCGTCGGACCGTACCCGTGCGCGTGCGACGGACAGCATGCCCGCGCTGAAGTCGACGCCGGTGACGCTCTCGCGGCAGACCGTGCGCAGCACGTCCGTCCCCGCGCCCGTACCGCAGCACAGGTCGAGCCCGTGCGCGAAGGACCCCATACCCTTCAGCTCCCCTTCGACGGCGTCCAGGACGGCGTCCGGAGTCCGGAAGGGCGTGTGGTCGAACTTGGGCGCGAGCAGGTCGTAGCCGCGCTCGACCGACGACAGCGCCTGGACGGTCAGCTCGCGGAGGGTGGGACCGTGCGGTGAGAACATCGGCATCAGCTTAAGACAGCACCGACCCCGGGAAGGGATCGTCCCCCACCGCTCGCATCGGGCGGCTTCCCGGGAGGTGCCATACATCGGACACCCGTCCGAGGCGGCCGCTTTCCGGTGGTCGTCAACCCGCGCAGCGGCGAGGCGAGTCACGGGTTCTCCGCCACCGATCGGGCGCCGGCGGTATCCGGGGTGGAGTCGACAGTGCCCGGCGGGCGGTGGACTCTCGCTTCCTCGAGAAGCGGCGCCATCGGGGCTCGTAGCGCAGGTATACGCTGGCAGTGAGGGTGGTGAGCCCCCCGTGCACTCCGTACCCAGCAGCCCCGAAGATCTCGTACGGGCCCTGAGAGCCGCCGGGATCAGGGACGAGCGGCTGCTGGAGGCCGTGCGGACGACGCCCCGGGCCCGGTTCGTCCCCGCCGCCCAGGCGGCCGCCGCCTATCGGGACGCACCCGTTCCGATCGGGCAGGGGCAGGTCACCACGCAGCCGTCACTGTCCGCCGCGATGATCGAGAGCCTTGAGCTGAGCGGGAGCGAGCACGTCCTCGAGGTCGGTACGGGTCTCGGCTTCCAGACCGCGCTGCTCGCCCGGCTGGCCGGCGACGTGGTCAGCGTGGAGATGCGACCGGACATCGCCCGGCAGGCGCGCGGCAATCTGACCGGACAGGGCGTGCGGAACGTGGAGTTGCGGGTCGGTGACGGCAGCGGCGGTGTGCCCGACCGCGCCCCGTACGACGCGGTGATCGTCTCGGCCGCGTTCCCGGACGTGCCCGAGCCGCTGGTCGCGCAGCTACGGCCGTCCGGCCGTCTTGTGCAGCCGGTCGGGCCGGGCGGGCACGAGCAGGTGGTGTGCTTCGTGCGCACCGCGTCCGGGCTGCGGCAGTGGCGGATCGTGACCGCGGCCTGCTTCGTCCGGCTCCTCGGGCGGTACGGCTTTCCGCAGGACGACACGGACGTCACCTGAGCGGGGAACAGACCGCGTCCCGTCCGTGTTCTCCCCGACAGAACCGCCGAGTGCTACAGTGCGGTGAGCATTCGTGTACGCCCCGTCCGGGGCGCCGGTGCCTGTTTCTCCCCGTTCGCCGTTCCGCCCGTCGTTGCCGACCGGCGCACCGGCTTTCCGACACCACCTCGTCAGGCAGTGCGTTGTACGCCGTACCCGAGGTGCCGTTCCTCGCCGTCGCGGGGCGTGACCCTGCCGCCTCCCGGCTCTCTCCTTCCCTCCTTCCCTCCTTCCCTCCCTTTCCTGAAAGGCCTTCCATGACCACCACACTCGAACACCCCCCGATCCAGCAGGAGCGGACGCCTCGGACCGTCACCGGAGTCCTCGACATCGAGGCCGGAGGGAAGGGGCATCTGCGTGCCGAAAGCTGCCTCGCCTCGCCCACCGACCTTCCCGTGTCACCCGCCCTGATCCGCCGTCATGGGCTGCGCAGGGGCGACGCTCTCGCCGGCACCCGTGCCGGGCGCTCCCTCACCGAGGTCGCGCTGGTCAACGGCCGGCTCCCCGAGGAACTACAAGGCCGTCCGCACTTCCGCGACCTCACCCCGTTGCACCCGCGTGAGCGGCTGCGGCTCGAACACCCGGCGTCGGGCCTGGGCGGACGCGTGATGGACCTTCTCTCACCCGTCGGCAAGGGCCAGCGCGGGCTGATCGTCGCCCCGCCCAAGACCGGCAAGACCGTGCTGCTCCAGCAGATCGCCGCGGCCGTCGCAGGGAACCACCCCGAGTGCCACCTGATGGTCGTGCTGCTCGACGAGCGGCCCGAGGAAGTCACCGACATGCGGCGCTCGGTGCGGGGTGATGTGTACGCCTCCACGTTCGACCGCACGCCGAAGCAGCACATCGCGCTCGCCGAAACCGTCGTCGAGCGCGCCAAGCGACTGGTCGAGCAGGGCCGGGACGTCGTCGTCCTGCTGGACTCTCTGACCCGGCTGTGCCGGGCCCACAACAACGCGGCCGCCTCCGGTGGCCGCACCCTCAGCGGCGGCGTCGACGCATCCGCCCTGCACGGCCCGAAGCGCTTCTTCGGCGCCGCCCGTCTGGCCGAGGAGGGCGGCTCGCTCACGATCCTGGCCACCGCCCTGGTCGAGACCGGCTCCCGGGCCGACGAGTTCTTCTTCGAGGAGCTGAAGAGCACCGGCAACATGGAGCTGCGCCTCGATCGCGCCCTGGCCGCCCGCCGTATCCACCCGGCCGTCGACATCGCCGCGTCCGGTACCCGCCGAGAGGAACTCCTGCTGGCTCCGGGCGAGTTGGCAACCGTACGAGGGCTGCGCCGCGCGCTGCAGTCCCAGGGGCAGCCCGCCGTCGAGACCCTGCTGGAGCGGTTGCGGGCGACGCCCGACAACGCGGCGTTCCTGCGTCAGGTCCAGCCCACGCTGCCGTCCGGCTGATCCGGCCGGCCGAACACGTCCCGGCGTCAGGCATCCGGGTGCACGATGCCCCCACTCGGCTCACGCCGACCGGGCGGAGGCCCGCTCACCGTTCCTACGGTGAACGGTATGACCATCGGATTCTCCACTCGCGCCCTCCTCTCCTGCTGCGCACTCGGCGCGGTCGGCATGTCGGCCCTCACGCCGCTGCCCGCCGCCGCTCTGACGGGCACCGGCTCGGGCGCTCCCGGGCCCGCCGCGTCGTATTCGCCGCTCCTGTACGGGCCCGGCACTCAGGTGCGGCCGCGCGCGGGAGCCCCCGAGGTCCCCTCTGTCTCGGCGCTGTCGTGGCTGGTTGCCGACGCCGACACCGGTGACGTGCTCGCCGCGCACGACGCGCACCGTCCGCTGCCGCCCGCGAGCACACTCAAGACCCTGTTCGCGCTCACCGTGCTGCCGGCGCTGCCCGCCGGCACCCGGCACACCGTCACCGAGCGGGAGCTGGCGGACATCGGGCCGGGCAGCAGCCTCGTCGGGGTCAGAGAGGGGCTCACCTACCGGGTGAGCGATCTGTGGAAGGGGGTCTTCCTGCACTCCGGCAACGACGCGGTGCATGTGCTGGCCGCGCTCAACGGCGGCGTGCAGACCACGGTCCGCCGGATGCAGGCCAAGGCGCGGCAACTGGGCGCCTACGACACCCAGGTCGTGTCGCCGGACGGCTACGACGCCCCCGGGCAGGTGTCGTCGGCTTACGACCTCGCGGTGTTCGGGAGGGCAGGGCTGCGCAATCCCGACTTCGCCCGGTACTGCTCCCTGGCGGAGTCGACGTTCCCCGGCGACGGCGGGTCGTACGGGATCCGCAACACCAACCGGTTGCTGACCGGCGCCGACGGTGTCGAGCGTTACCCGGGGCTGATCGGCATCAAGAACGGCTACACCAGCCACGCGGGCAACACCCTCGTGGCCGCGGCCCGCCACGGCGGGCGCACCCTCGTGGTGAC